>NZ_JAZDDH010000001.1:0-644049 GCF_037081715.1 Halalkalicoccus sp. CG83
GGGCTGGACGACGACGACGCCAAACGCATGATCGTCAGCGGGTTCATCGAGCCGCTGACCGAGGAGCTGCCGATCGAGTACGCGGTCGAGCTCAACCGCCTCATCGAACTCGAGATGGAAGGTTCGCTGGGCTGATCCATTCGGCGGAAATCGCCGATCCGAGCTCACTCTTCTCGCTTTTTCGACCCGCGTTCGTCGTGAGAGACGGGTATGTTCTCCGTTCGGTCACGTCCGTATCGCTGCTCCAGGGGAACACCCTTTAAGCATCGACGAGGCGAGAAACGAGTAATGTCCGAAGGCGACTTCGAGGGTTACGGCGGACGACACGTCCCCGACGCGCTCAGAGAACCGCTCGACCAGCTCGCGAACGCGTACGACGAGGTCTCGGCCACCGACGAGTTCCGAAACGATCTCCGTGATCTCCTCGAGGAGTACGCGGGGAGGCCGACGCCGCTCTACTACGCGCGCAATCTGAGCGAGCGCTACGACGCCGAGATCTACCTCAAGCGCGAGGACCTGCTCCACGGCGGTGCACACAAGATCAACAACACGCTCGGCCAGGGACTGCTCGCGAGGAAGGCCGGCAAGAAGCGACTCATCGCCGAGACCGGCGCCGGACAGCACGGCACCGCGACGGCGATGGTCGGCGCGCTCCTCGGGCTGGACACGGAGATCTACATGGGCGAGAAGGACGTCGAGCGCCAGAAGATGAACGTCTTCCGGATGCGCCTGATGGGCGCCGAGGTGAACGAGGTAACCCGGGGCGCGAAGGGGCTGGCCGACGCGGTCGACGCCGCTCTAGAGGACTTCGCGGGAAACGTCGAGGACACCCACTACCTCGTCGGTTCGGTGGTCGGCCCCGATCCGTTCCCGCGGATGGTCCGCGATTTCCAGTCGGTGATCGGCGAGGAGGCACGCGAGCAGTTCCTCGAGCGAACCGGCGCGCTCCCGGATGCGGCGGTGGCCTGTGTCGGCGGCGGCTCGAACGCCATCGGGCTGTTTCACGCCTTCCGCGACGATGACGTCGCGTTCTACGGCGCGGAGGGCGGCGGCGAGGGCAGCGACTCGTCGCGCCACGCCGCCCCGCTCGCAAAGGGACGCGACGACGTGATCCACGGGATGCGCACCCGGGTGATCGACGAGGAGGTCGAGGTGCACTCGGTCTCCGCGGGGCTCGACTACCCCGGCGTCGGCCCCGAACACGCGATGTTCCGTGCGGTCGGCCGGGCGGAGTACGTCGGGATCAGCGACGAGGAGGCGTTGGCGGCGTTCAGGGAACTGAGCGAGACGGAGGGGATCATCCCCGCCTTGGAATCGAGCCACGCGATCGCACGCGCGATCCAGTTGGCCGAGGCGGACGAACACGAGACGATCCTCGTCAACCTCTCGGGCCGTGGCGATAAGGACATGGAGACGGCAGCGGAGCACTTCGGGTTCTGAACGGGATCGACCCGTGATCGAACTTCGAGGACCGGCCTACCGGAGCACCTCGCTGATGGCCGTCGCGAGCGACTCGAAGTCCTGCATGCTCAGCCCGTCGGTGGTGACGAACACGCCCTCGCGGTCGGAGGTCACCCGAACGAGAAAGCCGTGATCGAACACGCGGATGGTGTAGTTGTAGTTTCCGAGCTCCGAGCTCTCGTAGGCGTCCTTCGTGATGCGAAAGCCGCGCCACTCGTTGCCGATGAACGTCGAGAGGTCGGCGTCCTTCTCCAGGTCGTCGCGGAGGTAGATCTGCTCGAAGTCGTCGCGGGTGAAGTAGGTCACCGAACGGAGACTGTCGCCGACGGCGCTTCGGGCGGTACGGACGATCTGCTCCTTGGTCGTGGGATCGATCAGGTCGCTGGTCATACCGGAGGGGCGCTCGCGGACACAATAAAACCCTGCCGCCACGCGAAGTCTTTTGCCGATCGCTCGCGCGCCTCCCCATGTCATGGATCTACAGATCGACGGCAACGTAGCGCTCGTCACCGCCTCCTCGAGCGGTCTGGGCAAGGCCGCCGCGACGGCGCTCGCCCGTGAGGGGGCGAACGTCGTGATCAACGGCCGCGACGAGGACCGACTGGAAGAGGCACGCGAGGAGATCGAGGAGGTCGCCACGGGCGAGGTCGTCGCCCAGCCGGGCGACCTGACCGACGCCGACGACATCACGGCGCTCGTCGAGACCGCCGTGGAGGAGTTCGGCGGTCTCGACCACCTGGTCACCAGCGCGGGCGGCCCGCCCTCGGGACCGTTCCTCGAGACCAGCGAGGAGGACTGGTACGACGCATACGACCTGCTCGTGATGAGCGTCGTTCGGCTGGTGAAGGAGGCCGCGCCCCACCTCCGCGAGGGCGACGGCGGCACGCTCGTCACGATCACCTCCCGGAGCGTGAAGGAGGCGATCGACTCGCTCGTGCTCTCGAACTCGGTGCGCATGAGCGTCATCGGCCTCGAGAAGACGCTCTCATCGGAGCTCGCACCCGAGGTTCGCGCGAACGCCGTCCTCCCCGGGCCACACGAGACCGCCCGGATTCGAGAGCTCGTCGAGCAGGCCGTCGATCGCGGCGATTACGACTCCTACGAGGAGGGACTCGAGGACTGGAGCGAGGGCATCCCCCTCGAGCGGATCGGCGATCCGATGGAGCTGGGCGAGGTCGTTGCCTTCCTCTCCTCGCCGCGCTCGAGCTTCGTCAACGGCGTCTCGGTGCCGATCGACGGCGGCGCGGGCGCGTCGAACCTCTGAGACGGGGTCGGACGAACGGACACGAGGACGGGTATCGATCGAGCCCCGCCGCGTTCGTTCAACTCCTCCACCGAGCGGTTGCGGATCTGCCCTGTTCATCGGGGCTGGGAAGCACTACGGTGAATCGTATAAACCGAAATTTCCCTGTGAAATTCCTGTCGTTTCCACATACGTCATCCGTTTGAGATTGTCCGTCATTTATCCATTTCCCTCGCGTCGGATCGCTCTTCCCGGATGGGAACTATCCGTCGTTCGGGGGTTTTCCGCTCTCTCCCCGAGTTCTGTCATTTGGGTAACTATAATCGGGTGGAGTTCGTCGATCGTAACACTGGGTGATCCCAGTATGGACCCCCACACGTTCCATCGGACCGCCCGGGGTGCCTCTGACGTCGAACACGCTGGGAGTGGATGAGCTTCCGTACCTGCTCTCCGGAATCCCGGGCGTTCCGCGGAAGCCGGCGTCGACGCCGGCTTCGGGGTCCGGCGAGGGTCTGCTTGACTCGTTCCCCTCGTTCGTACCGAGACCGCGAGCGACGGTGCCGTGGCGCCGGTTCCCAAACCGATTTACCGCCGGTGGTCGATCCTCGGACATGGAACCCGTCGACTTCGACGAGGCCGAGACGTACGAACCCGAGGAGGGCTGGGCGCGCCGCGCTCTCGCTGGCAGCGACCGATTTACCTTCGAGTGGTTCGAGAAGCCGTCCGGACATAGCTCGCCGATGCACGACCACGAGAACGAGCAGGTGTGTCTCTGTCTCGAAGGTGAGCTCACGGTCCACACCGAGGACGACTCGGTAACGCTCTCGGCGTACGACTCGGTATGGCTCGACGCCTGGGAGTCCCACCGCGTCGAGAACGAGGGCGACGAGCGGGCCGTCGGACTCGACGTGTTCGCGCCCGGTCGATCGTTCGACTTCTGGACCGACCGGGAATGAGCCCGAACACGACCTACCTCGCTCGGAGCGTCGACGGCAGGCCGTTGCTCGGCGACGAGACCGGGTTCGTCCCGCTGGCGGCAGCCGTCCCCGAACTGGAGAGCGTCGAGGCGGCCCTCCCCGCGGCGGCCGCGGGCGAACTCCCCGACCCGGCCGCCGCGACCGCTCGGCGAGTCCCCTCCGAGGAGATCGCGTTCGGCCCTCCGATCCCGCGCTCGTCGCTCGGAAAGCTCTGGGGGATCGGCCTGAACTACGAGGAACACGCGGGCGATCTCAACGAGGAGCGCCCCGAGGAGCCCGCGAGCTTCATGAAGCCGCGGACGGCTGTGGCGGGCCCCGGCGGGCCGATCCGCCTCCCGCCCGAGGAGCGAACCGGGCGCGTCACCGCCGAGGCGGAGCTCGCGGTCGTGCTCGGACGGAACTGTTCCGATCTGGAAGAAGGGGAGGTCGACGACGTGGTCGCGGGCTACCTGCCGGTGATCGACATGACCGCCGAGGACGTACTGGAACGGAACCCGCGCTTTCTGACGCGGGCGAAGAGCTTCGACAGCTTCCTCGTTCTCGGTCCCGCCATCGCCGTCCCCGACTCGCCGCCCGAGTTCGGCGATCGCGAGGTTCGAACGATCATCAACGGCGAGGCCATCGCCGAGAACCGGACGAGGAACATGCTGTTCTCACCGCGCGAACTCGTCGCCTTCCACTCGGGGGTGATGACGCTCGAGCCCGGCGACGTGATCAGCACCGGCACGCCCGGTGCAGGCGTCATCTCGCCGGGTGACCACGTCCGAACGGAGGTGGACGGGATCGGTTCGGTCGTCGCGGACGTCGTCGGGCGACGCTAGTCGTCGGCCGCCGGCCGTCCCTCCCGGTCGTCGTCGCGCTCGCCCTCCTCGTAGACCGGGATCGACGTTCGCCGGTCGCGCCGGTCGCCGAACCCGCCGCTGAGCAGCCGCGTCATCGCCTCCTCGACGCTCTCGTCGGTCGGGATCGCCGCCTCGGGTTCGACCTCGATCACGTAGCCGCTCGTGACGTTCGGCGCCGTCGGCATGAACAGCTGTAGCCTGCCGTCGTCGGTGCGTTTTCCGGTCTTGAAGGCGGTCATGTAGACCCCGTTCCACGTTCGGACCCGAACTGGCTGTCTGAGTTCGGCGTCGCCCGACACCGCGGTCTCGACGGCGAACTGCGAGGCGTTGTAGACGACGCGAAGCCCCGGCACGCGGTTGATCACGTCGGCGAGCCGTACGGTGACCAGCGCGCCCGCCGCGGTTCGCATCGCGATCCCCGCCAGTACCACCGCCGCGGCGAACACGACGAGAGTCGTGACCACGCGGAGCAGCGGATCCTCGATGACGCCGACCAGCGGGAGGCCGGCGATGAACAGAAACAGCCAGGAGACGGCATAGAGGCTCACGAGCACGGGCACCAGGATGATCAGCCCGCTGGCGAGGTCCCGTTTCCAGTACGACACGTCTTCGGGGTACTCCGCGTGCGGTTATCAACGTGTCCCCCGATCCCCACTAGGGTCGCGTCCGTGACGGATCGACCCCATAGATCTCTCGGCTGCCGAGAATCGAAGCGCGGAGATCGACTGTCGGCTTACTCGTCGTCCTCCGCGGCCTCGACGCGTGCGGCGTGTTTCTCGAGTTCGGCGGCGAGCGTTCGGGCCTGTTCGGCCGAGAGCGTCACGCGGTCGACGTGAGCCGGCACGTTCTCCAGATCGGTGTTGTCGAGTTCGAGCTCGAGGGAGACGTGATCCGGGTTCTCGCGGGGCGCGGTGGCGTTCAACACGGCGAGCGCCTCGTCGGTCCAGCCGTGGCCCTTCGCCTCGCCGTCCAGCAGGTCGAACGTCGTGTACGCGTTGATCTTCATCAGGCGGTCGGGCATACGAGTCGTAAACGGTCGAAGGGACTTAGCGCTCGCGAAGTCGGCCGTATCCGGGTTCGAGGGCTCCGTCGAAACGAATTCAGCGGGCGAAACAGCTATATCCGATATACTACATATGCAGTAATATGAATATGAGCGACACGAACCCACTAACCGGGTGTTGTACGTCCCTGACCCCTGAGGTCGATACGACCGTGCTCGAACGCGACGTGGAGGTGGCGTCGGCGCTGGCGAACGAGACCAGATACGAACTGCTGCGTCTGCTCGTCGCCGCCGACGGGGAGGTCTGTGCCTGCGAGTTCGTCGGCAGCGTCGACGCGAGCCAGAGCACCGTGAGCCGCGGACTCTCGACGCTGTACGAGGCCGGACTGACGACCAGACGCAAGGAGGGCCAGTGGCGCTACTACGCGCCGGCCGAGGCGGCCGAGCGACTGCTGGAGACGTTCGACGCGATCCGAGAGGGACGATAACGATGAGTGAACTGGACCCCGCCGAGCAGCGCCGCGCCGTCCGCGAACGCTACGGCGCGATCGCCGAGGGCGGAGGCGACTGCTGTGACGACGGCTGTGGGACGGACCGGAAGCGGGCGGAACGGCTCGGCTACGACGCGAGCGACCTCGACGTCGTCCCCGAGGCGAACCTCGGACTCGGCTGTGGCAACCCGACGGCGATCGCCTCGCTGGAGGAGGGAGAGACCGTCCTCGACCTCGGCTCCGGCGGCGGGTTCGACTGCTTCCTCGCGGCGCGCGAGGTCGGCGATGCCGGACGGGTCATCGGCGTCGACATGACGCCGGAGATGGTCGAACGTGCCCGCGAGAACGCGGCGAACGACGACGCGACGAACGTCGAGTTCCGGCTGGGCGAGATCGAACACCTGCCGGTCGCCGACGGAACGATCGACGTGATCCTCTCGAACTGCGTGATCAACCTCTCGGCCGACGAGGAGCGAGTCTTCGAGGAGGCGTTTCGCGTCCTCCGGCCGGGTGGCCGGCTCGCGATCAGCGACGTCGTCCTGACGGCCGACGTACCCGAAACGCTACGTAACGATCCCGAGCGCCTCACCGGCTGTGTCTCGGGTGCGGCGACGATCGGCGAGCTAGAGACGATGCTCGGATCGGCGGGGTTCGAGGCGATACGGATCGAGCCGGAAGAAGGGAGCGAGACGGTCATCCGCGAGTGGTCCGACGAGTACGACCTCTCGGACGTGCTCGTCTCGGCGCGGATCGAGGGGAGAAAACCGGCCGCAGAAGCACGCTAGAGGAGAGGGACGCCTAGTCGTCCGCCGACATCGGCGTGTCGTCGGGATAGGCGGGCGCGGGGCTGAAGTCGAGGTCATCGTCCTCGGCGTAGGGGTACCAGGTCTGCTTGGTGTTGTGCATGTAGGGGTCCTCGTAGGAGGTCTCCTCGGGTTCGACGAGTTCGGAGAGCGTCTCCTCGTCGCGGTCGACGACGAACTCGCGGAACGTCTCGCCCTCCTCGCGATCGGCGGCGTAGCCCTCGATCAGGTTCGCGATCGCGCCGGGGACCTCGTCGGCGGGCACGCGCTGGGTGACCCAGTCGGCGAAGTTGGGGTTCTCGCCCAGCCCGCCGCCCAGGCCGATGTCGAGCGCCTCGACCGGCTCGCCGTCCTTTCGCGTCTTCATGCCCCGCAGCGAGACGTCCGCGATCTGGGGCTGGGCGCAGGAGGCCGTACAGCCCGAGAGGTGGATGTGGAAGTCCTCGACGTCCTCGGGGAGTTCGACGTTCTCCTTGAGCCAGCGCGAGTAGCGCACCTGCCTGTTCTTGGTCTCGACGATCGACAGCGAGCAGAACTCCGTCCCCGTACAGGCGATCGAGCCGCGCTGGAACGGGTGTGGGTCGGGGCTGTACTCCTCGAGCAGCGGCTCCGCGAGCAGCTCGTCGAGGTTCTCCTCGGGGACGTCCGTGAGGATGAGGTTCTGGCGCTGGGTGATGCGGGCCTCGCCGGAACCGTACTCGTCGGCGATGTCGGCGAGCTCGATCACCTCGTCGGCACCCATCCGTCCGACGAGGACGTTCAGACCGACGTAGTAGTTGCCGTCGTTCTGCTCGTGAACGCCGACGTGATCCGCGTGACCGTCGGTCGTTCCGGCGTTGTACGAGTAGCTCTCGCGGAGGTCCTCGCCGGCGGTGTGCATCTCGAAGTCGACGTACTCATCCTGGAGGACGTCTCGGACCTTCTCGGGACCCCACTCGTCGACGAGGAACTTGATCCGGGCGTTGTAGCGGTTCTCGCGGTCGCCGTGATCGCGGAACAGCGCACTGAGCCCGCCGGCGACGTCGGCGGCCTGCTCGGGCGTGACGAACACGTCGATGTTCTTCGCGAACCGAGGCTCGTTTCGTGCGAGGCCGCCGCCGACCCGTACGTTGAACCCCTCGACGGTCTCGCCGTCGATCTCCTTCTCCGCGGGCTCGAGGCCCAGGTCGTTGATGTCGCCCTGGCCGCAGCCCTCGTCACAGCCCGTCACGCTGACCTTCCACTTCCGCGGGAGGTTCGAGTGATCGTCGTTGCCCTTGAACGTGTCGTGGAGCTCGTGGATCGTATCGAGGGCGTCGACGTGCTCGTTCTTGTCCTTGCCGGCGACCGGACAGCCGACGATGTTTCGCCAGGAGTCACCGCAGGCCTGCAGCGTCGAGAGCCCTGCCTCCTCGAGTTCGTCCCAGACGTCGGGGACGTCCTCGATGTTGATCCAGTGGTACTGGATCGCCTGGCGAGTGGTGAAGTCGGCCCACCCGTTGCCGAACTCGGGGTTCTCCGCGGGGCCGGTCGAGTACTTCTTCGCGATCTCGCCGATCGTCCGGAGCATACCCGGTTCGAGCACGCCGTTGGGCGGGCCGACCCGCATCATGAAGTAGCTCTCCTGGCCGGCGCGCTGGTGGTACAGCCCGTACCACTTGAAGCGCTCGAACCAGGCGTCGTGTTCGTCCTCCGGGATCGCGTCCCAGCCCTCCTCCGCGAACCGCTCCATATGCTGGCGGATGTCCGTTCCGTAGACATCGTCCTTCCAGCCCTCGACGTCACTAGGCATGTATCCGTTACTATCGCCCCTGCGCGTAAACCCCCCGCCCTCCCGTCAAGGGTCCCCGGTGCTCGGGGGTACCGGAGAATATTGCGAGATCAGGCGGGCATCGTCGCGTGGCCCGCGTCGGGGTCGACCGCCACGAACTCCCCGTCCTCCAGGCGACCGATCGGGAGCCACCCGAGCGGCCCGTGCGTGCTGCAGGTGATACACCGGCCGATCGGCCGGGCCTCGACGCTACCCTCGCGCACCCGGGAGTCGAAGAACGCCTCGAGGAGTACGTCGGCGGTCTCACAGCCGCAGAACTCGTGGTCGTCGATCCGCCACATCTCGCTGACGCCGACCTCGCGCGAGTCGCCGATGCTGATCCAGGCGCCGTCGTCGAGCACCCGAACGGGAACGTCCATCTCCATGTCCATGTGTGATCGACGGGACGACGGGCTAAGCACCCGTCGTCGCGTGCAAGCCTTACCGGTGTGTGGTTCGAACGGGCGAACCGCGCAACGGCGACGGGAACCCCGTTCGTTGTCGACGGAGATAGGGGAAAGAATCACCCCTACACGGGAGTCGGGGAAGGGTTTGTCCACGGGGGCGACCTTTTGCGTTGGCCGCCCCAACGGAGGAATGATGACCCGAAACCGCGACGAGCAACGCCAGCATACGTCGGCTGACGTGGCTCCCGAACTCCACGAGGAGGACGGACGATGAGCGACGACCACGACGACGAACACCTGAAGGACATCGAGGAGGGGGCTGGCTGCACCGAGATCTGGGAACACCTCTCCGAGAAACGCGAGCGCGAGGCGGCCGAAGGACGCGGCGACTAGCGACGGGGTTTTTGCCGGAGGGGGCCAACGTCACCGTAATGACAGAGGAACGACCAGGACGGACGCCGCCCAGCGAGCGGCGATCCCCGGTCGGAAAGCCGGTCGTCAGGGGCGACGCCGCCGTCACTGGCGAACGGGCCCGCGAGGCCGTCCAGTTCGATCCCCACGACCCCGCCAGTCTCGCCGAGGCCGCCGAAACCGTCCGCCAGTTCGCCGACGAGACGATCGGCGGCGAGGACAACGTCTACATGCTGCGCGGTGCCGCCGCCTGCGCCGCACTCGTCCGCGGCGAGGGGTCGTACAAGGCGGCCGCGGAACGCGCCGGCGGCGGCGCGAGCGTCTCCTTCATCCGGAAGTGGGCCCGGGTGCACGACCTCCCACAGGCGGTGAGGCGTCACGTGGCCATGGGCCACATCGCGCCGACGGCGGCGAAACACATCGCCCGCGTGGCCGGTGACGCCCGGTTCCAACTCGCGTGGGCGACGGTCGACAACGACCTCACCGTTCGGGAGGTGCGCGCGATCGCGAGCGACGTGAGCAACGGCGCGTCCGTGGAGGAGGCGCTCGCGACCTACGGCATCACCCTCGGCGAACTCACACTACAACTGCCGCCCGAGATATACCGCGAACTACGCCGCGAGGCGGCCTACGAGGGCGTTCGCGCCGGCGACGTCGTCGCCGACGCGCTCAGCGAGTACCTCGACTGAGATACGTCTTCGCGGCGTCGACCAGCAGCCGCTCCGCCGCGAGCACCTCCGACCAGTCGATCGTCTCGTCGGGAAAGTGGGCCTGGTCGACCGATCCCGGACCGAAGACGACCGTCGGGATCCCGGCCTCGATGTAGTGGCGCGCGTCGGTGCCGTAGGTCGCCCCTCGTGGAGTCGGATCGAGGCCGTCACGCTCGAGCACCTCCCCGACCGCCTCGACGACCGGCTCGTCGGCGTCGATCTCGGCGGGCTCGAACTGCACCGAGAAGCGCTCGAACGACGGCGGGTTCGCGGAGAGCCACTCGTCGTCGCGGGCGATCCCCGAGAGCCGCTCGTCGACGCTACGCTCCACCTCCGAGACGGTCTCACCGGGGGCGACGCCGATCCGGAACTCCGCCTCGAGCCGTGCCGGAACGGAGGAGGCCCACGATCCCGCCGTGACCCGGCCGGCGACGATCGGCCACGGTCGCGGAAACTCGGCGTACAGCGGATGGGTGACCGTTCGCGAGCGCTCGTCCTCGAGAGCCGCGAGCGCGCGACGGATCCGCTCGAAGCGTGGAAGCACGTCCTCGCCGTTCCACGGCGTCGCCGCGTGGGCCGATCGGCCGGTGACCGTGAGCCGCTTCATCAGGGTGCCCTCGGTGGCGATCACGGGCGTCAGTTCGGTCGGTTCGGCGATGATCGCCGCATCCCGTTCGAACGGGTACGGGTTCGAGAGTGCCGCGGCCGCCGTGCCGATCCCGCCGTCCTCCTCGCCCGCAACGCTCTCGACGACGATCCGACCGTCGAGATCCGCGTCGGCGAGCCGTCGGGCGGCGAAGACGCAGGTCGCGAGCCCGACCTTCATGTCGGCCGCGCCGCGGGCGGTCAGACGGTCGTCCGTCTCGGGATCCCACCGCGGCTCGAACGGGTCTCCCTCCCATCCCTCGGCCTCGGCGGGGACGACGTCGACGTGGCCGTTGAGCACGAGCGTCGGTCCCTCCCCCGATCCGAGTTCGAGGACGCCGGCGACGCTCGGCCGGCCGTCCGCGTCGATCTCCCCGGGATCGTCCGGGAAGGAGGGATGGGATGCGAGTGCCGCGGGATCTGCCTCCCAGCGGTAGGTCTCGAACCCCCACTCCTCGAGGCGGGTCTCGAGCCACTCCTGGGCGGGGGCCTCGTTGCCGTCGGTGGTGTCGAACGCGAGCAGGCGCTCGACGAACTCGCGGCGGTCGGCGTCGGATAAGTCGGACATGAACCAGGGGTCGTCTGGGGGGAGCCTAAAGCGTTCGGCTCGAATCCTGAACGCTTATCACCGTGGACCGGCGAACGTGATACGAGGGCCGGTAGCTCAGTCCGGCAGAGCGTCTGACTCTTAATCAGACGGTCGCGTGTTCAAATCGCGCCCGGCCCGCTTTCGCTCCGAACACTACTGTGAGGAGCGAAGCAGCCACGAAACGATTTGGACGCAGGGAGCGAAACGAGCGTGAGCGAGTGGAGTGACTGGGTGTTCAAATCGCGCCCGGCCCGCTTGCTGTCGGCGAACGACCTCGTGAGCTGACGGCAACGGAACCGACCGATTGGGGACAGAAGACGGAACGAGCGTGAGCGAGCGGAGCGACCGGGTAGTCAGATCACGTCCGGACCGGTCGTCTCATCGCGAGCGACGGGAACGACCGGCGGGGAGCGGACTTTCAAGCCCGGGTCGGGAGGTACGACATCGAGATCAGCAGGAAGACTGTTATCCCGCTCAGCACGCTGATCCACCGCAGCCCCGTTCGGTCGGGGACGAGACCGAGCGCTCCGAGAGACCACGCACCGATCGCGACGAGGGCGAAGAACGCCGCATACACTGCCGCTGCGCGTCGTTGCATGTGTCCGGGGATGTCGCCCCGGGCGTATAGAGGTTACCTTTCGGCGTGGTCGTCGCCGTCGAACGGCGTTCGGAGAGGGGACTCGATGCCGACGGAACCGTGGTCGGGATCGCGCTCGGTCGGTGCCACCGAAAGACGTACCTGCTCCCGATCCGCTCCTTCGAGCGTGAAGGAAACGCACTCCCGGCGCGGGTTTCTGGGAACGGCGGGACTCTCGCTCTCACTCACGCTCGCGGGTTGTCTCGACTCGTCGGATTCGTCCGACTCCGCGGACTCACCGGAGGGGTCGTCCGAGGGGTCGGACGAGAACTCGACCGACGCGTCGGGATCCGCGAACGAATCCGATCGAACGGGCGCGTCCGAACCGGAGGACGTGACGTTCGAGTCGACGGCGGGGACGGAACTCGAGGGCACGATCCACGGGGAGGGACGCTGTGGCATCGTCCTCACACCCCAGATCAATCTCGACCGGGAGAGCTGGAGCGAACAAGCACGCCGGCTGGCCGACGAGGGGTACTCGGCACTGGCGATCGACGAGGACGAGGACGACCGCCCGGGGTCGATCCTGGGTGCCGTCCGCCATCTGACGGAGGAACGCGGAACGGAGCGGATCGTGTTGGTCGGCGCCAGCAGCGGCGGCGAGGCATCGGTGGTCGCCAACGCACGGGCGGAGACGGACGCCGTCGCCGGGGTGGTCGCCATCTCGCCGGGCGGCGGTGCGGATCGGCCGGCCGACCTACGGGGCCGAAAGCTGTTCGTAGTGGCCGAGGACGACGACGAGCGCTTCGTGCGGACGACCGAGAAGCTCCACGAGCAGGCTCCGGAGCCGAAGGAGCTGCGGACCTACTCGGGAGACGAACACGGACAGGGACTCTTCGAGACGGAACACGGCGGGGACCTCCTAGGACGAATACTGGCACTCGTGGACGCCGCGTGCGAGGAGGGATAGGGGCGACCGGCGGACCGTAAGGGGAGGGATCTCGACGCTCGCGGCACGGACCGAGCGTGGGAACTCCGACCTACCGAGGCTACACGTAGCCCAGCAACGGCATCGCGAGCCCGACGGCCCAACCGGAGAGGCCGGCGACGAAGAGGAGGCTCCCCCTCCTGTCGGTGCGGGCGGCCCCGGCCGCGAGCAGTCCGAGGGCGAACAACAGTCCCAGCCGATGGAGGAACAGCGCCATCGGCAGCGCGGAGATCCCCAGACCCGCGAAGTCGAACACGAACGCGCTACCCAGACCGGCGACGGTGAAGACGAGCGCCGGCTGTGGCTCGGGCGGCCGACCCAGCCAGCTCGCACCGCGGTGGAAATGCAGGAAGCGGGAGGCCGCTTCCAGAGGCTGGGTCAGGACGATCGTCACCAGCGGGAGCCCGAACGCCAGGATCGGGTAGAGAACGGCGACGAACGCCTTCGGATTGATACCGCTCAGCGTCGCCTCTAGAACGAGGCCGGCGGTCCGGACGCCGAGGAACAGACTCGCGAGCGCCGCGGCCAGGACGAAGCCGCGAACGTTCGCGCGGATCCAGACGAGGAGATCCGACGTCTCGCGCCGGACCGTCCGGAGGGTCTCCCTCTCGAGCAACCCGAGGGCGCCGACGAGACCGACGGTCGCCAACTCGATCACCGACAGCCAGCCGTCGTGTCGAGGCCCGTTCGTGCCGTGGTACTCCCGTCTGACCTCCTCGACGTACGGCTGGTCGAGGAACTCCGTCTCGAGCGTGCTCTGGGAGTCCTGGATGTCGGTTACGGTGTGACGGAGACGGAACCAGTCCCAGTACTCCTGGTGGATCTGGATCGCTGTCCAGTCGTCGGTCGTCGGCGTGTACGCGCGGATGTGGTGGCGGCTTCCCAGGTACGACCCCGTGTGGAGCTGGTAGCTCTCGGTGACCCAGACGCCCTCGCCGCCGTGTGGCGAGGTGTCGATGTAGGTGTAGCGCGTCGAGCCGTGGGCGTCGTCCCACTCGATCGTCTCGTCCTCCCCGGTGACCTCGTAGGTCTCCTCCTGTGCTTCCTCCTCGGGATCGGTCTCCTCCCACTCGAGTTCCGTCCGGTCGACGAGCGCCTGCTGGACTCGTTCGTCGGAGCCGTGGATGATCAGGTTGATCGCGAGGGTCCGGTCGTCGGGCGATCGGCCGTGGCTGGTGTACGGCCAGAGGTAGCTTCCTCCCTCTTCGGGCTGGACGAGCCGATCGGAGGCGGGTGCCTCGTAGTCCGTCGAGTCGCTCGCCACGTCGACGACCCCGCTTGCCACTAGATAACTGACGGCGAGCACCAGGAGTCCAACGAGGAGCAACTGACGCCGGTTCATCGGGAGTCCGTTGCTCGGGAGATGATATGACGACACTTGAGCGTTGCTTTTAATTATTGACTTCTTACTATGAATTTAGTGGGCGGAAGTGAAATATTACCGACACGGAGCCTACTTCGGCCTGGCTGCCGATGGCACGACCCGATGACGACAACTCTCGGAGGAGGCTGGCTCTACGGGGAGACTGGAAGGAGTCCGATGGGTCGGCCACTGTGGAACGACCGGCATGTGCTCATCGGTACTCCCCACTCGAGAGACGCTCCCGATGGGTGGTCTCGGAGTAGTGCTCGTCGCTCGGAGGCGTGACGTTCCGATAGAGCGTCTCGAGGAGGGGGAGCGTATTGGATCGGACGGAGTATCGTTCGACGGCGGCTCTGGAGTCCAGATCGGTTCGCAGACACGTCTCGATCGTCTCGAGCATCGACTCGAGGTTTCCGTACTCGAATCGGCGTCCGTTGTCGGGGCCGATCGTCCGGGTGAACGGGAGGACGTCGGCGGCCGCGACCGGCGTCCCGCAGGCGTTCGCCTCGAGGGTCGACAGACCCAGCGTGTCGGCGGTCGAGGCCGTCACGAAGACGTCGATGGAGGAGTAGAAGCCCGGTAGCTCCTCCCGCGGGAGGAAGTCCCAGATCTCGACGTTCCTCGGGGCACGCTCCTCGAGTCGATCCCGGAAGGGCCCCTCGCCGACGATGACGAAATCGTACTCGGGTAACCGCTCGGCGACTCGCAGGATCTCGCTGACGTTCTTCTCCGGGCTGAGCCGGCCACTGTAGCCGATCACCGTCCGATCGGGGTACCAGCGCTCGTCGGTCGGCTCGAAGAACTCCATGTCGATTCCCACCGGGAGCTTCACGTGTTCGACGTCGCGCTCGATCCGTTCCGTCGAGGCGGTCACGACGTCGAAGCTCTCGAGGAACGTGTTCTCCCACGGGAGGTATGCCCTCGCGAGCAGGGCCGCAATCGACTCGAACTTGACGTTCTGGTGGAAGTACTCCTCGATGGGCGTGTGGTGGGTGTAGATCGACGGGAGGTCGTGTTTCCGTGCGTAGTACCGTCCGAGGAGTCCGATCGGCGCCGGTCCGTGGCAGTGGACGACGTCCAGTTCGGGCAGCGTCGAGGGACGCTTGAACAGCGGGATCCGGTAGCCGGGGTAGAACGGGTTCGGAACCGAGGTAACGGGAATCTCCCGCTCGCCGGGTTCGTAGTCGCCGTCGGGATAGACGACGTACACCTCGTGTCCCGCCCGCTCCAGTTCCCGCTTCCAGAGGTCGATCGTGTACGTCACCCCGTCGAGTTCCGGAAAGTAGCTGTCGGTGAAGAACCCGATCCTCATTCAGGCCACCTCCTCGTACAGCGTCCGCAGCCGCCGGGCCGTGTTCGGAAGGGTGAACGCCTCGCTGGTCCGGATCGCGTTCTCCCCGAGCCGTTCGCGGAGCTTCGGGTCGTTCAGTCGCTCGAGGTCCTCCTCGAACGGTCCGTCGGACTTCAGACAGTCGTGTCCGTCCTCGAGCCACGAGAACGTCTCGATGTCGCGCACGAGAACCGGCTTGCCGGCGCTCATCGCCTCCAGGAGCGCGATCCCCTCGTTCTCCTCGTGGGTCGGGAAGAAGAAGACGTCTCCCGCCGCGTACGCGCCTCGGATGTCGTCGACGTAGCCGGTGAACGTGCAGTTCTCGGGCGACCGCTCGATCAGTCTCCTCGTCGATCGGCCCTTGAGCGAGCGGTCGAGCGGCCCGAACCAGGCGAAATCGAGCCCGGGCATCCGGCGGGCCGTCTCGACGAACGTTCGGAGCCCCTTGCGCTTGATGACGTGGCCGACGAGGAAGACGACCGGTGGCGTCAGGTCGTATCGACGGAGGTACTCGGATCGCAGCGTCTCGAACCCCTCGAGCTTCTCCCGGTCGACGCCGTTCGTGATGACGGTCGTCTCGGTCTCGACGTACGTCTCGATCAACCGCCGGTTGTACTCCGAGGGACAGACGAGTACGTCGCCGAGTTCGTATGCTGCCTCGAGATACGGTCGAAGCGGCTTCGAGAGGACGTTAGTGAACCGGAAGCTGTCCCCGAAGTCCTCCGCGGTGACGTGGGTGTGGATCACGACCGGGATTCCGCGTCTTCGCGCCCGCTTCGCGTAGTAGATCGATCGCGGCCCCATGAGGTTGAGATGGAGGACGTCGGCGTCGAGTCGCGGCGTCTGTGCGTACTCGATGTCCAGTTCGGCCAGCATCTTCCGCTGGTTCCTGACCGACTCGCGTATCCCACCGGTCACCACGTCCTCGAACTCGAGATAGTGGCTAACGTTCATGCGACCATGGTTGATGTCTTCGAAAGTGCTTACGTCAATCTTCTGCAGGCGTATCGATGCATTCAACCCGGGCCTGACCGGGTGCTCGTCCTCTCGTCCCGTTTCGGCGCTTTGCCTTCCGCTGTCGGGCTCTACGAGGGGCGGTCGACCTCGAGCCAGGGGACCTCGACGAGCGGGGGGATCGGCGTCTCGATGTGGTGCTCCCAGACGCCCTGTTCGCCGAAGGCCTCCCCGTGATCGGCGGTGACGACGACGCGCCCATCGAGCTCCTCGATCAGGTCGGCGGCGGCCTCGAGCACGATTCGGAGGTTCTCCTCGTAGTACTTCATGACGGTCTCCCGCGTCCCGTCGCGGACGAGCCGCCGAGGGTCGAGTTCGAGCCACAGTCCCGCCTTCATTGCCAGTTCGCTTCGCTCGAGGACGCGCTCGATCCGCGGCCGGATCGCATCGGTCACCGGCGCGAGCAGCGGGCTGCTCGCGCCGTCGGATTCTCCCTGTCGACGGATGCCGCTGCGGATCTGCTCGAGCTTCCTCCCCTGCCCGCGCGAGAGGTAGGGCGCGTGTGGCTGCATGAAGTGGAGGACCGTCCGCTCCGCCCGATCGACGGCGTCGGAGTGGTCCCGGAGCGATGACTCCAGGCTGGCGGGGGGCACCGTTCCGAGCTCCTCGTCCCAGCCGTGCTTCCAGACGTCGATGACGTCGCTCAGGTGATCGATGGCGGTCCACTCGTAATCACAGCTGGCGCCCCATTTGAGCTCGTTCAGGGGGATGCCGAGGCTGTTGATGAACGGGTTTCCGGAGAAGTACGCGATGTCGTGGTTGCCGGTGAACGTCCGATAGGCCCATTCGGGCGTCGAGGAGCCGTTGCTGCGGCGTTTCTCGAGCGTTCCGTCGAGATACTCGTCGTAGACGTCTTCGAAGACGTCGTATCGACACGCGTCCAGCACCAGACAGTAGTCCCAGTCGGATTCGAGAAACTGCTGGTTTCGCATCGGTTGAAGTACGCTTCGGGAGTCATCTATGTATCGCTGTTGATTCCGAGACGGTAGCGTCGACGCCACGTCGTGGCGGTTCGGCGTTCGTGGGTCGGACCGTCCGGACCGCGCGTGGCAAGTGCCCGACTCCCCGCTCGTCGCTTACTCGAGGTATCCCAGCTCCCGGAGGCGCTCTCTGGTCTCCTCGTCGGCCCCGTCCAGTGCCGCCCCGTCGACTCCGTCCCCGTCCGGGTCGGTCCAGGCGCCCCCGGTCTCCCGCTCGAACAGCGCAAGCGCTCGTTCGGCGGCGTCGACGGCGTCGTCGGACTCGATCGGTGACCGTTCGTCCGGGTCGGCGTCGAGCCTGAACCCCTCGTCGGGGATCCGATCCGCTCGGACGTACTTCGCGTCGAGTCCGCGGGCGGCACGCATCCGGGAGTAGGCTCGGTGGTCCTCCGGGAGGTCGATCCCCGCCTCGGCCGCCTTCTCCTCGAGGTGGTGGAGCTCGATGACCGGCTGGGCGTACTCGACGAACGCGTAGTCCGTATCGGGTTCGGATTCGAGGACGGCACGCTGTCCGGGGTCGGGCTCGGCGGCGGCCTCGAACTCCCGATACTCGTCCGAGAGAAGCGACCGGGTGGGATCGTAGTCGACCGCGTCGTCCGTTCCCCTACCGTGATCGGGAACGTCGAGGGCGTCGAGCGTCGTGTGATAGAGATCGAGCAGTTCGACGAGGTCGGTACGTCGATCCGCCTCGAGCGAGGGGTGTTTCACCAGCAGCGGCACGTTGATCAGTTCGTCGTACAGGGCGAACTCGTGGCCGTAGAGGTCGTGCTCGCCGTGTAGTTCGCCGTGGTCGGCACAGACGACGACGGTCGTCTCCTCCCACCGGCCGGTCTCGCGCAGCCACTCGAACAGGCGGCCGAGTTCGGCGTCGATATGGGCGATCTCCGCGTCGTAGAGCCCGCGGATCGCTCGCCACTCCTCGGGCCCGATGTCGCGAGTACCCGAGTTGTACTCCTTCGAGTTCTGACAGACCGACGCAGGGTCGGCGTCGGGGGCGAACCGCTCTCGCTGTTCGCTCGGCGGATGATAGGGGAGGTGGGCATCCATCAGGTTGACGAACGCGAACCAGCCCCGGTCGCCGTCGCTTCCCTCGATGAACTCCCTCGTTCGGTCGACGACCGCCGGCGTCTTCGAGTCCGCGCCGTCGCCGCTCGCAAGGCGTTCGTGTGCCCTTGCGCCGATCCGAACGATCCGGGAGGCGAGCTCTCGGAGACGGTCGTCGTCGTTGACCAGTTGCCAGGCCCGAGCCAGCGGCCCCGAGAGGAGGTCCCGAGGCATGACCTCGAAGAAGGAGTCGTGGTCGTCGAAGCCGTCGGTGAGGTTGGTATAGGGGGTGATCCAGGCGTTCGACGAGTAACACGCCGTGTCGTAGCCGGCCGCCGACAGGGTCGACGCGAGGGTGGTCGCGCCCTCCAGATACGGACTGCCCTGGTCGGCGCCGTGCTGGCTCGGATAGAGGCCGGTGAACATCGACGCGTGAACCGGGAGGGTCCACGGCGCCGGCGCGACGGCCGACTCGAACGTCGTGGCCTCCTCGGCGAACGTCGCCAGTGCCGGCGTCGTCGGGCGATCGTAGCCGTACGGGGTGAGCCGGTCCTTTCTGACCGTGTCCAGGACGACGAAGAGGACGTTCGACGGACGTTCGTTGCCCATTTTCGCGATGTCGGTGCTCCGCGTCGATAAATCGGTCGACATTGGGTTCGCACCACCTCGCCGGCGGGGATCAGATGTTTCAAGTCCGACTCCCCCCTCCACTCGGCATGGACGGCCGAGATCGGCGTGCGCTTCTCATCGGGTTCTCCGGGGCGATCGCGCTGCTGGTCGGGCTGTCGCTCCTCGTCGGCGTAGAACGAGTTCTCGAGTCGCTGGCCTCCGCCGATCCGACCCTCGTGGTCGCGACGCTCGCCTTCGCGCTGTGCTGGCTCGCCGCCTGGAGCCTGATGCTCCGGAACGTCCTCGCGACGCTGGGCGTGGGGATCCCCGTCGGCAAGTCGTTTCTCGTCTACGCCAGCGCCGTCTTCGCGAACAACGTCACCCCGTTCGGGCAGGCCGGCGGCGAGCCGGTCGCCGCGTTGCTCATCTCAAAGGTCTCGGCCGCCCGCTACGAGACGGGGCTCGCCGGGATCGCGACCGTCGACGTCCTCAACGTCGTCTCGTCGCTCGCGATGATCCTGGTCGGCGTCGGCTACTACGCGACGACCGCGCGAGTCGGCGAACGGATCGAGACCGCGGTCGGTTCGGCGCTCGTCCTGATCGTCGCGATCGGCGCCCTCATGGTGCTCGTGTGGCGGTATCGGGACCGGATCGTCGAACGGGCCTCCGGCACGACCGCGTTCGCCATAGGCTACCTCCCGATGGAGGACACCGATCCCGCCAGCGTCGAGAGGGACGTCGCCGAGCGGCTACACCGCTTCTTCGATCGCGTCGAGCGGGTGGCGACCAGCCGGGAGCGGCTCCTGGTCGTGCTCGGACTGTCGCTGCTGGGCTGGCTCTTCCAGACGGCGGCGCTGCTCACGGCGTTCGCCGCGCTGGGACACGCCGTTCCGGTCTACGTCGCGCTGTTCGTGATCCCGCTCGGGAACCTCGCCGGGGCGACGCCGCTGCCGGGCGGACTCGGCGGGATCGAGGCCGCGTTCGTCGCGCTCCTCGTCCCGACGACGGGGGTCGCCGCGCCCGCCGTCACCGCGGCCGTCCTGATCTATCGAGGGACGATCTACTGGCTCCCGGTGCTGATCGGGGGCGGATCGATGGCGGCGTTCGGCGTTCGAACGATCGCGTGACGGCCACGCCCGGTTCGAGTCGACCGCCGAATCCCGTGGTGGAGCTTCGCGGCCGGTCGCGACGGGCGTGGACGGACGAAACCAGTAACGCTTAATCTCGTTCCCGAGTAGTCCCGCCAATGCAGCCGATGCAGCTCGAGCAGACGCCCGCGTGGCTCGAGTCGATGCTCACCTCCGAGCTCGCCTTCGCCGTGTTGCTCGCCATCAGCGTTCTGGAGGGGGCGATGCTCCTCCGGTTCATGCCGAGCGAGCTCGTCGCCCCGAGCGCGCTGGCGCTCATCGGATCGTCGGCCTCCGACGTGGTCGTGGTCATCGCCGTCACCGTGATCGGGACGACCCTCGGCCAGTTCCTCCTGTTTCGGCTGGTCCGCCGGGGCGGCCGGAACTACGTCCTTCGCAAGCGCTGGTTTCCGGTGAACGAGTCGAGACTCGATCGGGTCGACGGCTGGTTCGAACGCTGGGGGGTCGTCGCGATCCCGGCGAGCAACACGATGCTCTTCGTTCGGGGACTCCTCACGATCCCCGCCGGGCTCTCGGACATGGACGGTCGAACGTTCGTCGTCCTCTCAGCGCTGGGATCGCTCTCATTTCAGTCGATCATCTCCGCGGTGTACCTCCTCGGCGGCCGCCTCCTCGTCTAGCGCGCCGAGGGTCGAACCGCCGTACGGCGAACGGACGAGGGCTCGAGAACCGCCGTTCGGATCGTCCCGTTGGACGTCCCTCGTCGCTACTCCTCCGAGTCGTCACGATACACCGGGGACCTGATCCGGACGCCCGAGTCGCGGAGACGCCACGCGAGTTCGATCCCCGTCCACGAGAGCCCCGTCAGGACGATCACGGCGACGGCGGCGAACTCGGAGCGTCCCATCCACACCGGGCTGACGAAGAGGAGCCCGTTGTAGAGGCGGTGTGGGACGATCGACTCGACGACGTCGGCGAGGCCGCCGAGCACGTCGAACCCGCTCTCGCTCTCGCCGTCGTCCTCGGCGACCCGTGACTCGAGTCCGAGTTCGCGCGCGCTCTGCCCGTCGGTACTCTCGTCGCCGGTCTCGAGGCGCTCGGCCTCGTAGGGGAGCGTCGACTCGACCTCCCACTCGATCTCGCCGTCGGGCGTCACCTCCATGACGCGGTTGCCGTGGGTATCGGTGACGAGCGTGTTGCCGCTGGGGAGTCGGTCGGCGTCTCGAGGCCACTGCATCCGCTCGTCGGACCACTCCCAGCTCCGGGTCCACTCGCCGTCCTCGCGCTGGAACTCCTGGACGCGCCCGTTCTCGGAGTCGGAGACGACGACCGCCGGCCCGCCCTCGGACTCGGGGATGTAGTCCGGGTTGTGCTGCTCGTACATCACGTCGTAGTCGTCCTCGGCGCCGAGCGTCCACTCGTCGTTCATCCCCGTCTCGGGATCGACGAACACGACCTGGTCCTGGTTGCGGAGGCTGACCATGACGTGGCCTGCAAGCTCGCCCTCCTCGATGTACTCGACGTCGTTGATGTGCGCCCAGTCGGACGGGTAGGGACCGCCTCCCTCGACGGGGAACTCGCTCTGGGCGTCCCAGAGCCACTCGACGACCTCCGTCTCGGTGTTCACGACGAACACCTGATCCGCGACGATGTCGGCGACCAGGACGCGCTCGTCGTCGATACGGTCGACGTCGTGCCACTCGGCGGCGATCTCTCGGTGGTCGTAGCGTTCGTAGATCACCTCGGTCTCTCCCGTCGAGAGATCCGTGCGTTCGATCACGTTCCGGGTACAGGGCGGAGCCTCGCAGGTCGGGCCCTCCGAGTGGATGGTGTCGGTCGCCGCGTACTCGACGGTCAGCTCCTCGCCCTCGACCGGGTCGACGTCGAAGTACTTGGTGTGCGAGTTGTCGTAGTAGAGGACGCTTCCGTCGGGAGCGTAGGCGGTGATCGTCCCGGCGCGCCCCGACTCGGTAACGACCGTGTGGCCGTCGCTCGGTTCCGCACGCGGAACGTCCTCCTCGGTCGCCGTCGAGAGGCCGCCGCCGGACGCCCCGTGGACGACGACGGCCGCCGAGAGGACGACGATCACTACGAAGACCAGGCGGAGTCGGTTGCGCGTGATCAACGACCGCGTTCGGCGGGCGGCGCGAGACGGCTGGTCCATCACGGTTCGTTCGGCGTCGGGTTCGTCCTGTCGGCCTCTCGTCTCCTCATACGACGCCTTCAGAGGTCCGGGCATTAGCGCTTTCTCTTCGCGATCCACGACCGATCGTCGGCGGACGGGTTCCACGACTCAGCACTGAAGCCACCGATATGTCGGCCATCGACGGGACGAGTGATTACGGAGTACGTGCTCACTGGCGAACTGATCAACGACCTCAGTGAGCAAGCCGAGCGTCGGGGGGGGGCGTTGACGAGACGTGATCGAGGAATACAGGGGCCGAGTCCTCGGTATGGCAGGATCACGAGGTTGTGGGTCGTGTGTATCGGCCTCGGTAGAAACGACAGACGAGTGAAGAAATTATAATGATTGTTCAGGCAATAATTGACGGTATGGTAACGCGTGAGCGGCTCCTGGCGATCACCCTTACCCTGATCATGGTCACGGCCGCGGGCTGTGCGGGCTGGGGCACCGACAGTCCGGCGGATGATCAGGATCAGGGCAACGGTGACGAGTTAGAGGATGCGGATGGGGAGGGACAGGCCGATGGAGGGAACGGGAGTGACGGTTCCAGTGGTGGCGCTACCGCTAGCGATGGAGATGGTTCCCGGGATTCGAGTTCGAGCGATACGGGCACCGATTCTGGAGATACCGAGGCGAACACCGACACTACTGACGAGGGTTCTGACGCGGCCAGCGGAGGGGAGGATGAGAGCGCTAATGAAACCGGTTCAACGGAGGACGGTGACTCTGATTCCAGCACCGATACGGACGGCGATAGCGATAGCGGCGACAGCGACAGTGGCACCGGAGACGGGGACACCGACCAGGGCAACGAGTACGAGGACACCGTTGAAGAGACCGAGCGCACGCTGAAGGTAACGGTCGTCGACGAAGACGGCGACCCGATTGAAGGCGCGTCGGTCCACGCAACCGGGCCGGTCCTCTCGAACGGCGTCGCTCACGAACCGGCCGGCGAAACGAACGTTGACGGCATCGCCACGCTGACGGCCTACGACGGCGAGTATGGCGTAGAAGCCCAGCATGACGGCACCACGACGGACGAGAAGACGGTCATCGTCGACGGCGATACGGAGGCGACGATCACGATCGATACGAGTCCCGACGAGGATTCCGGCAAGGAGACCCACCCGCTGACGGTTACGGTCCTGAACCCCGATGGCGACCCGGTCGAGGGGCTGTCCGTCGATCTCACCACCTACAATGAGGGCGAGCCAGTCGCGACAGCGACGACCGACGAGAACGGGCAGGTGACGTTCGAGGTCGAGCCGGGTGACTACGAGCTCGTCCCTGACGTCTCGGACTCCGAGTATACGGACAACGGTACCCATCCCGTCGCCGTCACTGAGGATACGGAGTATACGATGAAGCTCGTATCACCGCCGGGCGACGACGGCGGTGACGGTGACGCCGGCGACGATGACGCACCCTACGGCACGCTGACAGCCACGGTCGAGGACAGCGACGGCGAGACCGTCGAGGGCGTCGAAGTCATCGGGATCGGCCCGGAGGGTGAAATCCACTCCGCCACCACTGACGCGAACGGCCAGGCGACGTTCGATCTGAGCGACGGGAAGTACACGTACTACGTCTCCACGGACGGTACCGAATACGCCGACTCATCCGAGGAGGAGATCACCATGGACGGCAGCGATCAGTCGATCACGCTGACCGTCCAGGCCGACAACGATGACGAGACGAACACGTTGACGGTCAACCTCGCGAATGATGACGTAGACGGCGTCGAGATCGAAGTATGGCGCGCGGTATCGGGCGACGGGGATTCCAACCGCGTGACGAAGGAAAGCGAGAACGGTCAGGCGACGTTCGAGCGTGAACCCGGCCATTACTACGCCGATGCTGAGGGCTACGTCGGGACGCTGGCCCCGGTCGACGTGACGAAAGATATTGAAATCACACTGCAAAACGAGTCCGGTGCGACCGTTCCGGTCAAAGTCACTGATGCGGAGACCGGCGATCCGATCGCGGGCGCCGAGATCGGCGGAATCTGCCACCTGAACTACAGCACTGGAGAAGTACCCATTACCGGCACGACCGACGAGGACGGTGTCGCCCAGGCCCACGCTGACGTGACGCCCGCCTGGTGCACTGGCGTCCGGATCTCAGCGGACGGCTACGAGGACGCCCACGCGGATATCAACGTTCCCACGGAGGAGACCGTCACCGTCGAACTGACGCCCGAGCAGGACGGTGGCGAAGAACAGTACCGACTGGGCGTAAACGCGCTCGGCCACGAGAATACGGGTAGCAAAGGGATCACGGTAGTCGTGCAGGATGAGGAAACGACGATGACGGTCGCCATTGAGAGAGGTGCGACGCTCGAGAAGGAGAGCAACATCGTCGAGGTGACTGCGATGACGGCGGTCGCACGGGACTCGCGGACGAGCCTCGCTGCGGTCGTGACCTGAATCTAAACGCGGTGTGTTATACAACCTGATTAACCATTGCACTCAATGAGATTCGAGACAAACGTTCACACATGTACTTCGAGCTCCCGAAACCAGCGCGGTCGCCGCTGTCGAGGGTGCTTGGCTGGATGCTGGTGTTACTGGTGTTGGCAGGCGCTGTCGGCTTGTTGATCATGCTCGCGTGACTCAGTCGCAACGGTCCGACCGGTACCGAGTTCGGATGGGGATGAACTCAAACACCGAAAACAGCAGGTAGAAGGTTGGATTCTGAGGGTTTCCTGTAAGCCAAGGGCCGGATTTGAACCGGCGATGGGCGGCTCTGCAGGCCGCTGCGTTAGGCCGGACTCTGCCACCTTGGCACGGTCGTCACTATTCGATTTGCGGTCATAAGGATAGCGGTCCGCGATAGCTGTGGCTATCCGTTCTACATGAAGAAAACCCCCGACAGCGGATGCTGTCGAGGGTTATGAGGTATGAATGGTAGGCGGCGAACCACCAGTTGCGAGCCGTTGTAACGGACTGGTCTCGGGTTCCACCGGGACGGACCCTGCGTGTACTTCCGATTGCAGTCCTGGGCTCGTACTTGGCCCCTCTTGCGAGGCAGTTTTCCCAGAGGCTCGCGCACTCCAGTACTCGCTGGAACGCTGGCGGGCTTATCTGCCGTGTTCGGGATGGGTACGGGAGTTGCCCCGCCGCTATGGCCGCCTTAATGCCGATCGACGGAATCGAACCGTCGTACGCCGACATCGGTGTGACCGATCGGATCTGCCGTTGTGTACGTGCGATTCAGTTTACGCCTGGATCCGTTTACCTGGTGTGGTGACGGATTCATGCGGTATGACTGTGTGGCTTCGACCTGTTAGTGCTCGCGGGCTTAACGCCTCGTTGCCTCGGCGCGCACACCCCGAGTCTATCGAACTCGTCTTCTACGAGTGGCCTCAACGGTACCTCTTTTCCAGGTGGGTTTCGAGCTTAGATGCTTTCAGCTCTTACCCCGTGTCACGTAGCTGCCCGGCACGTGCCCTCTCGGACAACCGGTACACCAGTGGTGACCAATCGTAGTTCCTCTCGTACTATACGATCGTTCCTGTCAGGTACCAAAACACCCCCAATAGATAGCAGCCGACCTGTCTCACGACGGTCTAAACCCAGCTCACGACCTCCTTTAATAGGCGAACAACCTCACCCTTGCCCGCTTCTGCACGGGCAGGATGGAGGGAACCGACATCGAGGTAGCAAGCCACCCGGTCGATATGTGCTCTTGCGGGTGACGACTCTGTTATCCCTAAGGTAGCTTTTCTGTCAGCAATCGCCCGCATCAAGCAGGCTGATTGGTTCGCTAGACCACACTTTCGTGTCAGCGTCCCGTGTTATGAAGGACACTGTCAGGCTTCCTTATGCTCTTACGCTCTTTTCCGGGTGTCTGACCCGGATGAGGAAACCTTGGGGCGCGCTCGATATCTTTTCGAGCGCGTACCGCCCCAGTCAAACTGCCCGGCTACCGGTGTCCTCCTCCCGGAGTGAGGGTCGCAGTCACCATCGGGTAGTATTTCAATGATGCCTCGGCGACGCGCTGGCGCGCGCACCTGTGTAGCGGCTCCTACCTATGCTGCACAATGGCGACCACGTCCCAGCGACAGCCTGCAGTAAAGCTCTATAGGGTCTTCGCTTCCCCTTGGGGGTCTCCAGACTCCGCACTGGAACGTACAGTTCACCGGGCCCAACGTTGGGACAGTGGCGCTCTCGTTCATCCATTCATGCAAGCCGCTACTAAAGCGGCAAGGTACTACGCTACCTTAAGAGGGTCATAGTTACCCCCGCCGTTAACGGGTCCTTCGTCCCATTGTACTGGGTGTTCAGATACCCGCACTGGGCAGGATTCAGTGACCGTACGAGTCCTTTCGGATTTGCGGTCACCTATGTTTTTACTAAACAGTCGGAGCGCCCGAGTCACTGCGACCTGCCCCTCCACAGGGCAGGCATCCCTTATCGCGAACTTACGGGACTAACTTGCCGAATTCCCTAACGTCGGTTGCTCCCGACAGGCCTTGGCTTTCGCCGCCATGAGTACCTGTGTCGGATCTCGGTACGATCGTCGTACTCGGTTTTTCACGGGCTCCAGGTTGGACCAACTTTCGCTGTCCCGCCGTTCATCCGCTTCGTGCCATTACGGCTTCCACGGATTTTGACGGTTCGACCGGGCGAGTGCCCGGCTTGGTCGGCCCCGAAGCGTCACCTTTGGGTGTACGACGGTACTGGAATATTAACCAGTTTCCCGTTTGTCCCCTTCGAACTACGGGGGGACTTAGGATCGACTAACCCTCGGCTGATCAGCATTGCCGAGGAACCCTTACTCATTCGGCCGTCGGGGTTCTCACCCGACTAACGCTGCTACTATGACCAGGATTTTCGTCACCGATCGGTCCACGCGAGCTCTCGCCCGAGCTTCCACCCAATCGGAGTGCCAGTCTACACGATTACGCTGTGAGGCGCACGGCCAGGTCTCGGTGGTGAACTTGAGCCCCGATCATTTTCGGCGCTCCGAACCTCGGCCGGTAAGCTGTTACGCTTTTCTTAGAGGGTAGCTGCTTCTAAGCTCACCTCCCGGCTGTCTAGGGCTCGGAACCACCTTCAATCGCACTTAGTTCACACTTGGGGACCTTAACCCGGCTCTGGGTTGTCTCCCTCACGGTATACAGGCTTACCCCGCACACCGGATTCCCTCCGTCGACGGCGTCCGTAGGTTCGGAGTTTGACAGGGGGGCGCACTCCTCTCGGAGTGCGGTCCCCCAATCGGTCGCTCTACCCCACGAACTACCTCGGGAGAGGTCATGCTTCGACATGTTTCGACTGGAACCAGCTGTTTCCGGACTCGATGGGCCTTTCACCCCTATACGCAGATCACGGGAGGGTATTGTAAGACACCAACCCTAACAGGCTTCCACATGGCTTTCGCCATGCTTCACCTTGTCCGCGCATAGATCGTCCGGTTTCGGGTCGTGTCGGTCTGACTCCCCGCACTTGAATACGGCGGCCCTCGCGCAAAGCGCTGCGGCCATGTTGGTTTCCCTACGCCTTCCCCGGTTCTCGGGTTAGACTCGCCAAACAGACACACTCCCTGGTTCGTTTTTCAAAACGTACGACGGAACTTCGGCTCCTCTCGAGTCCTACTGCGGGCTCGCGCCCGGTTCGTTATTCGAGAGGCCTTTCAAGCCCCGTCGTTCTATCGCCAACTGATTTCAGGCTCTATTTCAGCTCCCTTCTGAGGGTGCTTTTCAGCGTTCGCTCACGCTACTTGTTCGCTATCGGTCTCGAGTAGTGTTTAGTCTTGGCCGTAGATGCCGGCCATATTCACGAGGGAAATCCAACCCCCGATACTCTGGAGCTGACGCACGTCGTACTGGTCTGTGTTACGGGGCTGTCACCCTGTATCGCGCTCCGTTCCAGGAGACTTCACACAGACGGTCGGACGATGGGAGTCAGTCCGAACACCACATTGCCCGTGAGGGCTTCGGTTTGGACTGGGTCGCTTTCACTCGCCGTTACTCACGATATCCCGTTCGGTTTCTCTTCCTGCCGGTACTGAGATGTTTCAGTTCTCGGCGTTCCCCATTGCGCAAGGCAATTGCGAGAGGATTCCTATTCGGAGATCCCTGGTTCTTAGCCTCCATGCGGCTCCCCAGGGCTTATCGCAGCTTGGCACGTCCTTCGTCGGCACTCGAGCCGAGCCATTCACCAGCTGGCACAGTAGCCACGCTGGAATTCGTCACTGTGACCCGGTAAACGGATCCAGTGGACGTCTGAATCGCACGTACATACGGCGTCATCCGCACGCCCGCAGGTTCTACGGTGCGTGCATCAACCCTTCCCACCCGCGTTTGCACGGGGTGGTGCATCGGTCGTTCGGATTAGATCGAAGGGCCGTCTCCCACTTAAGGGACACGGTTTCGATCTAATCCGGACATGGACCCACTGGGATTCGAACCCAGGGCATCCTCCTTGCAAAGGAGGCACTCTACCGCTGAGCTATGGGCCCGTCCCTCTCGGGAGGGTGTTAGCCTTGGTAGTTCAAAGGTGTCCGACCGGTTCACGAGACGATCGTCGAACTACGGACCGCGTTGCCTAAGGTGGGTCGGGGCGTCGCCCCGATCCCGATCAGTAGGAGGTGATCCAGCCGCAGATTCCCCTACGGCTACCTTGTTACGACTTAAGCCCCCTTGCGAAGCCCAGATTCGACCGTCGTGCGACGGCCTCATCCGGACCTCACTCGGGTGCTTTGACGGGCGGTGTGTGCAAGGAGCAGGGACGTATTCACCGCGCCCTTCTGAGACGCGATTACTACCGAATCCAGCTTCATGCGGGCGAGTTTCAGCCCGCAATCCGAACTACGATCGAGTTTAGGAGATTAGCGCCTCCTCTCGGAGTGGCGTCCCACTGTCTCGACCATTGTAGCCCGCGTGTCGCCCAGCACATTCGGGGCATACTGACCTACCGTTGCCCGCTCCTTCCTCCGTGTTGGCCACGGCAGTCTCCCTAATGTACCCAGCTACCACAAGGGTACTGCTGGCAATTAAGGATGCGGGTCTCGCTCGTTGCCTGACTTAACAGGACGCCTCACGGTACGAGCTGACGGCGGCCATGCACCTCCTCTCAGTGGCTCCAGTAAGCTCATCACACTGACCTTCATCGCACACTGTCGGTGCTGGTGAGATGTCCGGCGTTGAGTCCAATTAAACCGCAGGCTCCTCCGGTTGTAGTGCTCCCCCGCCAATTCCTTTAAGTTTCATCCTTGCGGACGTACTTCCCAGGCGGCTCGCTTCTCGGCTTCCCTACGGCACAGCACTGGCTCGTAGCCAGTGCCACACCTAGCGAGCATCGTTTACAGCTAGGACTACCCGGGTATCTAATCCGGTTCGTGACCCTAGCTTTCGTCCCTCACTGTCGGATCCGTCTTCCCGAGGCGCTTTCGCCACCGGTGGTCCGGCCAGGATTACAGGATTTCACTCCTACCCCGGCCGTACCCCTCGGGTCTTCCGGTCCCAAGCCGACTGGTTTCCGCCGGACGTCCGCTCGTTGAGCGAGCGGATTTCCCGACGGACCTGTTCGGCCAGCTACGGACGCTTTAGGCCCAATAATATTGGCCATCACTCGAGCTGCCGGTATTACCGCGGCGGCTGGCACCGGTCTTGCCCAGCTCTTATTCCTGTACCACCTTACGGTACAGAAAAGCGAGGACTGTATGCCCTCGCACTTGGAGTCCCCTTATCGCACGTTCGTGCAGTGTAAAGGTTTCGCGCCTGCTGCGCCCCGTAGGGCCCGGTATCTTGTCTCAGATACCGTCTCCGGGCTCTTGCTCTCACAACCCGTACCGATTATCGGCACGGTGGGCCGTTACCCCACCGTCTACCTAATCGGCCGCAGCCACATCCTATGGCGCCGGAGCGTTTCGTGCTCTCTCCAGTTCCAGGATGAGAGCGGTATTCGGTATTAGCCTCAGTTTCCCGAGGTTATTCCGATCCATAGGGTAGTTTGGCCACGTGTTACGGAGCTATTCGCCACGGGTCTGAACCCGTGCGACTAGCATGGCTAAATCGGACTCCAATAGCAATGGCCTCCGGCAGGATCAACCGGAATGCTCCTGAGCACGAGGCTCAGGAAATAGGCGGGCACACCACGTGACGTGGTGTACACATTGCATGGTCCGTAGTTCGGTGATCAGATCGTGGACCGATCGGATGTCACCGAACTACCAAGGCTAACATCAGATCCCATCTGTACGGCGGACCGCAGGGGTGGAATCCTCATTTCCTTCGGACCTGATTGTTGGCGAGGAGGGTGTATAAACCCTTCGAAGCCCGGTCGGCTTCGAGGTCGTGCCCCCATGCCATCAGGTCCGCGACTGCGAGACGCGGTGAGCGTCCCGCGATCACTGTGTTTCTTTCTCCGCATCACATCCGAGTGCCCTTAACCACTTAAGGGCGTCGGATGCAGGTCGTCGCCGGAATCGCGTCCCGGCGTGGCCTCCTGCGGATCTGGCAGTAGGACGGGATCGAGGATAAACCCATCGATCCCGTTGAGGATCGCGGGCCTCGTCCAGTCCCATTCCGTCTTGCTTCGCATCACATCCGAGTGCCCTTAACCACTTAAGGGCGTCGGATGCAGGTCGTCGCCGGAATCGCGTCCCGGCGCCGCCTTCGTTGCGTATGATCCGAACGCCCTGATACTGATAAGGGCGTCGGACTCGGAGCGATTTCCGACGGAGTCGGAAACCGTCCCGCCGGGAGTCGCCCCGGCCATCGTTCGCATTCATTCCGATGGCAGGGGAACTGATAAGCACGTCGTTCCATCGACGCTTCGTCCATCGATATCACGGAACTCCGTCGCGCGTGTCGCGCGGGTGGAGGTCGAGGAGTCATCCCCGGCGTGGTGCCGACGGTCGCCTCGAGTGATCCCGCGCACGTGCCCGTGCGCTCGCGAAGACGGTAACTATGTCGAAGTACGCTGTCGCTGCCGGAGCCCCTACCCCACGGCGCGTTCGGCTACTCGTCGAGGTGTTCGATTCCCTGTTTCGAGACGTTGGCCTCGGTGATGTCGTCCGGCATCCAGTCAGGGCTGTCGTCGGGAGCCGTCTCCCGCCACGCCCAGCCCTCGTAGATGTGGACCTTGTCGGTCCCCTTCTCGCGCAGCTGGATCGTCGTTCGATCCGCCGACTCCTCGCTGGACGCGGGTTCGAGCCGCCGTGCGGCCTTCAGGGCGGCCTGTCGGGGGGTGTTACCCGAGAAGACGCTCTCCTCGTCGCCGCTGTCCTCGCGCAGTGCAAAGTTGCGTTTACCGTCTTCACGTACCATGGATTGACTCCGTGTCAGTGGAACACATCCCACATTATAAATATATCCCCCGAAACCGGCCGACTGCATACGGATCGGCGGTCGGGAGAGCACGCGATCGAGGGATCGCGCCGGTCGGTGGGGAGAAAACACTTATGTATGGCGTAGGGAAAACCAAGCGGTAGAGCATCTCGATGGTCCGGAAAAAGAAGCTGAGCCCGAGTGGTGCCAAGGACGACCAGGGCCAGTACCACAACGTACACCTCAATCTTCACGAGGACGAGCTAGCCGTCGCGGGGATGGACATCGGCGACGAGGTGTTCGTCCGGGTCCGCGAGGACAAGATCATCATCCAGAAGGCCGACAAGGACGAGGTCGAACACGATTTCTGAGGCCGGTACCGCCGGGATTCGACAGGAATGACCTTCTATGAGCGTCTCCGGCCGGCACTGTTTCGTCTCCCGGCCGAGACCGCACACTCGATCGCACAGACGGCGCTCTCGGTCGGCCAGCGGGACGTGGTCGCGAACCGACTCGAGAAGCGGTATCGAGTCGAGGACGACCGGCTCTCGGTCGACGTCCTCGACCGGCGGTTTCCCAACCCGGTCGGGGTCGCCGCCGGCTTCGACAAGAACGGTCGGTTCCCGCTCGCGCTGGCGGCGCTGGGCTTCGGCCACGTCGAGATCGGCGGCGTCACGGCCGATCCCCAGTCGGGCAACCCACGCCCCCGAATGTTCCGGCTGCCCGAGGACGAGGCGATCGTCAACCGAATGGGATTCAACAACGACGGGGCCGACCGGATCGGCAGTCGGCTCGCGAACGAACCCCTACCCGACGTCCCGATCGGGATCAACATCGGCAAATCGAAGGCAACGCCGCCGGAGCGTGCACCCGAGGACTACCGCTACACCTACCGGCGCGTCGCCGACCACGGCGACTTCTTCGTCGTCAACGTCTCGAGCCCCAACACGCCGGGGCTTCGCGATCTCCAGGGCGAAACGCGACTTCGGGGGATTCTGACGACACTCCAAGCCGCCGGTGCGAGTCCGCTACTGGTGAAGCTCTCACCGGATCTCGCGCCGGAGGCGATCGAGGACGCGATCGGCGTCGTCGAGGAGCTCGGACTCGACGGGGTCGTCGCGACCAACACGACCACCGACCGGCCGGAGACGCTGCGCGGTCGTCATCGCGACGAGGAGGGCGGGCTATCGGGTCGACCGATCGAGGCACGCTCGACCGGGACGATACGGTTCATCGCCGAGCGAACGGAGGTTCCGATCGTCGGCGTCGGCGGCGTCTTCGACGCGGCGGACGCCTACCGGAAGATCCGGGCAGGCGCGAGCCTGGTCCAGCTCTACACGGGGCTGGTCTACCGCGGGCCCTCGATCGCCCACGAGATCAACGAGGGACTGCTCGCGCTGTTGGAGCGCGACGGGTTCGACGCCGTGGAGGACGCCGTGGGTGCCGATCTCGACTGACTACCGTTCGGACTCGAGTTCGAAGTCGAGCTCCTCGAGCAGCGTCTCGGCCTCGGCGCGCTTCTCCTGGTGTTCCTCGAGGAACTCGCGCATGAGCCGGGCGGCCTGCTCCTTACAGTCGCCACAGAGGCGCTCACCGCCGACGCACTCGTCGTAGACCTCCTTTGCGAACCCGTCGTCGTCGCCCGCGAGCAGGTAGGCGTAGAGCTCGTAGACCGGACACTTGTCGGCCTCGCCGCCGAGCTCGCGCTGGAGCTCCGCGGTCTCTCGACCGGCCGTCGTCGCGGAGTTGACCTTATCGTAGCCCGTCTCGGGATCGTCGAGCAGGCTGATGTGGCTCGCGGGGATCGAGGAGGACATCTTCCCGCCGGTGAGCCCGGTCATGAAGCGGTGGTAGATCGACGAGGGCGCGCGGAAGCCGTAGCCGCCGTGGGCGAGTTCGACCTCGCGAGCGAGCTCCTCGGCCTCCTCCCGGGAGAGCTCGAAGCTGTCGATGTGGGCATCGTAGACGCGCTTCTCGCCCTCGACGGCCTCGATGAGCGCCTCGAACGCCTCGTCGGTCGCGTTACGATCCAGAAACCGGGTTCGGGGACGAAGCGGCTCCTTGCCGGCGGCGTGGAGCTTCTCGAGGGCTCCCTCGAGCGCGTCAACCGGATCGTCGACGTCCGCCTCCTCCAACCACTCGGCGGCGTTCACGCAGCGTACCGTCCCGTCCTCGACTTCCCCGTCGAGCGTCTCGTAGGCCCGACCGAGCAGGGCACGCTCGGCCGGCGTCGCCTCGAAGCTCGCGTACGCCTGGGTGACGCCGAAGTATCGCGTCCTGGCCGCGAGGTCGCGCGCGAACCGGACGTGGGGGTCCTGGTCCGGCCCCACCGGGATGACGGTCGGCTTCGGCTCGTCGATCTGGGGGTAGAGGATGTCGGCCATCTGCGTTACGACCGACTGCATGTGCGAGACGTCGGTCTCGCCGTCGAAGCCGTAGATCGCCTGGAGCTCGGAGAAGTTGGCCTCCGCACCGAGTTCGAACGCGAGGTCCTGCACGTCGCGGTTCGCCGACTGACGGTAGAGCTCGCCCTCGTCGGGATCGAACCCGAGCGCGAGCAGGCTCAGGAGGTAGTCGCGCGCGTGTTCGTCGATCTCGTCCCACGAGAGGCCGCGGGCGCTGTGGGCCTCGAGGTCGGCGATCAGTCCGTAGGCGTCCCCGCCGCGCTCCTGGTGCCAGATCAGCTCGTCGAAGACGAGCTTGTGGCCGATATGGGGGTCGCCAGTGGGCATGAATCCCGAGAGCGCGGCGAACGGCTCGTCCTCGCACATCGCCTCGAGGACGGGCCGGTAGTCGCGGTGGCCGAAGATCACGCCGCGGCGCATCAGGTAGTGCGGGCTCGGCACCTCGGGCAGGACCTCGTCGAACTCCTCGATGCCGAACTGTTCGAAGAGCTTCCGGTAGTCGGAGATGGCCGAGGAGCCCCACGGGTCGAGCGCGACGTCGTCACTAGCCGCGCCGCCGTCGGGAAGCACGCTCTTGGCACGTGCGTCTGATCGTCGATCGTCGTCCGGTTCCGCCGTTCCGGGGGCATCCGTATCGCGTGTCATTGTCAGATCGACCCGCAGAGAACCCAGGTCTACCTCACGGTCGGCCGGGACGGCGCAAAAAGGGTTCGCTTACCCCACCGTCCATCGGACGGCGGAGGTGCGTAGCCGGGCTACGGCGTGATCCGTCCGACCGTGAACCACTCGATCGCGTCGCCGGCGAGCGCGAACGTCATCTCCTTTCGGACGCCGTGGGCGAGGCGAACGTCGAGCGCGAGATCCCGCGGTGAGAAGACGTGATCAGACGGGAGCACGCGAACGAGGCGTTCGGAATGGCCCAGCTCGTCGACCGACTCGACGTCGCCGTAGACGCGGAAGTCGGCGCCGAACTTGAAGCCGGTCTTGGGGACGGTCCCGCGCTCGCGAAGGTCGGCGTAGACGGCGAGCCGACGGTCAAAGCGCGCGCCCTCGACCGTCCGGCCTCGATCGAGCACCGCCCCGTCGACGTCGAGGGTGCCGCGGCGCGCGAGGTAGGCCGCCTCGACCAGCGAGAGCTGAACGATGCCCCGGTCGCTCCGTCTGCCCGCGAGCGGCTGGCCGTAGAAACACTCGCCGAACAGGCGCTCGGGGGCGTCCCAGACGATCACCCGGTCGGCGATCAGCTCCCCCTCGATCGTCCCGTCCCCGAGCGTCGCCGAGTCGCCCTCGATCCCCGGACGCTCGACCTCGAAGTAGGTCACCTCGCTCTCCTCGTCGACGACGGCCAGAACCCCGGTCTCGAGCGCAGCCGCGCGAACGTCGGCGCGCTCGCCGACGACGCGAACCGTCGAGTACGGCTCGTCGTCCCAGGGACCCGAGCCACGTTCGTAGACCGCGAAGTCGGCGGCCGCGGGCGGGTCGTCGACCCAGTCCTCGCGCGCGGGCGAGAGATAGAACCCCCGTTCGCGGAGGTCGGCATAGACGAGGAAACGGACGGCGAAGCCCGGGTCCTCGATCCCGGTGACGAACGCCGCGAACTCCCGTTCCGTGCCGTCGACCTCGACGGCACCGAGATCCCCCCGATGGAGCAGGTGGGCGGCCTCGACCGGCGAGAGGAGGAGGTCGTTCCCCTCGAGCGGCCGGCCGTAGCCCCGCGAGTCGTAGTAGCGCTGGCGGGCGTCGCCGCCGACGCGGACGTCGCCGTCGACGAGTCTACCCCGTGGTCCATCCATGTCCGGGGGTTCGGCCCGCGGGCCAAAGGCTCACCGGTCGACCGCGCTGCAGGTCGCGTCGAGACAACGCCGCCCTCGCGGCGTCTCGAAGATCGGCAGTCCGCAGGGACAGTCGCCGTCGACGACGCCGTCCGGAACCACGTAACCGATCTCACAGTCGGGGTAGCTCTCGCAGCCGGCGAGCAGCCCGCCGCGACGGATGATCCGGAGGACGCCGCCGCAGTCCGGACAGTCCCACGCGCCGTCGAAGCGATCGCGGACGGCGTCGTCGAGCGACTCACAGGCACGATCGAGACAGAGCTCGAACGTCTCGCCCCGGGAGACGGCCATTCGCGGCAGACCGCACTCACAGCTCTCCTCGAGCACGCTCGCGCCGTCGGGCAGACCGTACTCCGCCGTGCAGCCGGGACACGAGACGCGACCGCCGGCCCGGACGAGCACGCGCGAACAATCGGGACAGTCCCCCACCGGAATCCCCGCCCTCGAACCGGGATAGCGCCCGAAGCCGTAGGCACTCTTCGACTCGACCCGCAGGGTTCGGTCGCCGGCGGTCGCGGTGACGGAGAAGCCCCCGTTGCTGGCGTGGGAGACGGTGTCGGCGCGGGTGAGCCACGCGACGGGCTGGTAGCCGTCGACGTCGTGGACGAGCACGGTGTTGTCGGGTTTGATCAGGACGACCACCTCGCCGCGGTGGGCCACCTCGTCGGCCTGGACGCGACAGTCGCCGGCGAGAACGTGGATGGCATCGGGTTCCGTCATGGCCCGGGTTGGCTCCGCCATCGGCGATAAACCTCCGTCCGTTGCAGTCGAAAGCGGGGGGAGTTTACCGGACGCGCTCGACCGACCGGTATGGACTGCGTGCTGTTCGATATGGACGGCGTGATGGTCGACTCGGAGGACTACTGGACCGAACTCCAACGCGAGGAGATCCTCCCGCAGACCGTCCCCGGCGAGGACGTCGAGGTCGAGGAGGTCACCGGGATGAACTACCGCGAGATCTACGACTACCTCGATGAGGAGTACGGGACCGCGCTCACGCGCGAGGAGTTCGTCGGGATCTTTGAGGACACCGCCGAGGAGCTCTACGGCGAGCGCGTCTCTCTGCTCGAGGGCCTTCACGAGCTGCTCGAGGAGCTCCACGAGCGGGACGTCCGGACCGCGCTCGTCTCCTCCTCGCCCCACGACTGGATCGACATCGTGCTCGAGCGCTTCGACCTCGAAGGGGAGTTCGACGCGGTGGTGAGCGCCGAGGACATCGACGGGCCCGGGAAGCCAGAGCCCGCCATCTTCGAGCACGCGGCCGGCGAGCTGGGCGTCTCGGCGGATCGGTGCGTCGCGGTCGAGGACTCGGAGAACGGCGTCGAGGCGGCCGCCCGGGCGGGGACGACCGTCGTCGCCTACCGGATCGACGCCCACGGCGACATCGACCTCTCGCCGGCGGACGCCGTCGCTGACGATCCGGACGAGTTGCGCGAGGCGATACTGGCGCGGACCGAGTAGTCGACGTTCGGCCGTCGCTTACACGACGCGGACCGATCGACTCTCGGAGACGGGCGCGATCGGCAGGTCGGGAAAGGCCACCTCGACCGTATAGGTGAGGTCGTCGTCGGCACCGAAAACCCCCACTGGAACGGTCGTCGAACCGAGATAGGCGGTGGTCGCGGTCATCTCGACGTCTCCATTGACGACGACGCGGATCGCCGCGCGCCCCCCGCCCTCGGTCGAGGCGACGCCCACTTCACGGAGCTCGTTCTCGCCGCGGGCGATCTCCTCGGGAAACGCCCCCCAGTCGATCGACACGGCGGGCAGCCCGCCCGCGTTCGCGTGGATTCTCTCGGCGACGCTCTCCGTGAGCCCCGCCTCGACGAGCCCCTCGACGCCGGCCGCCCGGACCTCTCCCGGAGCGGTGATCCCCTCGGCGGCGAGCTTGCTCGCCCGACCCGGTCCGACGCCGTCGATCGCGGTCAGCCCGACCGCGTCGTCGCTCACGCCGTACTCGATGCGGGCCTCCAGCCGGCGAACGAGGGTCGCGTCGGCGGGTCCGGCGAATCGTTCGCAGAAGGCGTGGAGCGCAGCGAGCAGCCTGAGGGCGTTCTGCCGGATCACCCAGGCGTCGCCCGAGAGCTCCGAGGGAGTGGTGCCGTTCATCGCCCCCCGGAGGACGGCGAGCACCTTCCGCTCGCCCGCGTCGAGGTCCGAGTCGGAGCCCCCGAGCGCCGCGCGTATCGCATCGCGCTCGGCCTTGCGTGCGCTGACGCTGTCGAACTCCGTCGCCTGCGCGACCGTCCGCAGGATCGGATCAGTCCCGATCGTCTCGCCGTCCGCGAGCGCGTGAAAGCGCTCGGCGGTCGAGAGCCGGAGGTAGTACTGCGAGGCGAGCACCCCCAACGGGGTGGCCTCGATCGAGAGCTCCTCTCCGAGCGAGACGAATCCGCGATCGACCAACGAATCGAGCGTCGCGCGCACGCGCTCGCGTAGCGTGTCGAAACCGTACTTCTCGGGTTTGCTCCGGGCGCGCACGTAGTAGAAGGTGGTCTCGATCCACGTCATCACGTCCTCGAGGTCCCGGATGGTCCCGAGCGCGATCTCGGCGTTGAGATGGGCGTCGAGGTCCTCGGCGAGCCGGGACTCGATCTCCTTTCCCTCCCGCAGCAACCGGCGGTACTTATCCGCCTCCGAGCGGTCGCAGATCACCCAGCCGTAGCCCACGTCGTCGTAGCCCGGCCGGCCCGCGCGCCCGAGCATCTGGAGGACGTCCAGCGGGCTCATGTCGACCTCGCCCTCGAGGGGGTCGTGGAGCTTGGTGTCGCGGATCACCACGCATCGTGCGGGAAGGTTCACCCCCCACGCGAGCGTCGAGGTCGAGAACAGCAGCTGGATCTTCCCCTCCTTGAACCAGCCCTCGATCAGGTCGCGGTCGTTCTTCGAGAGTCCCGCGTGGTGGAAGCCGACGCCGTCGAGCGCCGACTGGCGGAGCGTGTCGTTCTCCAACTGTTGGGTCTCGGTGTGGAAGTCGTAGTCGCCGCGCGCGCCGACGGGCACGTCGCGCTGTGCGAGCTCGTCGCGCGACTTCTTCGCCGCCTGGACGGTGTCCTGGCGCGAGGAGACGAACACCAGCGCCTGGCCGTCCTCGCGGACGTGGGGTTCGGCGAGATCGAGCGCACGATACAGCCGACGGTACTTATCGGCAAAGGAGTTCTCGCCGTGGGAGTAGGTCTTCACGTCGGCGTGGAGTTCCACCGGTCGGTAGTCGTCGCCGAAGGAGAACGTCGCCTCGGGCGGCGCGTCGAGCCAGTCGGCGACGTCCTCGACGTTGGGCATCGTCGCCGAGAGCGCGACGATCCGGACGTCACAGAGCCGCCGCAGCCGGGAGACCGTCGCCTCAAGCACCGATCCGCGCTTCTCGGAATCGAGGAGGTGGACCTCGTCGATCACGCAGCAGTCCACGCCGGTAATGAAGTCGTAACGGCGACCGTCGTGTTTTCTCGTCGCCGAGTCGGCCTTCTCGGGGGTCATCACGAGGATGTCCGCGCGGCGAGCCCGACGGGGGTTCAGATCGCGCTCGCCGGTGACGACGTAGACCGAGTAGCCCAGCGACTCGAAGCGCTCCCACTCGCCCTCCTTCTCGTTCGTGAGCGCACGCATGGGCGCGATGAACAGCGCGGTGCCCCCTTCCCGGAGGGTCCGACAGATGGCGAGCTCCGCGAGCGCCGTCTTGCCGGAGGCGGTGGGCGCGCTCGCGACGACGTTGACCTCCTCGTCGAGCAGCGCCGGGAGCGCCTCGCGCTGCATCGCGTTGAACTCCTCGAAGGGAAACGCCTCCGCGAACTCGGGCAGCGCTTCGGCGACCTGCATCTGTCGGGTAGGGGGCCCCGGAGAGGAAAGGCGTTTCTAGTCGCCACCGTCGCCCGCGTCGGCGTCCTCTGTGCCGTCCTCGTCCTCCCCTCCTTCGGCCTCGCCGACGTCGTCCTCGTCGACGTCGACCTCGTCGAGGTCGGCGCCGAACCCCTTGAGCAGCGCCCGCGCCAGCGCGGCGACCGGGATGATCTCGAGGCGGCCGATCCACATGTTCGTCATCAGGATCCCCTTCGCCGCGTCGGGCATCGTCGGACCGGTGGGCCCCGCCGAGAGGCCGACGTTGCCCTGGGCGCTCGCCACCTCGAAGAGGACGACCTCGAGCGGCAGGTCGAGCACGAGCAGCAGGCAGATCACGCCGAAGAGAAGCAGAAAGATCCAGAGCAGGCCGACCGCGGCGGCCTGATCGAACTCCGAGGAGGAGTGATCGACGGTGGCCTCGCCCTCCGCCTCGGCGATCTGGGGGGTACGCTGGACATCGGGGAAGAACGCCTCGGTCATCCGGTAGTACGAGCCCTTGGTCAGCGACATGAAGCGGATGACCTTGATCCCGCCCGCGGTCGAGCCCGACGCGCCGCCGACGGTCATCGCGCCGACGAGCAACAGCTGTGCCTCGAGCGACCAGACCGTTCCCAGGGCGGTGTCGGTCTGGAAGCCCGTGCAGGTGAGCGCCGACACGAACTGGAACGCGCCGAACCGGACGGCGTCGCCGGGACTCACGAACGGCCCGGCGAAGAGGAACAGCCCGACGAGGAGGACGCCGGCGCCGAGGATCCCGAGCAGCCAGCGCGTCTGTCGGTCGGCGTAGAGCGCGTGGACGTCACCCCGCAGGGCGTAGTAGTGGACGGCGAAGGAGATCGCTCCGAGCGCCATGACCGGCAGCAGGACGGCCTCGATGACCGGGTCGTCGTAGCTCGCGATCCCGTCGGGGGTGACCGTGAACCCGCCGGTGGAGATGCCGGTCATCCCGTGGTTGATCGCCTGCCAGGCCGGCATGCCCGCGGCCCACAGCGCGAGCACGGAGCCGGCGGTGAGCGCGACGAACACCCACCAGATCGCCCGCAGCGTCTCCTCGGTGCTCTCGCCGATCGTCTCGACGGCGGCCTTCTCCTCGTAGAGCTCCCTGAACGCGCCGCTCTCGCCGGTGAGCACGACAGCCGCCGCGAGCACGACGACGCCGACGCCGCCGATCCACTGGACCAGCGAACGCCACCACTGGATCGTCGCCGGGAGCACCGACTCGTCGAGTGCCATCGTCAGTCCGGTTCCGGTGACGCCGCTCATCCCCTCGAACGCCGCGTTCGTCGGCGAGAGGAAGACGACGAGCGTCCGGTCGAGTTCGGGGGTCGCGAACCGGGAGGGGTCGAGCGCGACCGTCCAGGCGACGAAGAGAATCGGCAGGCCACAGAGCACGCCGCTGAACAGCCACGCGAGCGCGGCGGTGACGAGCCCGTGGGCGGGATCGGTGTCCGGGGAGTCGGTCCCCCAGCGGTTCAGGACGGCGCCGAGCCCGGCGGTGAGTGCGGCCGAGAGGAGGAAACCGGGGATCGCGTACCACTCGCGCCAGACCGCCGCCACCAGCGTCGATCCCGCCATCAGTCCGCCGAGGAGCACGAACAGGGTACCGAGGTCACCCCCGATCGTCCTCGCGTCGTCCCACATTGGGGGGTCTCGAGTCGCCCTCCTGCAGAAGCTTCGCCTTGCGTTCGACGGGGACGAGCGGTTCCCGTAGGCTTTTGCCCGATCGGTCCCCAGTACGTCCAATGAGCCTCTCGCGCAAGCCCGACTGGCTGAAGACCCGACCGCCGTCGGGCCAGGAGTTCGCCGGGATCAGACGCACCCTGCGCGATCACGACCTCCACACCGTCTGTGAGGAGGCGAACTGTCCGAACCTGGGCGAGTGCTGGAGCGGCGGCGCCTCCGGCGAAGGGGGTACCGCGACGTTCATGCTGATGGGCGATCGCTGCTCGCGGGGCTGTAACTTCTGTGACGTCGAGACGGGCGGAATGGAGCCGCTCGATCCCGACGAGCCCGCGAACGTCGCGAGCGCGATCGCCGAGATCGGCCTCGACTACGTCGTGCTCACGAGCGTGGATCGCGACGACCTGCCCGACCAGGGCGCGGGCCACTTCGCCGAGACGATCCGCGAGATCAAGGAGCGCCACCCGGGCATCCTCGTCGAGGTGCTGATTCCCGACTTCCGAGGCGAACCCGAGCTAGTGAGAGAGATCATCGACGCCGAGCCCGACGTCATCGCCCACAACGTCGAGACGGTCGAACGCCTCCAGTGGCCAGTCCGCGACAAGCGCGCGGGCTACGACCAGAGCCTCTCCGTGCTCCGGCAGGTGAGCCGCGAGTCGGAGATCTACACCAAGACGAGCCTGATGCTCGGCGTCGGCGAGCACGCCCACGAGATCTACCAGGCGCTCTCGGACCTGCGCGAGATCGACGTCGACGTCGTGACCCTCGGGCAGTACCTCCAGCCCTCGCGCTCGCATCTCGACGTCTCTCGCTACGTCCACCCCCACGAGTTCGACACCTGGCGGCGGGTCGCCGAGGAGGAACTCGACTTCCTCTACTGCGCCTCGGGGCCGATGGTCCGTTCGTCGTACAAGGCCGGCGAGCTGTTCGTCGAGAGCGTCCTGCGAGAGGGAAAGAACGTCGAGGCCGCGCGCCGTACGGCGCGTGCGAACGACTGAGCGAAGGGGAAAGCGAGGGACCTACTCTCCGTCGTACTCGGCGTCGGCGTCGTCTTCGGTTCCCGGTTCGTCCTCCTCGGCGTCCTTCTCGTCCTCCTCGGCGTCCGTCTCCCGCTCGTCCTCCTCGACGGGTTCTCCCGCTCTCGCATCTCCGTTCTCGCTCCGTTCGTCGTCGCCCGGAACCGAGTCGTCCTCGTCGGGCGTGTAGACGTACATGCAGTCGTTGGGGTACGAACGACCGTACTGGGCGGCGTCCTCACAACAGAGCACCCGACCGTCGTCCATCACGTAGACGTTGTCGACGTTGAGCAGCGCCTCGTCCGCGACCTCCGCGGGGTCCGAGCCGTCGGGGCCGACGATGACCGGCTCGAGCGTCGAGATGTCGCAGTCCTCCTCGATCTCCGCCCGGTAGACCAGCCCGCCGTCGACGCGGTCGACCTGGATCTCGCCCTCGTCGTCGCTCATGCCGTCGTTGACCTCGGAGATGCCGACGTAGACGTAGTCGCCGGGCCCCGCGTCGGTGGCGCTGTCGATACCCTCGCTCTTCCGGAACTCGACGGTCGCGCCGGTCTCCTTCGCGGCGGCACGGGTCTCGATGAACGGCACTCGACGGAGGTGCTCGTCGACGCCGTCGGGTCCGTGTTCCTCCCACTGGTCGGCCCACTCGACGATCTCCTCGTCGGTGACGTAGTCCCGGTTGCCGTTCTCGGCGACCTCGCGATCGGCCTCCTCGAGCGCCGTCTCGAGGTCCTCCTCCCAGTCAGTCTCGGCGTGTTCGAGGTAGTCGACCTGCGTGACGTCGTCGTACTCGGCGATCCAGGACTCCACCTCGTGGTTGGAGGCGTGGCCCAGTTCGATCCACTCGAGTTCGAGGTCGACCTCCGCCGGCGGCTTCCGTGCGGCGGCGTCCTGATTGGTGACCGTCGCCGCGTGGAGGGTACCCTCGACGTCGTCGGGGTCCTCGTAGCTCGGGATCGGTTCGTCGGCGACGAACTTGTAGAAGCCCTTGTTCTCGCCGTCGGAGCTGAGATAGACCGTCCGTTCGTCGCTCTGGACGTCCGGACACTCCCAGGCGGCCCGGCCGCACACCCAGTACTTGATCGGGGTGGGCTCGTCGGATTCGGGCTCACGGAAATCGACGATGTAGCCGGTCCGGTAGGGGTTGGGATAGACGTCGTCGATCGGCGTAAGGGTGTTCTCGTCGCCGTCCTGATCGACCGGTTCGGCGCCGAGGTAGTACGCGTGGAGCTCGAGCCCGCTGAGCGCCCAGTTGCCTTGGAGCGTCCAGGAGTCGTCGCCGTAGAGCTCGTCGATCGCCTCCTGGGTCTCGCCCGCGTTGGGCCGGTTCCAGAACGAGGCCGCACCACGGCGGCCGACGCCGGTGCCCTCCTCGACGATGTCGCTCACCGTCGAGGTCAGCGAAACGCGCGTATGGGCGTACTCCTCCTCGGCCGACAACGGCGTGTTCCACGGGCTGAGGTCGCCGTAGCAGTTGATCCGGGTGCCCCCGAGCTCGCGGAGCTCCTCGGTGTTCGCGAGGTTGCTCGTGTTCTCCAGGTCGGCGCTCCAGCTTCCGTCGTCCTCGCGACGGATCGGCATCCGGCTGACGTTGCCGGGGCTCTGCTCCCAGTTGGTGAACAGGACCCCCTCGGTGCCCTCGTCGTTCGTTTCGACGAGGTGGTTCATGTCGGGGTCGTGGCCCATGTTCGTATACCGCGAGCCGGCGAACTCGTCGATCCGCAGCCCGCCGGGCGTGACGGGAATGCCGAGGTCCTCGCCGTCCCCGACGTTGTCGTCCTCCTGGGCGAGCAGTTCGTACTCGCCGCCCGCGGCCCGGACCCGGCCCTGCTCGTCCTTCGTCGTCGGAATACCGAGTTCGTCGAACTCGTCGCCGCCGTCGCCGCCCGTATCGAACTCGAAGCCCTTCACGTACCCCACCCCGCCCCTGTCGAAGGGGGCAGGGTTCTGTCGACTCGGGTGCTGGAGGCTGAAGATCAGCGTCCCGCCCTGCGTGACGAACGGCCCGGTGACCTCCGCGCCGAACGCGGTCGTCGCGAACCGCTCGATCTCCCCCTGGACGTAGGGGGCGTGTGGCGTGTCCTCGTCCTCCTCGTCGTCCTCCTGGGCGGCCGCCGTGGCTGGAACACTCGCACCGAGCCCCGCCGCCACGGACGTCGCCATCAGCTTTCGTCGGGTGAACTCGACCATGCGAGCGACTAGCTAGCGGCCTGGTAGAAGAAATTTTATAATAGTTCTAGAGAGGAATCATATCCGATAGTACCGGTAATGAGCAGTGTATAGCGGCTCCGGACGGCTCGAGGAGCGGGCGTCGAACGAGGGACGTCGGCGACCGACCGACGGATCGAGAAGGGTCTCGCTCGACGGGGTTCGCGGTGAGAGTACGGAACAACGCGCCGTGGAGGGAGGCTACTCCACGTCGCGTTCCTCGACCCCCTCGCGGATCTCCTCGGCGCGCTGGTGGACCCAGGAGGCGTATCGATCGACCTTGGTGTTCTTTATCCCGTAGAACGACGCCACCCAGTTCTCGTCGATCCCGGGCTGGGTGAGGAAGTACGCGGCGAGCGTGTCCTGTCCGGCCTGGATGATCTCGGGGGGGACGCCCCGGTCGCCCGTTCCCGCCTCCTGGAACCCGTTGACGTCGAAGTAGACGTCGGCGTACAGCTCCGCACGCTCGGGATCGTCGAACCTGATCCCCTCGTGCTGGGGCGCCTCGAACCGATACCGAGGGTCGCCGTCCGGCCGGCGTTCCTCGACGATTCTGACGTCCAGTACGTACTCCCTGTAGACCGACTTCTCGTCCTCGACGCCGGTGGGGTTTTCGGATCGTGACATGGCTCTTTCTCGGCTGGCAGCCGCGTGGGTTCGCGAGCGAAACCAGCTCAGGTGGGTAGATCCTCGCTCGATCACCCCATAAACCCATCGTCGGTTTCGGTACGTGCTCCCGAGCGACGGGAAACGGGTGTCGCGGCCTCGGTAGGGACCCGCCGGGGTCGCCCGCCGATCGGTCGGCCGGTCGGCAATATCTCCCCCTATAGTAAACCTTTTTACGAAAATCCTATAACCCGAGCGAAAGACCGTTCGGGTATGCCGAGGTGTCTCCAGTCGTGAGTACGTTACAGCGCGATCCTCGAACGCGCGTCCGCTGTCTCGACGAGGACGGATCGGTGGTCGACGAGGAGGCCCTCCCCGACCTCGACGAGGAGTCGATGGTCGAGATCTATCGGGGGATGCGCCTCGCCCGTCGGTTCGACCAGCGCGCGGTGAGCCTCCAGCGCCAGGGGCGGATGGGGACCTACCCGCCGCTGTCGGGCCAGGAGGGCGCCCAGATCGCGAGCGCCTATGCCCTCGAGGACGACGACTGGGTCTTCCCCAGCTACCGCGAGCACGGCGTGGCGATGCTACGCGGGGTATCGTTGAAACGGACGCTGCTCTACTGGATGGGCCACGAGGCGGGCAACGCGATCCCCGAGGGGAAGAACGTCTTCACCGTCGCCGTCCCGATCGCCACACAACTCCCCCACGCCGTCGGGGCGGCCTGGGCCTCGCGGCTGAAGGACGAGGAGAGGGCGTTCGTCTGTTACTTCGGGGACGGGGCGACGAGCGAGGGCGACTTCCACGAGGCGCTCAACTTCGCGGGCGTCTTCGACACCCCCAACGTCTTCTTCTGCAACAACAACCAGTGGGCGATCTCCGTGCCCAGAGAGCGCCAGACCGCGAGCGAGACGCTCGCTCAGAAGGCCGTCGCCTACGGCTTCGAGGGCGTTCAGGTCGACGGCATGGACCCGTTGGCGGTGTACAAGGTCACCCGCGAGGCCCTCGAGAAGGCGAAGGATCCCGGTGACGACGAGCGGCGGCCGACGCTGATCGAGGCCGTCCAGTACCGCTTCGGCGCACACACGACGGCGGACGACCCTTCGATCTACCGCCAGGAGGAGGAGGTCGAGGAGTGGAAGCGAAAGGACCCCATTCCGCGCCTGGAGTCGTTCCTGCTCGATCGGGGCTACCTCGACGAGGAACGGGTCGAGGCGATCGAGAGCGGGGTCGAGGAGGAGGTCGCGGCGGCGATCGACGCGGCCGAGTCGGTCGAGCGCCCCGAGCCCGCAGAGATGTTCGCGAGCGTCTACGCGGAGATGCCCAACCGGCTGGAACGGCAGTTGGAGTGGTTCGAATCGATCCGCGAGCAACACGGCGACGATTCACTACTGGGAGGACACTGATGAGCGAAACAGAGACCGAGACCACGAGCACGCAGAACCTCACGCTGGTACAGGCGGTACGGGACGGACTGCGAGACGAGATGGCGCGCGACGACGACGTGATCGTCATGGGAGAGGACGTCGGCAAGAACGGCGGCGTCTTCCGCGCGACCGAGGGGTTGTACGACGAGTTCGGCGACGAGCGCGTGATCGACACGCCGCTCGCGGAGTCGGGCATCGTCGGCACGGCGATCGGGATGGCCGCCTACGGCCTTCGGCCGGTGCCCGAGATCCAGTTCTCGGGCTTCATGTACCCCGCGTTCGACCAGATCGTCAGTCACGCCGCACGCATTCGAACGCGCTCTCGCGGGCGGTTCACCTGCCCGATGACGCTGCGGGCGCCCTACGGCGGGGGGATCCGCGCGCCCGAGCACCACTCCGAGTCGAAGGAGGCGTTCTACGTCCACGAGCCGGGACTGAAGGTCGTCGTCCCGAGCACGCCCCACGAGGCGAAGGGCCTGCTCGCGAGTTCGATCCGCGATCCCGACCCCGTCGTGTTCCTCGAGCCCAAACTGATCTACCGAGCGTTCCGCGAGGAGGTGCCCGACGAGCCCTACGAGATACCGTTGGGCGAGGCCGCCGTCCGTCGGGAGGGCAGCGACGTCTCCGTGTTCACCTGGGGCGCGATGACCCGTCCCACCCTCGAGGCCGCCGAGAACCTCGACGGCGAGATAAGCGCGGAGGTGGTCGACCTCCGAACGCTCTCGCCGCTCGACGAGGGGGCGATCGTCGACTCCTTCGAGAAGACCGGCCGGGCGGCCGTGGTCCACGAGGCGCCGAAGACGGCGGGGTTAGGCGCGGAGATCGCCGCCACCATCCAGGAGGAGTCGCTGCTCTACCAGGAGGCGCCGATCCAGCGCGTCACCGGCTTCGACGTACCGTTCCCGCTGTACGCGCTCGAGGACTACTACCTGCCCGAGCCCGCCCGCATCGAAGAAGGGATCAGGGAGGCCGTCGAGTTCTGAGCATGGTACGCGAGTTCAAGCTCCCCGACGTCGGCGAGGGCGTCGCCGAGGGGGAGATCGTCAGGTGGCTCGTCGAGCCGGGCGACGAGGTGAGCGAGGACCAGCCCGTCGCGGAGGTCGAGACGGACAAGGCCGTCGTCGAGGTCCCCTCGCCGGTCGACGGGAGCGTGAAGGAGCTGCTCGCCGAGGAGGGCGAGGTGGTCCCCGTCGGCGACGTGATCATCACGTTCAACGTGGAGGGCGAGGAGCCGGCCGAAGAGGAGGAGTCCGGACCGGAGGCTGCGGAGCCGAGCAGCGGGGAAGGGAAACGCGAACCCACGAAGGTCGAGGGGAGGCCCGCCGTCACGAAGGCGGACGCCGGCGAGGACAGGAGAGCCGCCGGAACCGAGGACGAGGAGGCGCCGACCGCCTCCAAACGGGTGTTCGCGCCGCCGAACGTCCGCCGGCTGGCACGCGAACTCGGCGTCGACGTCGCGAGCGTCGAGGGTTCGGGCCCGGGCGGACGGATCTCGGAGGGCGACGTTCGTTCGGCCGCGGAGGGAGACCGGGACGGGGCGGAGTCCGAGGAGTCCGCGGGATCCGAGGAGGGTCCGTCGGGGCTCGACGAGGAGCTCTCGTCGGCGGTCTCCTCCCAGGAAGGTGACTCCCAGCCACCGGAGGCCGCGGACCGCGAGCGCACGCTCGCGGCGCCCGCGACCCGCCGGCTCGCCGAGGAGCAGGGCGTCGACCTGAACGCCGTCCCGACCGACGAGACCCGCGACGGCGAGGCGTTCGTCACGCCCGAGGCGGTCCGCGAGTACACGGAGGCCCGGCGGGCGGCTCCGACCGACGCGGCCGAGGCAACGGCCGAGACGGAGACGGGTCCACGCGAGCGCGAGGAGCGCGAACCGTACCGCGGGATCCGACGGACCATCGGCCGACAGATGGCCCAGTCGAAGTACACCGCTCCACACGTCACCCACCACGACACGGCGGAGGTGGAGCGGCTGGTCGAGACCCGGGGAGAGCTGAAGGCGATCGCCGAGGAGCGCGGCGTCCGTCTGACGTATATGCCGTTCGTGATGAAGGCGGTCGTCGCCGCGCTGAAACAGCACCCCTACCTCAACAGCTCGCTCGACGAGGAGAGCGAGGAGGTCGTCGTGAAGAACTACTACGACGTCGGGATCGCCGTCGCCACCGACGCGGGGCTGATGGTGCCCGTCGTACGCGACGTCGACGAGAAGGGAGTCCTCCAACTGGCCTCGGAGGTGAACGAACTCGCCCAGAAGGCGCGCGAACGCTCGATCAGCAGGGAGGAGATGCAGGGCGGGACGTTCACGATCACGAACTTCGGGGCGATCGGCGGCGAGTTCGCCACCCCGATCATCAACCACCCCGAGGTCGCGATCCTGGGGCTCGGGGAGCTCGACGAGCGACCGATCGCGGAGGACGGTGAAGTGCGAGCAGCCCACACGCTGCCGTTGTCGCTGTCGATCGATCACCGGATCGTCGACGGGGCAGTCGCCGCCGAGTTCACGAACACGTTGATCGAATATCTGGAAAACCCCAACCTGCTGCTGTTAGAATAACCATGGTCGTCGGAGACATCTCAACCGGAACGGACGTACTGGTGATCGGCGCGGGACCGGGCGGCTACGTCGCCGCCATCCGCGCGGGACAGCTCGATCTGGACGTGACGCTGGTCGAACGCGAGGCGTTCGGCGGCGTCTGTCTCAACCACGGCTGTATCCCCTCGAAGGCGCTGATCACGGCGACGGGAGTCGCCCACGAGGCCGCGAACGCCGAGGAGATGGGGATCCACGCCGACCCCGCGATCGACATGGGCGGGATGGTCGAGTGGAAGGAAGGCATCGTCGACCGGCTCACGGGCGGCGTCGAGAAGCTCTGTAAGGCGAACGGCGTCAACCTCGTCGAGGGGACCGCGGAGTTCGCGGGCAGCCACAAGGCCCGCGTCGCCCACGACGGGCAGGGCCAGGGCAGCGAGTCGATCGAGTTCGAACACGCGATCGTCGCCACCGGCTCGCGACCGATCGAGATCCCCGGCTTCGAGTTCGATGGCGAGCACGTGCTGAGTTCGCGCCACGCCCTCTCGCCCGACTCCGCGCCGGACTCGCTGGTGATCGTCGGCGCGGGCTACATCGGTATGGAGCTCGCGGGCGTCTACGCGAAGGCGGGCACCGACGTGACGATCGTCGAGATGCTCGACGAGGCGCTCGCGGGCTACACCGACGACCTCGCGGCGCCCGTCGTCGACAACATCGAGGAGCTCGGCGTCGAACTCCACCTCGGCGAGGCCGCCCAGGGCTGGGAGGAGACCAACGACGGGATCGAGGTCGCGACCGAGAACGCCGACGGCGAGGAGTCGACGTTCGACGCGGAGAAGGTGCTCGTCGCGGTCGGGCGCGAACCCGTCACCGACACGCTGAACCTCGAGAGCGTGGGGCTCGAGCCCGACGAGGACGGCTTCCTCGCGACCGACGACCGCGCACGGACCGACGTGAGTCACGTCTACGCCGTCGGCGACGTCGCCGGCGAGCCGCTGCTCGCACACAAGGGAATGAAGGAGGGCCGAGTCGCCGCCGAGGTGATCGCGGGCGAGCCGAGCGCCCTCGACTACCAGGCCGTCCCCGCGGCGGTGTTCACCGAGCCCGAGATAGGAACGGTGGGAATGACCGAGGCCGAGGCCGAGGAGGCCGGGTTCTCGCCCGTGACGGGACAGATGCCGTTCCAGGCCAGCGGGCGCGCGCTGACGACGGGCCACACCGACGGGTTCGTCCGGATCGTCGCCGACGAGGAGAGCGGGTTCGTCCTCGGCGGCCAGATCGTCGGCCCCGACGCCTCCGAACTCGTCGCCGAAGTGGGACTCGCGATCGAACTCGGCGCCACCCTGGAGGACGTCGCGGCGACGATCCACACCCATCCGACGCTCTCGGAGGCCGTCCAGGAGGCCGCGGAGAACGCGCTCGGCCACGCGATCCACACGCTGAACCGTTAAAACAGCCGTCCCTGGGGAGATCGATCCCGGGAGCCGGGGACGCCGTCCCCCGCGAGATCGGCGACACATCGCCTGCAGTAGCGGTAGCTCGGGTCGTTCTTCGCCCCGCAGTCGCCACACTCGACGACTCCGTCGGGCGGATTCGCGGGGTCGTCCGTCGGTTCCGCCGTGGTCGCCGTGGCCGAGGATTCACCGTCGGCGCGGTAGTAGAGATAGAGCAGGGCGACCAGTTGGATCCCGACGAGCGCGATCACGATCTCGAGAACCGGTGTCTCGAGCATGGGCCTATCGGGAACTCGGTGACGAACGCACTTAGCGGTTGTGCCGAGTTGACACGAGCCATGAGCCGCCCCTCGATTGGGACCCGGACCGAAGCGATCCGCCGACGCAGGCCGTCGACGGACCCGAGGGCTTTTGACGCTGTCTGCGAAACCGGCGGGCGATGAGGGCAGTCACGCTGGGCCCGGCGGGGACGTACTCACACCGGGCGGCGAACGCGGTCGCCGAGGAGGTGGAGTTTCGCGAGTCGGTCACGGCGATCGTCGAGGCGATCGCCGTCGGCGAGTACGACCGGGGGGTGATCCCGATCGAGAACAGCATCGAGGGCAGCGTCACCGAGAGCCTCGACTCGCTCTCGGAGTACGACGTCGCGGTGGTGAAGGAGATCGTCACGCCGATCAGACACGCGCTGCTCGCACAGGGAACCGACTTCTCGACGGTCGCGAGCCACTCGCAGGCGCTCGCGCAGTGTCGGAAGTACCTCGAGAGCGAACACCCCGACGCCACCCACGAGGCCGTCGCCAGCACCGCCCGCGGGGTCGAGCGCGCCCGCGAGAACCCACAGATCGCGGCGATCGGACACCCCGAGAACGCTGCAGGACCACGTCCTACAGGCAGTCGGACGGAGTCCGACGACGCGGGCGACGAGCTTCGCGTGCTCGCCGAGGACATCCAGGACCGGAGCTCGAACGCGACGCGCTTTCTGGTGGTCGCCCCCGTCGCGGAGCGCTCGGCGGCGGGCGGGAAGTCGACGATCGTGGTCTATCCCAACATGAACTATCCTGGACTACTGCTCGAGCTGCTCGAGGCGTTCGCCGAGGAGAACATCAACCTCTCGCGGGTCGAGTCCCGCCCGAGCGGCGACCGCCTCGGCGACTACCTCTTCCACATCGACATCGAGGCGGGCATGTACGAGCAGCGTACCGAGCGGGCGCTCGATCGGGTGGAGTCGATCGCCGAGAAGGGCTGGGTTCGTTGGCTCGGCTCCTACGACACCGAACATGTCCTCTACTGATCGACCCCGTCACGTCGCTCGCGGAGACGCGGCGCTCGATCGCCGCGTGCCGGCTCGATGTCGACAAGGACAAAGTGTCTCCGGCACCTATCGTTGAACATGCCTTCTCCCTCCGCGTACCCCCAACTCATCGGACGGCTCTTCGAGACGGCCCAGGAGAACGGCGTGTTCTCGGACTCGAAGACGTTCGTCGACTGCGTTCCCGCGGAGGAGCCGGAAACGATCCAGTCCAGGTTCGAGGACGAACAGGAAGTCGAGAACGTCGATCTCGAACGGTTCGTCCACGACCACTTCACCGTGCCGGAGGACCCGGTGACGGCGGCGAATCCCCCGACGGAGTCGATGGAGTGGTACATCGACGGGCTCTGGCCCCACCTGATTCGCGACCCCGTCGATCAGCGACAGGGCGAGACCGCCATCCCCCTCCCCAACCGGAGCGTCATCCCCGGCGGGCGATTCCGCGAGAGCTACTACTGGGACAGCTACTTCGTCGCGGAGGGGCTCGCCGTGGACGGGCGAGTCGACGTCATCGAGGACGTCGTCGAGAACTTCGCCTCGCTGATCGACCGGTACGGGTTCGTCCCCAACGGCGCGCGCGTCTACTACACGACTCGATCGAATCCGCCGGTGTTCAACCGCATACTCGACCTGTTGGCCGCCGAACGTGGCCCCGACGTCGCCCAGGAGTACCTCCCGCACCTCGATCGCGAGTACGGGTTCTGGATGGACGGCGCGGACGAGATCGGACCCGGCGAGGCCCATCGTCGAACCGTCCGTCTCGACGAGGACGAGGCCGTGCTCAACCGCTACTGGGACGACCAGGCCCAGCCGCGCGCGGAGTCCTACCGCGAGGACGTCGAACTCGCGGGCCGGATCGATCGCGATCCCTCGGCGGTCTACCGCGACGTCCGTGCGGCCTGCGAGTCGGGCTGGGACTTCAGCAGCCGGTGGTTCGACGGCGAGGGGATCGAGACGATCCGGACGACCGACCGGATCCCGATCGACCTCAACGCGCTGCTGTACGGCACCGAACGGTCGCTCGCACGATGGCACGATTACGTCGGCGACGCCGAGGCCGCGGAGGGGTACCGCGACGCCGCAACGGCCCGCCGGGCGTCGATCGATCGCTACTGTTGGGACGAGAAACGGGAGTTCTACTTCGACCACTCGCGAGAACGCGGGGAGCCAACGGACTCCTGGACGCTCGCTGCGGTGGTCCCCCTCTTCAGCGGGGCGGCGAGCGACGAGCAGGCGGCGCGCGTCGCCGAGACCCTCGAGAAGCGTTTTCTCCGGTCCGGCGGCCTGGTGACCACGCTCACCGAGTCGGGCGAGCAGTGGGACGCACCCAACGGCTGGGCGCCGCTCCACTGGATGGCGGTCGTCGGGCTCCAGCGCTACGGCCACGAGGAGCTCGCTCGCGAGATCGCGGGCCGGTGGCTCGACCTCAACCGCGACGTGTTCGACGAGACGGGGCGAATGCTCGAGAAGTACGACGTCACCGGCGGGGGCGTGGGCAGCGGCGGCGAGTACCCGCTCCAGTTCGGCTTCGGCTGGACCAACGGCATCGCGCTCGCGCTCCCCCAGCAGTTCTACTGACCGCGCGGCGCTCAGACGGCGAGTTCTAGAAGGTAGGAGGTCGAACCGGCACCGCAGTGACAGCCCGAGACCCGTACCAGGGTTCCGGCGGCCCCGGCGCCGAGTCCGGCACCGAGGAGCGCGCCGCCGCGCGAACCGACGAGCGCGGCGATCGCTCCGGAGAGAAGCAACAGGGCGGAGACCCCCGTCACGTAGAGCCGGCTCTGGCCGATACCGATCGAGGCGACGGCGACGAACGGGTCGGCTCCGGCGACCTCGAGCGGAATACGGCTGGGGAACAACGCGGGTTCGAACGTCGGACCGCCGACGGGAGTCGCCCAGAGCAACAGCGCGGTGCCGACGAGGAATCCCGTGATCGATGCCAGCGGCGCGAGCGCTCTCGTCGGGGGGTGCGGAAGCGATCGATCCCGGGCGTAGCTCACGCGGCCTCGACCTCCTGCCACCCGATCTGCCAGTTCGCGAACCAGCGAACCAGCGTCGAGGAGGCGGCGCCGAGCAGGCCGATGACGATGATCCCGACGATGATGGCCGGGTAGGAGCCGCTCGTGTAGGCCGACCAGGTGAGGAATCCGAGGCCGGTGCCACCGGCGACCATCTCTGCGGCGATCAGGTTGACCCACGCGAGCCCCATGCCGACGATCATGCCGGCGTGGATCGCCGGCAGCGCGCTCGGGTAGATGACGTGACGGAACGTCTGGAACGAGGTCGCACCGAGCGACTGGGCGGCCCGCGAGTACTCGACCTCGACGCCGCGTGCGCCCTGGATCGTGTTGAGCAGGATGGGGAAGAACGCGCCGAGGAAGGTGATGAACATGATCGAGAGCTCCGCTGCCGGGAGGACGAGGATCGTGAAGGGGATCCACGCGATCGGCGGGATCGGCCGCAGCATCTCGAGGGCGGGAAACGTCAGGTCGGCGAAGACGGTGTACCGGCCGATCAACAGTCCCAGCGGGATGCCGACCGCCGCCGCGATCACGAACGAACCCAGCACGCGGATCGTGCTCTGGACCGTCGAGATCCAGAAGTCCTCGCGGTAGAGTTCGGCGACCAGCGCGGTCGCGACCTCCACCGGAGTCGGCAGTCCGGGAGCGATGCCGAGCCGGCTCACGAGGAGCCACAGCAGCGGTACCGCGAGGATCGAGCCGATTCGAACGAGGCGCCGGCGCGACTCCATCAGGCGCCTTCCTCCTGTTCGAGCGCGCGCTGGGCCTCCTCCCGGATGACCGAGAGCGCGCGTTCGCGCAGCTCGGTGAACCGGTCCGTGGTGAGGACCTCGGAGCTACGCGGCCGTTCGATGTCGACGTCGATGACGTCCTTGACCCCGCCGGGACGGGCGGTCATGATGACGACGCGGTCCGCGAGGAAGATCGCCTCCTCGACGTCGTGGGTGATGAACAGCACCGTCCGGTTGTCGCGTTCCCACACCTCGATCAGCTTCTCCTGCATGATCTCCTTGGTCAGCGCGTCGAGCGCGCTGAACGGCTCGTCCATCAGCATGATGTCCGGGTCGTTCGCGAGCAGTCGGGCGAGCTCGGCGCGCTGTTGCATCCCGCCGGAGAGCCCCGAGGGGTAGGCGTCCTCGAACCCCTCGAGTCCCATCTCGCCGAGGATGCTCTGGGCGCGACCCTCCTCGACGCCGTCGCGCATCTGTGGGCCGAACTCGACGTTCTCCTGTATCGTCTTCCAGGGGAACAGGCGGTTCTCCTGGAAGACGACGCCGCGCTTGGGATCGGGACCGGTGACCCGTTCTCCGTCGACGATCACGTCGCCCTCGGTCGGCTCGAGATAGCCGGCAATGCAGTCCATGACGGTGCTCTTCCCGCAGCCGGAGGGGCCGAGCAGCGCGACGAACTCCTCGGCCTCGATGTGGAGGTCCATGTCGTCGACGGCGAGGACGTGCTCGCCCTCGGGGTCGTAGATCTTCGTGAGGTCGTTGATGTCTATCTCGCCGGTCTTTCCGGCCGTCGATTCGTCCGTCGTCGCTTCGTTCGTCGTCGCTTCGTTCGTGAGAGAGTCTGGTTTGCTCATGAGTAGGGTGGGTGGTTTGGTCGTCAGCCCGAGACGTCCTGCCAGCGGGTGAGACGGTGTCCGATCCGGTGGACCAGCGACGCCGAGACGTAGCCGAGGACGCCGATCGCGATCATGCCGACGGCGACGGTCGGGGTGTCGAGCAGCCGGTAGGCCTGGAAGATGATGTAGCCGATGCCGACGCCGCCGGCGATCATCTCGGCGGCGACGACGGTGATCCACGCCAGGCCGACACCTAGCGAGACGCCAGTGATGATCGAGGGCATCGTCGCCGGGATGATCACGTGGCGGAAGATCTGTCGGGACTCGGCGCCCAGGCTCGATGCCGCCTGGACGTATTCCTCCTCGACGCCCTTGACGCCCTCGATCGTGTTGATCAGGATCGGGAAGAACGCCCCGACGAACACGACGAAGATCACGCCGCTTCGGAACGTCGGCATCAGCAGCAGGGCGATCGGTACCCAGGCGACCGGCGGCACCGGTCGAAAGACCTCGAGCGCCGGGAACAGGGCGTCCTCCCAGGGCCGGCTCGTTCCGATCGTCAGCCCCAGCGGGATGGCGATCGCCATCGCGAGGGTGATCGCGACGACGACCCGAAGCGCCGAGAACGCGGCGTGTTCGTAGATCGTCTCCCCGCTCTCGGTCATCGGCGCGCCGCCGAGCGCCTCGAACAGCGCCGCGAGCGCCACCTCGGGGCCGACGAACTTGTCGAACCCGAGGAAGCCGACGCGGACGGCGACGGACCAGAGGACGAAGAACAGGAGTATCGACGTCCCCTGGAGGACCCGTCTGGAGGGCAACGGCACGGCGCCGTCGTCGAACCGTCGCTGGACCCGTTCGATCGTGCTCGTGCTCATCGTTCGGCCTCCCTGAGGGGCTCCCAGTCGACCTCGTCCTCGAGCTCGTCGATCGCCGCCCGCAGGGGCTCGGTTCGGTAACGCTCCTCGGGCGGGATCCCCGAGATGACCCCCTGGTTCTCGTAGAGGAACTCCGGTGCCTCCTGCTTCATCAACCGTTCGACCTCGTCGACGGCCTCGAAGTCGGTGTAGAACAGCATCCGTTCGATCTCGGGGTTGGCGTCGATGTTCTCGTAGAGGACCGCGTGGAGCGTCTCGCGCTCGTAATCGCGCAGCTGGCCCTCCTGTTGGATCAGGTCGACCGTCCGCTCGGGATCGGTCGCCATGATGTGTTTAGCCTCGAGTTCGGCCTTCAGCCATCCCTTGGCGGCCTCGGGGTGGTCCTCGACCATCGAGTCCAGCATGAGGAGACCGGCGGCGTCGTTCGCGTCGTACTCCGCTCCGGTGAAGAGGTACTCGGCGGCGCCCTCCTGAATGACCGACCGCGAGGGGGCGGGCTCCCAGCCGGCACCTGCGGCGAGACTTCCCTCCCGGATGTTCGTCACGACCGTCTCCATGCCCTGATCCGAGAGGTCGACGTCGATGCCCTCGTTCTGGATGGCCTCGAGGAGGAATCGGTGGGTGCAGGTCCCCGTCGTGACGCCGATCTCGTGTCCGTCGAGCTCCGCGGCCTCCTCGATGTCGGAGTCACGAGGGACGAAACAGAGGTTGCACTGCTGACCCTCCGAGAAGCCGGCGACGGCCACCATGTCGATCGCCGTCTCCTCGTTCGCGATCGCGGTGATCGTCGGCATGTCGCCGGTGTAGCCGATGTCGTTCTGTTCGGAGATCATCTTGTTGCCGATCACCGCCCCCTGAAGGGCGACCTCCCAGGCCGCTACCGAGTACTCCTCGGGCAGGTACTTCTCCGCGAGCCCGGCGTGGCGGATCACCAGCGCCGACCACGACTCGGTGTAGAAGGGCTGGTAGCCGACGATGAGCGACTGCTCGTCGAACCCCGCCGCCGCCCCGCCGAAGTACTCGCTGCCGGTACAGCCGGCGAGCGCGCTCGCTCCGAGCGCTCCCGAAGCACCGAGAAGGCTCCGTCTGCTGATCCCCGTACCCCCGTTCCGTCCGCCTGTTCCGCGTGTCCCGTCGGATCCGTCCATTAGTTAACGAATCCGTTGATTTTCGTGTTCACGTTTGATTATTTCCCCATTTGCTCATATCGATGATATATCCTAGGGTAAGCGTTGGAAGGGTACAAGGGATGGGCTTGCAGTTGCAACGCCATATCAATGATCGACATCGGGAGAACGACCGACGCGGACGGTGCAACCTCGGCCGCTGTCGGGTATGGATGTGCTTTTCAGGCCCCCCGACTGAAGAACCGCCATGGACTACGATCCGCAGGCGCTCGAGGAGCGGTGGCGCGAGCGGTGGGCGGAGCAGGGACGATACGAGGCCGATCCCGAGGGCGACGACGAGACCACGTTCGTCACCGTTCCCTACCCGTACCCGAGCGGCGGGATGCACATCGGGCACGCGCGCACCTACACCGTCCCCGACGTCTACGCTCGATATCGCCGACAGCGGGGCGACGAGGTGCTGTTTCCGATCGCCTGGCACGTCACCGGCACGCCGATCATCGGCGCCGTCGAGCGCCTGAAGAAGGGCGAGGAGAAGCAGCTCTCGGTGCTCCGGGACACCTACAACGTCCCCGAGGACGAGCTCGCCGACCTGGAGACGCCGATGGGGTTCGCACGCTACTTCATCGAGAACCACTACAAACGGGGGATGAAGCGGCTGGGACTGTCGATCGACTGGCGCCGCGAGTTCACCACGAACGACGAGCGCTACCAGCGGTTCGTCACCTGGCAGTACGAGACGCTCCACGAGCGAGGGCTGCTGGAGAAGGGGCTCCACCCGGTGAACTACTGTACGAACGAGGACCAGCCCGTGACGGCCCACGACCTGCTGGAGGGCGAGGACGCGGAGTTCCAGGAGTACACCCTCGTCAGGTTCGCCTGGGACGGTCGAACGGTGCCGATGGCGACGCTGCGTCCCGAGACCGTTCGAGGAGTGACGAACGCCTTCGTCGACCCCGAGGCGACCTACGCGATCGCCGACGTCGACGGCGAGGAGTGGTTCGTCTCCCGGGAGGCGATCGAGAAGCTCCGCCTGCAGGACCACGCGATCGAGGTCCGTGAGGAGGTGTCGGGCGAACGGCTGGTCGGCGAGCGGGTGAGAAACCCGATCACCGACGAGGAGGTTCCCGTCCTCCCCGCCGGGTTCGTCGACAGCGACAACGCCACCGGCGTCGTGATGTCGGTGCCGGCCCACAGCCCCGACGACTACCTGGCGCTGCGGGAGGCGAAGGCCGACCCCGAACGGCTGCAGGCGTACGGGATCAGCTCGGAAGAAGTCGAGGCGATCGAGCCGGTTCCCATTCTAGAGGTCGAGGGCTACGGCGAGATTCCGGCGCGCGACGCGGTCGAGGAACACGGGATCGAGGCGAGCGACGACCCCCGACTGAAGGAGGCGACCCAGCAGCTCTACAACCGGGAGTTCCACGCGGGACGGCTGCTCGACGCGTACGGCGAGTTCGCCGGCGAGGTGATCGAGGACGTCCGCGATCGCTACCGCGACCACCACGCCGACTCGGGGGCGTTCGCCGGGATGTACGACTTCACCGAGGAGGTCGTCTGTCGCTGTGGCGGCGAGGTCGAGGTGGCCTACCAGGACACCTGGTTCCTCCGGTACGACGACGCCGACTGGAAGGAGAAGGCTCACCGCGCGGTCGCCGGGATGGACGCGATTCCGGAGAACACCCGCGGCCAGTTCGACCACACGATCGACTGGCTCAACGAGTGGCCCTGCATCCGGAACTACGGGCTGGGAACCCGACTGCCGTGGGACGACGAGTTCGTCATCGAACCCTTATCGGACTCGACGATCTACATGGCATACTACACGATCGCCCACCGGCTCGACGAGATCCCGCCGGAGGAGCTCGACCGGGCGTTCTTCGATACGCTGTTCTACGGCGCCGACGCGGTCGACGAGCCCGACGAACGAGCCATAGAGCTCCGCACAGAGTGGGACCACTGGTACCCCGTCGACTACCGGTGTTCGGCGAACGACCTCATCTCCAACCACCTCACGTTCTACCTCTTCCACCACGCGGAGCTGTTCGACGAGGCGAACTGGCCCCAGGGGATCACCTCGATGGGGATGGGGCTGCTCGAGGGCCGGAAGATGTCCTCCTCGAAGGGCCACGTCGTGCTGCCGGGCGAGGCGATCGAGCGCTACGGCGCCGACACGGTGCGTTTCTTCCTGCTCAACTCGGCCGAGCCGTGGCAGGACTACGACTGGCGCGCCGACCAGGTCGAGTCCACCCGCAACCAGCTCGATCGGTTCTGGAACCGCGCAGGGGACGTCATCGAGTCCGGCGAGGGCGAACGCGAACTCGAGGGGATCGACCGCTGGCTGCTCTCGAAACTCCAGGGGACGATCCGCGAGACCACCGAGGCGATGGAGCGCTTCGAGACCCGAAGCGCGAGCCAGACGGCGTTCTACGGGTTCGAGGAACACCTGAAGTGGTACCGGCGTCGTGCCGAACTCGATCGGCCGGGCGCGCGCTGGACGCTTCGACGGGTGCTCGAGACGCGCCTCCGTCTGCTCGCGCCGATCGTCCCCTTCCTGGCGAACGAGCTCCACGAGGAGCTCTCCGGCGAGCCGGCGGAGGACGCCCCGTGGCCGGCGGTCGACCCCGAGTTCGAGGATCGGTCGATCGAGGTCGAGGAGCGCCTGATCGAGTCGCTGACGGGCGACGTCGCCGACATCGTCGACGTCACCGGCGAGGACCCGGAGACGATCCGGATCTACGTCGCCGCCGACTGGAAACGCGACGTGTTCGAGCAGGTGGTCGAGACCGGCCCCGACGTCGGACAGGTGATGGGCGAGGTGATGCAGGACGAACAGCTGCGCGAGCGCGGCGACGCGGTCAACGACCTCGTCGGCGAGCTCGTCGGCGTCGTCCGCGGGCGCTCCGACGAGGAGCTCGAACGCCTCCAGGAGGTCGACGAGCAGGAGGTCTACGAGGAGGCTGCCGGCTTCTTCGAGCGGGAGTTCGACGCCGACGTACGGGTCTACGCCGAGGAGGAGGCCGACGACGCCGTCGATCGGGCCGGGAACGCCGTCCCGCTGCGGCCGGCCGTCCACATCGAGTGAGAGAGATCGGTAATCGTTATCCCCCGGGACGTCGTATCCCGACCATGAGCGAATCGGACGACGAGTCCACGATCAAGCAGGTGGTGCGAACGGTGACGCCGGGCTTCAAGGGTCGGCCCGACCAGGAGATGAACGTCATCGGCATCACCTACTTCCTGCTGCTGTTGATCCTGCTGGTGCCGCTGTTGCCGTTCGTTCTCATCGTCTGGCTGCTGACGAAGGTCTTCGGCGCGATCCAACGCCGCCGGGCTAGCTGAGTCCGAGCAGATCGAACGGGTAGCCGTTGTCGTTCTCGTCGGCGTGGCCGTAGACGACGTGCGCGGCCGCGACGTCCTGGATCGCGAGCCCCGTCGAGTCGAAGACGGTGAGGCCGTCCTCCGACGTTCGGCCGGGACGGTCGCCGACGACGATCTCGCCGATCGCGGCGTGGATGTCGTCGTCGATCAGCGTTCCCTCGGCGTATGGAACGTTGATCTCGCCCGAGTGGGTGGTCTGGGCGTGGTCGTCGATCACCAGTTTGGCGTCGAGCAGGATGTCGTCGGCGAGCTCGTGTTTCCCCTCTGCGTCGGCGCCCATGGCGTTGACGTGGGTGTGCTCGCCGATCGCCTCCCGGGGGACGATCGGGTCCTCGACCGGCGTGACCGTCGAGAGCACGTCACAGCTCGCGGCCTCCTCGATCGACCCTCCGGAAACGTCGAACCGATCCTCGAACCGCGAGACGAACCGCTCGACGCGCTCCTCGTCGAGGTCGCTGATCACGACGCGCTCGATGGGCCGGACCTCGGCGATCGCCTCAAGCTGGGTGTACGCCTGTGCGCCCGCGCCGACGATGCCCAGGCTCTTCGCGTCCTGACGGGCGAGGTGGTCGGTCGCCACGGCGGCCGCCGCGCCGGTGCGCTGCATCGTGAGTTCGGTGCCGTCGAGGATCGCGAGCGGGACCGCGGTCTCGGGGTCGGAGTAGACCATCGTCCCCAGCACGGTGGGCAGGTCGTGATCGGTCGGGTTGTCGGGGTGGACGTTCACCCACTTGATGCCGGCGGCGTCCCAGTCGCCCGCGTCCATGTAGGCCGGCATCGAGCGGAAGTCGCCGTTGTACTGCGGCAGGTCGATGTAGGACTTGGGGGGCATCTGGGCGTCGCCGCGCTCGTAGGCCGCGAACGCCTCCTCGATGGCGGGGACGAGCTCCGCGAGGGGCGCGTTCTCCGCGACGTCGTCGCCGTTCAAAAGCAGCGTCTTCATGCCGGCAACTATCGCGAGCACCACTTAGTTCCTCCTGTAGCCCCGATCCGTCGATGCGCCGTCGATCGGCCCGCTATCCCGGACCCCGGTCGGCCTCCTCGAGCACCCACTCGAGCGCCTCGATGTAGCCCCGTTCCTCCGCCTCGACGGCCTCGCCGCCCTCCTCGAATTCGTCGTACTCCTCGTCGTGGTCCCGAAGGTCGACTAGCCGATCGCGGATCTCCTGCTCGCTTTGCATGAGCGAACTACGCATCCGGGAGAGATAAACCAACGCCCGGTATCGACGACCGTGACGGGGAAGAACGGTCCGTCGTCGTGGCGACGTGAAGGGATCGATCCGGACTACGCCATCGCCAGCGGGGGTTCCTCCTCGGTCCCCGGATCGAGTTTGACGAGTCCGTCTTCGATCCAGACCGGGTACGTCTTCAAGCCTCGTTTCGCGGGGAAGCGGGGCGTGCCGTCGGCGAGGTCGAACTCCCACCCGTGCAGCGGGCAACTGATGGCGGGTGCGGCCGCCTCGTCCGCTCGCGGCCTCCGGAGTGTGCCGTCGTCGGGCGTGAAACTCGCGAAACGGGAGGCGACGTGCTGGCTCGCCGAGGGCTTTCCGAACACCTTCCCCTCGCCCACCGGCCCGCCCATGTGCGGACAGGTGTTTCGTATCGCGTACAGTTTCCCGTCGACGTCGAGCACCGCGATGCTCTCGCCGTTCACCGTGTAGAACCGTCGGCCGTTTCTGGGAATTTCGGATGCGTCGCCGAGCGTCAGTGTCATAGGTCAGTCATGGGAATCCGGTCGACGGACCACCCGGTCCGCCGTTGGTGGGGGGGGGGCGTCTCGCTCCTTCGAGGGGTGGTCGTCCCGCGGTCATGGGTTCGCGTCGCTACGACGCTCGGCGCGCCAGCGCGGCGACTCGGGCGTCGTCGGCCGAGGACCTGATGGCGCTGCGGTGGTCCGTCCACGAGGTGTAGCGCACTGCCGGGGTGCCGCCCACCAGGGCCGCAGCCTGCCTGGTCGGGACGACGACCTGGCGGGGAACTCGACGCGCCAGCGCGGCTGATCGAGCGTCGTCGGCCGAGCGCCGGATCGCGCTGCGATGGTCCGCCCAGGAGGCGTAGCGCGCCACCGGGGTGGAACCCACCATGACCGCCGCTTCCTTGGCCGGGTAGACGATTTGTCGAGGGGAGCGTTCGATCGTCTGTGCCGGAGTCTGTCCGTGTATGATTGCCATACGTGGGGTAACGCCGGCCAGAAGCATAGCCGTAGCACTTGATATGGGAGGGACCGCTCGCTGAGCCCTCTACGGGCGTCCCCGACGGTGGTCCGTTCGTCACCGTCCGAAGCGCAACGACGGCGAAGGGCGACGAACGTTACGGTCGCGAACCGTCCTACCCAGAGAACGCGTTTTGCCCACCGACAGCGTAGTAACGCATACCATGGTCGTCATTCTCAAGGTACGCGTTCCGGCCGACGCGTTCGCCCTCGGGCGCGTACTGTCGATCCCGGAGGGGGTCACGGTCGAACTCGAGACGCTCGTCGATCGAGGCGAGCGATCACGGCCGTACCTCTGGGTGGTAGCGTCCGACGTCGACGCCGCCCTCGTCGCCGTCGGCGAGCGGACCTCGGCCGACGTGACGGCCGTAGAGGTGCTCGAGGACCGCGCGCTCGTCGCGCTCGACTGGGATGTGAACCAAGGCGACCTGTTCAACGGAATCAGACGGTGTGAGGGGCAGATCCTCACCGTCACCGGCGACCACGAGGGCTGGGAGTTCAACGTCCGGTTCTCCGCGCACGCGAACCTCTCGCGGTTCAAACGTTACTGCGAGGACGACGGGATCGAGTTCACCGTCGTGAAGATCTACACCGCCACCGTGCCCAGGGCGGACGCCACCTTCGGCATGACCGATCGTCAGCGCGAGACGGTAGTGTACGCCGTCCGAGCGGGATACTACGACGTCCCGCGTCGGTGTCGGACGAGCGACCTGGCGGATCACTTCGACGTCTCCAGTCAGGCGGTGATGGAGCGTCTGCGTCGGGGGATCACCAACCTCGTTTCTGCGACGTTGCTCTCCGAATCCGAGGCGTGAGGAGCCCGAACGAGGATGCGGATCAGATGACGCGAAGGCGATCTACCACGGTAATGGCCCAGTACGGGTTGAGTTCGGTAGTTCGCGCCGTTCACGAGAACACGGAGCTCCGCGTTCGGCGTCGAAAGAAACGGGATCGTTCACGCACCGATACGACGATCTGGACGAGGGGCAACGGCGGCCTGTGAGATCTGGCTACTGCCTATCTCACATCGCGCCGCCCATGCCGCCCATGCCGCCCATGCCACCCATGCCGCCGGGGGCGCCGCCCTGGTCGTCCTCCTTGTCGGTCGAGAGGTCGCCGGCGGAGATGATGTCGTCGATCTTCAGCACGAGGTTCGCGGCCTCCGTCGCGCTCGATAGCGCCTGCTCCTTCGCGTGGGCGGGCTCGACGACGCCGGCGTCGAAGGTGTCGACGATGTCGCCACTGAAGACGTTCAGGCCGGCGCGCTGGTCGCCAGACTCGTGGGCCGAGCGGAGGTCGACCAGCGTGTCGATGCTGTCGAGACCGGCGTTCTCCGCGAGCACGCGAGGGACGAGTTCGAGCGCGTCGGCGAACGCCTCGACCGCGAGCTGCTCGCGACCGGAGACGGAGTCGGCGTAGTCGCGAAGCCGCGAGGCGATCTCGACCTCGATCGCGCCGCCGCCGGCGAGCACGCGCCCGTCGGAGACGGTCTGGGCGACGACTTCGAGGGCGTCGTTGATGCCGCGTTCGAGCTCGTCGACGACGTGCTCGGTCGAGCCACGCAGCAGGAGCGTGACGCCGTGGGCGTCCTCGCCGGTGACGTAGAACAGCTCGTCGGCGTCGTCACGGACGACGTCGCCGTAGCCGAGGTCGGCGTCGGTCGCGCTGTCGAGGTCGCTGACGATCGAGGCGCCGAGCACCTCAGTGAGGAACTCCAGGTCGGACTTCTTCGCGCGCCGGACCGCGAGGATCCCCTCCTTCGCGAGGTAGTGCTGGGCGAGGTCGTCGATGCCCTTCTGACAGAAGACGACGTCGGCGCCGGTCTCCTTGATCTGCTCGACCTTCTGTTTGAGCTGTTTCTCCTCCTGGTCGAGGAACTGCTGGAGCTGGTCGGGGCTGTCGATGCTGACGTTCGTGTCGGCGTTGGCCTCCTCGACCTCGATCGGCTCGTTGACCAGCAGCACCTTCGCGTCCTCGACGGACGTGGGCATGTCGTCGTGGACGGGGTCCTTGTCGATGACTGCACCCTCGAGCAGCTCGCTCTCGCCCGCCGAGCGGCCGGTCTGGGTCTCGATCTCGAGGTACTCGAGGTCGACGACGTTGTCGCCCTCGTCGGTCTCGACGGTGACCTGGCTCACGGCGTCGACGATCAGCTGGGCGAGGTGCTCCTTGTTGAGCTCCGCGCCCTTGCCGGTCATCGAGGTCTCTGCCACCTTCTTCAGGAGCTCCTCGTCGTTGGGGTCGACGTTCTCCGCGACGTTGTCGACCTCCTGTCGGGCCTGCTCGCTCGCCATGTGGAAGCCCTTGATGATCGCGGTCGGGTGGATCTCCTGCTCGAGGAGGTCCTCGGCGTTCTTCAGGAGCTCGCCGGCGATGGCGACGGCGGTGGTGGTGCCGTCACCCGCCTCGTTCTCCTGGGTCTCGGCGACCTCGATGATCATCTCCGCGGTGGGGTTGTCGATGTCCATCTCCTTCAGGATGGTCACCCCGTCGTTGGTGATGGTAACGCCGCCCGTCGAGTCGACGAGCATCTTGTCCATTCCCTTGGGTCCGAGCGTCGAACGGACCGCCTCGGCGACCGCACGCGCCGCCGAGATGTTGTAGTCCTGCGCGTTTCGGTCCTGTACGCGCTGGGCGTCGTCTCCCATGATGATCATGGGCTGTCCCTGTTGCATTCGCTGGCTCATAGTCACCGAGTCGTTGTTTGTGGTTCTATATAAAACCACTGCTTCCGGCGGGCGTTTCGACTGCGACGTCACGAGACGATCCGCCGAGACGCCGGTTTCCCGGTGCGTCAGTCCGTGTCCATGCGAGACGGTAGCAATGTCCTTCGGGGCGAACGCGGAACGATCGTCAGGCTTTAAGTAGAATAGCAGAAGTGCGGCCGGTACCGACGGCACCGTCGTTTCGAGCGGACCCGGATGAGCGGAACCCGCCCCCATCGACGGAACGGTCTCGGTCGCTCGGCGTAGTCCGAAGGTTCATACCCGAAGATCGACTACAGGGGATAGTATGGCCAGCGCGGAGAACCAGGAGCTCGTCGGCCGTTTCGAGGAGTTCTACCGCACGTACTATCAGAACGAGATCGGCGAGCTGGCACAGCACTATCCCAACGAACAGCGCTCGCTCTTTCTCGACTGGACCGACCTGAATCGGTTCGACCCCGACGTCGCCGACGACTACCGCAACCAGCCCGAGCAGATGCAGCCCTACGCCGAGGAGGCCCTCCGTCTCTACGACCTCCCCGTCGACGTCAGTCTCGGTCAGGCCCACGTCCGGGTCCGGAACCTCCCCGACTCGACGGAGATCCGTGAGATCCGCTCGAAGCACGTCAACACGCTGGTGGAGGTCCGGGGGATCGTCCGGAAGGCGACCGACGTCCGCCCCAAGATCGAACAGGCGGCCTTCGAGTGCCAGCGCTGTGGCACCCTCACGCGGATCCCCCAGGGCGGGGGCGACTTCCAGGAACCGCATCAGTGCCAGGGCTGTGAGCGCCAGGGTCCCTTCAGGATCAACTTCGACCAGTCGGAGTTCGTCGACGCCCAGAAGCTCCGCATCCAGGAGAGCCCGGAGGGGCTGCGCGGCGGCGAGACCCCACAGAGCCTCGACGTCCACATCGAGGACGACATCACCGGTGAGGTCACGCCGGGCGATCACGCCCGCGTCACGGGCGTGCTCCACCTCGAACAGCAGGGCTCCGACCGCGAGAAATCCACCATGTTCGACATCTACATGGAGGGCGTCTCGGTCGAGATCGAGGAGGAGCAGTTCGAGGACATGGACATCACCGACGAGGACAAGCGAGCGATCATCGAGCTCTCGAACGATCCCGGCATCTACGAGCGGATGATCGACAGCCTCGCGCCCTCGATCTACGGTCACCGCCAGGCGAAGCTCGCGATGACGCTCCAGCTCTTCTCCGGGGTGACGAAACACCTCCCCGACGGCTCGCGTACCCGCGGCGACCTCCACATGCTGTTGATCGGGGATCCCGGGACCGGGAAGTCACAGCTGCTCCAGTACATCCGCAACATCGCGCCCCGATCGGTCTACACCTCCGGGAAGGGCTCCTCCTCGGCCGGGCTCACGGCCGCCGCGGTCCGCGACGACTTCGGCGACGGCCAGCAGTGGACGCTCGAGGCGGGCGCGCTCGTGCTCGCCGACCAGGGGATCGCCGCGGTCGACGAGCTCGACAAGATGCGTCCCGAGGACCGTTCGGCGATGCACGAGGCGCTCGAACAGCAGTCGATCTCGATCTCGAAGGCGGGAATCAACGCTACGCTCAAGTCGCGGTGTTCGCTGCTCGGCGCGGCGAACCCAAAATATGGAAGATTCGACCAGTACGAACCGATTGGCGAGCAGATCGACCTCGAGCCCGCACTCATTTCGCGGTTCGACCTGATCTTCACGGTCACCGACAAGCCCGACCCCGACGAGGACCGCAAGCTCGCTCAGCACATCCTCCAGACCAACTACGCGGGCGAGCTCAACACCCAGCGGACGAACCTGAGCTCGCCGGACGTCACCCGCGAGGAGGTCGACGCGGTCACCGAGCAGGTCGCCCCCGACATCGACGCCGAACTGCTGCGCAAGTACATCGCGTACGCCCAGCAGACCTGTTATCCCCGGATGACCGACGGTGCCCGCGAGGAGATCCAGGAGTTCTACGTCGACCTCCGCTCGAAGGGGGCCGACGAGGACGCGCCCGTTCCCGTGACGGCCCGAAAGCTCGAGGCGCTCGTGCGACTAGCGGAGGCGAGCGCGCGGGTTCGACTCTCGGACACCGTCGACAGCGAGGACGCCGAACGGGTGATCGAGATCGTGCGTTCCTGTCTGCAGGACATCGGTATCGACCCCGAGACGGGCGAGTACGACGTCGACGTGATCGAGACGGGACGCTCGAAGACCCAGCGAGATCGGGTGAAGGGGATCAAACAGATCATCCGCGAGCTCCAGGAGGAGTACGACGACGAACGCGGTGCGCCCGAGGAGAAGGTCATGGAGCGCGCAGAGGAGGCGGGTATAGAACAGGACAAGGCCGAACACGAGATCCAGAAGCTCAAGAACAGGGGCGACATCTACTCACCAGGGTCGGATCATCTGCGCGTGGTCTGAAACCTGATCCGTTGGCGCGGTTTTCTTTCGTTCTATACGATATATTTAAATAGTTAGAATTTAAGCGCATCAGAGATATACCAGAGCCATGACCTCGAACGAGTCCAATGCTGCCGACACACAGGACGACCACCGCCGTCTTCTCGTCCTTCTCAACGAATACGGCATCTCAGAGAACGCTCAACGATTACTCGCGCTACAGTTGACTGGCGGGTGTATATATACTCACGGCGAACGCCACATCCGGGGAGAGATCAACATGGCCCTATTCGTCGGCTCAGAGGCAAACCAATCCGGACTGCTTGAGACACTCACCGCAATTTCGCCAGGGAGTACGACGATCAACGCAACCGGGGCGAGCTATGGCGGGCTGATCGCGAACGCATCCGGCCAATCAGTTGAGCCGGGAATCCTCCTTGATGACCAGTACGACCGATACTTCATCCATCGGGCAGGCGACCTTGGCGAACGGACGAGACGGGCACTCAGTGGTCTGCTCGAATCGGGCACGCACACCATCACCAAATCCAACGTCCACAAGCGCCTCGAGAATCATGCGAGCTACCTGCTGACGGATACGCCCAGATACGGCGATTGGGACAAGTACGAGCCGTTGTCCGACCAGTTACCGATCACCGGCGAACTGCTCTCGAAGTTTGATCTCGTCGTGGCCAGCCATGAGAGTGGGCGGGTGAACTACGGCGTCGACCCGTTGACGCGCGACGCGGCGACGCAGTATCTCTCCGGGGTGCGTTCGATCACACCAGCCTTTTCAGAGGACGTACGGGAAGAACTTACCACCCGCCTCGTCTCGCTACAGGAGCGTCTGGATGATGACCGGCCCCCTGTGAAACTCCAGTTTCACTCGTTCCGGCGGTTCGTGGATGCAGCGGCGCGATTGGAGCGCTCCGAGACGGTCGAGCCACACCATATCGAGTATGCTACCTCACTTATCGAGGAAGCATTCGAAGATCTCGGGATCCTCACCGTCCCTGAGGAAGAAGAGTACGACGTCGACGTGATCGAGACGGGACGCTCGAAGACCCAGCGCGACCGCGTGAAGGGGATCAAACAGATCATCCGCGAGCTTCAAGAAGAGTACGATGGCGAGCCCGGTGTTCCGGAAGAGAAGGTCTATCAACGGGCGGAGGAATCTGGCCTGGAGCGGAATAAGGCCGAAAACGAAATCCAGAAGCTCAAGAATAAGGGCGATGCCTATTCACCCATCGAAGATTACCTCCGGCTGGTCTAAACCTGTCGAGAGACCCCATCGCTACCTCCCGAATCCCGACCGCGACACTGGGTTCGCCGATGTTACGTCCGCAGCCAGGCGAACTGGCGCCGCTGGGGGCCTTCATATGTTACTTATATTATACTACGTTAGTAGCACAGATTCAAATAGTAGTCCGGGAGAGATATTTGAAATAGAGTATAAAAGTAATCAGTATCAAATCTAAGAAAACAAGATAATTTCGAGGATAGAATAAGCTATCCCATCGTTTTAATAGTGGGATTCTCTTTACAATCGGATTAGAGTATATATTATGGAGATTATTTGACTCGTTCTTCTCATAATAATAGCTCCTATATGTTTCTGGGTTCTTTTCACTGTCTTCATCTAACGGAAACCAATCGTCTTGGAACTGATACGACCCGCCAATAATTCCTATCCAGAATACTCCAATTATGAAATAGATATACAGTGGAACACCACCGACTGCTTCCCATCCTAGAATAAGTGTGTGAATTATACCATAAATGCCGGTCACCATTATAGAATATACAATAACATATCTATCATACGTATATAATGTATAGGTGATGTATTCTTCCCTGAAATGATCTTCATAGACCGAAACGACCCGTCTCCACTTCTCATGAAATGAAGGGCCTAAAAGTCCTAACACGAGTATGAGGAGCAATGGCGTGATTTCGAATGCTGCTTGTTCGATCATACTGTTAATTCATAGGATATGTTCAATTCCCCCCAATCATTTATAATATCCATAAGAGGACTAGGATTCCCCGAGATGGGATTCTGTATTATAGATATAATTTCACTATAGTTATTTGATATCTTCATGGAGCTATGATGGATATCTATTGTGACATCCTCGTTATACTGATTAGCTGAAGGTGATGATTGGTTGATTATAAATACCTCTTTCAAGTTACCTCCTGGCTTAATGAGAAGATCAGTGCGACTGTTATTCTGGATATTAATTTCGTTATGTGTTGATTCCAAATTTATGTGTATTCTCTTATTACTATTCTTATAGCTTTCAATTTTGACTACTTGCTCGTATTGCTCTCCGTGATTTAGTTTACAACTACTACCTTTTCGCCGCAAATATGTTTTCACACGCAAACCATCGCGTGTACAATCGTCAGAACAAGACATAATTAATACTCCGAGTTTTCTTCTCCGATATTTAGCTCTGAATAAACAACTTGTTCTGCTGTACTCAGAACATCCACAAGTACATCTGCATCATTATTGGATGTTTCTTCGTAATATTCTTTGAATATGTCGAAATTATATGCCTCTGCAACAACAGTAAAGTTATTGGATCTTTGCTGTTCTTCCCATGATATTTCTATATCATATCCATCTACTTGGAAATGAGTGCATACGTCTAAACTCTCTTCATGATTAGATATTAAATTATCTATATTGGTACGCAGGAGATAATTTTCTTCGTCAGGCGGCTCAAAAACGGCGGTTGCCTCTCCAGAAGAAACGGCATTAAATATTTCTGAGTTTATCCAGTTGCGAAGGGTACATGATGTTTCCCACTCTGCTACAAATTCATTTTGTTCTTCTAAAGTGTCCAATATCAGGCAATATGTCGATAAATTGTCATGACTGATACCGTGTCGAATGGTAGTCGGATCAACGTCTGGTTCTAGCGTCTCCTCGGTAGCTATCTCAGCTGGCATGGGTATCACTCACACGGTGGATAGAGAGTTTGAGGTAATATCACTATTTCGACTTCGTGAAAAAATACAATCATGTCTGTACGTAGGTTGGCTGTTCGGCGATATCACCAGACTACGTCTGGTGGTTTGCGGAGATCCTCTCGGCGATATCGTCGAGTTCGTCGTCGGAGAGATCGGGTCGCGAGCCGACGATCGCGTGGATCGGGTTGCCGCCGTCGTCCTCGAATCGGGGGATGACGTGGCCGTGGAGGTGGGGGATCTCCTGGCCGGCCGCCTCGCCGTTGTTGAACGCGACGTTCGAGGCGTCGGCGTCGATCGTTTCCTCGACGATCGGCGTGAGCCCGTAGAGCACCGAGAACACCTCGCTTGCGAGCTCCTCGGGGGTGTCGGCGAGCGTCTCGTGGTGAGCCTTCGGGATCACGAGGGTGTGGCCCGGCGCGAGCGGGTTCGCGTCGAGAAAGGCGAGGACGTTCTCGGTCTCGTGGACGGTCCGCGAGGGGATCTCGCCCGCGACGATCCGACAGAAGATACAGTCCTCGTCCGTGGGTTCGACTGACATACGGGCACCGTCGACGGCCGCGACAAAGAAGGTTATCCCACGATGGCGTCGAGTCGCGAACGCAACGCGTCACGGTACTCCTCGGGCGTGTAACCGAGTCGGGCGATCCAGATGTTCTGATAGGAGGGGTGAAGCACCGGCACGAGAGGAACCGAGAGCGCCTCGCACTCGATCGTCTCGAGGACGTGGCCGACGAACCCGTCGAGCGAGCGGTCGTCGAGCGCGAGCAGCGTCTCGGTGGCGTGCTTACCCGTGGGGACGACGACGTCCGGACGCACCTGCTCGATCTCGGTTCGGAGATGGACGCGGCAGTTCGAGAGTTCCTCGTCGGTCGGCTCCCTGTTCGATACCTTCCCACCGTCGGAGCCCGGCTCCGACGAGCTCCCACTCGCTTCGTTCGCGGGAACGTCGGGCGGAAAACACTTCACCGCGTTCGTGTAGTAGGCGTCGGTGTAGCCGACGTCCTCCATGAGGTCGCGGATCACCCTCCCGGAGTGGCGGGCGGTGTAGGCCATCCCCGTCCAGTTGCCGCCCTTCCACCGGTCGGCCTGGGGGGTCCCGGCGCCGGGTGCCTCGCCGACGACGATGACGGAGGAATCGAGCGGGCCGGTCCCCCACGAGATGCACTCGCGGCTCTCGGCGAGGTGGGGACATCGGGTGCAGTCGGGTTCGAGGACGTTGCGTGAATCGGGGTACTCGGGCACGACGAAAGGAAAGGGTGCGACGAGGAAAGCCGTGTCGAGTCGGATCCGGACCCCGAAGGCTATGGGTCGTCGGGCCGAGCACTGCTCATGGTCGAGCAAGGGGATCGAGCGCCGGACTTCACGGTTCCGATCGCACGCGGCGGAGCGTACAACGACGTCGAGGAGTTCACCCTCTCGGAACGTCTCGGAGACGGTCCGATCGTTCTCGCGTTCTTCCCGGCGGCGTTCACCAGCGGCTGTACCGAGGAGCTCTGTACGTTTCGCGACTCGATGGCGACGTTCAACGACCTCGACGCGTCGGTCTACGGGATCAGCACCGACCTGCCGTTCGCCCAGAACACGTTCATCCAACGGGAGGGACTGAACTTCCCGCTGTTGAGCGACTACGAGCACGACGCCATCGAGGCGTACGGCGTCGTCCGCGAGGGGTTCTACGACGTCATGCGCGTCGCCGAGCGCTCGGTGTTCGTGATCGACTGCGAGGGCATCGTCGCCTACCGCTGGGTCCGCGAGGGCGAGAACCCCGATTTCGAACGGCTCGTCGAGGAGATCCGCGGGGCCGTCGAACGGGCGAGGTGACCGGTCGACGGCTCGCGATCGTGATCCGGACGATCGATCCGGCGGCCTCCGGGAGGGTCCACGAGACGCTCTGGGAGGCGTTCGAGGACGCGGACGTCGAGATTCCGTACCCCCACACCCACCTCGTCTTCGACGAGACGAGCGGTCAGGCTGGGATCGTGGTCGAACGCGAACCGCCGCTCGCCGAGGCAAGCGGTAGTGGAGAGACTGCAAGCACGGCGGACTGAGGCGATCGACGAGTGAGATCTACATGCGGGCGGCCCGGTGGCCGGCGTGAGCGCGGGCGGTACGCCCACTGCCCGCGCGAACGGTACGGGGAAAGGCTGGCTTCGGAAGCGAGCGATTCCGATCGGAATCGCTCGCAAGCGGTCCTGGTGGTCTCGAGAATCGCTTCGCGATTTTCTGGACCCGAAAAGACCGCAGAGCGGTCTTTTCTTAGAAATGAAAAGGGCGAGCAGCGCGAGGTCGCTCCGCGACCTCGCTGGCGAACGGGACGCGGAGCGTCCCGTGAGCGAGGCGCGCCAGCGCCGAGTGAGGGCTTTCGACCGATTCGCCTTTACCTGCCGGGTTGATTGGTGGGAACATGAGCAGGTTCGCCGAGGTACCCGACCAGTACGACCCCGAGGCGGTCGAACAGCGGGTGTTCGACTACTGGGACGAGGTCGACGCCTACGAACGAACGAAGGAGGCCAACGCGGACGGGGAGACGTTCTTCTTCGTCGACGGTCCGCCCTACACGTCTGGCGCGGCCCACATGGGGACGACCTGGAACAAGACGCTGAAGGACGCCTACATCCGCCACCTCCGGATGCAGGGCTACGACGTCACCGACCGCCCGGGCTACGACATGCACGGGCTGCCGATCGAGACGAAGGTCGAGGAGCGACTGGGCTTCGAGAACAAGAAGGACATCGAGGAGTTCGGGATGGAGGCGTTCATCGCCGAGTGCCAGTCGTTCGCCGACGAGCAGCTCGAGGGGCTCCAGGAGGACTTCAAGTCCTTCGGCGTCTGGATGGACTGGGAGAACCCCTACAAGACGGTGACGCCCGAGTACATGGAGGCCGCCTGGTGGGGGTTCTCACAGGTCGCCGATCGGGGACTGGTCGATCGAGGGAAGCGCTCGATCAGCCAGTGTCCCCGGTGTGAGACCGCGATCGCGAACAACGAGGTCGAGTACGAGGACGTCGAGGACCCGACGGTGTACGTCGAGTTCCCGCTCGCCGATCGCGAGGGGAGCCTCGTCATCTACACGACGACGCCCTGGACCATCCCCGCCAACGAGTTCGTCGCGGTGAACGAGGGACTGACCTACCAGCGAGTCCGCGCGAGTCGCGACGGCGAGAAGGACGTCCTCTACGTCGCGGAGGGCTGCGTCGAGAACGTCCTCGATAAGGGCCGCTACGACGACTACGAGATCGAGGACGAGCTTTCGGGTTCGGAGATGCTCGGCTGGGAGTACGACCACCCGCTCGTCGAGGAGGTGCCCGCGAACCCCGACGTCGAGGGCACTCGACGGGTGTACCACGCCGACTACGTCGAGGCCGAGGACACCGGCCTCGTGCACTCCGCGCCGGGCCACGGTGAGGTGGACTTCGAGCGCGGCCGGGAGCTCGATCTGCCGGTCTTCTGTCCGATCGGCGGCGACGGCGTCTACACCAGCGAGGGCGGCGCCTACGAGGGGCAGTTCGTCAAGGACGCCGACGGGGAGATCACGGCGGACCTGGAGGAGAAGGGGCTACTCGTCGCCTCGGGGACGCTGAGCCACTCCTACGGGCACTGCTGGCGGTGCGACACCCCCGTCCTCCAGATGGCGACCGACCAGTGGTTCATCACGATCACCGACGTCAAGGACGAACTGCTCGAGAACATCGAGGACAGCGAGTGGCACCCCGAGTGGGCGCGGGACAACCGGTTCAGGGACTTCGTCGAGAACGCGCCCGACTGGAACGTCTCGCGCCAGCGCTACTGGGGGATCCCGATCCCGATCTGGGTGCCGGAGAACTGGTCGGGCGGGATGGACGAGGCGATCGTGGTCGGCTCGCGCGAGGAACTCGCAGAACGGGTCGATCAGGAGGTCGACCCCTCCACCATCGACCTCCACCGCCCGACCGTCGACGACCTGACGATCACCGAGGACGGAACGACCTACGAGCGGGTGCCGGACGTCTTCGACGTCTGGCTCGACTCCTCGGTCGCGTCGTGGGGTACCCTCGATTACCCCGAGAAGGAGGAGGGGTTCGAGGAGCTCTGGCCCGCGGACCTCATCATGGAAGCCCACGACCAGACCCGCGGCTGGTTCTGGTCCCAGCTGGGCATGGGAACCGCCGCCGTCGGCGAGATCCCCTACGAGGAGGTGCTGATGCACGGCTTCGCCAACGACAACGAGGGCCGCAAGATGTCGAAGTCGGTGGGCAACGTCGTCCAGCCCCACGAGGCGATCCAGCGCCACGGCGCCGACGCGATGCGCCTGTTCCTGCTCTCGGTCAACCCTCAGGGCGAGGACATGCGCTTCTCCTGGGACGAGATGGCGACGATGGAGCGGAACCTCAACATCCTCTGGAACGTCTTTCGGTTCCCGCTGCCCTACATGCGCATGGACGGGTTCAATCCGGACGAGACCGATCTCGAGAGCGTCGATTCGGACCTCGAACTCGTCGACGAGTGGATCCTCGCGCGCCTCCAGACCGTGATCCGCGAGATGAGCGAGTCCTGGGACGAGTTCCGCCAAGATCAGGCGCTCTCGGCGCTGATGGAGTTCGTCGTCGAGGACGTCTCGCGGTTCTACGTCCAGGTCGTCCGCGAGCGCATGTGGAAGGAGGAGGACAGCCCCTCGAAGAACGCGGCGTACGCGACGCTGTATCACGTCCTCACCCGAATCGTTCGACTGCTCGCTCCCTACGCGCCGTTCGTCGCCGAGGAGATACACGGTACCCTCACCGACGACGACGAAGCCGCTACCGTCCACGTACGCGAGTGGCCCGCCGTCGACGAGTACTGGGTCGACGGGGAGCTCGAGACCGACGTCGAACTGGTTCGGGCGGCCGAGGAGGCGGGATCGAACGCCCGCCAGCGGGCCGAACGCAAGCTCCGCTGGCCCGTCTCTCGCGTGGTGGTCGCCGCCGGCGACGACCGGCTGGCCGAGGCCGTCGGTCGCCGACGGGAGCTGCTCGAGGACCGGCTCAACGCCCGCGAGGTTCGAGTGGTCGCTCCCGACGAGGAGTGGGAGGAGCTCGCCTACAGCGCCCGTGCGGACATGAGCGTTCTCGGCCCCGAGTTCGGAGACCGTGCCGGCGAGGTGATGGGCGCGCTCAACGAGGCCCGAGTCGAGGAGCCCACGATCGAGGCGCTCGAGGCCGCGGTCGCGAAGGCGCTCGGCGAGGAGGTCGACCTGAGCGAGGAGATGGTCGAGTTCGTCGAGGAGACGCCCGAGGAGGTCTCTGGAACCCGGATCCGGATCGAGGGCACCGAGCGGGGCGTCGTCTACGTCGACACCGCGCTGACCGAGGACATCGAGAGCGAGGGCTACGCCCGCGAGGTGATCCGGCGGATCCAGGAGATGCGAAAGGAGCTCGATCTCCCTCTCGAGGCACCCATCCGCGTCGAGCTCGACATCGCGGACGACCGCGTCGCCGAGCTGGCCCGCGAGCACGAGGAGCTCATCGCGGAGGAGGTCCGCGCCGCGGAGCTCGGTACCGTCGAGGACGGCCACTGCCGCGAGTGGGACGTCGAGGGCGTCACGATGCTGATCGCGATCGAATCGCTCGCCGAGGCGTCGGCCTGATTCATATCAGCCAAAAGTAATATCTTTTCGTAAGTAATCGAGGCGGTATGAACCGCCGGGCCGGCGCTCTCGCCCTGTTCTGCCTAGTGGCGTTCGTCGTCGCCGTTCCGGCGACGGCCACGGGTACGGGCGCGGGCATCGGAGGCGAGGTGCTCCGGCTCGAACAGGAGCTCGTGGCGACCGAGGAGCCCGGCGAGATCGAGGTCGTCCTCCGGTTCGACGTGCCCGAGTCGGTGATCGAGCTTCGGACGACCGTCCCCGATGACGCGACCGTGACTGCTACTGACGGGTTCGAGTCGGCGGGCGGGGAGTACGAGTGGAACGGCGAAACGCGGACGCCGACGCTGACCTACGCCGTCCCGACGGACCGGGCGTTCGAGGAGGGAGGACTCGTGTTCGTCGACACGGGCGAGTGGGCGCTGGTCGAGCGGCCGAGGACCTCAGTCCGCTGGCGGTGGGTCGGCTCCGAGCGGGTCGTCCTCGAACGGACGACCACCGCCGAACTGGGAGCGGTCGGTACCGACTCCGCGTTTCTCGGCGATCACACAGTCGACGTCAGGGAGACGGGCCACGAGACGGTGGCGCTCGTCGTCCCCTCGGCGGCGTCACCCACGGAATCGCGGGACGCGATCCACGCCTCGATCGGGGACGCCACGGAACGCCTGCGGGTCGGCGGGCGGAGCGATCGGGTGTTCGTCGTCGTCGCACCGTCGATCGACGGGTGGGGCGTCCGGGGACTGCAGTTCGGCGCGTCGGACGTCTGGGTGCGCGAGGACAGCCGCCTCGACGATCCGGACAACGTCTGGGTACACGAGTACGTTCACACCCGCCAGACGTACGAGGCCGATCGGGAGGTACGCTGGTTCCGGGAGGGATCCGCGACGTACTACGCGGCGCTGCTGACGTACGAACGTGGCGACGTCGAGTTCGAGGCGTTCCGCGACCGCCTCGCCAGCGGGGAACGCTCCCCCCATGCCGACGACGTCCTCGCCGATCCCACGACGTGGACCCGCGGTCCCGACTACCACAAGGGCGCGCTCGTCGCCGCCGACCTCGACCGACGGATCAGGCTGGCGAGCGGCGGCGAACGCGACCTCCAGGACGTCCTTCGGGCGATGAACGAGCACGAAGGTATCGTGACTCAGTCGGCGTTCCTCGCGATGGTCGAGGAGGCGGGCGGTCCCGGGGTCCGCGAGGTCGCCTGGACCCACACCGAGACCCGTGACGGGCCGGTGATGTGGGACGAGCGGACCCACCACGAGGCGTTCGACCTGACCGCACCGCGGATGGAGTACCGGCTGACGGACGACCCCGTGGCGTACCGCGTCTCCGGGCCGTACCGCGAGCGTCCGCTGGCTTCCGACGAGGAACTCGTCCTCGTTCCGGGCGAGCGCCTCGAAACGACCGCGACCGTCGAGAACGCCGGCGACGCCCCCGGCGAGTACGCGACGACCGTCGCGGCCGACGGGACGAACCGAGCGATCGAGGGTCGTCTCGAACCCGGCGAGCACGCCGAGATCGGAATCGACCGGACGTTCGAGGAACCGGGGACGTACACGCTCTCGGCGGGCGACGCGAGCGTTGACGTCCGCGTCGTCGAGCCCGCCGAACCGACCGTGACCGGCGTCGAGCCGTCGTCGTCGACCGCCGCTCCGGGCGAGGTCGTCACCCTCGTCCTCACGGTGGAGAACGATGCGGCAGTGCCGGGCCGGGCCGACCTGGAGCTCCTCGATGCCGAGGGGGTCCGCGGGAATCGGAGCGTTCGACTGGACGCCGGGGAGACGAGGACGGTCGAGTTCGCGACACGCTTCGAGACCGCGGGCGAACACGAGCTTCGCGTCGGCGATCGATCGACGATGGTGACCGTCGAGCCTGCGTTGGTCTCGACCCAGTCCGGCTTCGGCGTTCCGGTCGCGCTCGCGGCGTTCGCGGCGGTCCTGTTCAGCGAAGCGCCCCGGCGACCGCGGGGGCGGCGCTGACCCGGCTCTCGACGCGCTCGATCGTATCGGTGCCGTAGACCGCATCGACGCCCGCGCGGGCGAGCTTCGTCCGGGCGTTGTCCGCGAGCATGGGGTGGACGCAGGTCACGAACACCCGCTCGGGGGCCCGGTTTCGGAGGACGGTGATCGCCTCGCTCATCGTCGAGCCGGTGGCGATGATGTCGTCGACGACGACGACGTCGCGACCGGCGACGTCGACGTCGCTGGGAGCGATCTCGACCTCGCTTCCCGAGCGGCGTGTCTTCTCGAAGTAGTCGGTCTCGCCGGCGCCGTGGGCGTCGCGGACGGTCTCCGCGAGCCCGACCGCGCCGGAGTCGGGCGAGAGGAAGACGGGGTCGGTCAGGTCGGGAAGCGGTTCGGCCAGCCGATCCGCGGCCGTCACCGACTCCGCGGGCGCGTCGAAGAACTCCAGAATCGCCTCCTCGTGGGGGTCGACCGTGAGCACGCGGTCGGTTCCGGCGCTCAGCGCGCGTGCAGCGGCCCGCGCGGAGATCGGCTGGCCCGGCACGAAGGCACGGTCCTGACGGGCGTAACCCATGTAGGGGATGACGGTCGTGATCTCCTCCACGCCGGCCTCGCGGAGCGCGTCCTGAAGCTGCAGCAGTTCGACGTGGGCGTCGCTCGAGACGGTCGAGGCGACGACTGTCGCGCGGTCGGTCTCGATTCCCGGAACGGAGGCGAGCAGCTCGCCGTCGGGGAACCGCTCGTACTCGACGGGGGCGAGACGGTCGTCGAGCACGCTCGCGAGTTCGGCCGCGAGCGCCTGTGAGGTGGAGCCGGGTACGATCATACCGGAGGGACACCGCCCGCGTTGAACCCGTTTTCGGATTCCGAGCCGACGGGCTGAAACCCCTGCTCGAAGAAGGGCCGGTATGCACTCCTCGGACCACGCGAGGATCGGCGCGGTCGTGAGCGCGCTCGCGCTCGGCCTCCTCGCTCGCGGCCGCTCGCTCCCCGGGACGCTCGCGCTGTGGGCCTACGGCGTCCTGTTCAGCGTCTTCGTCGATCTCGATCACTTCGCCATCGCCCGGCTGAAGACCGGCGACTGGAAACACCTCCGACGCGCGGTCACCCACCCGATCTGGGCGTTCACCAGCCAGGAGGAGGTGTTCCCCGACGTGGGCATGACGCTCGAACGGCTCGCGAGTCACGTGGTCGTCGGCACCGTTCTCACGGTCGCGCTCCGCCCGTTCAGCCGGCTGCTCTCGACGCTCACCGCGATCACGCTCGTGGCACACCTGCTCGCGGATCTGGTCCACGAGGGTCGAAAACTGCGCTGATCGGGCTTACGCCGGCTCCTTCAATCCCTTCAGAAAGAACTCTCAGCGGGGCGCTCGCCGAGCACTTCGGTGGCGAACCCGAGCGACTCCAGCCTCCGCTCGACGTCCTCCGGCACCGAGCCGTACGACTCAACCGAGCGACGATAGGCTGCTATAGCCCTCGATTCAGTCCCACGTACTGTTTTATAATGGGTAAAAATCGATCGGTCGGAATCCAGGAGATAGACCCCATGCACCTGGTTCGGATAAGGATTTAAAGAATGTCTTTTTGTGGTTTTCGTAGAATGCGTCTGGGAATTGATCCCAGAAGACCATACAACAAAGGTTGACAAAAATACTACCCAGAGAATGAAATATCTGCTCGTTATGAGCAGTCGGGTTGCGGACTGCATTCAAGAATGAGAAGAGACTTTTTTCATTGTTATATTTCTCAAGTTCCTTCGAGATCGTGGTCATGTAACTACCGAGCAGGCTACGCATGTTATCCTTCTTCTCTTTAGTAAAATTATCAATACTATCAAGAGCTTTCTTTGTTGCTGGCTTAGCGTATTCGTTATGCCACAGTGGCAACGCTTCCCATAAGTAGGCTCTCTCACCGTTGACGTAGCTAGCGATTCTTTTGTGCTCCTCGACTACCTCTCTGAGATCATCAGAAACTTCCTGCCCGGCTTCTTCCATCCTTTCGATAGTGGTTAGGTTCTTAAAATTTCTCTTTAGAGAACCATCCTTGTTCAGGGCATTACATCGTCTGCGTAGGAGCCCCTCTAAGATGGATGTAGACATTCTGATGACAATTCTGAACGAATCAATAAAGACAGCACTGTAACTAGGATTACACTCTTTGGCGAGATGTGCCGGTATATCCATCCCTTGAGCAATTAGCGATTCTGCTCTTTTTACCATAAGACTAACCTGTAGAAGAGTGCTCAGATCTCTCAGTATATCAGAATCAAATCGTGTCATAGCATACGAGGCGTCATTATTACTTTCATTATCACCGCTAACCTGAATATAGTTGTGGATAGACATCATACAACCAGTCCAGGACCAGTACTGGAAGTGATCTGCGTTGATTTCAGCATCCGGTGTGCGTAGAGTTACGTCACATAGGAACTTAGGCAGATACCGAAGTTCATCAGGTGATAACATATATGCGGTTCGATCACTCAAAATTACTCGCTTCCGCAAATAGGGACGGAAAGAGTCAGATCCGTTATTAGTATTATTTCTTTCTTGCTGTGCTTCTTTGATATGCGCTTCTACTCGCTCTGAAAAGAGATCAGGGTCAAAGTTTTCCATAGTTCCTGTGTTATTCTCACTCATTCTTTAGTATAAATGGCTCCACCGAGTTTGCATAAACATTGGCAATCGCTATCAATTATTATGATCAGCTACCTTACAGTATTTTCCAATTTTGTTTATCTATCTTATAGATGAACGAATAATGCCCGGAAGTTTCGGCGTATTTCTATACTTGAGCCCAGTTTTTTATCCTTGGAGGATAATGGGATGTAAAATACACCACTGGATGTATTTATTCTTACTAGATCAAGCTTTAAGAGCCGAGAAACGGCACTTTGGGAAGATTAGGTTGCTCGGGACAGAATTACACTTATCTATTAGCACCTCACCTGACATATGCTTGGAGGCTCTCGACTATCTAAGACTGTCTGACTCATGGTCTTCTTGGAGACTACAAACCGGATAGATGACTGAAGTTACCTGTTCAATATATTTATCGACGTATTCTTCCCGCTCAGCCCACCTTTCCAAGCTGACTTATAAGCTAGAACACATCCGTTGTCGCACAGTTGCCGTAGTACAGTGTGTGCTAATTAGTTTCGAACCCGCTCTCGAAGACGAACGTGCCGTCGCGCTGGACGACCTCGCCGTCGACGTCGATCCGGGAGTCCTCCGCCATGTCGACGATCATGTCGACGTGGACGGCGCTGTCGTTGACCGCGTTCTCCTCGCCGACGCACTCGTCGTAGGCCATCCCGACCGCCATGTGGACGGTGTCGCCCATCTTCTCGTCGAACAGCATGTTGTACGTGAATCGGTCGATGTCGCGGTTCATGCCGATGCCGAGCTCGCCGAGCCGGCTCGCGCCCTCGTCGGTCTCGAGCACTTCCGTCAGGAGGTCCTCGTTCTGGGCGGCCGAGTGCTCGACCACCTCGCCGCCCTCGAACTCGAGGCGGACGTCGGTGATCTCGCGGCCCTGGTGGTAGAGCGGCTTGTCGAACAGCACCGAGCCCTCGACGCTCTCGACGACCGGCGCGGTGAACACCTCGCCGCCGGGAAGGTTGTTCTCGCCGTAGTCGTTGATCGCGCGGTTGCCCGCGACGCTCATCCGTACGTCGGTGTGCTCGCCCGAGACGATCCGCACCTCGTCGGCGGGATCGAGGATCTCGACCAGCTGTTTCTGGTGTTCGCGCTGCTCGTCCCAGTCCTTGTTGACGGCGTCCCAGACGAAGTTCTCGTAGGCCTCGGTGCTCATGCCCGCGAGCTGGGCGTTCGCGGGCGCGGGAAACTGCGTGAGACACCACCGTTTGGAGAGGCGCTCCTCGCGGATGGGCTGTTGGGCGACGGAGTACGCGGCGGTGGTCTCGGGCTGGACGTCGCTGGTCTCGGTGGCGTTCTCCGAGGAGCGCAGGTGGACGAACACGTCGGTCTGCTCCATCAGCGCCCGCTCGTGGCTCGGCGTGTCGAACTCCTCGCGCGAGCGGAGGAACGCCCGTTTGGCGCGGTCGTCGGCGTTCAGATAGATCGGGTTCGCGCCGCGATCGCCGATCACCTCGTGGAGCGCCACCGCCAGGTCGCTCGCGACCGCCGGCGCGCTGATGACGACGTTGTCGCCCTCCTGGACGTCGGTGGAGTGGTCGACGACGGTCTCGGCGTGCTCCCGAATTCGCGGATCCATACCCGAGGATCGGAAGCCGCCGTCCAAACCGCTTGCGGATGGCGAGGATCCACCACCTCTTTGACGGCCGCCGCGCTACCGCGCTCATGATCGATCTGCGCAGCGACACGGTAACGAGACCCGACGACCGGATGCGCGAGGCGAGCGCGAACGCCGAGGTGGGCGACGACGTCTACCGCGAGGACCCCACGGTGAACGAACTCGAGACCCGGGCGGCCGAGCTCCTCGGGAAGGAGGCCGCGCTCTTTCACCCGACGGGAACGATGGCGAACCAGGTCGCGGTGCGCACCCACACCGAGCACGGCCAGGAGGTGCTCTGTGAACGCGAGAGCCACGTCGTCAAGTGGGAGCTGGGCGGGATGGCCCAGCTCTCGGGCCTCCAGGTCCGGACGGTCGACGGCGACGGCCGCGGCGTCATAACTGCGGAACAGGTCCGCGAGGGCCACGTCGCGGAGGACCTCCACCGACCCGGAACGGGACTGCTCTGTCTCGAGAACACCCACAACAGCAAGGGTGGCGCGGCGATCGCGCCGGAGACGATCGAGGCGACGGCGGAGGCGGCCCACGAACTCGACGTCCCGGTCCACCTCGACGGGGCGCGGCTGTTCAACGCCGCGGCCGCCCTCGACGTCCCAGCCTCACGGATCGTCGAACCGGTCGACTCGGCGATGTTCTCGCTCTCGAAGGGGCTCGGCGCGCCGGTCGGTTCGATGCTCGTCGGGAGCGAGGCGTTCGTCGAGCGCGCCCGCAGGAACCGGAAACTCCTCGGTGGCGGGATGCGCCAGGCGGGCGTGATCGGCGCACCCGGACTCCTCGCGCTCGAGGAGGAGAACCGCGCCAGACTCACGGAGGACCACGAGAACGCCAGCCGACTGGCGGCGGGACTCGACGGGATCGAGGGGCTCTCGGCACCGGAGCCCGAGACGAACGTCGTGCTCGTCCGCACGGGGGGAGCCGACTACACCGCAGAGGAGTTCCTCGACGTCTGCGAGTCGGAGGGCGTCCTCGGCGTTCCGTTCGACGAGAACCTCGTCCGGTTCTGCACTCACCGCGACGTTACGGACAACGACGTCGAGCGGGCGATCGAGACGGTCGAGACGGTTCTCTCGGGCTAACGGCGCCCGCCCTCGAACCCCTGTCGGAACCCTGACAGTACCTTCCTGACGAACAGATACGAGCCGACGAGGAAGACCAGGAGGATCCCCATGAAAACGAGGTAGACGGGGTCGAGGTCGACGAGCATACGCCGAACGTGTCGTGGGGAGGCCAAGAGGGTTTCGACCGTCGTAGGTTGTTAGTGGGCTTGATAATGCTGCCGTAACCGCTTATGAGTTCACGGCGGTAGTCGGAGTTGCCATGGATCACGACACCTTCATCGGTCAGGTACAGAATCGAGCCGAACTGGCTTCCCGTGGTGCGGCGCTGAGCACGAGTAGAGCGACCCTCCAGACGCTCGGCGAGCGCATCCAGGAGGGCGAGGCGACCAACCTCGCGGCACAGCTGCCCGACGAGCTGGGTCGGTTCCTCGAGGAGCACGCCGACACCACCGAGTCGTTCGAGTTCCAGGAGTTCATCTCCCGGGTCGCGGAACGCGACGAGAACCTCGGCGACGAACACGGCATCGACGACGACGACCTCTCGGCGGCGGCGCTGCACGCCCGCGCCGTGGTCGACGTCCTCGACGAGGCGGTCACCGAGGGCCAGATCGAGGACATCCGCGATCAGCTCCCCAACGACTACGACGACCTGTTCGAACTCGCGGAGGTCGAACAGCACCCCGGCCAGGAGTAAGGCGTCGTCGCTCCCCTGCGTATCGTCGTTCGATCTCCTTTCGTCGCCCCGACTACAGCGTAGCCTCCTCGATGAGCGTCCCGTCGGGCTGGCGTAGCCGACAGCGGACCCCCTCCTCGACGGGTTCGAGCTCCGCGTATCCCGGCCGGTTGCCCCGCGGCTGTGCGTGACTCCCCGGATTCAGGAGGACGAGGTCGTCAGCCCTAGTGATCGACGGGCGGTGGCTGTGGCCCGAGATCACGAGGTCGGCCCCGCGTTCGCGCCCGAACATCTCGAGGCCGGTTCCCCCGCCGTCGCGCCTGTGGGTCACGGCGATGCGGAGTCCCTCCCACTCGACGGTCCGGGCGGGGGGCAGCCGGTCGCGGACGGACGGATCGTCGGCGTTACCGAAGACGGCCTCGAGCCGCGTGGCCTCCTCGTGGAACGCCTCGAGCGCCGAGACGGTCGTGAAGTCCCCGGCGTGGATCAGTCGGTCCGCCTCGCTGATGGCATCGAGCATGTGGTCGGTCAGTTCGTGGCTGCCGTTGCTGTGGGTGTCCGAACAGACGACTATCACGGGGCGACGTTGCCACTCCCGGGCTACCACTCTTTCGTCACGGCGCTAGGACGGAACCGCACTACGGACGACGTCGTCCCCGAGGGCATCGGATTCCCGCGAACGGACGTCCGGAGGGTCATACGACGATCGGCCGCCTAGTCCTGCCTTACGGGCGGCCGTCGACTACGAGGGCGGATCTACACGCGTGACGGCCGGATACCGAACTCCTTTCGTTCCGGGTGTCCCGTGTTGGGGTAATGGCAAGCAGCAAATCGGTCGTCATCGCCGCGCTGATCGCGAACGGCGCGATCGCCGTGTTGAAGTTCATCGGCTACACCCTCACCGGCAGCGCTGCCATGCTCTCGGAGACGTACCACTCCGTCTCCGACACGGGCAATCAGGTGTTTCTGCTCCTGGGCATCCGGTACAGCGGCCAGGAGGCCGACCGGACCCACCCCTTCGGCTACGGGAAGTCACAGTTCTTCTACGCGTTTCTCGTCGCCGTCCTCCTGTTCGGCATCGCGGGGTGGGAGTCGGCGAAACACGGCTACCAGGCGATCGTCCACCCCCACCCGGTGACGCCCGGGACGGCCACGCTCCCCCTCCTGAACGTCACCATCCCGGCGGTGTGGGTCAACTACGCCGTACTGATCGGGGCGATCGTCTTCGAGGTCTGGGCGCTCTGGAAGGCCTACCAGGGGCTCTCGAAACAGATGGAGAAGCACGACTGGACGAGCCTCCGGGAGGCGTTCCGGAAAACCAGCGACGTGACGACGCTCACCGCGTTCACGGAGGACTCCATCGCGATGGGCGGGGCCGGCATCGCGCTGATCGGCGTCTACCTCTCGCGGGTGACCGGCAACCCCGTCTACGACGCCGTCGCCTCCTTCCTCATCGGGCTCATGCTGATGGGCTTCGCGCTCGCGCTCGCCTGGCAGAACAAGCGCCTGCTGGTCGGCGAGAGCCTCCCGAAGGAGGACGAGCGACCGCTCCGGTCGCTCGTCGCCGACTGGGAGGGCGTCCGCGAGCTCAAGGACTTCCGGACGGTCTACTTCGGCGTCGAGCGGATCCTCGTCACCGTCGACGTCGCCTTCGAGGAGGACCTCGACGCCGAGACGATCAACCAGCGCATCTCCGCCATCGAGGCGGCGATACAGGAGCGGGAACCCCAGGTGAGGAAAGTCTACATCGAACCCGAAGCGGCGTCCGCCGTCTGACCCCGGCCACGGGGGAGCCGCCTCCGCCGACCGGCTGCACTCCGCCGGGGTTCCTGCGTCGAACGGGGCGGCCTCCGCCGCAGCCCGTCGGCTTTCGGAGCCGTTCCCGTCGGCGAGGCTGACGGGCGGGGCGGACGAAGGCTTTTAGCCGAAAGCGCGCAAGTCAGGAGTAGTGACTCAGTCGGCTTCGACCCCGGCGTCCATGCGATTTTTTCCGTACGACGCCCCCTACGACAACCAGCGCGAGGCGATCGAGCGGATCGGAAACGCGCTCGCCCGCGGCCAGGACGTGCTGTTCGAGGGGGCCTGTGGGACGGGAAAGACTCTCTCGGCGCTCGCGCCCGCGCTCGCGCACGCCCGCGAGACCGACAAGACGGTCGTGATCACGACGAACGTCCACCAGCAGATGCGCCAGTTCGTCGAGGAGGCCCGCGCCATCACCCGGGAGGACCCCATCCGCGCGGTCGTCTTCCGGGGGAAGGCCTCGATGTGTCACATCGACGTCGGCTACGAGGAGTGTCAGGTGCTTCGCGATACGACACGCGACCTGGTCGACTCGGAGGTCGATAAGGCCCAACTCGAACGCAAACAGGACGAGCTCCTCGAGGCGAGCCAGGACGGCGAGTCGGGCGCGGCGGAGGCCCGAAGCGCCGTGATGGACGAGCTCGAGTCCGTCGAGGAGGACGTCGCCGACCTCCGCGAGGAGCCCACCTGCGAGCACTACTACAACAATCTCGCGAGGGACACCGACGAGTTCTACGAGTGGCTCTTCGCCGACGTCCGGACGCCGGACGAGGTCTACGAGTACGCCGAGCGCGAGACGCTCTGTGGCTACGAGCTGCTGAAGGAAGGGATGGAGGGGGTCGACCTCGTCGTCTGTAACTACCACCACCTGCTCGATCCGATGATCAGAAAGCAGTTCTTCCGGTGGCTGGATCGCGACCCCAAGGACGTGATCTGTGTCTTCGACGAGGCCCACAACGTCGAGGACGCCGCCCGCGATCACGCCACCCGGACGCTGACGGAGAACACGCTCGACGGCGCGCTCGACGAGTGCGAGGAGAGCGACGATCCGCGGGGCGAGGACGCCTTCGCGGTGCTCTCGGCGTTCCGCGGAGCGCTCGTCTCGACCTACGAGGACGCCCTCGGGTTCGGCGAGGAGGAACGGATCGGCGAGAACTGGGAGGACGTCCCCGTCGCCAACGAGGAGGGCCGCGACGACCTCACGCTTGCCTTCCTCGAGGAGTACACCGGCCGGGGGATCGACCGCGACCTGGAGGCGGCCCTGGAGTTCGGCGAGGAGCTCGACGACCAGTACGAGGAGGCGTACCGCAACGGCGAGGCGCAAACGAGAGCCGAGTGTCGGACGCTTCAGGCCGCCGCGTTCGTCGAGTCGTGGCTCGAGGAGGGGACGGCGCTCGGCCAGTACCCCGTCGCCTCGATCCGCCGAGATGCCGGTACCGACGAGGTGTACGGCCGCGCGGAGCTCTACACCTGCATTCCCCGCGAGGTCGCGAGGGAGCTGTTCGAGGAGGTCCACGCGAGCGTGCTGATGAGCGCGACGCTGCGGCCGTTCGACGTGCTCGGGGACGTTCTCGGGCTCGAGGAGCCGATCACGATGGCCTACGACCTCGAGTTCCCCGAGGAGAACAGACGGACGTTCGCGGTCGAGACGCCCGCGCTGTTCGCGAGCGACCGGAACGATCCGGCGGTCCAGCGGACGATCACTCGCGTCATCGAGGACGCGATCCGCATGACGCCGGGCAACACCCTCGTCTTCTTCCCCAGCTACCGCGAGGCCGAACGGTACCACGACCGGATCGAGACGCGGGCCGAGCGTTTCCTCGACGAACCCGGGACGCGCGCCGAGGAGCTCCGCCGCGAGTTCGTCGACGAAGGGCATGCCGCGCTGTTCACCTCGCTGTGGGGTACCCTCGCCGAGGGCGTGAGCTTCGACGCCGACGACGCTCACACCGTCCTCGTCGTCGGCGTCCCCTACCCGCACCTCGACGAGCGGATGGAGGCGGTCCAGGACGCCTACGACCAGGTCTACGGCGACTCGAACGCGGATGCGGGCTGGGAGTACGCCGTCGAGATCCCGACGATCCGGAAGACCCGACAGGCGCTCGGGCGGGTGCTCCGCTCGCCCGAGGAGTTCGGCGTTCGGGCGCTCGTCGACAAGCGCTACACGGAGACCGCGGAACGCGAGATGGGAAAGTACAGCGTCCGGAGCGCCTTCCCCCCCGAGGAACGCCGCGAACTCATCGACATCGCCCCCGAGAAGCTCCAGTTCTCCATGCTCAACTTCTACGGCGACCACGACGCTTACGGCGGCGACCCGCCCGAGCCCCGCCTGGACTAAGCGGGCAACGGGAAGCGAGCGGCGGACTCCTCGTGGGTCGCGTCCCAGAGGACGAGTCCGTTCACGGCCCAGACAACGGGCTCGACCTCGCGTTCGCACAGCCGTTCCCGTGCCGCCGCCGAACCTCCGCGGGCGAGCGTGACGTGGGGGACGTACGACTCGCCCTCGAGCCCCTCGACCGGCTCGAACGTCTCACAGAGCCGGTCGTGGAGCGTCTCCAGTCCGGAACCCTCGACGGCGAGGTAGACGACGGGTTCGGTACCGTGAGCCGGTCGCTCGAACGTCTCGATTCCCGTTACCCGCACCTCGAAGGGGGCCGTCCCCTCGATCGCGCGTCGGACCTCGGGAACGAGCCTGGCGTACTCGGTCGGCGTGCGTTCGCCGAGGCGTTTGACCACGAGCGTGTGGCGCCGGCGGACGCGGTCAAACCCGTAGAGGTCGGGTTCGAGTTCGCTCGCGAGGCGCTTCACCCGCCCCGGAACCGGGACGTTGAGGCTGATCGGCACTACCGGCTCTCGAGGTACCAAAGCAGGATAAGCACGACGATCAGCAGGCCGATCAACGACCGACTGAACACTCCCGACGCGAAGCTCGCTACCTTATCGACGAGTTCGAGGACGAGCAGGACGAGCACCAGAACGAGGACGATCCGAAGGAGGGTTTCGACGTCCGTTCTGTTCGTTAGTGACATAATATCATGTAAATATTTGAAGTAAAAAACCTTCCGGGGAAGCGTTGGCGAGTCAAAAGTGTTTAGTAGGAACCGATCGTTTCACCGTCCAATGAGGCGGCTCGCGTCCATCGACGCTCTCGTTCTCGCGAGCGCCGCCGCCCGGCGGCCCGCAGCGCCGCGCGTCCGACGACCGCGACCGGGCCTCTTCTAGGCCCATACCCATCTCTCACCCCGATCCCTCGATGTTCATCCACCAGTCGATTCGCCTGTTTCTCCGGTTAGCGACGCCTCTGTGCGTATTTTCCATGATTAAAAAAGAAGAATTTATGTCCCCGTAGCGGGTTCCTCCAACCAGAATGAAACGTGTGGCACTCGCGTTCTCGGGCGGGCTCGACACGACGGTGTGCGTACCGCTGCTCGAGGAGGAGTACGGCTACGACGAGGTGATCGGCGTCACCGTCGACGTCGGCCAACCCGAGGAGGAGTTCCGGGAGGCAGAGGAGACCGCCGAGGCGCTCGGCCTGGAGAACCACGTGGTCGACGCGAAGGAGGAGTTCGCCTCCGTCTGTTTCGACGCGGTGAAGGCGAACGCGACCTACCAGGGCTATCCGCTGGGAACGGCGCTCGCCCGGCCCGTGATCGCCCAGGCGATCCTCGAGGTGGCGGAGGAACAGGGCTGTTCGGCGCTCGCCCACGGCTGTACGGGCAAGGGCAACGACCAGCTGCGCTTCGAGGCCGTCTGGCGCGGCTCGGACATGGAGGTCATCGCACCCGTGCGCGAACTCGGCCTCACCCGCGAGTGGGAGATCGAGTACGCCGACGAGAAGGACCTACCCGTGGAAGCGGGCAACGAGGGCGTCTGGTCGATCGACACGAACCTCTGGAGCCGGTCGGTCGAGGGCGGCCAGCTCGAGGAGCCCAGCTACGTCCCGCCCGAGGAGATCTACGACTGGACCAGCGAGCCGACGAACGAGACCGAACTCGTCGAGATCGAGTTCGACGAGGGCGTCCCGGTCGCGCTCGACGTTCTCGGGAGCGACGCCTCCGGGAGCCAGTCGGACGCGAACGCGTCCGACGCTGGTGAGGAACTCGGTAGCGTGGAGCTGATCGAGCGGCTGAACGAGGTCGCGGGCGCCCACGGCGTCGGGCGCACCGACCTGATGGAGGACCGCATGCTTGGACTGAAAGTCCGCGAGAACTACGAGCACCCCGCGGCGACGGTGCTGCTCAACGCCCACGAGGCGCTCGAGGACCTCGTGCTCACGAAGGACGAGCGCTCCTTCAAGGTGGGCGTCGACCACGAGTGGGCCGAGAAGGCCTACGAGGGACTGCTGTTCGCGCCGCTCGTGAAGGCGCTGGACGGCTTCGTCGATACCACCCAGGAGAAGGTGACCGGGACGGTGACGATCAAGCTCGAGGGCGGGACGGCCCGCCCGGTCGGACGCGAGAGCGAGTACGCCGTCTACTCGGCGAGCGCGGCCTCGTTCAACACCGAGACGGTCGACGGCATCGCCCAGGAGGACGCCACGGGCGTCGCGAAGTACCACGGCCTCCAGGAACGCCTCTCGAACGCGGTCGCCGAGGACGTCGCGGCGAGGGACGTACCGACGGCCGCCGATGGCGGAAGCGAGACGGAGAACTGAGATGGACGAGGAGTCGTCGGACGTCGTGCGCCGCGACCGCTTCAGCGGCGGCCCCGCCCGAGGCTTCCTCTCCTCGATGGACGCCGACGAGCGGATCTTCGAGGCCGATCTGGCCGTCGATCGCGCACACGTGGTGATGCTCGCCGAGCGGGGGATCGTCACCGACGACGAGGCGGGCGAGATCCTCGCGGCGCTCTCCGGCGTAGAGGAGGCGGGCTACGACGCGCTTCCCGACGGCGAGGACGTCCACGCGTCGATCGAGACCGCGGTCATCGAGCGGATCGGACCGGTCGGCGGGAAGATGCACACCGCTCGCTCACGAAACGACGAGGTGGCGACCTGCATCCGGTACCGGCTGCGCGAGGACGTCCTCGAGACGCTTCGGGCGACGCTCGTCCTTCGCGAGACGCTACTCGAGCGGGCGAACGAACACGTCGAGACCGTCATGCCCGGCTACACCCACCTCCAGCCGGCCCAGCCGACGACGGTCGCCCACTACCTGCTCTCCTACGAGCAGGCCGTCGCGCGCGATACGGAGCGACTGCTCGACGCGTACGGCCGAATCGATCGCTGTCCCCTGGGGGCGGCCGCGTTCGCGGGCACGCCGTTCGACGTCGACCGCGAGCGGACCGCAGCGCTTCTGGGGTTCGGGGCCACCCGCGCGAGCGGAACGAACGGGGACGCGTCGAACGGCTCCGACGGCGTCCTCGGGAACTCGATGGACGCGGTCTCCTCGCGTGACTTCCTCCTCGAGACGTCGGGAGCGCTCTCGAACCTCGCGATCACCCTCTCGGGACTCGCGGAGGACCTGATCGGCTTCGCCAACAGGGGACACGTCGAGCTCGCGGACGACTACGCCTCGACCTCCTCGATCATGCCCCAGAAGAAGAACCCCGACACGCTCGAACTGGTGCGTGCGACCGCGGGCGACGCGTCCGCGGGAACGAGCGGCCTGCTCTCGACGCTGAAGGGGCTTCCGCGTGCGTACAACCGCGACCTCCAGCGGGCGACGCCCCACGCCTGGGAGACGGTCGACGCCGTAAGCGAGGCGACCGACGTCGCGGCCGGCGCGGTCGCGACCGCCGAGTGGGACGAGTCCTCGCTGGCGGCGGCGGCGGCCGAGGGCTTCTCGACGGCGACGGGCGTCGCGGACGCGCTCGCGATGGAGGGACTTCCCTTCAGGACGGCCCACGAACTGGTCGCCCGCGCCTCCGAGGCCGGCAGCGACTACGCGGCGCTCGAGGCCGCAGCGGAGGAACTGCTCGACGAGCCCCTCGACGCCTACGTCTCCCGGAAGGCGATCGAGGAGGCGCTCGATCCCGTCGAGAGCGTCGCGAGCCGCGACTCGCGCGGCGGACCAGCCCCCGACGCGGTTCGCGACCGGCTCGAGGCGGTACGAGGCGGAATCGCGGCCGACGGAGAGGCGGTCGACGAGCTCGAGGGAGCGATCATCCGCGCGGACGACGCGCTCGCCGAGGAGGTGCGTACGTTTGTCTGAACGACTACCGCCCCGTCCGGGGCATCAACACACTACCCGAGCTTGACACGTTCGTTGGGATACGCGATTTAACCGGTTGTGGCCCGCTTAGGAGGGGGTGCAGATGTATTAATATTTTGATAAATTCGACGGGTTTATGATGGCCGATGTGGAATGGGGAGATACGATGGCGAACCAAGACACCATCACGGCAGAGGACCCGCTCACCGGCGAAGAGATCGAGATCCCGGCCGACGTCGAGGTCGGCGAGATAATCGACAGCCCGGTCACCGGGGCCGAACTCGAGGTCGTCTCCACCGACCCCGTCGAGCTCGAGGAGGCGCCCGAGCTAGAAGAGGACTGGGGTGAGTGAGGTGGCCGCGGTCGTTACCGTACAGTGCGGAAAGCAGACCGGTAGCCGGAACCCATGAACGTAGGCATTCTCTACTCCCGGATTCGTAAGGACGAGAAGCTCCTGTTGAACGAGCTTCGTGAGCGCGGCCACGAGATCACGAAGATCGACGTACGAAAACAGCAGTTCAACGTCCACGAGCCGCCGGCGGTCTTCGATGACGTCGACGTCGTGCTCGATCGGTGTCTGGCGACCAGCCGCAGCCTCTACGTCACGCGCTTCTGCGAGGCGTACGGGCTACCGGTCGTCAACGCCCCCGAGACCGCCGAGACCTGCGCCGACAAGGTGAAGAACAGCCTCGCGCTCGCGAGCGCGGGCGTGCCGACGCCGGATACGGACGTGGCGTTCACCACCGAGGCCGCCCTCGAGAGCATCGAGCGGTTCGGCTACCCCTGCGTACTGAAGCCCGTCATGGGTTCGTGGGGCCGGCTGATGGCGAAGATCGAGACCCGAAGCGCGGCCGAGGCGATCCTCGAACACAAGGAGACGCTCGGCCACTACGAGCACAAGGTGTTCTACATCCAGGAGTTCGTCGCCAAACCCGATCGGGACATCCGCGTGCTCGCCGCGGACGGCGAGCCGATCGCCGCGATGGCGCGCTCCTCGGAACACTGGCTCACCAACGCCGCGAAGGGCGCCGAGACTCGGCAGTTCGAGCCCGACGAGCGCGCGCTGGATCTGGTCGAGCGCGCGAGCGACGCCGTTGGCGGCGGCCTGCTCGGCATCGACCTGATGGAGACCGAGGACGGCTACACCGTCCACGAGGTGAACCACACCGTCGAGTTCAAGGCGCTCAACGAGGTCGTCGACAGGGACGTCCCCGCGGCGGTGGTCGACTGGCTCGAGGGCCAGGTCCCCGTCGAGGTGACGCCCTGATGGCGGTGGGGGAGACCGACGCGGACGCACGGTCGAGCGAGACGCTCTCGGCCACGGTAATCGGCGGGAGCGGCTTCACCGGGGGCGAGCTCCTGCGGCTGCTCGAGGGCCACCCGAACTTCGAGGTGGCTCAGGCGACCAGCCGGTCCTACGAGAACAAGACCATTGGAGCGGTCCACCCCAACCTCCGAGGCAGCGAGCTTCGCTTCTCGGATCCCGCGGCGCTCGAATCGGTCGACGTCCTGTTCGCGGCGACGCCCCACGGCGTCTCGATGGAGCGCATCGACGCCTTCCGCGACGCCGCCGACACGGTCGTCGACCTCTCGGCGGACTTCCGGCTCGATAGCAAAGAACAGTACGAGCAGTGGTACGACGGCCACGACGCACCCGAACACCTCGAGGAATCGGTGTACGCCCTCCCCGAACTCACCCGCGAGGAACTTCCCGGCGCGGAACTGATCGCCGCGGGCGGCTGTAACGCGACCGCGACGATCCTCGGGCTCTATCCGCTGTTCGAGGCCGGCATCCTCGACGGGAGCGAGCAGGTCGTCGTCGACGTGAAGGTCGGCTCCTCGGAGGGGGGCGCCGGCGGCGGCGAGGCCTCCTCACACCCCGAACGTTCGGGGATCGTCCGGCCGTACGCGCCGACTGGTCACCGCCACGAGGCGGAGATCGAGCAGGAGCTCGGACTCTCGGTGTCGTTCACCGCCCACGCGGTCGACATGATCCGCGGGGCCTCGGCCACGTGTCACGTCTTCCCGAACGAGCCGGTCTCGAAGGGCGAGCTCTGGAAGGCCTATCGGGGAAGCTACGCCGAGGAGCCGTTCATGCGGATCGCTTCCGGCGGAAGCGGCGTCTACCGCTACCCCGAACCGAAGGCGGTCGCCGGGACCAACTACGGCGACGTCGGTTTCGAGCTCGATCCGGCCAACGGGAGGCTCGTGGTCTTCTCGGCGATCGACAACATGATGAAGGGCTCGGCGGGCCAAGCGGTCCACGCCGCCAACGTCGCGCTCGGCTTCGAGGAGACCGCGGGCCTCGAGTTCCAGGGACTCCACCCCGTGGGCGCTCCATGACCCGGATCGGCTTCACGAAGCTTCATTTCCCTCCGTTCGATAGCAATCCCATGAGATCGCAGGAGGCAGCGGCATGACGGTGGTGGTGAAGATCGGCGGCGCGCGAGCGGTGAACCCCGAGGGGGCGCTCGCGGACGTCGCACGGCTGACCGAGGAGGGCGAACGGGTCGTCGTCGTCCACGGCGGCTCGACCGCGGTCGATGACCTTCTGGAACGCCTCGGTACCGAACCGGAGTACGTCACGACGCCCGGCGGCGTCACGGGTCGGTTCACCGACGAGGCGACGATGGATGCGTTCACGATGGCGATGGCGGGACAGGTGAACACCGACCTGGTCGCGGCGCTTCGGGGCGTCGGCGTCGACGCCCTCGGACTCTCGGGCGTCGATGGCGGCCTCCTCACCGGTCCGCGAAAGTCCGCGGTTCGGGTGGTCGAGGACGGCCGCAAGAGGATCAAGCGCGGCGACCACTCGGGAAAGATCACGGACGTGAACGCCGGCCTGCTGGAGACGCTGCTCGTCGACGGCTACACGCCGGTCGTGAGCGTGCCGATGCTCGCGGACGACGGCGTTCCCGTCAACGCTGACGCCGACCGATCGGCGGCGGCGGTCGCGGGCGCGCTGGGTGCATCGCTCGTGGTGCTCACCGACGTCGAGGGCGTCTACGAGGACCCCGACGACGAGTCGACGCTGATCGACGCGGCCGAGACGCCCGCCGATCTCGAGCGAGTCGAGGCCGCCGCGGAGGGGTTCATGACGAAGAAGGTGATGGCCGCGAAGGAGGCGCTCTCGGGCGGCGCGCGCGAGGTGATCGTCTCGGACGCGAACGGCGAGGAGCCGATCCTCGCGGCGCTCGACGGCCGCGGCACCCGCTTTACGCCGGGCGCGCTCGCCGAGGAGAGCGAGGAGGTCGAGGCATGATCGACGACGCGCTCTCGGCGGGCGACGACCGAACGACGCTCGGGGGTGGACGGCCGTGAGCGGGTTCGTCTTCTCCGAGAAGCCGATCCGCATCGAGCGCGGCGAGGGGCCCTATCTCTACGCCGACAACGAGACGGAGTACCTCGACTTCGGCGCGAGCTACGCGGTGGCGGCGGTCGGCCACTGCCACCCCCGCGTCGTCGAGGCCGCGACGGCACAGTTGGAACGGCTGATGTTCGTCCAGGCTTCCTATCCCAACGACGCCCGCGACGCCTGCTACGAGAAGCTGGCAGCGGTCGCGCCGGATGGCATAGAAAACGTCTGGCTCTGTAACTCGGGGACGGAGGCCAACGAGGCGGCGCTGAAGTTCGCCCGCAGCGCGACGGGTAGGAAGAAAATCGTCGCTACCCGCCGGGGCTTTCACGGCCGGACGATGGGCGCGCTCGCCGCGACCTGGAAACAGAAGTACAAGAAACCGTTCGAGCCCCTGGCGGGGGCCTTCGAAGCCGTACCGTACGGCGACAGCGAGGCGCTCGCGGAGGCGGTCGACGAGGAGACCGCGGCGGTGATCGTCGAGCCGATCCAGGGCGAGGGCGGGATCAACCCCGCGCCGGAGGGCTACCTCGAGGCCGCGCGCGAGCAGTGTGACGAGACCGGCGCGGCGCTCGTCTTCGACGAGATCCAGACCGGGCTGGGACGCACCGGCGAGTTCTGGGCGTGCGAACACGACGGCGTAGTGCCCGACGTCCTCACGAGCGCGAAGGGGCTCGCGAGCGGCCTCCCGGTGGGGGCGACGCTCTGTCGCGACTGGATCGCGGAGAACGCCGGGCCCCACGGTTCGACCTTTAGTGGAAATCCCGTCGTCTGTGCGGCGGCGAACGCGACGCTCGACGTACTCGTCGAAGAGGAACTGCCCACACACGCGGCCGAGATGGGGACGTACCTCCACGAGGAGCTCGAGGCCGCGGACCTGCCCATCCGCGACGTCCGCGGGCGCGGGCTGATGACCGGCGTCGAGGTGAAACGCGGGTCGAACCGACTGCTGAAGGAGCTCGCGTTGAACCACCGGGTGCTCGCGCTGCCCGCGGGCCGGTCGGTCCTGCGACTGCTGCCTCCGCTCGTGATCGAGGAGGAGCACGTCGATCGGGTCGTCGGCGCGATCGGCGACGTCGTGAGCACGACGGCCGAACGATGAGCGACGCGAGCGTCGGACGCGGGCTGCTGGTCGATCTGGTCTCGATCGACTCGCCGTCGGGCGAGGAGCGCGAGGCCGCCGAGCGTCTCGTCGCCTTCTTCGAGGAACACGACCGGGAGGCGTGGCTCGACGAGGTGGGCAACGTCCGTGCCCCGGCCGACGACCGTCTCCTCTTGACCTCCCACGTCGACACCGTTCCCGGAGAGATCCCCGTCCGCACCGAGGACGGCGTCCTCTGGGGCCGCGGCAGCGTCGACGCGACCGGCCCGCTTGCGGCGATGGCGGTCGCGGCCGTCGAGACGGGTGTGAGCTTCGTCGGCGTCGTCCGCGAGGAGACCGACTCCCGGGGCGCGTGGCACCTCATCGAGGAGCGCGAGGCGCCCGACGCACTCGTCAACGGCGAGCCGAGCGGCTGGGACGGAATCACGCTGGGCTACCGGGGCATGCTCTCGGGCACGTACGTCGCCACCTCGGAGTCGGGCCACACCTCCCGGCCGGAGCCCAACGCCATCCAGCACGCGGTCCGGTGGTGGAACCGGGTCGAGGAGGCGTTCGCACCCGACGAGGACGAGGAGTGGGGGCCGGTGTTCGAGCGAGTCACGACGAAACCGGTCAAGATCGAGGGCGGGACAGACCCCGACGGGCTCTCGGTCTCCGCGACGCTCGACGGGCAGTTCCGCATCCCTCCCGACACGACGCCCGACGAGGTTCGAGAGATCGCGGACGGCCGGCTGGAGGAGGGGACGGTGAACTGGGGGCGGCCGATCCCGCCAGTGATGGAGAGCCCGCGAACCGACCTCGCACGAGCGTTCCGGGTCGCGATCCGCCAGACGGGCGGTGACCCTCGCCTCCTTCGCAAGACGGGAACGAGCGACATGAACGTCTACGCGTCGGCGTGGGAGTGCCCGATGGTCACCTATGGCCCGGGCGACTCCGACCTGGATCACGCCCCCGACGAACGTCTCAACCTCGCGGAGTTCGACCGCTCGATCGCGGTCCTGGAGGCGGTGGGCGAACGGATCAGACCATGACACGACACTACCTCGACGTCGACGACCTGAGCGCAAACGAGCTGGAGACGGTGCTCGATCTGGCGGTCGAGTACAAGGAGAAACAACGGGAAGGCGTCCCGCATCCCGATCTGGAGCGGCGAACGCTGGGAATGCTCTTCCAGAAGCCGAGCACGCGAACCCGCGTCTCCTTCGAGACGGGGATGACGCAGTTCGGCGGCCACGCGATCTTCCTCGGTGCGGACGACATCCAACTGGGTCGGGGCGAGCCGCTGAAGGACACCGCGCGTACCCTCTCGCGCTACGTCGACGCCGTCGTCGCCCGCGTGTTCAGCCACGAGAACGTCGAGGAGCTCGCGCGCTACGCGAGCGTCCCGGTCGTGAACGGACTGACCGACGACGCCCACCCCTGCCAGACGCTCGCTGACCTGCTGACGATCCGCGAGTACGCCGCCACGACGGACGGGAGTTCGTCGAACGCGCTCGACGGCGTCTCGGCGGCGTGGGTCGGCGACGGCAACAACGTGTGCCAGTCGTTCGCGATCGGTTGTGCGCTCGCGGGGATCGACCTGACGATCGCGACGCCCTCGGGCTACGGGATCGACGAGGACGTGATCGACCGAGCTGCCGACCTGGGCACCGCGCCGACGATCACTACCGACCCAGCAGCGGCGGTCGAGGGGGCGGACGTCGTCTACACCGACGTCTGGATCAGCATGGGCCAGGAGGACGAACGCGACCTCCGGCTGGGAGACTTCGAGGGTTTTCGGCTCGACGAGAGGCTACTCACGAACGCGCCCGACGCGGCGGTGATGCACTGTCTACCCGCCCACCGCGGCGAGGAGATCTCCGAGGACGTGCTCGAGGGCGAGCGATCGCTCGTCTTCGACCAGGCGGAGAACCGGCTCCACGCCCAGAAGGCGTTGCTCGCGTGGCTGCTCGATCGGTGAGGCGTCGAAACGAGGAATACGTATCCGGGGATCCCCGAAGGCGATTCGGGGTCCGTTCGGCGGACCGCGACTACGGTCAAGCGACCGAGCGTCGCGCCGCGTAGAGGTGGCGAACCGCCCCGAGGGTGAACGCGAACGCCCCGAGGATCATCGGCGTGTCACCGAGCGTTCGCGTCCACAGCAGCGTCTGAACGTGCGACTGCTCGTAGAACTCGAGGCTTCGAGCCGCGTCGTAGCCGTCGGTGTAGGCGGTCCGCAGCTGCAGGAACCCGACCGGGAGCAGCGACGCGACGGTCATGATCGTGAGCCCGGCGTTAGTGAGCCAGAACGCCCCGCGGAACCAGGTCGGATTCCAGACCGCCTCGGGCGTGACCATCCGCAGGACGTAGGCGCCGAGGCCGAGCGCGAGCAGTCCGAACGCTCCGAACGTCGCCGTGTGAGCGTGTGCGACGGTCAGGTAGGTCCCGTGTTCGTAGTAGTTGATCACCGGCAGATTGACGAAAAAGCCCAGGACGCCGCCGCCGACGAAGTTCCAGACGCTACTGCCGATGATGAACAGGAGCGGCAGCGTGTAGGGGAACGCCTCGCCCTGGGCCTTCAGCGACCGGTACTCCCCGAGGCTCCGGTAGAGGACGAACACCAGGGGGACGAACTCGAGCGTCGAGAAGGTCGTCCCGATCGGGACCCAGAGGTCGGGCAACCCGACCCACCAGTAGTGATGCGAGACGCCGACGATTCCTGCCGCCATGATGGTGAACACCTCGAAGAGGATCGCCTTCTCGGCGTCGGCCCGCTCGACGAGATCCATCGACACCAGCGCGACCGAGATCACGGCGGTGACGAAGAACTCGAAGACGCCCTCGACCCACATGTGGACGACCCACCAGCGCCAGAACTCCGTCACTGCCATGTTCGTCTCCGGCGTGTAGAGCATGCTCGCGCCGAACATGAGCGCGATCGACCCACCCGCGTACATCATGAAGTGACTCAGGCCGGTCGGGGTCTCGTCCAATCGCCTGACGCTACGGAGGACGAGACCCGTCCAGCCGCCGAGCGCGCCCAGCAACAGCAGCTTCCAGAACCGGCCGGTCTCGAGGTACTCGAGGCCCTCTGAGCCGAGCCACCACCAGAGTTCGCCCTCCTCGGGCGTGCCGAACGCGCCCTGGATTCCGAGCCAGACGCCGGCGAACGCGCCGACCGTCGCGATCACGAGCGCTCCCAAAAGGGCGGTCGCGCCCGCGGCCTGCCAGGGCGGGTCCCGCTCTGCGAACAGTCCCGGAAGGAAGAGGCCGCCAGCGAGCCACAGCGTCGTGATCCAGAGCACCGCGAGGTTGACGTGCCAGGTGCGGCCGACGGAGAAGGGCACCAGCGAGACGACGTCGATGCCGAGCGCGTCGCCGATGCCGAAGAGGCCGGTGCGCTCGACGTAGTAGTGGGCGAGCAGCGCTCCGACGAGCGCCTGGACGACGAACAGCGCGCCCGCGACGGGGACGTACCACGCCGCGGCGTACTGGCTCGGCGTGATCGACACCTCGTCGGGCGAGGGCACGTCGACCGCCTCGGTCGCCGGTTCGGCGAAGTCGAACGCGTGGTAGGCCCACACGCCGATGCCGCCGCCGGCGACGAGCAACACGACGCTGATCGTGCTCCAGACGAGCACCTGACCGGTCGGCCGGTTCCCGGTTCCGGGCACGTACGGCCAGTCGTTCGTGTAGGAGTGATCGGACCCCGGACGGTCGGTGTGGGACATCCACGCCGTCCAGAGCGCGAAGTCGGCGATCCGTGCCGCCTGATCGGGCGACTCGACGAAGTTCTGGGGAATCCCCCGTTCGGGAGCGCCCCCGTAGTACCGGTCGACGTACCGATCGCGGATCCGGCGGTGGGCGTAGACCTCGGCCGCCGAATACCGGGCGATCGATCCCCGGGGGGCGTCGGCGTCGAGTTCCCGTTCGACGCGGTCCTCGACGGCGGCCCGCCCGTCGGCGTCGAGCGCCTCGAAGGACTCGGCCCCGCGCCGTCGGGCGTAGTACTCGCGCATGAACTCGGCCTTCAGCGCCAGGGCGTCCGCGGTGAGATCGACCCCGAAGTACGATCCGTTCCCGAGGATCGACCCGTGGTTCATGAGGCCGTTCGCCTGGAACGCCTTCTTGCCCGCGCGCACCTGCTCTGCGGTGACGACCCGCTCCCCGTTCGGCCCCCGGATCTCGTCGGGAATCGGCGGGGCGCGCTCGCGGGACGCCCACGCCCCGAGCGTCATCGCGACGAGGTTGGCGACGAACAGCACGACGAGCGCCCGTGCTCCCGTCCGCTCGGAGTCCAGCGCGGAGCGAAGCGACGCGAGGTCGAGATCGCCCGTTCCGGTCTCCAGTGGGAGAGTGGACAGCAGTTCGAGGAGAACGCGTCCGATCGGCGGACCTCCGTCCGCTCCGTCCGCCAGAGCGGACGCTAGCTCCGGGAGTATCCCACCCAAGGACCGTTCGATCGTCCCGTTCTCCGAGAGGAGAGCCATCGCCGCGAGCGCCATCGCGGCGGTCGAACGACCGGCACTCTCGCTCCCCGTCTCGGTCAACCTCCTCCTCGAACGGGGTAGCCCCTCCTCCAGAGCGCGTTCGATTCCGTGAGCGACTTCCACGGCGTCCCGCTGGAGGAGCTCGTCGAGCGTTCGGCCGAGGGGCCGGTCGTCTTCGACGTCGAGTTCCGCCCGGAGTCGGGACCGAACGTCGCTGAGGACGTGATCGATCGAAGGATCCACGTCGGCTCGCGGTTCCGAGTCCCTCGAACGCTCGTCACCGACCCGTTCGAGCAACCGATTCGGATCGACGTCCTCTGCGGCTAGCTCGTCTCGAATCACCTCGCGCGTCCGGTCGTTCAGACGAGTTCCGTCCAGATCGTATCGTCGCAGGAACGCCTCGAACGCACGATCGGAGAGCCCGTCCGCGCGGAGCTCGGGGTAGCGTCTCCCGATCAGTTCCCCGAACAGGTCGTCGAAATCGCCGACGAGGGCGCCTACGGCGCCGTCATCGGGCCCGAACGCGCGTTCGCGTACCTCGTCGCGAACCCGCGTCGAGAGGTCTTCGACGGCCTCAGCGCCGGTCTCGAGACGATCCGCCACGTAGTCGCTCGCGCGCCGACGTCGTTCGTCGATGAGGTCCGTATCCGCAAGGGCGTGCGTGATTTCCATGGGAACTCACACCTGTCGGTAGTCTCCTCGGAACAGTATCGTGGTGTTCGTTCACACCTGTTAAATCCAGTGTCGATCGAGGCTCCCGTCGACCGTTCGCGTTCCGCTCACGATCCCCGATTCTCACCGCGGCACTTCTTCGGTCGCACGTCTCGTTGGAGGTCTTCGACCAAAGCGATGAGACGGACGACGGTTCTCGACCGCGCGTCCGACGAGCGTGAAGGCGCTTGCGCGATCCGTGGACGCTCAACGGACGGCCGCGTAGACGACGCCGAGCACGAGTCCGTAGACCGCGTGGCCCACGAGGCTCATGGGACTGAAGTTCGGCAGCGGCGGCGCGCCGGGGAAGCCGACGGCGCCGAGCCAGATCGGCATGACGATCGCCGCGAGGACGACCCAGAGGACGGCCCCGTAGACGAGGCCGGCCCCGGCGGCTCGTCCCGTTCCCTCGAGACCGGCGCGACCGGCGAGCCCTCCGAAGACGACGCCCAGGACTGCGCTGTTCGACATGTGGATGATCCAGCCGGCCAGCCCCGCGGGGCCCTCGATCCCGTACAGGGCGGGGATCGCCACCTCGATCACGGGCGTCATCATCGCCGACAGCATCGCGCCGAAGACGAGGCCGCCGGCCAGCCCGCCGACCAGTCCGGCCTGCCAGGGAACGAGCGTGGTCCGTGATTCCGTGCTTGTGGGTTCGTGTGTGGTGGTCTCTGATACCATGTGGTTTGATACGACGTATCACGATAAACCGGTTTGTCACTCGTGCGTCGCCCGTGCAGTACACCAGAAGGGCTATACGAGCGTACGGGACGGCTTATGTCGCTCGCGGTCCTGACACCGACAATGGTCGAAGCGATCCGCGCGAAGCCGGGTGAGCTGACCGCGGACGACGTCGTCGACGCCCTCGACTCTGGTCGCCGGGTCCTGATCACCGTCGAGGTCGTCGGCACCGAGAAGCAGGTCGCCCTCCGGCGCCGCGGCGACGTCTACTACTGCGACACGCCGACGACGCTCCACACCCACGACACCGAGTCGGGAATCCGGACGTGTCTGGAGAGTCAGGGCTACGTGCGCTCCGAGGGGAGCGAGGATTAGTCGCTCCAGCCCGAAGGGACGAACATGCCGGCACCGAACGAACGGATGGAGGAGCTCATGATCGCCGACGAACTGGAGTTCCAACACGTACTGGAGTGCGTGTTCGACGTCCAGAAGCACGAGAGCCGAACCTACCTCGCGCTGCTCGACGCGCCGGGGAGCACCGTCGCCGAACTCGCGGAGGACCTCGAGCGCGACCGGAGCAACGTCAACCGGTCGCTCGGAACGCTCGTCGAGAAGGGGCTCGCGGAACGCGAGCGTCGCCTGCTCGATGCCGGCGGCTACGTCTACCAGTACACCGCCGTCCCGCTGCCGGAGGCCAGAGAACGGATGCACGAGGCCGTCGAGGAGTGGAGCGCGCAGGTCCACGAGCGGATCGACGAGTTCGGCTCGGCACGGTAGTCGCGGTTTCCTCGAGTCGTGCCGGCGGTCACGAGGCGCAGTCGGTCGCGAACCCGCTTCCTTTTGGCCGCCCGGCGTCTCTCACCCGACGATGAGCATGGAACTCGACGCGCCGGCGCCCGAGGAGCCCGCGGTCGCCGAGGACGGCGTCTGGCTCGAGTGCATCGAGACCGGCGAGCAGTACGCGCCGTTCGAGGGGATCAGATACCGGAGCGACGCGGGCGGGCTGCTCGAGGTTCGTTACGCCGATCTCCCCGACTTCACGGACTTCTCGGGCCGGGGCGTCTGGCGCTACGCCGACGCGCTCCCGGTCGAGCGCGAGGTGACGATCGACGAGGGCGACACCCCGCTCTACGAGGTGCCCCGGCTTGAGGAGGAACTCGGCGTCGAGTCGCTGCGGGTGAAACACGAGGGGATGAACCCGACGGGGAGCTTCAAGGACCGGGGCATGACCGTCGGCGTCGGCGTCGCGCGCCGGCTGGGGGTCGAGCGCCTCGCCTGTGCCTCGACGGGCAACACCAGCGCCGCGCTCGCTGCCTACGGGGCGCGTGCGGGCATGGAAACGCTCGTGCTGTTGCCCGCGGGCAAGGTGGCCGCCGGCAAGGTCGCCCAGGCGAGCCTCCACGGCGCGCGCATCCTCGAGGTCGACGACAACTTCGATACGTGTCTCGACATCGTCCAGAACCTGGCGAACCGGGGCGAGGCGTACCTGCTCAACTCGCTCAACCCGTTCCGTCTCGAGGGCCAGAAGACGATCGGCCTCGAGATCCTCGAGGCGTTCGAGGACGACTACGGCCGGTTTCCCGACCGTATCTGTCTGCCGGTGGGTAACGCGGGCAACACCGCGGCGCTGTTCAAGGCGTTTCGCGAGCTCGTCGCGGCGGGGGCGATGGAGACCGAACAGGTTCCCAAGCTGACGGGCGTGCAGGCCGAGGGGGCCGCGCCGATGGTCGAGGCGATCGAGGACGATCGGGAAGCGGTCGAGCGCTGGGAGACGGTCGAGACCCGCGCGACCGCGATCCGCATCGGTAACCCGGTCAACGCCCCGAAGGCCCTCCCCGGAATTCGCGAGACCGGCGGCACCGCCGTCGCCGTGAGCGACGAGGAGATCACCGACGCCCAGCGCTCGCTCGCGGAGGAGGGCGTCGGCGTCGAGCCCGCCTCGGCGGCGTCGGTGGCAGGTCTGCGAAAGCTCCGAGAGGAGGGCGTCGTCGGAAGCGAGGAGGACGTCGTCTGTCTCACGACCGGCCACCTGCTGAAGGACCCCGACGCCGCGGCGGCGGCCGGCGCGGACCCCGAGCCGGTCGCCGGCGACACCGACGCCGTGCTGGAACACCTCGCGGAGTGAGGACCTGTCGGCCGAGCTACAGCGTTCGCCGTACCGCGTCGGCGCCGTCGAGCGTGATGTATCGGGCCTCGATGATCCGTTCGTCGGCCTCGAGCCGATCGATCACCTCCTCGGGAACCTTCTCGTCGAGGTCGTAGACGGTGATCGCCTCCCCGCCGATCGACTCGCGGGCGTTGAACATCCCCGCGATGTTGACGTCGTTGTCGCCGAGCGTGGTCGCCACCAGCCCGATCACGCCGGGCTCGTCGTAGTTTCGCGAGATCAGCATGTGGCCGTGCGGGATGGCGTCGACCCGGAAGCCGTCGATCCGAACGATGCGGGGGTCGTCGCCGGCGAACAGCGTCCCCATCACGTCGAGGGTCTCCTCGCCGTCGCCGACGCTGACGGTGATGGCACTGCGGAAGTCCTCGGACTGGTGGGTCTTGGTCTCGGTCACCTCGACCCCGCGATCCTCCGCGATCTGCGGGGCGTTGACCGCGTTGACCTGCCACTCGAGCGGCGAGAAGACGCCCTTCAGCGCGCTCGCAGTCACGAGGTCGATCTCCTCCTCGGCGATCTCGCCCTCGTAGCGGACGTCGACGCTCTCGATCCGCCCGTCGAGCAGCTGGGTGGCGATCGTCCCCGCGGTCTCTGCGATCTCGATGTACGGCCGCACGCGGGGGAAGGCGCTCTCGTCGATCGAGGGGGCGTTCAGCGCGTTCAGTACGGGCTCCTCGTTGAACGCCGCGAGCACCTGTTCCGCCGTACTGACCGCGACGTTCTCCTGGGCGGCCTCGGTCGAGGCGCCCAGATGCGGCGTAACGATCACGTCCTCGACGTCGAGCAGGGGGTTGTCGGGCGAGACCGGCTCCTCCGCGAAGACGTCGATCGCCGCGCCCGCGAGCGTGCCGTCCTCGACCGCGCGTGCGAGCGCCGCCTCGTCGACGACGCCACCGCGAGCGCAGTTGACGAGGTAGCCGCCCTCGAGCCGGGCGAGCTCGTCGTCGCTGATGAGGTCCTCCGTCTCGGGCGTCAGCGGCGTGTGGACGGTGAGGAAGTCCGCCCGGTCGAGACACGCCTCGAACTCGACGAGCTCCGCACCCAACCGGTCCGCGCGGTCCTCGGAGATGTACGGATCGTAGGCGACGAGATCCATCCCCAAGCTGCGCAGGCGTTTCGCGACCTCCTGGCCGACGCGGCCGAGACCGACGATCCCCAGCGTCTTGTCGTTGACCTCGGTGCCGAGGAAGTCGCCCTTCGCCCACTCGCCGGCCTTGAGCCGGGCGTGGGCCTGCGGGATCGAGCGCGCCGACGCGAACGTCATCGCCACGGTGTGTTCGGCGGCGGCCCGGACGTTGCCCTCGGGGGCGTTAGCGACGATCACGCCGTGTTCGGTCGCGGCGTCGATGTCGATGTTGTCGACGCCGATGCCCGCCCGGCCGACGATGATCAGGTCCTCGCCCGCCGCGAGGACCTCCTCGGTGACTTGGGTGCCCGATCGGACGATCAGCCCGTTGACGTCGCCGATCGCGTCCACGAGCGGGTCGCCGTCGAGCTCGTAGTCCGTGACGACCTCGTGGCCGCTCTCGCGCAGCCGTTCGAGCCCCGCATCCGCGATGGGGTCCGTGACCAGAATCCTCATGTCCGAGAGGTTCCACCCGTCGAGGTTAACGCTTGTGTCATCGGCAGCGCTGGCCCCTCGGGACGGGAATCGGTACCGATGCTCGTTACGGATCGATGGCGCGGGAGCGCTAGTTCGACGGTATGGCCGACGCCTTCGGTCGGATGGTCGAGGACTTCCACAGGGAACGGCTCGTCGAGCACCCGATCTACCGCCGTGACGACGGACGGGTGGACGGGGCACACCTGGAGGGATACTTCGCCGGGTACGACGACTGGAGCTCGCTCGCGTCCGGTCGGATCCGGACTCGCCTACCGGCGGTTCCGCGTCGAGTACGACGGCTGCGTGGGTCCGTGGATCGACCTGCTGACGGCGGGTGAACGGGTGCTGGAAGCGTTCGAGACGCCGTGGACGGTCGAGTCGACGTTGCGAAGCGAGGGCGATACGTATGCCGTCGTGCTGGTCCGCGACGCGTGAGCCGCGAGACGGCCGCCGGTCCGTTGCCGGCGAGGAGCCGTCCGCCAGCTGACGGGGCGGAACTGACAAGTGTCTCAGGCACCTGCTGGTGGCTACTATGGCCGTCCCGAAGTTGGGATCGATCCCCGGAAGCGACGTGGTAAGCAGGACGCTCGGCCGGCTCGGTCGGCTGTTTACGAGCGGCGATGGAAACCGGGACGAGGAGCCGAGCGAGTGGCGACGCGTCGAGCGCACCCGCGATCGGACGAAGTGGCGCAACGGGGAGACCGGACAGCTCGTCGTCTGCAAGCGCCAGTACGAGGACGAGTGGACGGCGAAGGCCAAACCCGCGCTCGTCGACGGCGAGCCGGTCGATCTCAGTCTCACCGCCGGACCGACCTCTCGGGAGATCGCCGAGTTCCTCGCCCGCCAGTACATGGCCCACGAGCTCGTGCTCGCGCCGGTCACCGCCATGCGGCCGCGCTGGCACTGACGCCGGCGAGATCCGGACCGAGAGGGCAGCCTTCAAACCCCCCGGGTTCGAACCCCGGCCAATGACCCTTGTCGCGTTCGACTTCGACGGGACGCTCTCGGATTCGGAGATGACCGTGCTGCTCGGCGAGCGCCTCGGCGTCGCCGACGAGATGGCCGAGATCACCGAGCGCGCGATGAACGACGAGATCGGATACGCCGAGAGCCTGCGCGAACGGGCCTCGCTACTGGAAGGACTGGGCGAGGAGGAGGCGGAGGCCGCCTACGGCGAGGTCCGACTCAGACCGGGCACGGCCGAACTGATCGAGGCGCTCAACGAGGCGGGCGTCCACACCGCCGTCCTCACCGGCGGGTTCAAGCGCGGCGTCGAGCGGGCGCTCGAGCGCGAGGACGTGGCCGTCGACTCGATCATCGCGAACCGCCTGCCCCTCGAGGAGAGCGAGGCCCAGGGGGCCTCGGAGTCGAGCGGGCGACGTCCGCGAGCGCTGACCGGCGCGGTCGAGGGCCCGCTGATCGAGGGGACCAAGGACGACGCGCTCGCGGACTTGGCCGACGCACAGGGCATCGTGATGGCCGAGACCGTCGCCGTCGGCGACGGCGCGAACGACCTCCCGATGCTGCAGGTCGCGGGACTCGCCGTCGGTTTCCTCCCGAAGCCCGCCGTCGAGCCCCACTGCGACGACGTAGTCGAGGACATGGCGGAACTCCGGAAGCTGTTCGAGGATCGGGGAATCCTCGCGTAACCCTTCCCCGTGGCTCGCCCGACGCCCGAAATTTTCGAGTTGTTGTGGATGAAAGTATATGCCCGCTCGACGGCGAACGGGGGTATGATCTGGCAGGACCTCGTCTTTCTGATCGGCAGCGCGCTCTCGATCGTCTTCCTGGCGCCGACGCTTCGCGACTCCGACGCACGGGTGCCGCTCGCGACCAGCGTGCCCTCGATGGTGATCGGGCTCATCTACGGCGCGACGTTCGCGTCGCTTGGTATGGGTCTCTCGGCGGTGGGGTCGGCGGCGGCGCTGATGTGGCTGCTGATCGGGCTGTTGCGCTCGCCGCCCTCGTCGGAAACGGTATCGAACCGACGGGGCCGCACGGCGCTGTTCGCCGACGACCTGCATCGATGGTGTCGGCGTAGGCTCGTCCGACGCGACGTCGGCGGCCGATACGTGTACGAACCGTAACGCAGTAGTCCCCCTCGTCCGTCGGTTCTACCGTTCATGACTCCTACACTGCTTCACACGGGCGTCGGTCACCCCGATCTTGCACTACTCGTCCTGACGGCGATCCTCTCGTTCGCCGCCGGGACCGGTATGGGCGCGTACGCGGCACTCAAGGGGAAGCTGTCGAAGCTGACCGGCGAGCCGACCGAGAACTGAGTCGCTACCGGGGAAAGAGGCTCGCGTGGACCGGCGCGAAGTCGACGTCCACGCCGTCGTCCTCCGCGGTGTCGGTGATCGCTCGTCCCGCCAGTCCCTCGTCGAGGAAGTCCGCGAGCGGCGGGCCGACCTTCTCGGGCTCGACGAGGAAGGCGTCGTGGCCGTGGTCCGACTCGACGACGTGGTGGGCGACGTCGCCGTCGCCCGCGCGAAACGCCCGTGCGAGGGTTTCCGACTGTTCGACGGTGAAGTGCCAGTCGCCGGTGAAACTCATTAGGAGCGCCTCGCCCGCGAACGCCGCGAGCGCGTCGGCGTCGGACTCGTGGCCCGCCGAGAGGTCGTAGTTGTCCATCGCCCGCGTGAGGTAGAGGTAGCTGTTGGCGTCGAACCGGTCGACGAACTTCCGCGCCTGGTAGTCGAGGTACGACTCGACGTCGCGGTACGGGAAGAAGTCCGCGGCGGGGTCGGCGGGGAACGCCTCTCGGTGGGCGTCCCGTCCCGCAGAGCGGCGGTCGAACTTCCGGGCCATCGACGCCTTCGAGAGGTACATCATGTGGCCGAGTTGGCGCGCGAGCGCGAGGCCGTCGTCGGGCTCGGGGCCGCCGTAGTAGTCGCCGCCCTGCCAGTTCGGGTCGGTGGTGATCGCCCGGCGGGCGACGGCGTCGAAACCGAGACACTGCGCGTCGAGCCGGGCGGCGGTGGCGACGGGCGCGACCCGGCGGACGTCGTCCGGGTAGCGCATCGCCCAGTCGAGGACGTTCATCCCGCCGACCGACCCGCCGACGACCGCGTGGAGCCGGCCGACGCCGAGTTCGTCGAGCAGCCGACGCTGGGCGCGGGTCCAGTCGGCGACGGTCACCGGCGGGAACTCCGTGCCGTAGGGCTCGCCGGTCTCGGGGTTCTCGCTGGACGGGCCCGAGGAGCCGTAGCACGACCCCGGGACGTTCGCGCAGACGACGTAGTAGTCGGCGGTGTCGATCGCCTTGCCCGGACCGACGATGTCGCTCCACCACGCGGCGGCCTGTCCGGCCGTGTCGTCGCGGCGATGCCCGGTGAGGTGGGCGCTGCCGGTGAGCGCGTGACAGACCAGCACCGCGTTATCGCCGTCGAACTCGCCGTAGGTCTCGTAGGCGAGCTCGAGATTCGGAATCGACTCGCCACACTCGAAGCGGAACTCGCCGAGCTCCGCGACGTCACGGACCGCCTCGGTCATACCGCCTCCGTCGCGTGCTCGATCGCCCGGTCGAGGTCGACCACGATGTCCTCGGGGTCCTCGATGCCGACCGACAGCCGGATCAGGTCGGGCGTGACGCCGCTCGCGCGACGTTCCTCCTCGGAGAGCTGTCCGTGAGTGGTCGAGGCGGGGTGGATGATCAGCGACTTGGCGTCACCGATGTTGGCGAGGAAGCTGACCAGTTCGACCGCCTCGCAGACGCGCTTTCCGCCCTCGTAGCCGTTCTCGAGGCCGAACGCGATCATGCCGCCGAAGCCGCCGTCGAGGTACTCCCTCGCCTGGTCGTGGGTCTCGTGGCTCTCGAGGCCCGGATACGTGACCCACGCCACGTCGGGGTGTTCGGCGAGGTACTCCGCGACGATCGCGGCGTTCTCGCAGTGGCGCTCCATCCGCAGCGGGAACGACTCCAGTCCCTGCAGGGTCTGCCAGGCGTCGAAGGGGGCCTGTTGGGCGCCGAGCGCGCGTAACGATCGGAACCGAACCGCGGCGGCGAAGGGCGCCTCGGGGAAGTCGCGACTGAAATCGGTGTCGTGGTAGGCCGGGTTCGGCCCCGAGAGCTCCTCGTAGCCCTCCCAGTCGAAGCTGCCGCCGTCGATCAGCGCGCCGCCGACCGTCGTTCCCGAGCCGTGGAGCCACTTGGTCGTCGACTCCCAGACCAGGTCGGCGCCGCGTTCGAGCGGTCGACAGAGGTAGGGCGTAGCGAAGGTGTTGTCGACGAACAGCGGGACGCCGTTCGCGTGGGCGATCTCGCCGATCCGTTCGAGGTCCGGCGTGACGAGCGACGGGTTGCCGATCGTCTCGCAGTGGACGAACGCCGTCTCGTCGTCGATCGTTTCCTCGTACTCCTCGTAGTCGAGCGTGTCGACGAACCGGGGCTCGATCCCGCGACGGCCGGCGACGTGGTTGAGGTAGGCGGTCGTACCGCCGTAGATCGACGAGGAGGTGACGACGTTGTCGCCGGGTGCGGCGAGCAGGAACGTCGCGGCGTCGAACGCCGCCATTCCCGAGGCGGTGGCGACGGCCTCCTCCCCGCCCTCGAGCGCGGCGAGGCGCTCCTCGAGGGCTCGAACGGTGGGGTTGCTGATCCGCGAGTAGATGTCACCCTCGGCCTTCAGCGCGTAGAGGTCGGCAGCGTGGTCCGCGTTCTCGAAGGCGTACGACGTGGTCTGGTAGATCGGCGTCGCACGCGCTCTCGTGGTCGGATCGGCGTGTGCGCCGGCGTGGACGCTGTGCGTCCTCGGTCCCCACTCACTCATGTGTAGGACGCATATCACCGCGTTCAGTTATAACCAGCAATAACGGCAAGATTCGCATCATGACGGACGTCGTTGACACACGGCCGGAGCTCGAGCGGACGAGGGCGAGCAAGCAAACCGGGCCCGCCGATGGCTCCGGTCGGCGACCTCGTGGCGTTCGGCCTGCCCCGGCGAGACTACCACTCACAGCCCTCGGTACCGCTGGAGCCGTCCAGGGTCCGGGACGGACCGTCCACCGATCCCGACGGCGAAACGGGCCGCGATGAACGAAACATCAACTTTTCGTGACTGTGAACTAAAGGCCGCTCCGCCCTACGGAGGGTATGGTAGAGATCCCCGAATCGGTTCGCGACCGGCTCGAGTCGCTACCCCACGTCGTCGGCACCGGCGTCGGTAAGAAGCGAGTGGACGGACGGAAGACGGACGAGGACTGCGTCGTAGTCTTCGTCGACCGAAAGGTCGCCGAGACGCAACTCGACGACGAGGAGGTCGTTCCCCGGTCGGTCGACTGTGACGGCGAGACGCTCCCGACCGACGTTCAGGAGGTCGGTGACGTCACCGCGCTGGCGGCCGAGCCAGCACGGGAGGCCGAGCGCACCGAGCGGCTCCGGCCCGCGCCGGCCGGCGTCTCGCTCGCCCACCCGTCGGTCAGCGCCGGGACCATGGGCTCGACGCTGCTCGAGACCGAGAGCGGCGACCGGGTGGTCCTGACGAACGCCCACGTCGCCGCGCCGATCGGGGAGGCGAGCGAGGGCGACCTCGTGCTCCAGCCGGGTCCCGCGGACGGGGGCGACGCGAGCGACGAGATCGGTCGGCTCCTCGAGTGGACCGAGGTCACCACCGAGGCGCCCAACGCGACCGACTCGGCGCTCGTCTCGGTCGATCCCGACGACGTCGAGGAAGAGGTGCTCGGGATCGGACCGCTGGTCGGCTTCACGGAACCCGCCATCGACGCCGACGAGGAGTACACGAAGAGCGGCCGAACGACGGGCGTCACGACGGGCGAGCTCCGCGGGCGTGACGCCCGCATCCGAGTCGGCGGGTACGGCGCCCGGCCCGCCGTCTTCGAGGGCGTCGACCTGTTCACGCCGATGGGCGAGGGTGGCGACTCGGGGAGCCTGATCGGGATCGACGACGGCGGGTTCCGCGCGACGGACCTGCTGTTCGCGGGCAGCCCCGAGGCGACGATCGGAGTCCCGATCGCGGCGCTCGAGGCCGAACACGGAGAACTGTCCGTCGTCGGCGAAAGCGGGAACGGCGAGGACGGAGGTGACGTTCCCGACGAGACCGACGAGGACGGTCCGGCCGGTGGCTTCGGACGACGGCTCCGTGACCGGCTCGAACGCCATCACGGCGACGTCCGCGAGGAGAACGGGGCATTCCGAGTGGACGCGTGGCCCCTCGACCTGCTCGTCGTTCCCGGCGAGGATCCCGATTGGGCCGCCGAGCGGGCGCGCGGATCGGACGCCGACGCGGTCGCCATCGCCGTGCCCGTCGACACGGACGGCCGGCTTCCCGCGATTCCAGCGGGCGTCGCCGTCGTGCGGGTCGACCCGTAGACCGACCGTACGGGTTAGGTGAGTGGGACCCGTAGCGGGGAGCAGTGACGTCTCCGAGACGCGACCGGATCGCCCTGGCGAGCGTGATCTTCGTCGTGCTGCTCGCGCAGGTGGTGCTGTATCCGGGGATCGCTGGACTGGTCGCGGCGCTCGGCGCGAGCACCGACCTCGACGCGAGCATGTGGTTTCTCGTCGCCGAGTTCTCGGCGTTCGTCGTCTGTGCGAGCCTCTGGGGGGCCGCGAGCGATCGTGCCGGACGGCGGGCGCCCTTCATCGCCGCCGGGGCGCTCGGCGGGGCGACGGGCTACCTCCTGCTCGCGATCCTTCCCGGCGTCGTCGACGTCCGCTTCGCCCACGTGCTCGCGATCCGCGTCGGCCAGGGCGCAATGACGATCGCCGCCTTCTCGCTCGCGATCACGATGCTGATGGACCTGCCGGGCGGCCACGGGAAGAACATGGGCGCGGCGGGCATCGCGATCGGGCTGGGAACCGCGAGCGGCGCGCCGTTGGGTGGCCGGCTCGCCGCGATCGATCCGCTCGTCCCGCTGTGGGCCGCCGGGGGACTGCTGCTCGCGGTCGTCCCCCTTCTAGTGCTCATCGACGACCGTGCGCCCGCCCCCGACCGACGGAGCGCCCGGGAGATCGTCGGCGGACTCGCGCGGACGCCGACGCTCGGGCTGCCCTACGCCTTCGGGTTCGTCGACAGGCTGACGGCGGGCTTCTTCGCGCTCGTGGGCGTCTTCTACTTCCAGGAGACGTTCGGGATCGGCCCCGCCGAGACCGGGATCGTCCTCGGGCTGTTCTTCGCGCCGTTCGCGCTGCTCCAGTATCCCATGGGCGTGCTCTCCGATCGGATCGGCCGGACGGTCCCGATCGTGGTCGGCTCGGTCTGCTACGGCGGCTCGATCGTGCTCGTCGGACTCGTGCCGACGCTCGAACTCGCGCAGGCGTCGATGGTGCTCGTGGGGGTGCTCGGCGCGCTGGTCGCGCCCGCGACGATGGCGCTGGTGACCGATCTCGCCCGGGATAGCGAGCGCGGCGCGGCGATGGCCGGCTTCAACATCGCGGGCAGCCTGGGTTTTCTGACCGGCTTTCTCCTGGGTGGTACCGTCGCGAGCACCTACGGCTATCTCGCCGCCTTCCTCGTCGTTGGCGGCCTCGAAGTACTGATCGCCGCGGTCGCCGTGCCGCTCTTTCTGCGCGTCGACCTCCCGCTGGAGGCGTCGTTCCAGCCCGAGCGGTAGGAACGCGGTCGACGTGGTAGAAGACCCGTCACGACGGTCCGTCGAAACCTTCGGTGACCGATAGAAATGGCGTGCTGAATACGGCGGGTGGAGTCAGCACCTGGTTGCTAGTAGCTTCCGAGGATTTCAACGGATTCCGGATGTCGAGTTTCGAACGGCGTACCTCTCCTATCCAGGTCCGAAGGCCGCGATGTCGGCCCCCACCGTCGCCAGTGCGTCGGCGGGGTTCGGGTCGTCGTCGGCCAGATGCGTGTACCGGTGTTCCGGGATGCTCGACAGTGCTGCCGTGACGGCCTCGCTGTACGTCTCGACGCCCGGTTCCGTCGGGTCATCGCCGCCCCAGACGTCCCGAATGACCGTCATCGAATCGATGCGCACTTCCAGCGTGCGTGGTTCGTAGCGAGCCGCCAGTTCGGAGAGTCCGAGCTGGAGGGCGACGTATTCGGCGGTGTTGTTCCCCGTCCGGGAGCCGACGGGTCGGCCGAGACGGGCGAGTTGGTCCTCCGCAGCGTCCATGATGACGGCGCCCGCACCTGCAGGACCGGGGTTGCCGCGTGAACTGCCGTCGACGTAGAGGACGAACGCGTCGCTCGTCGGCTCGGGGACGGGTGGCCGGGTGAGTCCCGACGTCAGCAGGCGTTCGAGTGCGCGACGCAACTCGGCCGGGGTGGTCGCGGGGTCGAAGAGACCGCCGTAGCCGGGGACGGCGTCGTCGATGGCGTCGATGGCGGCCGCCACCTCGTAGCCGACGCCCGCGAGCACCTCGTCGACGAGCGTGGCGAGCGGCGAGAGGTGTTCGGCCGGGAGGGGGTCGTCGGTCACGCCACTGCCCCCTTCGGGCTTCGGTTCCGGACCCTCACACCCTCGTTTCCGACTGATCCCGTTGTCCGGTCGCACCACTCCATATAGGTCCTCGGTGGGTGAGTGGGATAATCTCTTCAGGTACTACCGGTACGGGCCGTTTCGAATCAGTCGGCCCCGTGAGGTCCTCAGCGGCTGATACGAACGGCCTGCCGAATCTAGCGAGCGCTCGTTACTAGTTAGGCGAGATCCGGGTCAACCGGGAGATACGCGCCCTGTGTCCGGCACGAGGGCCGCGTCCTACCACCGATCGAGTGTTTTCGGGAACCGCCGACGGGCTGGAGACGTTCGTCGACGGGCTGATGGCGGGACGCTCGTGACGGTCGTCCTCGCCTGGCGCGGCGGCTACTGGGGGCTGCTCGGACGGCTCCACTACCCGCTGGTGGTGCTGGCGCTCCTCGTCCTTCTGGACGTGCTTCGCTACCGGAGCCTGCTCGGATTCAACGTCTGAGGACCGGATCGCGGCCGAAGAGCCGCCGGTACTTGACCTGCCGGCAAGGGCAGGCCGCCACCTTGTTCGTCTTCCGGCGTTGAGTATACCCATGTCATCAGGCTCAGGCGGCATCCCCGATCCGCTTCGAAAAAGCTTGGAGCAGGGTCTGGAGGCGGCGTTCGCCGTCGACTCGCTCTCGCAGCTCGCGGACGCCGTCGACTTCGAGGGGCTCGCCGCGGGCGACCCCGACGCGATGGACTTCGAGCGCATGGGAGAGCTGGTCGGCCAGATGGGCGGCAGGCTCGTCGTCAAGCGGACCCTCGGGCGGTTCACGCCCGGTCAGCTCGCCGAACAGACCGTCGGCTACGCGATCGGCGGCGCGATCGGTCGCGAGGGCGGACGGCTCATCCTCAGGGTAGTCGAGGACCAGCGCGGCGACCCGATCGAGGTCGACATCGAGGTCGAGGAGGAGACCGACGTAGAGGAGTTCGACGAGTTCACCGACCTCGACGAGGAGGACGGGGACGACGAGGGCTTCGAAGTCGACATCGGCGGCCCCGAGGACGGCGGGGACGGCGACGCGGACGACGGACGGTAGACCGACGCTCGCGCGACGGACGTTTTCTACGGACGCTCCGGGGTCGGAGACCGAACGATAGCCTCGCTCGTCGGTGCGCCCCCGGGCAGACGCGGCCCCGGCGTGCCGACCGTCCGGCGTCGCGCCGCCGGGCCACCGGGCACCCGCCCGTGACGATAGGACTACGGGCACCCGGCTCGTAGCGGATCGGTACGAACGTGTTGCCAGGCTCTACCGCGGCGCCGGTGCGGACGGACGGGAGCGGAGACGAGACCGACCGAACGCATCTCGTCTGTCCGTCGTGCGGCGAACGTCACCCGGTCGACTCGGAGGCGCCGATCGAGTGGCGCTGTCCCCGGTGTCGGATCCTGATCAAACAGACCGACAGGATCGAGGCGCTCGTCCAGTTCGCCGACCGCAACAGCGTGACGGACCACATCGACGTCCCCGATCGCTGCCGGTACTGCGAGAGCGAGCGCGTCACCTCCTGGACCACCGAGGACGAGGAGTGGGTTCGCCACCGGTGCCAGGAGTGTCGGCGCGAGTGGACCGAGAACACGGGTCGGCTGGCCGCGTTCTTCGACTGGGGGGCGAACTACCTCCGAGTGCGGGGTTGGCTCTGAGACGCTCCGACGGCGTCGCCACGTCGGTAGTCCCACCCGATCGAACCGGCGGGGGTGTGAACGAGGACCCCAACCTTTTCTCCGTAGCCGGTGAGGGGCCGGCATGGCGCCACGGATCACCCGGATCGAGGTGACGGAGTTCTCCTACCCGCTCGAGGACGTTGGCACCGACGAGAACGGATTCAACCTGATCTACGAGCCGGGATCGACGCTCGAGAGCTCGACGCTCGCGCTCAGGGTACACACCGACGCGGACGTGACCGGCGAGTACGTCCTGGTCACCTCGACCTCGTCGGACCAGATCGCCACGTGCGCGAAGTACCTCGTCGGCAGGAACCCGCTGAAACGCGAGCGTCACTGGAGCGAGCTCAAGCGCGGGCTCCGCAAGTACGACCGGATGGGGATGGGACCGCTCGACGTCGCGCTGTGGGACCTCGCGGGCAAGCTCTACGACGCGCCGATCCACGAACTGCTCGGAACCTACCGCGAGCGGATCCCGGCGTACGCCTCGACGTATCACGCCGACGACAACGGCGGGCTCGACTCCCCGGAGGCGTACGCCGACTTCGCCGAGGACTGTCTCGAGCTGGGCTACTCGGGCTTCAAGATCCACGGCTGGGGCGGCGGCGACGACGCCCGGGAGGTGGGCCGCGAGATCGAGACCGTCCGAGCGGTCGGCGAGCGCGTCGGCGAGCGGATGGACCTGATGCTCGATCCCGCCTGCGAGTACGAGACGTTCGCCGACGCGCTGACCGTCGGGCGGGCGTGTGACGAGCAGGAGTTCTTCTGGTACGAGGACCCCTACCGCGACGGCGGGATCTCCCAGCACGCTCACCGGAAGCTGCGCCAGCAGCTCGAGACGCCCATACTGCAGACAGAACACGTCCGCGGGTTCGAGCCGTTCACCGACTTCATCGCGAACGAGGCGACCGATTTCGTCCGCGCCGATCCGGAGTACGACGCGGGCATCACGGGCGCGATGAAGCGCGCGAGGGTCGCGGAGGGGTTCGGCCTCGACGTGGAGTTCCACGCGCCGGGACCCGCCCAGCGCCACTGCATCGCCGCGACGCGCAACGCGAACTACTACGAGCTCGCGCTGGTACATCCGGACTGTGACAACACCCAGGCGCCGGTCTACGAGGGTGGCTACACCGACCAGCTCGACGCGATCGACGACGACGGCACGGTGCCGGTCCCCGACGGCCCGGGACTAGGCGTCGAGTACGACTGGGAGTACATCGAGGAGCACGCACTCGGCGAGCGGACCTACGAGTGAACCCGAGTAACAGGCGTTAAGTGGGGCCTGCGAGACCGTACGTGTAACGTCATGGCATCGACTGATTCACAGCGGTTCGATCGGGGAGGCCGCTGATGGCGGGGGAGTCGTCGTCGATCACGGAGCGCGCGTCCGAGCGGTTCACGACGCTCGCGTGGGTGTTGATCCCCGTCGCCGTCGGGATCAACGTCGTCGGCGGGACGGTCACGAACTTCCTTCGGATCCCGGTCTACCTGGACGTGATCGGGACGATCCTGCTCGCGCTCCTGGCGGGTCCGCTCGTCGGGGCCGTCGGCGGGATCCTGACGAACCTCGTCCTCGGGGTGACGCGCTCGCCGACGATCATCCCGTTCGCGGTGGTCAACGCCGCGATCGCGCTCGTCGCGGGCTTCTTCGCGATGCGTGGCTGGTTCCGGATCCACGAGACCCGTGACTACGCGAAGCTCGCGGGCGTCGGCGTGGTGGTGGCGCTCACCTCGATCGTCATCAGCCTCCCGATCGTCGTCACGCTGTTCGGCGGGCTGACCGGCACCGCACCCGACATCGTCGTCGGGGCCTTCCTCGCGGCGGGCTTCGACCTCGTGCCCGCGGTGCTGGCCTCCCAGCTCGTCATCGAGCCGATCGACAAGATCTCGAGCGTCGTGATCGCGTACTTCATCGCGAAGTCGGTCCCCGAGCGGTATCGCCCCTCCTTCGGCCAGCGGGCGCTCGGACGCGACCGCGATCGCGATCGATGAGCACGCCGAGCGCGAACCCGAAAGCCGAGACGGACACGGCGACGGATATCGACGTCGAGGCGCTGATCGAGAACGCCGAGGGGGCGGACTCGCTGTTCGAGTACCGTCCCGGCTCGAGCGTCCTCCACCGCCTCAACCCGGTGACCAAGCTCGTCTGCAGCCTCGCGCTCGTCGTGATCGCCTTCACCCTGCCGAACTTCTGGGGCCCGCTCGCGCTCTCGGTCGTCCTCCTCGGGCTCGTCCTCCTCGCGGGCGTCGCGAAGCCCGTCCTCGCGGCCGTTCTCGCGGTGGGAGCGCCGCTCGCGCTCTCGCTGGTGGTCATCCAGGGGCTGTTCTACCCCGAGAACGAGACCGTCCTCGTCGCGATCGGCGTGCCCGTGATCGATCAGCTCGCGTTCTACAGCGAGGGCGTCGAGTTCGCGCTGTTGGTCCTGTTTCGCCTGACGGTGTTGATGATCGCGCTGCTCGGGACGATCGTCACGACTCACCCGAAGAAGCTGACGGTCGCGCTGATGGAGAAGGGCGTCTCGAGCAAGATCGCGTACGTCTTCATGGCCGCGCTGCAGTTCATCCCACAGATGCAGCGACGTGCACGCTCGATCCTCGACGCACAGCAGGCACGGGGGCTCGACACCACCGCGAGCCTCGCGAGCCGCCTCAAGTCCTACGTCGCGCTGATGGCGCCGCTGCTGATCGGGACGCTGATCGCGACCGAGACCCGTGCGCTCGCGCTCGAGTCGCGCGGGTTCACCCGAAAGGGAGAGCGCACGTACCTGCTCGACGTCTCGGACGGCACGTTCGACAGGGCGCTTCGCTGGCTGTCGGTCCTCGCCGCGATCGCCGTCGTCGTCTGGAGGGTCGCGCCGTGACCCGGATCGCCTTCGAGGACGTCGCCTGGGAGTATCGGACGGGCGACGGGCTCGCGCTCTCGGGAGTCGACCTGGAGATCGAGTCGGGCAGCTTCGTCGGCGTGACCGGTCCGAGCGACGCCGGAAAGTCCACGCTCTGTCGGCTGATCCCCGGCTACATCCCCCACTACTTCGACGGCGATCTGGAGGGGAGCGTCCGGGTGGGTGATCGCGACGTGAGCGAGGCCTCCATCGGCGAACTCGCCGAACGCGTGGGGATGCTCTTCGAGAACCCGTTCGACCAGCTGACGGGCGCGAGCACCACCGTGATCGAGGAGGTCGCCTTCGGCCTCGAGAACCTCGGTTACCCGCGCGAGGAGATAATCGAACGCTCGGTCGAGAGCCTCCGACGAGTGGGAATCGAGGAGCTGATCGATCGCAATCCTCAACGGCTGTCGGGCGGCCAGTCCCAGCGGGTCGCGCTCGCCTCCGTGCTCGCGATGGCGCCGGACGTGCTCGTGCTCGACGAGCCGACCTCGCAGCTCGATCCCCACGGCGCCGACGCCGTCTTCGACATCGTCGCCGACATGAAGGAGCAGGGCTACACCGTGGTCGTCGTCAGCCAGCGCCTCGACCGGCTGGCGCCCCACCTCGACCGACTGCTCGTCGTGGACGAGGGCAAGGTCGTCCACGACGGCACCCCGGAGAAGGTCTTCACGACGCCGGGGATCGACGAGCTGATCGACGTCCCCGAGGCGGTTCGGGTGGGCCGCCGGCTGCACGGGTCCGACGGCGCCCCGGAAAGCGTGCCGCTGTCGGTCGCCGAGGCCATCGAGGAGCTCCGTCCGCACGTCGCGAGCGTCACGAGCGAGGCCGGCGACCGCTCCGACGACGGAACTCGATCCGAAACCGACGGGCCGGCGCCCGCCGGCGACCCGCGCGTCGTCCTCGAGGACGTCCGACACGTCTACGAGGGCGGCGTCGAGGCGCTCTCGGGCGTCAGCCTCGAGATGTCGTCGGGGTGTGTCTGTCTCGTCGGGCAGAACGGCGCGGGCAAGACGACGTTCGTCAAGCACATGAACGGGCTGCTCGAGCCCTCACAGGGAGTCGTCCGGATCGAGGGGATCGACACCCGCGAGGCCCGCGTCGCCGAACTGGCGCGCCACGTCGGGCTCTCCTTCCAGAACCCCGACGACCAGCTCTTTCACGACACGGTCGACGAGGAGATCAGATACGGCCCCGAGAACCTCGGGTTCGACGACGAACGGGAGGACGAGACGGTCGAACGGGCGATCGAACGCCTCGACCTCGAGGACGTCCGCGGGCGCAACCCCTACGATCTGGGAATGCCCCGCAGGAAACGCGTGGCGGTCGCCTCGGTGCTCGCGATGGACACCGACACCGTCGTCCTCGACGAGCCCACTGGCGGACAGGACGCCCCCGGAACCGCCCTCCTCGGAGCCGCGATCGAGCGGCTGGTCGAGGCGGGGAAACTCGTCGTCGTCATCACCCACGACGTCGGCTTCGCACGCCGATACGCCGACCGCGTGATCGCGCTCGGCCAGGGCGAGGTACTGCTTGACGGAACCGCGCGGGAGGTGTTCGGTCGACCCGACGTGCTCGCCGAGACCGACGTCGATCCGCCGACGGTCACGAGGATCGGCCACGAACTCGGTCTCCCGACCGTGCTCTCGATCGACGAACTGTTCGGGTACGTAAACGATTAGAGGGCCGACTCGATCGCCTCGGCGAGCGCGGCGCGAAAGCGCACCTCGTCGAGGTCGGTCGCGACGCGGCCGTTCTCCGGTTCGTCGGTGACGCCGTACTCGTCGGCGAGCAGCGCGCCCCGGGCGGGCCCGTCTCCCGTCTCGATCTCGAACGCCCGTTCCTCGACGGTGAGCACGTCGTCGGCGATGCCCGCGATCACCGCCGCGTCGTGGATCGGCGAGTGCTCGAGCCCGTAGCGTTCACGGACGTCATCCGGGTAGTAGGTGAGCCACTCGCGAACCGTCTCGCCGCGCGGGCCCGAGAGGTCGAGCGTGGCCGGATCGATCGTCGCGCGCGTGGTCACGCCGAGGCCAACGAACGTCGGTCGGGCGCTCTGGAGGACGCGACTCGCGGCGTCGGGATCCGCGTGGAGGTTCGCCTCGGCGGCCGGCGTCCGGTTGCCCGGCGCGTAGACGGCGCCGCCCATCACCACGATCTCACTGAGGTACTCGGGGAGGTCGGGGTCGATCGACAGCGCGAGCGCGATATTCGTGAGCGGGCCGATCGCCGCGATCGTCAGGTCGCCGTCCTCCCGGGCACGCTCGACGATGAACTCCGCGGCCGACGCGTCGATCGGCTCCTCGGAGGACGGGGGAAGCCCGCCCCGCAGGCCGCCCTCGCCGTGGATGAACTCCGCGGTGTCCTGGCGCTTGACGAGCGGCCGGTCGGCGCCGCGGGCGACCGGGAGATCGCACTCGAGGAACTCGAGGATCGAGAGGGCGTTACGGGTGGTGTTCTCGATGGAGGTGTTGCCGGCGACGGTCGTCAGTCCGACGACGTCGAGGTCGGATTCGAGCGCGAGCAACAGCGCGAGCGCGTCGTCGCAGCCCGGATCGGTGTCGATAAGCAGGGACATGGCCCCGCCTACGGCGGCCGAACAGTAAAGGTTCAGTCGGGGTTCGAGGGATTAGAGGCCGGCGACGTCCTCGATGGCGTCCGTGAGCGCCCGGATCGACTCCGCATCGTGTTCGCCCATGTGACCGATGCGGAACGTCTCCTCGCCGAGTTGCGAGCCATAGCCGTTCGAGAAGACCATGTCGTACTCCTCGCTCACGGCGTCGATGGTCGCGGCGACGTCGATGCCCCGCGTGTTCTCGATACAGCTCACGGTCTGGGACTCGTAGCCCTCTTCGGAGAACGTATCGAAGTGTTCGTGCGCCCACTCGCGGGTGTACTCGGCCATCTCGCGGTGGCGTTCGTCCCTCCCTTCGTGACCCTCCTCGATCATGTGTTTCATCTGTTTGCGGTAGGCGAGCATCACCGGAATGGCCGGCGTCGAATGGGTCTGGCCCTTCCGGTCGTAGTAGTCGAGCGAGCGCTGGAAGCCGCCGTACCACGACGCCGAGTCCTTCCCGAGTTCGCGCTCGTAGGCGTCGTCGCTCACGACGCAGACCGCGAGCCCCGGTGGCATCGCGAAGGCCTTCTGGACCGAGGTGAAGATGACGTCGATTCCATGCCTATCGATGTCGACGTAGTCGCCGCCCAGCGCCGAGACGGCGTCGACGACGAAGTACGTCTCGGGAAACTCGGCGACGACGTCGCCAATCTCCTCGATCGGGTTGCGGACGCCGGTCGAGGACTCGTTCATCACGCAGGTGACGGCGTCGTACTCGGCGTCGCTCTCCTCTAAGGCCTCGCGGACGTCCTCGGGCTTGACCGCCTTCCCCCACTCGTACTCGAGGGTGTCGACGCGCTTGCCGAGGCGTTCGGCGACGTCGGCCTGGCGTTCGCTGAAGCTCCCACAGGTCGTCACGAGGACGTCCTCGTCGACGAGATTGAGGATCGAACTCTCCATGAACTCCGTCCCCGAGGCCGTGAGGACGACGACGTCGTTGTCGGTACCGAGGAACTGCTTGGTGTCCTCGACGATCGTGGTGTAGAGGTCGGTCATCCGATCCATCCGGTGGCCGAACATCGGCTGGGCCATCGCCTCGATGACGTCCTCGCGCACCTCCGTCGGACCCGGGATGTACAGCGTCTTCTCGTCGTAGTCGTCCGTGTACTCGCGTCCGTCGGTCACGCGAACCACCGCTTGTCGAGGTCGAGTGACGGGAACTGCTCGTCCATACCCCGCCCTTCGCCCGCGAGGGGATAAGCCCCGTGGATGGCTGCAAATGCCGCCATCGTATCGGCTCCCGCCCACGCAAGCACCACGACTTACCCATGTACGTTGCAACCTACCAACACTATGTGGGCCACCAGCCGGACACGGTTCGGAGGGGAGCAATGAACGGATCGCGCAGGGCGTTCCTGGCGGCGACCGGAGCGGCCGTCGCGACCGGGATCGGGGGCCAGCCCGCCGCGAGCACGAACGCGGAAGCGAAAACGGCCGAGGGGGTCGCCGTGAGCGGGGACGCGCCGGCGCTAGCCGACGTTCTCGGAAGGTTCGAGCGGGAGCATCCCGACGTCCGGGTCTCGGCCGTCGACGGAAAGTTCGATCGGTTCCTCCGGAGCGAGACGGACGTCCACCACGCGACCCGCCCGATGACCGCCGACGAGCGCGAACGCGCGAGCGAGAACGGCGTCGAGTTCACCGTCGCCGAACTCCCCCTCGGCGGGATCGCGGCGCTCGGGCAGGGCGAGGGCTGGTGTCGGTGTCACCGGGAGCGCGACGGGGACGCCTTCGAGGACAGGGACGGCGTCGCGACCTGGAGCGAGCTCCCCGGAAAGGTGCCCGCGGACCTCGATCCGGCGGACCTGCCCGAGGAGGGAACGGACGTCCTCGTCTGCGGAACCAGGCCCCACCAGTACGCCACCGGCCACGGCGGCGTCGGCCTCTACGAGGCCGCGCCGGCCGCGTTCGCTCCGTTCGACGGAGGGGACGACCGGCTGACGCCGGTGGTCGGAGTCGAGTTCGCCTACGTCGACCGGGCGGCGCTCGAACGTGAACCGGTCGCGGCGCTCTCGCGGTTCCAGGAGGCCGCAACGAGCGACGTCGAGCCCTTTCCCATCGACGACGGCTGATCGGCGAGCGCGCGGATCGATACCACCCGTCGACGAACAGAGGAATCCATGCGAATTTATTTAGTTAATTTCATGTGATAGTATAATTATTTCGTAGAGTGTATTTATTGACTCTCGTTCCGTCCGTGGAGACGGAGGAAAGAGAGATGTTCTATCACGATAACGAACTTCAGTACCCGGTCGAGGTGGAGGAGCCGGACCCGGCGTTCGCCAGGATGCTCCAGCAGGCGATCGGCGGCGTCGAGGGCGAGATCCGCGTGTTCATGCAGTACCTGTTCCAGGGGATGAACCAGCCGCCGGAGAACCAGGGGATGCGGATGCTGCTCTACGAGACGGCGATGGAGGAGCTCGGCCACGTCGAGATGCTCGCGACGGCGGTCGCGAAGAACCTCGAGGGCGCGCCGGTCGGCCTGCGCGAGGAGATGTCCCAGGACGGCGCGGTCAACGCCGCGATGCACGGCTACCTGCCCCGGCAGTTTCTCTCGGCGGGCTTCGGCGCGATGCCCGAGGACAGCCAGGGCAACCCGTTCAGCACGGACCACGTCTACGCGAGCGGCAACCTTGCGGGCGACCTGTACGCGAACGTGACCGCCGAGGCCACCGGGCGAACGCTCGCGACGCGGCTCTGGGAGATGACCGACGACCCGGGCATGAAGGACATGCTGTCGTACCTGATCGCCCGGGACACGATGCACCAGAACCAGTGGCTCGCCGCGCTGCAGGACCTCGGCGACCCGGACGACGCGTTCGACCACCTGCCGGTGCCCGACAGCTTCCCCCAGGAGGAGGAGAACCAGGAGTTCGACTACCAGTTCCTCTCCACGACGAGGGAGCCGACCGACGACCCCGAGCAGCCGTGGACGACGGGCGACTCGGTCGACGGCGAGGGCGAGTTCTCGTTCGGCCGCCAGCCCGGCGGCGGCGAGCCCGAACTCCCCTCGCCGGACCCGCGGACGTACAACGACCCGACGGAGTAACTCACACCTGTCCGTCCCGCCTTTTTCGCCGGCCGCAGTCCTATGAGCGTCGCGCCCGAACGGCCGGGGATGACCGACGACCTTCGAGTGATCGTCTCCGGCGGGTCGATGGGCGGGCTGTTCGCGGCGCTCGCGCTTCGCGAGGCGGGCTGTGCGGTGGACGTCTTCGAGCGCGCGTCGGGCGAACTCGAGAGCCGCGGGGCGGGCATCGTCGCCCAGCCGCGGATGATGAAGTACCTAAAGGAGCGCGGAGTCGCGGATCCTGACGAGCTTACCCTCACTGCCGATCGCCGGGAGTACCTCGAGCGCGACGGAAGCCTCCGTCGGGAGCGCGCCGACTCGATGGCGTTCACCGCGTGGGACGCGCTCTACCGCCGGCTCCGCGGAGCGGTCGCCGACGAGCGGTACCACGCGGGACGGCGGGTGGTCGGGTTCGAGCGCGACGGGGAGGGGGTGACGGTCCGGCTCGAGGACGGCGAGCGCCGGGCGGACCTGCTGGTCGTCGCCGAGGGCGGTCGCTCCTCGACCCGGGAGAAGCTCCTCCCGGACGTCGCCCCGGAACACGCCGGCTACGTCGCGTGGCGGGGACTGGTCGACGAGAGCGACGTCCCCGCGGATCTCCTCGAGCGCTTCGAGGGGACGTTCCCCTTCTACGAGGGCGAGGACGGGCTGATGCTGGGCTACCTGATCCCCGGCCCCGACGGGAAGACCCACGAGGGCGCGCGGCGGCTCAACTGGGTCTGGTACGACGACGTGGACGGCGGACGGCTGGGCGAACTGCTAACCGACGTGCGAGGGGTGGAACACGAGTTCTCGGTGCCGCCGGGGGCCCTCCAGGACGAGGTCGAACGCGGGCTCCGAACGGCCGCCGACGAGCGGCTTCCGGAGCTCTTCTCCGAGTCGGTCCGGGCGACCGACGACCCGTTCGTCCAGACGATCTACGACCTCTCGGTCCCGCGGATGGCGTTCGACCGCGTCTGTCTGCTCGGCGACGCGGCGTTCGTCGCCCGCCCGCACACCGCCGCGGGCACCGAGAAGGCGGCCGCCGACGCGATCGGACTCGGCGATGCGCTCGCGGAGGGCGGGGACCTCGCGGACGCGCTCGCCGACTGGGAGACGGACCGGCTCAAGGCCGGGAGGGAGCTGGTCGCCCAGGGAGCACGGATGGGAGACGGCTACATGAACTGAGGAGCCGATCGCTCGACCGCCCCGCGCGCACGACCGGCCGGGGATTGTAGTGGCTGGCGACCCTCGGAGCAGCCATGCCATCGCTCACGTACGACGAGTGGAAGGACGCCCAGGAGCGGACGACCGTGTCGGTCGACGGACACGATCTCGACGTCGCGTACTACCAAGACGGCGAGGGAGAGGGCGATCCCGTGGTGTTCCTCCACGGCATCCCCACCTGTTCGTACCTCTGGGCGGAGGTCGTCCCCGCGATCGCCGAGGAGCGCCGCGTGATCGTCCCCGACATGGTGGGCTACGGCGAGTCCGACATGAGCGACGGCTTCGACCGCTCGATCCGTGCCCAGGAGGAGATGATCGACGGGCTGCTCGAGGGGCTGGGGATCGACTCGTGTGCGTTCGTCGGCCACGACCTCGGCGGCGGGGTCGGACTACGCCTCGCCGCCCACCGACCCGAGCTGGTCGACCGGCTGGTGCTCTCGAACGCCGTCGCGTACGACTCCTGGCCGATCGAGACCATCGTCGACCTCGGCCTCCCGGAGACGGCCGAGGAGACGAGCGTCGACGAGCTCCAGGAGCTGCTCGAGGGGCTGATGGAGAACACCCTGGTCGATCCCGAGCGCAGCGAGTGGTTCGTCGAGGGGATGAAGACCCAGTGGGGCTCCGAGGAGGCGCTCGTCTCGCTGGTGCGAAACGCCGCGGCGACCAACACCAACCACACCACCGAGATCGATCCGGCCGGGATCGAGGCTTCGACGCTCCTGCTCTGGGGCGCCGACGACGAGTTCCAGCCGATCGAGTACGCCGAGCGACTGCGTGACGACATCTCCGAGGCGGAGCTGGTGGGACTCGAGGACGCGAGACACTGGGTGCCCGTCGATCGTCCCGAGGAGTACGCCGAGCGGCTCTCGGCGTTCCTCCTCGACGGCTAAACTGTTCCACGGAGGAGAGCTGAGGCGAACGAACGACGTCCCGAAACGCACCAACGGAACCGACGTTCCCCGCCGATAGGTAGCGATACGTTTCGGGGAACCGGTCGTACCGATCGGGATCGGACTACTGTCAGCGATCAGTATAGTCAGATTCCTGTCCACGACGGTGATATCGATCGATAACGGAATTTTTATACAGAACATGTCCATCAACGGATAGTGGCGTACGAGGAGTAGCGATCGCCACGGGCGAGGAACCGGTGACGCGACCGACCGATACGACCACCATCCATGAACGTACCATCCACTGAGCAGTCACGACGAACGGTACTGAAAATGACCGTCGCCGGCGCGCTCGCCGGAACGGTACCGTCGACGAGCCTCGCACAGGAGGGCGACTGGACGGAGACGGACGTCCCGACCGAGAGCGGACTCGCCAGCGCGGCCAACTCGCTGTTCGGTCCCGTCGCGGTCGGCGACGGGGGGACGCTCATCTCGCGGACCATCGCGGGCTGGGAGACGCTGCTCGAGACGGGCCCGACGACCGAGTCGAACCCGCTGAACGACGCAGCCGTCACCGACGACGGCGAACACGTCTGGTTCGCCGGCGGCAGCGGCGTCATCGGCCAGTACGACATCGTCGAACACGAGCTGACCGACTACTCCGCGCCCGGCGTCGAAGAGGAGGACGGCAGCATCAACGAGATGACGAGCACCTGGGAAGCACTCGACGTCGCCGGCGACGCGGGCGAGGAGCAGGTCGTGCTCGCGAACGGTTCGGGCGAGGTCCTCGCCGGTGAGAAGACCGCCGAGGGCGGCATGGACTGGGGGACGGTCGTCGAACCCGGCTCCGGAACCACCATCACGGGCGTCTCACTCTACGAGGTCGGCTCGGGCTTCGTCTGCGATACCGAGGGCGCGGTCTACGAGACGAAAGACGGCGGCGAGAGCTGGACGGAGATCGGCATCTACGCGGACGACACGGCGCTGCAGGACGTCTCCGCGGTGGCCGGCGACGATGCCACCACCGTCGGCGAGAGCGGCTCCGTCTTCGAGTACAACGGGGTCGGCTGGGAGGAGATCGACGTGGGCGAAGAGGCCGTCCTCGCCGTCTTCCGTGACGGCCAGGAGGGCCTCGCGGCCGGCGGAAGCGGATTCGTCTACGAGCGAACCGAGGAGGACGACTGGGAACAGCTCGAGACGCCGGCGGAGAGCGATCTCCGCGGCGTTACGCTCAACGATACGGACCAAGAGTTCCCCGACGTCGCCGTCGGCGCCGGCCCCACCGCGATCGAGCGGGGCGAGTACGTGGCGCTCCCCCAGAGCATCACTCTCTCGAACGACGTCTCGGCGACGATCGAGTACCGGATCGAGATCGAGGGCGAAGCCGAGGCGGTCGACGCCGATGCCGACGTCGAGGACGGAACCGTCACCGGGGCACTCGAGGGCGGCGACACCCACGAGTTCGCGTTCGACGGACGGATCGTCGACTTCGAGGTCACGCAGGGGCCGCTCCCACAGCTGACCGTCGAGGTGAACGGCGTCGAGGTCACGCCGCTTCGCCTCGCGGACCTCTCGTGGCGGGCGGCCGACTCGCCGGTCGGTAGCGTCCTCGGCGGCGTGGCCGCCACGTCCGCGCCGATCGCGGTCGGCGAGGGCGGCGTGGTCCTCCGACGCGAGGACGACACCTGGTTCGCGATCGAGGACGACGGCCCGACGGGCAACTCCAGCGCGCTGCTCGATGCGGCCGCGACCGACGACGGCGAGGCCGGATGGATCGCGGGCAGCAGCGGCGTGATCGCCCGCTACGACGTCGAGGCGGACGAGTTCGAGGACTACTCCGCGCCGATGGAGATGACGAGCACCTGGGAGGCCGTCGCGGTCGGCGGCGACGCGGACGAGGAGCGACTGGTGTTCGCGAACGGCTCGGGCGAGGTGCTCTCGGGCCGGTACGACGGCGAGACGGTCGAGTGGGGCGAGGCCGTCAAGCCGGGCGGCGGCTCGAGCGTCGGCGGGGCAGCGTTCCTCGACGAGTCGACGGTCTACGTCACCGATACGAACTCGATGGTGTATCGGAGCGACGACGGCGGGGAGAGGTGGGAGAGCATCGGCGTCGACGGTGCGAGCGTCGCGCTGTACGACGTCGCGGCCAGCGCCGAGGACGACGTGAGCGCGACCGGCGGCGACGGCTCGGTGTTCCGGTACAACGGCGCCGTCTGGACCAAGAACGACGCGGGCGAGGAGTCGCTGTTCGGGATCGATCGCGACCTCGACTACGGCATCGCGGTCGGCGGAAGCGGATCGGCCCTGACCAGGAGGCTCTACCGCTGGGAGGAGGACGAGACGCCGACCGACGCGACGCTGCAGGACGTGGTGTTCACCGACGACTTCCTCGAGATCGCCGTCGGCGAGGACGGGACGATCCTCGAGCGCGACCGGGACTGACTACTGACTGCCGGCCGATCCCGGCGGGACGATCGCGATTCGAGCACGATCGGCCGATCGCGAGTCGGAGCCGGTCTCGGCCCTCGCGGGAGACGGCCCGTTTTTATGCTGACGGCCGAAAACCACCCCAAATGACGACGCCGAGCGAGAACGGCGACGAGAACCCCTATCTGCGGGAGCCGCCGACGGAGTTCGAGCCGGTCGAGGAACTGGACGAGCGGGAGGCCGAACGCGAGGCCCGACAGTTGCGGGAGGCGATCCGGTACCACGACCACCGCTACTACGTCGAGGGCGATCCGGTCATCGCGGACCGAACCTACGACCTGCTGTTCCAACGCCTCCAGGACCTCGAGGACTCCTTCGGCCTGCAGACGCCCGACAGCCCAACGCGGCAGGTCGGCGGCGAGCCGCTCGACGAACTCGAGACCGTCGAGCACGTCGCGCCGATGCTCTCGATCCAGCAGAGCGGCGACGCGGCGGACGTCAGGGAGTTCGACGAGCGGATGCGTCGCGAAGTGGACGGGGACGTCGAGTACACCTGCGAGCCGAAGTTCGACGGCCTCTCGATCGAGGTGATCTACGAGGAGGGGGTCCTCGAGCGCGCGGCCACGAGGGGCGACGGTCGTGCGGGCGACGACGTGACCGAGAACGTCCGCACCATCCGCTCGATCCCCCAGCGGCTCCGGGATGATCATCCGGAGTTCCTCGCGGTGCGCGGCGAGATCTACATCCCGCGGGACGCGTTCCAGGCGTACAACCGCGAGCGCGTCGAGCGCGGCGACGAGCCGTTCGCGAACCCGCGAAACGCCGCCGCGGGCACACTCAGACAGCTCGATCCCTCCATTACGGCGGAACGCCCGCTCGACTGTTTCTTCTACGACGTGCTCGACTCGAGCCGGGAGTTCACCACCCAGCGAGAGGAGCTCGAGTTCCTGGAGACGTACGGGCTGAAGACCGACGATCGCGCCGAACTCGTCTCCGACGTCGAGGAGGCGATCGACTACCGCGACCGACTGCTCGAGGAACGCGAGGCGCTGAACTACGAGATCGACGGCGTGGTGATCAAGCTCAACGACAAAGCGGCCTGCGAGCGGCTGGGAAGCACCTCCCGGCACTACCGGTGGGCGTTCGCCTACAAGTTCCCGGCGCGAGCCGGCGAGACCGCCGTTCAGGAGGTCGCACTCCAGGTCGGGCGCACCGGACGGCTCACGCCGGTCGCGCTGCTCGATCCCGTCGACGTCGGCGGCGTGACCGTCTCGCGTGCGAGCCTCCACAACCCCGCGGAGATCGCCGAGAAGGGGGTGAACGTCGGCGACCTCGTCCGCGTCGAGCGGGCGGGCGACGTGATCCCGTACGTCGAGGAGGTGATCGAGAAGCGTTCGGAGGGATACTTCGAGTTCCCCGATGCCTGCCCCGTCTGTGACAGCGCGATCGAGCGCGAGGGCCCGATCGCCTTCTGTACCGGTGGGCTGGCCTGTCCCGCCCAGCTCCGGCGATCGGTGGAGTACTACGCGAGCGACCAGGGGTTGGACATCGAGGGGCTGGGCGGCGAACGGGTCGACCAGCTGCTCGAGGCGGGGCTGATCGAGGAGAGCGTCGCCGACCTCTACCGGCTCGAGCGCGAGGAGCTCCTCGAGCTCGAGGGGTGGGGCGAGCGGAGCGCCGAGAACCTGCTCGCAGAGCTCGAGGCGTCGAAGGAGCCCCCGCTCGCGGCCTTCCTCTCGGCGATCGGCATCCCCCACGTCGGCGGGGCGACTGCCCGCGAACTCGCGGACGCGTTCGGTGATCTCGATGCGGTGATGGAAGCGAGCGATGACGAGCTCGAGGCGGTCGACGAGATCGGCCCCGTCGTCGCGAGCGAGATCCGCGACTTCTTCGACAGCGAACAGAACCGTCGGGTGATCCGCGAGCTCCGCGAGGCTGGCGTCGAGCCCGAGGCCCGCGAGCGCGAGGAGGGCGACGCGTTCGCAGGGACGACCTTCGTGTTCACCGGATCGCTCCCCGACCGGACGCGCAGCGAGGCCACGGAGGCGATCGAGCGCCGAGGCGGCTCGGTGACCAGCAGCGTCTCGGGCAACACCGACTACCTCGTCGTCGGCGAGAACCCGGGGACGAGCAAGCGCGAGGACGCCGAGGCGAACGACGTGCCCGAACTCGATCCGGAGGAGTTCGAGGCGTTGGTGGAGACGGACGAAGAGTCGAGCGAGCGAGAGTCGTCGAACCAGCGGACGCTCGAGGATACGTTTCGATAGCTACGGATCGGTGTACCGTTCTTCGCTGCGGTGATGACGAGGGCCACTACGCCGATCGCCAACGGGCCCTCCAAACCCATCCGCCGATATCCGGCCGTACCTCCCACGAGAATGCTGTTACATATCCGACGTGATGGAAGACGGGCTAGAGGTCGGCCTCGCGGAAGACGAGGTAGCCGAGCACCGGCGGGACCACCAGCCAGGCGAGGAAGGCGAGCGCCACCATCGCGTTCGAGAAGTACCACGCGAGGGGTTCGAGCGCCTGGCCGTAGATCTGTCCCGCGAGGCCGCCGCCGAAGGCCGCGAGGCGAGCACCCAGGGCGTCGTTCGTCCAGAGGATCGCCGCGATCGACTGGTAGGACTCGGTGGGGTTGAACAGCAGCGTCGCGAGCTGGATCTCGACGAGCGTCTCGAAGCCGAGGTCGGTGTACTCGTTCAGCAGGTTGACGAGCCCCTCGGCGAACTGTCCCCAGAACAGGGAGAACATCACGTAGATACCGACATTGCCGAACATCGCCCGGCGGCGGGTCGCGGCGGCCGCGCTGATCCCGACCGCGAGGGCGACGAAGACCACGCCCAACAGCGCTGACAGCAGCGCGAACGCGACGTAGCTGCCGACCTCGATCGAGACGGGCGTCGCGAGGAAGACGACGGCCGCCGCGGCGAAGCCGACCAGCACGGGGATGACGATCACCGCGCTCCGGCCGATGACCTTCCCGACGAGCACGTCCCGGCGTGAGTGGGGCAGCGAGAGCAGCAGCTTCATCGTCCCTGAGTCGCGCTCGCCGGCGACCGAGGCGTACGCCAGCGCGATCGCGACGATCGGGATGAAGAAGGCGATCAGCGACGAGAGGATGCTGATGAACGCATCGGAGGTGAGCTGTTCGCCGGTCTCGGCGGCGAACAGTCCGCCGACGTCCCGAGCGAGGAAGTACGCCGGCACGGTGAACAGCACGACGAACACCGCCGCCAGCGCGAGCACCGTCCACGAGCGGATCGAGTCCTGGAAGTCCTTCCGCGCGACGGCCTGCCAGCTCATGCTGCCTCCCCCGTCTCGCCCTCGGTGTAGGTACGAAAGAGGTCCTCGAGCGAGGCCTCCTCGGTCTCGAAGTCACGAACCCCGACGCCCTCCTCCTCGAGGGCGTTCAGCACCGACGTTTTGGAGCCGTTCTCGACGCCGACCCGCAGGTCGGTGCCGTCGGCCTGGACCGAGGAGACGCCGGGGAGCCCGCGCACCCGCTCGACGGCCCCCTCGGGCAGGCGTTCGGTCGTGATCCGGAGCGTCGCCTCGGTTCCGGCGGCCTCCCGGAGCCCGGAGACGCTGTCCTCGGCGACCAGCCGCCCCCCGCGGAGGATTCCCACGCGGTCACAGACCGCCTCGACCTGCCCGAGGACGTGACTCGAGAAGAACACCGTCGCACCGCGATCGACCTCTTCGCGGACGATCTCGCGCATCTCGAGGGCGCCGTTGGGGTCGAGCCCCGTCGAGGGCTCGTCGAGGATGAGGAGTTCGGGCTCGCCGACCAGCGCCATCGCGAGCGCGAGACGCTGGGTCATCCCCTTCGAGTAGTCGCCCGCCTTCCGGTCGGCGGCGTCCGCGATCCCGGTCCGCTCGAGCAGCGCGTCGGGGTCGTCGTTCGCCGCCTTCGACTCGATCGCGAACTCGAGGTGCTTTCGACCGGTGAGCCGGTCGTAGACGCCGAACCCCTCGGGAAGGACGCCGGTGCGCTGGCGGACCGAGACGCTCTCCTCGCGGGCGTCCCGACCGAGCACCTCGATGCGGCCCTCGCTGGGCCGGACGAAGTCGAGGAGCATGTTGATCGTCGTGGACTTGCCCGCGCCGTTCGGGCCCAGAAAGCCGAAGACCTCGCCCTCCCTCACGACGAGGTCGAGATCGTCTACCGCGACGACGTCGTCGTAGCGTTTGCTCACGCCGTTCAGTTCGATCGCGGCCATTACCCGGCCGTAGTCACAGCCCCGCCATAGGTCTTTAGGTACGCGTCACCGTCAGATCGATTCGTCGGGCTCGTGGCGCTCGGCCATCCGTGCTGCCTCCTGTGCGTAGCGCTCGGCGTGCTCCTCGTCGATGGGATCGAGTTTCCCGGGGTCGACCTCGATCGCCGCGGTGACGTCCGGGTCGCTCACGGCTGCCTTCTCGGTGACGTGCTGGCCGCTCGCGTCGGTCGGCGCGTAGACGATCCGGATCAGCCCCTTGTCGTCGTAGCTCCGTTCGACCAGCCAGCACCGGATGGTCTCGGTCATGGACGGACGGTTCGCGACCGGCCGGCTTGTATCCGGCGTTGGCGCTCCGGCCGTCGCGACACGGGGGATCGCCAGCACTGATGGAGCGCGGACCCGTGGGTGGTGACATGCTCGTCGTTCCGCTGCAGGCGAACCCGGAACTGCTCGCGCTCGCGGTGGCCTACCTCGTGATTCCGGTGCTCGTCGGCTACTGGGTCTACCGCGACGCGAGCGATCGAGGGACGGGGAAAGCGACCAACTGGGCGCTCGCGACGTTCCTCTTCGGGCTGATGAGTCCCCTCCCGCTCGCAGTCGGGGTCGCGCTCTACCTCTCGGTCCGCGGAGAGTTCGGATCGGCGGCGACGACCGAGTCGGGGAAGTGACGGCCGAGACGACGCCTCAGCTCCCCGTGAACAGCGCGTCGAACAGCTTTCGTTCGGCGATCCGCAGGTGCTGTGAGAGCGTTGCCGGGGAGAGCCCGAGCAGCTCCGCGACCTCCTCGCCGGTGTGCCCCCGGGGCCAGTCGAAGTAGCCGGCGAAGTACGACGTCTCGAGGGCGGCACGCTGCTTCTCGGTGAGCCGGTCCGCGAGCACGTCCCGGAGCTCCTGTTTGGTGGTTCCGTCGTGCGTCTCCGTCCGCTGTGCGAGGAGTTTGACGCCGGCGTGGCTCTCCTCGATCGCTTCCACCACCGCTCGAACGTCGGCGTTCGGCGGCAGTTCGACGAGGATCCGAAGCTCCCCGGGGCGTATCATCGCGGTCGTGAGTCGGCCGCCGAACGCCGCCAGCGCGTCGATGAGCGGGGACTCAGAAAGCGTCAGCTCGAACGTCAGTTCGTCGTCGGTCTCCGCGAGCAGCGTCACCCGTTCGACCGAACCGACCCCTTCGACCGCGCTCCGGAACGCCGCCGCGGAGATGCCCGAGACGGTGACGAACTGGAGCATCGACCCTTCGGCCGCCGGAACGGTCCGTTGGAAGGTGATCTCGGCTCCCGCCGTCGAGGCCGCCTCGATCAGCGGGTGCTCCTCGTCGTCGATCCGCAACTCGAGTTCGAGCACCGTATCCGAGATGAGCGCCTTTCGTTGCTCGACGGCGTAGACGGTGTGACCGAGGATCTCGCCCAGATGCGTTAGTATATCTCGCTCGGGTCCGTCGAACGCCTCGGGGCAGGGGGAGTAGACGTTCAGGACGCCGTAGAGCGAGCCCTCGTGTCGGATGGGGATCGCCGCAGACGAGCGGTAGCCTCGCTCGCGCGCCGCCTCCTGCCACGGTTCGTACTCGGGGTCCTCGAGGACGTTCGTGTGGAACTGCGCTTCGTGGTCGCGTATCGCCTTCGCCGTCGGGCCGCGCCCGCTCGGTGCGTCGGGGTCGAGCGAGATCTCGATCTCGTCGAGGTAGCCCTCCTCGACGCCGGCCGCCGCCGTCGGCGACACGGCGCTCGTGCCCCGCTCGATGGCGCCGATCCACGCGAACCGATAACGATCCGCGAGGCGCTCGCAGACGGCGGTCTCGATCTCCTCGCGCGAGGTCGTCTCGAGGATCGCGTGGCTGATGTCGCGGATCACCGCGTTGAGCTGGTCGAGCGACGCGAGCTGCTCGCGTTGGCGCTCGAGCTCGTACTGGTTTTCGCTCCGCTCGAGCTCGTAGCTCGCCCAGCCGTTGACGAGCTCGACGAACGTGCGTTCGACCTCCGAGAGCGGCTCCTCTCTCGGATCGTTCGAGGAGAAACAGATCGTGCCGTAGACCTCGCCGTCGATCACGACCTGTCCACCCACGTACGTACCGAGCTCGAACGTCTCGTAGCCCGGGTCGCCGGCCCAGCCCTCCGCGAGCGCGTCGTTGACGACGACGAGTCCCTCCTCCTCGAGCACGCGCCTGCAGTACGACTGTGAGATCGGACACGACGCGCCGGGCCTGTAGAGCTCGTTGTCGGCGTGACTCTGGACGATCGTCATCGTGTCGTCCTCGATACGGGTGAAGAACCCGTACTCGAGGTCGAGTCGCTCGCAGCCGGCCTCGAGGACGCGCTTCAGCTTCTGTTCGAACGAGAGCCCCCGGGAGGTGGTGAGCTCGTAGAGTCCATGGAGCGTCTCGGCGCTGAGGCGAAGCTGCCGTTCGATGCGCTTACGCTCGGTGATGTCCCGGATGACACCGACGCGCTCGTCACCCCCGTCGCTCGGAAGTAGCGCAAACGTCGCCTCCGCCTCGAAGCGCTTCTCGCCCGCCGTTTGCAGCGTCGCCTCGAGGGTCGGCGATTCGACCTCGCCGGCGCGCATCGACTGCTCGATCTCCCGGGCGGACTTGATCACCTCGTCGTCGGCCACCAACGAGGCGTGGGTGCCGACGAGTTCGTCTCGGTCGTAGCCGAGCATCGATGCGTACGTCCGGTTGACCGACGTGAATCGTCCCGTCTCGTCGATCGTGTAGATCCCGTCGTTCACCGTCTCGACGATCGTCTCGTAGCGCTCGAGCTCCCGTTCGTGCTCGATCCGGTCGATCGCGTTCGCGAGCACGTTCGCGACGCTCCGAACGAAGTTCGCGTCGTACGTAGTGAACGCGCTGCGCTCGGTGTCGTGGGTGCCGAGGATCCCCCACGGGCTCTCGACGGGGCCGATGATCACGCTGATTCCACTCACCACGCCGTGGGAGGTCAGGAGGTCGGGACCCGAGAAGCGGGTCTCGGCGTCGAGGTCATCGACGATCACCGATTCCTTCGAGAGCAGCGTGTAGCCCGCCTGGGAGTTCTCGTCGGCCGCGACGGTGGCGGTGCCGGCGATTCCGTCACGCCAGCCGACACCCCGGCGGAGCAGCAGTTCCCGCCCCTCGGCGTCGAGATCGAGCACCTTGCAGTACTCGTTTTCGAGAACGTCCGAGACGATCTCACACGCCTCCTGAAAGAGCACGTCGAGATCGTCGACCTCGAGCGCGCGCTGGCCCAGATCGGCGATCGCGTGCTGCTGGTGCATGCGCTGTTCGAGTTCGTGCTCGTGTTCCTTTCGTTCGGTGACGTCAGCGAACGTTACCAGACCGCCCGCCGTTGCACCGCTCTCGTCGCACAACGGCGTGCCGCTGACCGAGAGCCACACGCGTTCGTCGTCCGGCAGCCGGAAGCCCATCTCGATGTCGTGGAACGTTTCGCCCCCACAGAGCACTCGCCGGGTCGGGATCTCCTCCAGGGAGAGAGGCTCGCCGTCCGGACCGATCGGATCGAAGGCGTCGGTCGATCCCACGAGCTCCTCGAGTCGGTCACCCGAACACCCGAAGATCTTCTCGGCCCGGTCGTTGACGAGGTCGAACGCACCGTCGGCGTCGAGCGTGACGATCCCGACCGGGCTCGTCTCGACGATCCGTTCGATGAGGTCGCGTTCCTCGCGGAGCGCCCGCTCGTGGGCCTTTCGCTCGCTGACGTCCCGACCGATCGCGAAGACGTACTCCCGACCGCCCTCGAGTTCGACGTAGGAGGCGTTGATCTCCGCGGGATAGGTGCTGCCGTCCTTTCGCCGGTGGACGGTGTCGACGGTTCGTTCTCCTCGCGCTCTGATCCCCTCGACGGTCTCGCGCCACGCCGCCTGCGTCGGAATCTTGCAGTCCACGTCGGAGGTGGTCATCCCGAGCAGCTCCTCGCGTGCGTAGCCGAGGTGGCGGGTGACGGTCTCGTTGACGTCGAGGAACTCGCCGGTCTCGGGGTCGTTGACGTAGATCGCGTCCGTCGAGTGGTCGACGAGGGTGTGAAACAGCTCCAGTTCCTGCTCACGCTCCTTGCGCTCGGTTATCTCGTTGAAGTAGACGGACAGACCGGTCTCGGAGGGATAGGCGTTCACCTCGAACCAGGCGTCCAGCGGTTCGGGGTAGTGCTCCTCGAACGTGACCGGCTGCTGGGTCTCCATCGCCCGGCGATACTCCTCCTCGAAGGTCGTGTCGATCGCTCCGGGGAACTGCTCCCAGATGCTCTCGCCGAGGAGATCCCTGTTCTCGGGATTGATCAGCTCCTCGGCGCGTTCGTTGAGATAGGTGAAGCACCACTCGTCGTCGAGCCCGAAGAAGCCGTCCGTCACCCGTCCGAGGAGGTCGTCGAGTTCTTTCTCGAGGCGACGCCGATCGGTAACGTCCTCGAGCGCGTAGACCGCACCGTCGAACTCGCCGTCCCCGTCGAACAGGGGCGCACAGTTCGATGAGAGCCAGACGCGCCGGCCGTCGGATCGGTCGATGCCGACCTCCTCGTCGAACACTGGGGTCCCGGTCCGCTTCACGCGCGCGAACGCCAACTGCTCCGGGTCAAGGGGATCGCCGTTCCCGTCGACGGCGTTCCACCGCTCGTCGTCGTGCGAGCGGGCCAAGATCTCCGACTCGCTGCAGCCGAAGATCGACTGGGCGCGCTCGTTGGCGAACGTCATCCGGCCGTCGACGTCGGTGACGACGATGCCGATCGGGCTCGTCTCGACGATCCGATCCTTGAGGGTTCGTTCCTCGTGGAGCCGTCGTTCGGTCCGCTTTCGATCGGTGATGTCGCGAAAGTAGACCGACAACCCGCTCTCGGAGGGGTACGCACGCCCCTCGTACCACCGATCCAGAAGCGGGTAGTAGCGCTCTCGCTCGATCGGCTCCTGGCGCTCCATCGCCTCCCAGTAGTCCTCGCGGAACGTCTCCTCGAAGGCGGGGGGGAACGGCTCCCAGATCACCGTTCCCACCAGCCGCTCCGCGGGAAGCCCGAGCAGCCGCTCGGCCCGGTCGTTGAGGTGTGTCACGCGAGCGTCCGCGTCGAGCGCCACGAACGCGTCGGTGACTCGGCCGTAGACCTCCTCGAGTTCGGTCTCGAGGTGACGCCGATCGGCTCGTTCCCGGTCGACGGCGCCGGCGAGCACGTTCGCGACGCTCCGAACGAAACCGACGTCGGAGCCGTCGAACGTCCGCGAATCGGTCGCATACGCGCCGAGAATCCCCCAGGGCTCCCCGGCGGAGCCGACGGCGACGCTGATCCCACTCTCGACGCCCTCGAAGGGGCGGTCCGAACCGCCGAGCCGGGTTTCGGACCCGAGCGCGCCGGCGACGGGTTCGCCGGCCAGCGCGCCTGCAGCCTGCGAGTCGTCGTCGGCGTCGATCGCGAGATCGTCTCCGGCGCCCGGCTCCCAGCCGACGCCCTCCCGCAGTGACAGCGTTCCCTCGGCGGTGAGTTCGAACGCGCCACAGCGATCGAGCGAGAGCGCGTCGCGGACCAGCACGACCGCGCGCTCTAGCAGTGCCGCGAGCGGCGCGCCGTCCAGCGATCGGCGTCCGAGATCGGCGACCGCCTCGTGACGCCCCGCTCCGGCGTCGTCCCGGCCGTGGACGACTGGAAGTTCGTCCACGGCCTCCTCGGCCGTGAGCGAGCCGAGGGCGGCGCGGACGACGGCCGTCACGCCAGTGGCGCTCGCGGCCGAGGCGGCCTCGTCGTCGCAGAACGCGACGATCGGGACCGCCGGACTCCCCTCGCGCAGTCGTGTCACCTCCTCGAGTCGATCGACGCCTCCGGATCCCGAGGCGTCGATCAGGAGGCAGTCGAACCGTTCGTTCGTGAGCTCCTCGAGCGCGACGTCGATCGCCGGGGTGCCGACGTGGCCGGCGCGCTCCAGCGCCGCCGTCGCGTCCCGATCGCCGAGTGCGAGTACGCGATACCTACTCGACCACTCTCTGGTCCCGTCTCGAAGAGCTACCATCGTGGCGTATAGATCGTTCTTGTTATTATATCTATTGTTGTGTTTTTATAGTATTATGCGAAAGAAAAGTCGCGGCGGGAGAAACACCAAAACACATTGGGTAAGCAGCTATGCGACAGGGGAACAACGGTACCGGCAATGATCGCCGACCTGACCGAACCCGATCTGCTGACGGAGCGCTCCGAACTATCGATCGACGAGCGGTTCTCGCTTCTCGCCGACCCTCAGCGACGGATCGTGATCGAGCGTCTCGACCGGACGGCGTCCGACGTCACGATAGAGGCGCTCGCCGACCACGTCGTCGCGGAACTGAACGAGGGTACGCTCGAGGCTGCCGCCGAACGCCGGCGAACCCTCTTTACGCTCCACCACAACCACCTGCCCCGTCTCGACGATCACGGGGTCCTCGAGTACGATCCCGCCACCGGAACCGTCACGGTGTCGTGACGTTCAAATCCGTCGATCGCCTACCCGTCATCGATGGACGGGGCCGAACTCGGGGAGCGATCGGCGACGCTCCCGCGTGAACCCGGTGTCTACCAGTTCCTCGACGGCGAGACCGTTCTCTACGTCGGCAAGGCCGTCGACCTCCGGAGCCGGGTGCGCTCGTACGCCGACCCCCGCAGCGAGCGGATCCGGCGGATGGTCGGTGCCTCGACGGCGATCGACTTCGCCGTCACCGACACCGAGACTCAGGCCCTCCTTCTCGAAGCGAACCTCATCAAGCGCCACCAGCCGCGCTACAACGTCCGGCTGAAGGACGACAAGTCCTACCCGCTCGTCCAGCTCACCGACCACGAGTTCCCCCGCATCGAGATCACGCGTGACCCTGATAGCGAGGCGCGAAGCGCCTCGAATGCGAGCGGCGAAGCCGCGAGCGCCGGAGCGATCTTCGGTCCCTTCACGAACAAGGGGCAGGTCGAGACCGTCGTGAAGGCGTTGCGCGAGATCTACGGGGTGCGAGGCTGTTCGGATCACAAGTTCTCCGGGCGCTCGCGGCCGTGTCTCGACTACGACATCGGCCTCTGTAGCGCCCCCTGTACGGGCGAGATCGGTCCCGAGAGCTACGTCGCGGACGTCGAGTCGGTCAAGCGCTTCTTCGCCGGCGAGACGGGCGTGCTCGCGGACCCCCTCGAACGACGGATGGAGGCCGCCGCCCAGGACCAGGCGTTCGAGCGCGCGGCGAGCCTGCGCGACCGCCTCGAGGCCGTCAGATCGTTTCACGAGGGCCGCGGTGAGGCCGTCTCGAGCGCCGAGAGCGCCCGTACCGTCGACGTGCTGGGAGTCGCGACCGAGGGCGGGCGCGCCATCGTCGCCCGACTCCACAGCGAGGACGGCCAGCTCGTCGACCGGGACCGCCACTACCTGAACGTCCCCGACGAGGGCGACGGCCACGCCGGCGTCCTCGCTGCGTTCGTCGCCCAGTACTACGCGGAACGGCGGTTGCCCGACGCGATCCTCGTCCCCGAGGACCCCGCGGACGACGAACTGCGCGCGTGGCTCGCGAGCGAGGGCGTCGACCTCCGCGTTCCGGGCGCGGGTCGCGAGGGAACGCTCGTGGATCTGGCGATCAAGAACGCCCGGCGAAGCGAGGGCCGGCGCGACGAACTCGGCGCGCTCGCGGAGGCGCTCTCGATGCCGCGACCCGAGCGCATCGAGGGGTTCGACGTGAGCCACGCCCAGGGACGTTCGGTGGTGGGAAGCGACGTACTGTTCGTCGACGGCGAGAGCGACACCTCGGGCTACCGGCGCAAGAAGCTCGCCGAGGAGAACGACGACTACGCCAACATGCGCGCGCTCGTGCGCTGGCGCGCCCTGCGGGCGGTCGAGGGTCGCGACGACCGGCCCGACCCCGATCTCCTGCTGATCGACGGCGGCGAGGGCCAGCTCGACGCCGCCCGCGAGGCGCTTCGCGAGGTCGGCTGGGAGATACCGGCCGTGGCGCTCGCGAAGGCCGAGGAGCTGGTGATCACCCCGGACGGCCCGCTGGACTGGCCCGACGACGCCCCACAGCTGCACGTCCTCCAGCGGGTGCGCGACGAGGCACACCGGTTCGCGGTACAGTACCACCAGACGCTCCGCGACGACGTCTCGACCGTGCTCGACGACGTGCCGGGGATCGGTCCGAAGACCCGGACGGGGCTGTTGCGGCGGTTCGGCAGCGTCGAGGGCGTCAGAGGTGCCTCGCCCGAGGAGCTACGCAGCGTCGACGGGATCGGCGAGAAGACCGCGCGGACGATCGCCGAACGGCTGTAGCGGCGTCCTCCTCGAGAGCGTCGCACTCGGTCGCCTTGACGATCCGAGGGTGGTAGCGTCCGAGCGCGATCGATCCGGCCCCCCGCGAGACGGCCGTATGGAGCCGAGCTCCGCGCCGGCACACCGGCTGGGAACGCAGTCCTTACTGTGGCGGCGAGAACGTATGGGGCGGGCCGGTCGGTGCGATCGTCTGTCCGGTGACGAACGAGGCGGCGTCGCTCGCGAGGAAGCGCACGGCGTCGGCCACCTCGTGGGGCGTCCCGACGTCCCGTGCGACCGGCTCGCGATCGGGTATCTCCTCTAGCTCGAACTTCTCGAGGACGGGCGGTGACGCAATGAATCCGGGGTTGACGGCGTTGACGCGTACGCCGCTGTCGGCCCACTCGCTCGCGAGCGTGCGGGTGAGATTGGCGACGCCGGCCTTCGCGGCGCTGTACGGTCCCATGCCTGCGACGCCGTAGCGGCCGGCCATGCTCGCGGTGTTGACGACCGCGCCGCCGCCGTCCCGGAGCGCGTCGGCGAACGCGCGCGTGACGTTGAAGGTCCCAGTGAGGTTCACCTCGAGGACGCCATCCCAGTCCTCGGGGTCGACCTCGTGGAGGGGTCCACCCTCGCCGGTGCCGCCGGCGTTGTTCACGAGGATGTCGATGCCGCCGAACTCCTCGACGGTGACCTCGGCGAGCACCTCGACCGACTCGCGGTCGGTGACGTCGCACTCGACCGCCAGGACCTCGCCCGGTAGGTCCGATTCGTTCAGTTCCTCGGCGGCCGCGTCGACGTCGGCCTGCGTGCGCGAGCAGATCACGACGTCCGCGCCGTCGGCGACGAACGTCTCGGCGATGGCGCGCCCGATCCCGCTTGAAGCGCCCGTCACTACGGCCGTCGCGCCTTCGACGCTCGACCGTGCACGAACCGACTCCGTCGTGGGTAGTTCGTCGTTGACTGGCATCCTCATCACTACCGGCCTTCGAAGGAAAAGGAGGGAGACCGAGGCGGGTACCGCCGGTTCGTGATCGTGTTCCCATATGTCTCGGACTCCCCAGTGGTGAGTCGCCTCCGAGTATCCGACTCCGAACCGGTGCTCGTACGAGCATACGAGCCGGGTTCCCACCGAAATTGAGATCGACGGGATCGCCGTCACCGCTGAATCGTCACACGCGGACGACTGAGACGACGGACGGCCGCGAAGAGCACGTCATCCCGCCCCAAGCCGCCGGGAACCGTATCGTGGGCTCATCGATTCAACGTGACGAACGAGACTCGGTACGAGTCGGATTGGTTCCGAGCGTCGCTTCGGGATACCGCGATTCGTCGACGGATCGAGCCTACGACCGCCGTCAGGCCGAAACGTGGAGCCGGTACCCGCCCCGGACCGCGTCGCCGTCGTGGTACTCCACCGGTTCCTCGATCACGGCCACTCGCCGGTCGGTCATCGCGGCGGCGGTCACGACGCCCTCGATCGAGATCCCCGTCATCGGGCCCTCGACCAGGTCGTAGCGGCGGAGCCCGTGGGAATCGGGATCGCGATCCCGGAAACGCTGGGCACCGGGTGTCGCGATCGTCCCGTCTGCGGCGGCGAGTTCGCTCACCCAGCCGCCGACCGGGGCGTGCCACCGTTCCGTGCCGTCCGGGGTGAACGCCGTGATCGTGTGCTCGTGAGGGTGGCGTCCCTCGGCCTCGCGACCCTCCTCCGGATACGTGTTCCCGGTGACGAAGGCGACACCCTCGCCCGTCGCGTGGACGTGATTCGGGTAGGCGTACAGCGTCTCCTCGCCGACCTCGGTAGGTCGGGCGAGATCGACCGACCAGCGTTCCCGTCCGGTCTCGTCGAGCCGGTAACCGCGATAGTCGCCGTGGCTGGCGACCGCCACGCCGTCGGCGAGGAGCGAGGCGTCGCCAACCCGGCGGTCACCCTCGCATCCGGGATCCCAGGTGAGTTGCGGGTCGCCCGTTTCCGTGTCCAGGACGACGAGCCCGGTCCGGTGGTCGCCGGGACAGCGGTTGTACGCCACGGCGAGCCGTCCCTCGCGCAGATCGATGGCGATCGGCGAGGCGTCCGCCCGGTAGGTCCAGACGAGGTCCCCGTCGGGGTCGAACGCGTAGACCGCACTGCGGAACGAGCGCTCCCCGCCGTCGCGCTCGTAGCGGCGGGCCGCGGCGTAGATCCGCTCCCCGTCGGTGGCGACGCTCACGACGTACGGCAGGAAGAAGAGACTCTCCTTCTGGGGCTCGCCGAGATCGTCGGCGCTCCGGTAGCTCCACCGGCGCTCGCCGGTCGTGGCGTCGATCGCCGCGACGATCCCGCCCTCGCCCCGTCCGCCGACCGCGACCGTCCCCTCGGGACCGTCCTCGAGCGAGACGGCATACTCGTCGGCGATCGTCGCGGTCCACGATGGTTCTGGTTCGTCTCCATAGCCGGACAACGCGATCGGGAAGGCGCTCACCCTCCCGTCGACCGTGCCAGCAATGACCCGTCCGTCCGTGATCGTCACGGCCGAGCGCTGCCACATGTGCCGGCTGCCGGCGGGTCGGGGATCGCCGAGCGAGACGGCGAATCCGTCGGTGGCCTCCTCGCTCTCGTGCAGGTCGGGTTCGCTCTCACTCATCGGCGGGGAACGTCTCGTGGAGGACGTCGTGGGCCTCGCCGAGTCCCGAGAGGACGTCCTCACCCTGGGTGGTCAGCCGGTGGATCGCGCGTTCCGCGTCGCGGACGGCGACGAGCCGACCGCGCAGGTAGTCGTACTCCTGGCTCTCCTCGTCCGCACGCGCGATCTCCTCCTCGAGGTCGACCAGCGCGCCGTCGAGGTGGCGTTCGATCTCCGAGAGGCTCTCGGCTTCGGCCAGCCCCTCGATGGGGCCCTCCAGCTCGCCTTCGAGCTCTCCTTCCGCGTGTTCGCGAACGGTGCGGTCCTCGGTGCCGAGGACGTTCATCAGACCGAGTCGTAGCGCTTCGAGTTCGTGGCAGGTCATGGTTCTCGTAATCGTGTCGGTGGTGTTCGTCGTTTCGGTTCGATCGGCGGTGGAGGTCAGGTCGGGTCAGAGCGTCTGGTCGACGGCGTCCGAGACGATGCGGCCCCGGTCGAGATGCGAGGAGACGATCCGCTCGGCGTCGTCCTCGTCGACGTCGCCGTACCAGACGCCGTCGGGGTAGACCGCGACCATCGGCCCGTCGCCACAGCGCCCCAGACAGGACGAGCGGGTGATCCGAGCGTCACACGCCTCGGAGTCGCGGGTGGCCTGGCGAAGCCGCTCCAGGACTGTGGGCGCACCGTCGGCGGCGCAGGTCTGGTTCGTACAGACGGCGACGTGTTTCTCCGGTGCGTCGTGGACGTGCGGGTCGTCGTCGACGTCCTCGCGGTCGGCGTGGGTCTCCTGGTGGGTCAGCGCGCGTAACATGGCGCGGGCGCCGCCCCGATCCTCCTCGTACCCGTCGAGTTCGACCTTGTACTTGCACGTATCGCAGGACATCTCGACGCTTCCCGACCGAGCCTCCTGCCAGCGGTCGGCCAACACCGCGAGCAGCCGGTCGTCGGTACCCAGGGGATCGCCGGCCGCGGCGTCGACGTATGGGTAGTCGTCGTCGAACTCGACGGTACCATCGCGGATCCGTTCGGTGAGAACGCCGTCGCCCAGCATGTAGGGAACGACGGCGACCGCGTCTGGACGCACCTTCGCGACGTCGTGGAGCGTCTCGTCGAGCAGGGGCTCGGTGACGCCGATGAACGTCGCCTCGACCCGGGAGAAGTCTCGACCCTCGTACAGCAGCCGGGCGAGCTTGTGGACGTCGGCGTTCGCGTCGGGATCGCTCGAGCCGCGCGCACAGAGCACGACCGCGACGTCGTCGTTCGCGCGGTCGACGCCCAGATCGTCCTCGACGGCGGCCACGCGGTCGTCGAGCAGGTCGACGATCGCCGGGTGGATGCCCAGATGAGCGCCGTTGTTGATCGTCAAGCCCGGATGCTCGCCGCGGGCGCGCTGGACCGCCAGCGGCACGTCGTTCTTCACGTGGCTGGCGGCGAACAACGACAGCTGTACCGTCGTGACCGTCGAAACGGTCGGCGCGAGCGTCGCGATCGCCTCGTCGATCGCCGGCTCGGCGAGCTCGAGGAACGCCGCGTCGACGGGAACTTCCAGCCGGCCTTCCAGGCCGGCGGCGAGCTCCCTCACTTGGTCGTTCGACTCCTCGCGCCGCGAGCCGTGACCCACCAGCAGCACCGCCTCGTCGTCGAACGCCGCGGCGGCGCCAGTAGTCCGGCTCATCGGCTCGCGTCCGAATCGCCCGCCCCCTGAAGCGTTCCCACCTCGCGCCCGGTCGCCCGTTCGACGCTTCTGAGAGTTTTTCGCCGGCGGCTCGGCGAGAACAGCCCCGTCCGGTCGCTCCCCTCGTAGAGCCAGGCGGCGACGTCTGCGGTCGTAGCGTCGTCCAGTCCGAACCAGTAGCCGCCGCTCGAGCTCTCCTGGAGCTCACCGTAGCCGGCCGCAGGCTCGATCCCGTCGAGCAGTGACCGGACGCGGCGGTGTAACTGGCGGTCCTCGTGGACGAACGAGACGCCGACCTCCCCCGACGACTCACGGAAACAGACGACGCCACAGGCCTCGAGGATACCTCTGAGAAGCTGGCGATCGTGCTCGGCGAAGGCGTCGAACCGGAAGCCGCCGGGCTGTCCCTCGATCGGCAGCCCCAGCGCCGCGCTCGCGCGCTCGGCGAGATTGCCGAACACCTGGACCGTATACTCGTCCTCGCTGCGGGCGATCGCGGTGTCGTGGGCGAAGTCGCGTTCGACGATCCGGTGGTCGACCTGTTCGGCGCCCGCGATCGCCGCGACGCGGCGGGCGGCGGTCTCGTCGGCCGTCCGCACCGTCACGCAGTCGTCCTCCACTATGCCGTCGCCCGCGACCCGCCCCCAGAAGTACGCCGTCTCCGGATGGGCCGCGAGCATGTGTTTCGGTCTATCGATCTCGATTGACATCGTCGATCACCTCTCGTCCGTTCGCGTTCGGTCGTCCGTGCGTTCCGTCCGTTCGCCGCCATCGGTGGCGCGTGGTGGGCATTCCTCGACGGTGATCGCGTTCGGCGGACAGGCCGCCGCGGCCGTTCGCGCCTCCTCGATCCGGTCGTCAGCGAACGCCGCGACGATCCGGCCGTCCTCCTCGCGGATCCGCCCGTCGTCGCTGCCCTCAGGGGGGACTGGATCCGCCGCGGGATCGATCGTCGCCAGCCCGTCGTCGCCTTCGACGAACCGGGGATCGCGCGTCAGGCAGGCGAAGATGCCCTCGCAGGCGTCCGTGTCGATCGTGACGCGATAGGCGGGCGTCCCGTCCTCGTGTGTATCAGTGTCGGTGTCGTGGGTGGCCATGGAGTCTCAGTACTCGTACTTCGTCTCGTAGCCGCGGGGGGTCACCATCCGGTCGTCCCAGACGTACGTCTCCTCGTTGCCCACGAGGATCGTCGTCGTCATGTCGATGATCTCCTCCTCGCCGAGCGCCTCGAGCTCCCCGAGCGTCGTGATCAGCGTCCGTTCGTCCTCGCGGCCGGCGGCGTGGACGATCCCGACCGGCGTGTCGGGATCGCGGTGTGTGAGGAGGATCTCGCAGCACTTCTCGAAGTTCTCGCGGCGCTTTCGGCTCCAGGGGTTGTAGATCGCGATCGTGAAGCCCTCGCTCGCGACGGCGTGGAGCCGTGACTCGATCTCGGGCATCGGCGTGAGGTGGTCCGACAGCGAGATCGAGACGGTGTCATTCACTAGCGGGGCGCCGAGTCGGGCGCCACACGACTGGGCGGCGGGCACGCCGGGGACGACCTCGAAGTCGACCATCGAGGCCGTCGCGCCCTTCGATTCGAGGATCTCCAGCGCGAGCCCCGAGAGCGCGTAGACGTTGGGGTCGCCGCTGCCGATGATCGCGACGTCATTGCCCGCGAGCGCGCGGTCGATCGCCTCCTCGGTCCGGGAGACCTCGCCGCACATCGGCGTGTCGTAGATGTCCTCGGCATCCTCGACGATCTCGTCGGGCAGCAGCTCGACGTAGGTGGTGTAGCCGACGATGTGTTCGCTCTCGGCGAGCGCACGTTTGGCTCGCGAGGTCATTCCGGTGGGCTCGCCGGGACCGAGGCCCACGGCGACGAGGCGGCCGGGAGCGCTATCGAAGTCGTCGACCGTCGCGCCGACCTCCTCCTCGTCTCCGTCGTCGCTCGAGGAGGCGCCACAGCCCGAGGAGCTCGATTCGTTCGTCGTGTTCGAACTCGAGTTCGACGCCCCACACTTCGACGACGAACCGGTCCCGGCCGTCTCCGAGGCGCCCGCTTCCGCCTCGGTCGAGGCCGAGCCGCCGCAGCTCGACCCGCTCGTGTCGGCCGTCGATTCGGAGTTCGACGCTCCGCAGTTCGATTTCGTGTCCGTACGCCGCTCCGTTTCCGCCGTCTCGGTCTCTGAGTCAGTGCTCATGATTGGATCGTGATGTTAGAAGTCGTCGACGTCACGCCCGCCGCGCGGGGTGACGAGAAAGCGTTCGTAGTCGTTCTCCCAGACCTCGGTCTCGTGGGTACCGATCAGCAGCGAGGTGCCCATCCCGGAGACCTCGTCGTCGTGTTCGGTGGCCTCGCCGAGCGTCGTGATCGTCCGGTCCTCGCCGTTGCGCCCGGCGTCGCCCCGACAGGCGTCGTTGAAGATCGCCACCGGGACGTCGTCGCTTCGTTCCTCGCGGACGATCCCGACCGCCCGCTCGTAGTTGCGCCAGCAGTTGTAGAGGACGATCACGAACCCGCTGATCGCCGCCGCGCGAAGCTTCTCCTCGATCTCCGCCCAGCCGCGCCACTTGTCCGAGAGCGAGATCGTACAGAAGTCGTTCGAGAGGGGTGCACCGAGGTTGGCCGCACCGCCCAATGCCGCCGTCACCCCGGGGACGATCTCGATGGGGATCTCGTGGGCCTCCTCCGCCCGGGCCATCACGAACAGGAGGTCGCTCTTACCGTAGACGTTCGGATCGCCCCCCGAGACGTGCGCGACGTCCTCGCCGTCGCGAACCCGCTCGAAGGCCTCGCGAGCGAGTTCGATCTGGCGGCCCATCGTCGAGCGGACCACCTCCTGGTCGCGACCCGGCGACGCCGTGGCCGTAGTGCCCCCGTCGGCCACCGCGTCCTCCGGCGGCAGGGTGCCGTCGTGCCGGAGGAACTCCTGATAGAGGTTCGAGGCGATCACGCAGTCGGCGTTGCGGATCACGTCCTTCGCGCGTTGTGTCATCTCGCCCGGCAGTCCGGGGCCGATCCCGACGACGTAGAGCGTGCCGAGCTCGGAGTCATCGTCGTCAATCGCGCTCATGTTATCGCCCCACCGCCACGGTGACGCTGTCCTCGTGGCTCAGCTTCTCGACGAGCAGTTCGTGATCGCGGCCGGCGGCGATCGCGCTCGCCTCGGAGATGCCCGGCCAGCCGATCAGCTCCTTCGATCGCGAGGGGGTCGGACCCTCGAACCGCTCGAGGTCCGCCTTGGTCAGCGAGATCACGCCCAGCCCCTTCTCCGCGGCGGCCTCGAGCAGACCCTCCTCCTCCTCTTTACGAGTGCCCGTGGCGACGAACTCCACGTCGGTCCACTCCCTCTCCGCTTCCTCGAGCGCCCGATTCCACGCCGCGAGGAACTGCTCCTTGCGGGCGCCGGAGACGCTCCCCGTTCCGAGGACGATGCCGTCCTCCTCGTTGCGTTTCAACACGGTGACGTCGTCGCCGACCAACACCGCCTTCGGTCCGTCGAGGCGCTCTACGGGACCGAGCTCGTCGTCGAGCACGGCGAGGTTGGTCGCCACGGTTGAATCGCCGTTGACGACGTGAGCGTCCAGCGCTTTGGCCTGTTTCTCGACGCCCTGTTTGTCGGCCGCCTCGCTCGCGGTGGTCATCGCGGGCACCGCGCCCATCGACGCCAGGTCGTCGGCGACCTGGTTCGCGCCGTGGTGGCCCCCCGTGATGGGGATCGCCCACGTGAGCTCCTCATCGACGACGCAGATCGCGGGGTCGTCCCACTTGTCGTCGAGCAGCGGAGCGGTCTTTCGCATCGCGATGCCGCTCGCCATCAACCCGACGAAGCAGTCGTACTCGCCCCAGTGCTCGGCGAAGACGTCGCCGTGATACTCGAGGATCTCGATCCGTTCGTAACGATCGCCGATCCCCTCGACGATCTCCTCGGCCGTCTCCATCTTGCGCTCGAAGGCGACGATGGCGATCTCCTCCGCGACCTCGCCGTCGTTGTCGGGTGCTTTGCAGCTGTTCGACCCGCTCGTGGCGTCGTTCTCGGTATCCGTGTCGGTGCTCATTGTCAGTCGTCGGCCTCCGTCTCCGCCTCGCTCGTCTCGGCCGCGGGGTCGGCGTCCGTCCCGTCGGCCTCGCTTCCCTCGCTCTTCCCGTCCTCGTTCGATCCGCGGCTCGCCCAGTCGCCGTAGAGATAGGAGCGCTCGTAGCCCGCACCCGTCGCGGCGTCACCGATGATCACCATCGCGGAGGCGCGGTAGCCCGCCTCCTCCACGCGCTCGCCGATCGTCCCGATGGTTCCCTCGATGACGTCCTCGTCCGGCCAGGAGGCGTGATAGACGACCGCGACCGGCGTGTCGGGATCGTGGCCATCGGCGAGCAGCCGGTCCATCGTCTCGCTCACGGCGTGGGTACCGAGGTAGATACAGGTCGTCACGTCACCCATCCCGACGAACTCGCCGATGTGGTCCTCCTCGGCGCTCAGGGTCTTGCCCTGTGGACGGGTGAACGCCACGTGGTTCGCCACCTCGTTGAGCGTCAGCTGGGTTCTGAGGGTTGCGCTGGCCGCGAACGCCGAGGTGACGCCGGGGACGAAGTAGGTGGGGACGCCCTCCCCTTCGAGGGCGTCCATCTGTTCGAGCGCGGCGCCGTAGATCGCGGGGTCGCCGCTGTGGAGTCGGACGACCCGATCGCCGTCCTCGTAGGCCTCGTGCATCAACGGGACGAGCTCCTCGAGATCCTTCCCGATCGAGCTGACCGTTCTGGCGTCCGCACAGTATCGATCGAGCAGTTCGCTGTTGACCAGCGATCCCGCGTGTACCACGAGATCGGCCGTCTCGACGAGCTCCCTGCCCGCGACCGTCAGCAGCCGCGGATCGCCCGGGCCGGCACCGATGAAGGGGATCCCCTCCTGGTCGTCGCCCGCGCTGTGCTCGTAGACACGGGAGTCACGCTCGCGCTCGGCGAGTCGGCGTTCGCCAGCCGCGTCGATGGCGGCCTGCGGGTCGTTTTCGTTCCCGGAATCGCTCACGCGTTCTCACCCCCGTGACCGTGAGCGCAGTCGCCGTGCTCACAGCCCTCGATGCGCTCGATTCGTGTCCCGCCGGTGGAGCGAGACTCCACCGAGGATCGTTCGCTGCCGGAAGACTCGCTCCGCTCGTCCTCCGACGTTCGCCTCGTCTCAGAAGACGTCGTCTTCTGACGGTCCGGAAATCTTCGATTTCCGTCGACTTGGCTCGACTCACCGTCGCCGGATCGAAGCCCCGGCGAGGATCGCGAAGCTTCGCTTCGCTCACCGCCGTCGGTCTCGGCCGTCCCGACGCCGTCCGCCCTCGCCTCCGGGCCGTTACCGTCGGTCTGGAACGCCGCGGTCGCTCGCTCCTTCTCCAGTCCCCGTTTCTCCGCGTACGCGAGGGTGTAGTAGTCCCGATCGGCGATCTCCTCGGGATCCGTGGTGACGGCCGTCTCGCCCTGTTCCATGTAGAGGCGACGTCCGTACCTGACGTCGTAGCCCGCCTCGACCAGCCCCTCGTGGGTCGCGGGCGCGTCCGTCACCTTGAACAGCACCATCCGATCGGGGCCGGTCGGCGAGGCGCCGCGGGCGGCCTCCCGAAGCGCGAGTCCGGCGCCGGCGTCGATCTCGACCCCGAGCGCGGTCGTGAACGCGGTGACGGCGCTGACGCCGGGAACGAGTTCGAGCGCGACGTCGGGATGGAACGCCTCGAGCGTGCGCCGGAGGTGGCCGAACGTCGAGTAGACGTTGGGATCGCCCAGCGTGACGAACGCGACGTCGCCCTCCCGCGCGTTCGGCGCGATCTCCGCGGCAGCCTCCTTCCAGGCGCGCCGGAGCTCCTCCTCGTCGGTCGTCATCGGGAAGTCGAGATCACCGATCCGTTCCTCGGGGACGTGTTCGAGCGCGACGGAGCGCGAGAGCCGGCCGGGCGAGTAGACCACGTCGGCGCGGTCGAGCGCGCGCTTCCCACGTACGGTGATGAGCCCCGGATCACCGGGGCCGAGCCCGACGCCGTAGAGGGTCATCGTCGGCCCCCGTCGGCGGCCACGTCCGGGCCCGCACCGCCGATCAGCATGTACACCGGGTTCTCCGAGTCGAAGCTCGTCGCGCCGGCGAGCTCGTAACCGTGGCTCACCTGGAACTGGACGACTCCCTCGAGCAGGTCGCGCTCGCGGAACGCCTCGGTCGCCCGGCCGGCGACCTCGAGCCGCGAGACGTTCATGATCACGCGATCGATCCCCGTCTCGACGGCGTGGTCGAGCACGGCCTCGTAGTTGCGGCTGCCGCCGAGGAACAGCGCGTCGGCGTCCTCAGGGAGGCCGTCGGGGGCTTCCGCCTCACGGAGCTCGACCGCCGCCGTGGTCTCGTTGGCCGAGAGGTTCTCGCGCGTGACCTCGAGGCGCTCGGGCTTGCGTTCGAGCGCCGTCACCCGCCCGGCACGCCGCGCCGCCTCGATGGTGACGGCGCCGGTACACGAGCCGACCTCCGCGAAGTGGTCCGTCGTCCGCAGATCCAGCTTATCGAGGAGGACGGCCCTGACCTCCGGCTTCGTCGGGCCCGCCTTCGCATCGTGGGGTAGCGCTACGCGGGACATCACCGATAACAAGTCCGGTAGCGCATAAAACAATTTTGGTTGTTTTAGCGAAAGTGGAGTTGTGGCCGTTCCGACGAAAGCCGGAACGATTCCAACTGAAGCGGTATTAGACCGAAAATACTTGAGTACCCGCTGCCGACCGGGAACCGATGGCAGAGAACGCGAACGGGGCCGGGAGCGGGGGTTCGAGCGTCCTCAAGAACAAACGGGACGCCACGCGCTATCAGATCCTGGTTCAGATCGCCGAACGCCAGCCGGCGGTCAGCCAACAGGAGATCGCCGACGCCATCGGCATCACCGCCCAGGCGGTGAGCGACTACCTGCAGGACCTGGTCAAACAGGGTTTCGTTCGGAAACACGGCCGCGGACGCTACGAGGTGAGCAAGGAGGGCGTCGACTGGCTCATCTCCCAGACCGACGAGCTTCGCGGGTTCATCGAGCACGTCTCCGAGAGCGTCATCGGCCAGGTCGAGATCGAGACCGCCCTCGCGACCGGGGTGATCGAGGAGGGCGAGACGGTGACGCTCTCGATGCACGGCGGCGTTCTCCGGGCGACGCCCGGCGAGGGCGAAGGCGCGACGGCGGTGGCGGTTACGGACGCCGAGGAGGGACGGGACGTCGGCATCACGGAGTTCAAAGGCGTGCTCGACTACGAACTGGGGTCGGTGACGGCCGTCTCCGTGCCGACGGTCGAGAACGGCGGGAGCGCGGCCGTCGATCTGACCACCCTCGTCGATCGCGTGGAAGCGCACGACCTGCTCGCGGCGGCCGGGACCGAGGCGCTCGCGGCGGTTCGTGCTGCGGAGCTCGAGCCGGACGTCCGGTTCGGGACCCCGCTCGCGGTCCAGGAGGCGGCCACGAAGGGTCTCGACGTCCTGCTCGTCGCGGTCGCCGACCGGGTCTCGGCGCACACCGACGAACTCCACGAGCAGAACATCGGCTACGAGGTCATCGACGCGGCCGAAGAATAGCGTCGGGGAGGAGCGACAGGAGGACGAGAACGAGCGAGAGAGCGGTTCTGACGGTTACGTATCGGTAGGCGGGGAGGACGGGTCCCGTTTCCGACCCCTCATTCTCGAGCGACCGCAGCGCCGCCCTCCTCGGAGCCGTCCAGTTCGACCTCGAACTCCCGGGCGAGCAGCCGTTCGACGTCCTCCGGGCTGACGTCGGAGTACCACTCGTCGCGGGGTTGGAACGCGACCGCGGTGCCGTTCTCGCTACAGAGACCGAGACAGGCGGTCTCGACGACCGCCGCCCGCGACCAGAACAGGTCGCGTTCGCGGAGCCACGACTTCACCTCGGAGAGGACCGCTCTTCCGCCTGCATCGGCACAACAGGCGTGCTCCGAGGAGCGGTCGTTCGTACAGACGAGCACCCAGGTGAGCCCTCGGTCGCGCTGCTCGGCGGTGCGTCGACGCATCGCTTAGGCACCCGCCGTCAGCTCGTCATCGAGATCGTCCAGCGATGGGGTAGTCCCGTCGGCCCGTCGATCGAGCCCTCCGTAGACGGCGGCGATGATCGTCCAGAGCGCGACCTGCCCCAGGACGACGAGCCACCGAAACGCGATCGCGAGCCCCCCCGATCCGCCGGACACGGTGGTCGGGCCGAGAACGATCGGGATCGCACAGAGCGCGAACGGCACGGCAGCGATCCCGGCGGCGACGGACGTATCGTGTTCGTCGCGGACGTATCGGTACAGCCCGACCGAGAGCACACAGATCGTCGCGCCGAACGCCATCATCACGCCGTAGACGACCAGCCGAACGTCGGTCGCGAGCGCCTGTTCGGTGCCCGGAGCGACCGGCGGGAGCGCGAGCCACGGAGCGCCCGACACGGTGAGGAAGCCGGCGCCGGCGAGGACGTACGCCTTCGTCGTGCCGGCGCCGGGCAACGACGGCTCGAAGAGGTAGTAGGCGACGCCGAACGCCGCCCCGAGCAGGACTCCCCACAGGACGCCGCTGCCGACGCTCACGACCGCCGCCGTCAGCTCCGAGACGGCTGCCGGTCCGTGCTCGTGTCCGTGACCGTGGCCAGCGTGCTCCAGGTACTCGACCAACGGGTTGCCGACGAGCGCCAGGAACGATCCGTAGGCGAGTCCGGCGACGATGCCGGCGGCGATCCCCCGCTTGAACGAGTCGACGATCATCGATCAGTGGCAGGTGATGCCCGCGGCGTGGCGAAAGCCGTGCATCGCGTCGTGAGCCATCGGGTCCTGGAGAAACAGCAGCGTGAACCCGAGTGCGGCGGCCATGAGGAGGGCCGCGGCGGCCATCGCCGGCGTCACGTCGGTCTTCGCGCGTCCGATCCGGTTGCGAACGGTGTCGGTCTCCGTCATTGAAACTCTACTTTGCTAAAAAGCAAGCTAGATTGTAAAAGTTGCGCCGTTCACGTTCGCTCGCGGGCATCGGCTACCGCCGCCTCGATCCCTTCGGCGGAGAGCGCCGAGAGCGCCACGCGCTCGCCGTCGGTGGTTCGGACGACCTCCTCCGTCAACGTCGCCCTGTCGTCCGGATCCCCCGTATCGACGACGACGACGTGTGCGTCGAGCGCGGCCAGTCGCCGCGCCGCCCGGCGGGTCTCCGCGGTCGGGCTTCCAGTACCCGCGTTCGCGCGGCCGTCGGTGACCAGAACGACGACGCCGACGGCGGGATCGGCGCGCTCGAGCACCTCGGCGGCGGTCCGCAGTCCCGCGGGCAGCGGCGTCCGATCGGCCGTCGGGAGCTCCTTCAGGTGACGTGCGGCCCTGGTGACGCTGTCGGTCGGGGGTAGAAGAACCTCGCCCTCCTCGCCGGCGAAGGCGACGACGCCCACCTCGTCGCGCTGCTCGTAGGCGTCCTGCAACAGTTCCATGACGACCCCTTTCGCCGCACGCATCGGGCCGCGCATCGACGCGCTGGCGTCGAGCGCGAACACGACGAGCGCCGATCGATCGTTCGTCCGCACCGAACGGCGGAGATCCCGGGACTCGACGCGGTCGCTGCCGCGGCTCGCCGCCGCCCGAACGGAGGCTGCCGCGTCGATCGAGTCGTCCGGTCCCGCGTGTTCGGTACGGACCCGCGCTCCGGTCCCGCCGGCCGACGGCGCCGTACGTGCCCGTGATCCGCCGATCGCCCCGTCATCGCCGTTCGGTGCTCGATCGGGGCCGGTCGGATCGATCTCCGGGACCGCCGCGTCGGCGATCCCGGCGTTCGCCTGCCCGGGGATCAAGGGCGTCGCCTCCTCGTCCGTATCGTCCGATCCTCCGCCGCCGTCGTCGTCTCCGCGTCCGTCTCCGTTTCCGTCTTCGCTACCCCGGTCGTCGCCCGTGTTTCCCGTCGACGGCATCGAGGGCGGTTGGTCGGAGCCGTCGGTCCCACCGTCTTCCTCGTCGTTCCTCGCGGAATCGCCATCGTCACGCTCGCCTTCCTGATGATCAGCCGCAGGATCCGTGTCCTCCCGTTCGCCGTCCTCCTCTCCCCCCTCGGTCGGATCGTTCTCGCCCGGATCGGATCGCGAGTCGTCCTCGGCTTCGCCGTCCTCCACCGTCCCTTCGCTCCCCTCGTCCGTTTCGTCGTCGAAATGGTCGTCGAGCACGTCCTCCGGATCCGGCGCGTCCTCGAACGGTCGCGACTGCAGCCGGTGGGGGAGGGCCAACGCCGCGGCCCGGCGGACGTCGGACTCGAGCACCTTCGGCCGGTCATCGAGCGCGGCGAACGTCCGGGCCCCCCGAGCGGTAGCGATGTCCGCCCGGTGACCGTCGACGCCGGCGTCACGACACAGTTCGGCGATCTCCCGCCTGAACTCGGCGGGGAGCACCACCTCTTCGAGCCGGGTGCGCGCGGTGAGAAGCCGGTCGCGCGAGCGTTCGGTCGCCTCCGTCCCGTCGGCACGACACCCATCGGCGTCCAGCGCGCGATCGATGATCGTCACGCGCTCGTCGAGGTCGGCGCTTCCCTCGACGGTAGCCTGAAGCGCGAACCGGTCGCGAAGCTGCGGTCGGAGGTCGCCCTCCTCGGGGTTCATCGTCCCGATGAGCGTGAACTCGGCGGGATGGGAGACGCTGACGCCGTCGCGCTCGACGCGGTTGACGCCGCTCGCGGCGGCGTCGAGCAGCACGTCCACCAGGTGGTCGTCGAGCAGGTTCACCTCGTCGACGTAGAGGACGCCACGGTGCGCGCGTGCGAGAAGCCCGGGATCGAACTCCGTGTGGCCGTCGAGCGCGTCGGTGACCGAGAGCGTGCCGACGACGCGTTCGCGCGTCGCACCCAAGGGGAGGGTGACCAGCGGGACCGGTCGCGTCTCGACGGGCGGCTGCTCACGGTCACGACAGTCGCTACACTGCCCGTCGGGATCGTCCGGCGAACAGCCGAAGGGACAGTCCGCGACCACCCGCTGGTCCGGCAGCAGATCGACGAGCCCGCGAACGGTGGTCGACTTCGCCGTCCCCTTCTCGCCCTGGATCAGCAGTCCGGAGAGTGCGTCGTTCGCCGCGACGGCCAGCAACGCCTCCTTCAGTTCCTCCTGGCCGACGACCGCGCCGAACTCCAGTCCGCTCCCGGTGGGCGATAGCTTTTTGTCGCTCGCTAAGTCAACCATACTTGTATTAGCGCAATAGAGGTTTAACAACGTTATGCCACGGATCGCCATCTACACCGCGACCGAGAACGAGCTGGGAGCCATCCAACGTGCCGCCGAGGAGGTCGAGACCGACCTGACGGTGCGCTCGGAGGGCGACCTCGACGACCTCGAGGACACCGACGCGTTCGTCGACGGGATCGTCGGCGAACACGAACGGGGAGCCGAGCCGGCCGCAGCGGCGGTCTTCTGGCTCCACGGCGCCGAGGACAGCATGCCCGGCTACGAGCACGCCGTCGAGCGCGTCCGCGAGGCGGGGATCCCGCTGATCGTGAAGGCCACCGGCGACGCCTTCGCCTTCGAGGACACGAGCGTCCCCGAGAACGACCGCGAGACCGTCTACGGGTACCTCGATCGGGGCGGGACCGCGAACCTCGCGAACCTCGTCAGATACCTGGTCGACGAGTACGGCGAGGAATCGAGGGAGTACGACGACCCCGTCGCCCTGCCCACGGAGGGGGTCTACCATCCCGATCATCCCGGCGCGAGCTACGAGGAGCTGCGTGCGACGCTCGATCCCGGGACGCCGACCGTCGGCGTCTGGTTCTACGAGTCCCACTGGACCCACGAGAACACCCGGTACGTCGACGCGCTGGTCCGGGCGATCGAGGCCCAGGGTGCCGACGCGCTGCCGGTGTTCTGTAACCCGGCGACCGACACCGACGAGCAGGAGGACGCCGAGTGGGTCGTCGACAACTGGCTGCTCGAGGCGGGCGAGCCGATCGTCGACGCGGTCTGTTCGTCGTTCATGTTCTCGCTGTCGATGGACGAACGGGGCCGAAGCGCGAGCGACGAGGGCGAGGGCGCCGAGGAGGTCTTCCTCGACCGGCTTGGCGTACCCGTCATCCAGACCATCACGACGATGCGCTCGCGCTCGCGCTACGAGTCCTCGGACACCGGCGTGATGGGCTTCGAGCTCGCGCTCTCGGTCGCGCTTCCCGAGTTCGACGGCAACGTGATCACCCACCCCATCTCGGGGAAGGAACGAACCGACGACGCGGCGGGCATCGGCAGCGCACCGAAACAGCACTTCCCGATCGAGGATCGCGTCGATCACGCCGCCCGGCTGGCGGTGAACTGGACCGAACTGCGCCACACGCCGAACGAGGAGAAACGGGTCGCGGTCGTGCTACACAACTACCCGCCGAGCGACGACGGGATCGGCACGGCGTTCGGCCTCGATTCGCCCGAGAGCACCGTGAACCTGCTCGAGGAGCTCGCACGGCGCGGATACGACATGGGCGGGCGGATGCCCGAGGGCGGCCAGGAGGTGATCGAGACGCTCACCTCACAGCTCACGCTCGACGATCGCTGGGTCGCCCCTGAGGACGTCCGCGATCGGAGCGTCGACGTCGTTTCTTCGGGACGGTATCGCGAGTGGTTCGGCGGGGCCGACGAGCGCTTCCGGGAGAACGTGATCGAGGAGTGGGGCGATCCCCCCAAGCGCCCGTTCGCGATCCCCGGAGTCGAGTTCGGCAACGTCCTCGTGACGGTCCAGCCCCCCCGCGGGTTCGGGATGGACCCCTCGAAGGTGTACCACGACTCCGACCTCCAGCCGCCCCACGACTACTACGCCTTCTACGCGTGGCTCCGCGAGGAGTTCGAGGCCGACGCGGTCGTCCACCTGGGCACCCACGGCAGCCTGGAATGGCTGCCCGGCAAGACGGTCGGGCTGAACGGCGAGAGCGCGCCCGACGCGCTGATCGACGACCTCCCGAACGTCTACCCCTACATCGTCAACAACCCCGGCGAGGGGACACAGGCCAAGCGCCGGTCGTACGCGGCGATCGTCGACTACCTCACGCCAGTGATGGCGAACGCCGGCACCTACGACGAGATAAGCGAACTCGAGGAGCTCGCGAGCCAGTACCGCGAGGCGGGCATGGAGGACGCCCGCGCGGACGACGGCGAGCACCTGGAGGAGCTGATCCGCGCGACGGTCGACGAGCTCGACCTCGCCGTCGAGCTCGGCATCGCGGGCGAGATCGACGAGAAGGCGGACGTCAGGGGCCCCGACGAGGCCGGCTCGACGCTCGCCGAAGGCGAAGTGGCCGGCGACGACGTGGACATCGAAGAACTGATCGAGCGGATCCACGAGTACGTCACCGACGTGAAGACGACCCAGATCCGCCTCGGGCTGCACACGATGGGCGAGCCCCCGTCGGACGATCGGCTGGTGGAGTACCTCGTGGCGCTCACCCGGCTCGAGAACCCCGGTGCGCCGAGCCTTCGTGAGAGCGTCGCGGGCGTTCTAGGGGTGGACTACGAGCGCATGCTCGAGGCGCCAGGCGAGTACGACGAGACCCTGGGGATGACCTATGCCGAGGCCGCGGACGAGGTCCACGAGACGAGCATCGAGCTGGTCGAGGAGCTCGCCCGACACGGCTTCGACGTCCCCGAATCGGAGCTTGAGGGCGAGGTAGGCGACGAGGTGAACATGAACCTGCTGGTCGTGGATATCGACACGCTCGGCGATGCACGCGCGAAACGCGGCGCTCACGACCGGCTCCGCGAGGCGCTGGCCTACATCTGTGAAGAGGCCGCACCGCGCGTCGCCGGTGCCGAGGCGGAGATCCCCCGGACGGCCGACGCGCTCGCCGGCGAGTACGTTCCCCCCGGCGGATCGGGCGCGCCGACCCGTGGCGGCGTCGACCTCCTGCCGACGGCGCGGAACTTCTACACGCTCGATCCCCGGAAGGTGCCCGCCAAATCGGCTTGGCGGGTGGGACGGGAGGTGGCCGATGGCGTGGCCGAGCGACACCACGACGAGGAGGGCGAGTATCCCGAGGAGATCGGGGTCGTCGCATGGGGCACCCCGACCGTGCGCACGCGCGGCGAGACGATCGCCCAGGTGCTCGCGCTCATGGGCGTTTCCCCTACCTGGACCGACGCCGGCCGGATCGACGACGTCGAACCGATCCCGCTGGAGGAGCTCGGACGACCGAGAATCGACGTCACGACGCGCGTCTCGGGGCTGTTCCGCGACGCCTTCCCCGCCGCAGCGGGCGTGATCCACGACGCCGTCGACTGCGTAGTCGATCTCGACGAGCCCCACGGGATGAACTACGTAAAGAAACACGTCGAGGAGGAGGCGGAGCGCCTCCAGGAGGAGGGAATGGACGCCTCGAACGCCGAAGATGCCGCGAGACACCGCGTGTTCACGACCCGTCCGGGCGGCTACGGTGCCGGCACCAACAAGGCCGTCGACGAGGGTAACTGGAGCGATAGAGGGGATCTCGCTGAGGTGTACGTCCAGTGGGGCGGCTACGCGATGGGCTCGCGTGGAAAGGTCAGCGAGGCCCACGACGCCTTCGAGCGACGGCTCTCAGGGGTGGAGGCCACGGTGAAGATCGAGGACACGATGGAGCAGGACGAGTTCGACTCCTCTGACTGGTACGCGTTCCATGGCGGGTTCATCTCCGCGGTCACGAAGGTCGCCGGAGAGGAGCCCGCCTCCTACGTCGGCGACTCATCGGATCCCGACAACGTCGACGTCTACACCAACGAGGAGAAGGTCCGCAAGGCGATGCGCGCACGCGTACTCAACCCACGGTGGCTGGAGTCGATGGAGGAACACGGCTACAAGGGCGCCGGCGACCTCTCCTCGACCGTCGACGTGACGCTCGGGTGGGACGCCACGACCGGCGTGGTGAGCGATACACTCTGGGAGGAGGTCGCGGAGAAGTTCGCGTTCGACGAGGATCGCCAGGCGTGGATGCGCGAGGTCAACCCCTGGGCGCTCGAGTCGATCACCGACACGCTGCTCGAGGCGATCGACCGCGATCTCTGGGACGCGGACGAGACGACGCGTGAGCGCCTCCAGGACCTCAACCTGAGCGTCGACGGCGACCTTGAGGAACGGACCTCGCGCGATGCCGACGAGATCGACCTGCGGCCCGCCGGGGGCGAAGACGAGAGCGAGGTGACCGGCGATGACGACTGACGCGACCGGCGCTACGGACGACGACGAGTTCGAGGAGTACGCCGACCTCGGCGCGACGACCGAGAACGCCATGGAGATCGCCGAGACGAGCATGGAGATCGTCCGGCAGTTCGTCCCCGACGGGACGCTCGCCGATCGCGTCCGTCAGAAGGCGGTCCACTCGACGGGCGACATCGAGTTCCAACACCTGCTGCGGTTTACGGATCCCGGGGGGGACGAGGCCGAGCCGGTTCGCTCCGGCGCGCGCGCCGTCCTCGACGAACGGCCGATCGTCACCGACATCACGATGGCGAAGGCGGGAATCACGAACCGGGGACACGACTGCGAGACGCGAAAGGCGATCAGCAACGGCGCCGAACTCGCCGCGGAGACGGGGATGACACGAACCGCGGCCTCGGTGCTCGAACTCGACAGGCAGGGGGTCTACGACGGCTCGATCGCGGTCGTCGGGAACGCGCCGACCGCGGCGCTCGCGCTCGCCGACTGTATCGAACAGGGCACCCGACCCGCGGTCGTCGTCGCCACCCCGGTCGGCTTCGTGAAGGCGGTCGAGAGCCGCGAGCGCGTCCGCGAGGTGAGTGCGGAACACGGCGTGCCCGCGATCACGAACGTGGGTCGGCGGGGCGGCAGCGGGCTGGCGGCGGCGCTGACGAACGAGCTGATCCACGTCGCGACGGACGCGAGAAACGGCGAGGTCGAACTGTGAGCGAGACCGGCGGTGATCACGACGCTGAGACCGACACGGACGCCGACGCTGACGGTCCGGACTCGGAATACGACCTCGATTCGGGGCCGGACCCGGCGACCGTCGCGGCCTCGAGACCGGAGCCGATCGATCCGGCCGATCCCGTATACGCGGTCGGCATCGGCCCCGGGAACCTCGACTACCTGACCCCTCGAGGTGAACGGGCGATCCGGGAGGCCGACGTGGTCGTCGGCTTCGAGACCGTCGTCGAGTTCGTCGCCGACCTGACCGACGCCGACCTGCTAACGTGTGGCTATCGCGACGAACGCGAGACGCTCGAACGGTTCGCGGAGCGCGCCGCCGCCGGCGAGCGCGCCACCGCGGTGTTGATGGGGGATCCCAACCACTCGGGCTACCAGTTCGTCGGCAAGGTTCAGGACGCCGTCGAGAGACGTACCGTAGAGGCAGAATCAGCGTCACGATTCCGAGGACGTGACGAGACCGGAACCAGCGGTCGGCCGGTACGCGTCATTCCCGGCATCTCCTCGCTGCAGATGGCCGCGAGCCGCGCCCGAACGCCGATGGAGGACGCCCGGTTCGTAACGCTACACAAGAGCGGCGACGTCACGGAGGATCTCGCGAGGTTGGTCGAGGCCGTCGGCGAGCGCCACCTACTCGTGCTCCCGCGGCCGTTCGACTGGATGCCCGGCGACGTCGCCGATCACCTCCTCGAGGCGGGCGCGTCGGCGGATCTCGAGGCGCTGGTTCTCGAGCGGCTGACCCACGAGAACGAGACAATCACCCGGACGTCGCTCGGCGAACTCGCGGCTCACTCGGGCGGATCCGATCGGGAGAGCAGCCCCTTCTCCGATCTCTCCGTGCTGGTCGTCCGCGTCGGTGTCGAGTAAGGACGATCTCTCAGCGGTACTCCCCTTCTCCGTCGGTCGCGACGGGCTGGCGGCTTCCGGCCGGCGACCCCTCGAACGTCGCGAGGGACCCGTCGGCGTCTTCCTCCTCCCCAGCGAGGGTCCGCTGTCGTTCGATCTCCGCGTGGATCGCGTCGGTCACCCGCCGGTCCCTGCCGAACGGATCGGCGAGGGCGATGCCGCCGCGATCGAGTTCGAGCTTCTCGGGGATCCGCTCGTCCGTCGTCCCGTTCCGCGTCAGGAACAGCGGTACCGCCACGGCACGCTCCGTGTGGACGTTGTACCGGGCACACTCCACGGCGGGGTTCTGGAGGAGATAGCAGGTGACGACGTCCGCGTGGTTCGATCGTTCCCGGATTCGAGCCGCGTGATACTCCGCCGTCTGCCGGTGATACGGCAGCGAGCTGCTGCCCAGTCCGATGAGGACGAGCGTCGTTCCCTCGGAATCGACGAGGTTCGCTGCCCGTTCCATGATCAGGGCGGTGAGCGTCGGACTCCGACCGATCGGCTCGCAGTAGCGAACCTCCGAGTCGAGATACGAGAGCGCGGCGGGAACCGCGTCGATCGTCTCGTGGGAGTGAGCGATACAGGCCGGAAGTACGAACGTTCGGTCCGCGTCGATCGACTCGAGCCGACCTCGAAGCTCGCGGACCGGTTCCTCCGCGTAGGTCGCGACGTGGACCGCGTCGACGACACCACGGTCCTCGAGGCGTGCGGCATGCGTTCGCAGCGTTTCCGTGTCCTGTGTACCTTCCCGACCGATGAGCGTGAGTGCGTCGCCTGTCATGGTCCCTCCGAATCCACAAATTGACTTTACTTAAGCCAAGTGGAGTTGTAGACGGTTCGTCAGAGAGTAGCATATATCTTGGGATGGCCTCAGAATCCGCTCGATTCGACGGGAACCGGTAGCGACGGCGAGGCCGACGGCCGACCGCCAGCCCCGCACGAACCGGCCGATATGTGGATCTACCGACTAACTAAAGTACGCTTGTGCTAGAGACGGTACAACGATGTTCGGAAACGAGGCGCCCGGTCTAGAGATCGTGGAGTGGACGGTCGATCGATCGAAGTCCGCTCCGAGGAGCGGCGAATGAGGCTGGTGGTGGTCGGCGGATCCACGCTGACCGCGGGGATCGACGGGATCAGTGCCGCGGGGGCGAACCGCGACGCGATGCTCCACACGCCGAGCGCCGATCTGGAAATCCTCGAGTACGGCGACGTTACGCTCGCGCCGGCCGTCCCGGTGAGCCCGTCGGGCTGTCCGACGCCGGCGGTCGTGACCCGCGCCGTCCGCGAACTGGTGGGGTTCGACGTGACCCCGCTCGGCGCGGGACTCGCGCGGTCGAGCGCGGCGCCGACGGTCGATCTCGGCGACGGACCGGGTAGGGATGTCCGCGAGGAGGAGCCGGTCGCGAACGCCGGCGAACTGTTCGAATCCGCGCGGGAGTTCGCCCGGAGCCTCCCCGACTCGGCGCTGTTGATCGGCGAGACGATCCCGGGCGGGACGACCACCGCCATGGCCGTGCTCCGGGCGCTCGGCGAGCGCGCCGCCGTCTCCTCATCACTCCCGGAGAACCCGCTCGCGCTCAAGCGGCGGGTGGTCAGGGAGGCGCTGGCGGCGAGCGGCCTCGAGGTCGGCGACGCCGCAGGCAATCCGGTCGAGGCCGTTCGGCGCGTCGGAGACCCGGTATTGGCGGCGGTCGCCGGGCTGATCGTCGGCGCGACCGCCGCCGGAGTCGAGGTGACCCTGGGCGGCGGCACCCAGCTGGCGGCGGCAGCGGCGCTCGCGCGTCACGCGGGCGTCGAGGTGCCGGTGACGCTCGCGACCACCTCGTTCGTCGCCGGGGACGAGAGCGCCGGAATCGAGGGCTTGGCGTCGGATCTCGACCTCGACCTCCGGGTGACGGATCCCGGGTTCAGAGGGCAGGAGCATCCGGCGATGGCCGCATACGTCGCCGGGGAGGCGAAGGAGGGCGTCGGCATGGGCGGGGCACTTCTCCTCGCCGAGCGCGAAGACGTCTCGATGGCCGAGGTCCGCGAACGGATCGTGACGGTGTACGACCGGGTGACGAAGACGGAGAAACCGCAGCCGTGAGGGGGTTCGTCCTCGGGGGGACGGCCTCGGGCGTCGGCAAGACGGTCGCCACCCTCGCCGTCATCCGCGCGCTCGATCGGGCGGGCCACGCGGTCCAGCCCGCGAAGGCCGGCCCCGACTTCATCGATCCGAGCCATCATCGGCAGGTCGCCGGCCGACCGTCGAGAACGCTCGACCTCTGGCTCCAGGGCGAGGAGGGAATTCTGCGGAACTACCACCGCGGCGAGAGCGTCGACGGGTCTCACCCGTCTTCCCGGGGGACGTCGTCCCCCGCAGTCTGCGTCGTCGAGGGGGTAATGGGGCTGTACGACGGCGACGGTTCCAGTACCGCGATGGTCGCCGAGGCGCTCGACCTGCCCGTCGTGCTCGTCGTCGACGCGAAGGCCGGCATGGAGAGCGTCGCCGCGACCGCGCTCGGCTTTCGGCGCTACGCCGAGCACGCCGGTCGCGATGTCGAGGTCGCCGGCATCCTCGCCCAGCGCGCCCACGGCGGGCGACACGAACGGGGCATTCGGGAGGCGCTTTCCGAGGGAATGGAGTACTTCGGACGGATCCCGCCCGACCACCGACTCGAGATCCCCGATCGCCATCTCGGCCTGGAGATGGGTGGGGAGGCGCCGCTCGCGGAGGAGGCGCTCGACGCTGCGAGCGAGCACGTCCGGGTCGACCGACTGCTCAAGATCGCCCGCACGCCGCCGCGAGCGGCGGAGGACCGGTCCCAGGGAGAGGAGACCGGAAAGCGCGTCGCGATCGCCCGGGACGCCGCGTTCTGCTTCTACTACCCGGCGACGATCGAGCGTCTCGAGGAACGTGCCGAGCTCGTGACGTTCTCGCCGGTCGCGGACGACGCGGTCCCCGACTGCGACGCGGTCTACCTCCCCGGGGGCTATCCCGAACTTCACGCCGAGGCGCTCTCGGAGTCGCCCGCGCTCTCCCAGTTGGCCGAACGGGCGAGCGACGGACTTCCGGTCCTCGGCGAGTGCGGCGGGCTGATGGCGCTCGCGGAGTCGCTCACGACCGTCGAGGACGAGACCCACTCGATGGCCGGCGTGCTCCCCGCCGAGGTGCGAATGTGCGAGCGGTACCAGGCGCTCGACCACGTCGAACTACGTTCGGAGGAGGGGACGCTCACCGCGGGCGCCGGCGAGTCGCTCCGGGGCCACGAGTTCCACTACTCGAACGCCGAGGTCGACGGGGACGCCCGTTTCGCCTTCGAGATGGAGCGAGGTGACGGGATCGACGGCGAACACGACGGCCTGACCGAACACCGGGCGCTCGGAACGTACTGTCACGTCCACCCCGAGAGCGGGGCGTTCGACGCGTTTCTCGACTCGCTGTAACGGGCGAGGATCCCGGCGGCTCAGAACTCGGCTTCGGGTTCGGGGACGACGCCCTCGTCGACGGCGTCGAACTCCTCGCGCAGTTCGCGGATCCGGTCGCGGATGTCCGCCGCGAGTTCGAACTCGAGGTTGCCCGCGGCCTCGTTCATCCGTTCCTCGAGCGCCTCGATCTGCTCGCGGGCGGCCTCCGCGTCCTCGGGGGCGTCGCCGGTCACGCCGCCGGTGTCGGTCTTGCTCCCCGGGAGGTTGGTCTCGCCGACCGCCTTCTCGATCGTCGTCGGCGTGTTGCCGTGCTCCTCGTTGAACTCGCGCTGGATCTCGCGGCGCCGCCGGGTCTCCTCGATCGCCTCGCTCATGGCGTCGGTCGTCTCGTCGGCGTAGAGGACGACCTCGCCCTCGACGTTTCTCGCCGCACGCCCCATCGTCTGGATGAGGGTGGTGCGAGAGCGCAGGAACCCCTGCTGGTCGGCGTCGAGGATCGCAACTAGAGAGACCTCGGGGATGTCGAGCCCCTCCCGCAGCAGGTTGATGCCCACGAGGACGTCGAACTCCCCTAATCGAAGGCCGCGGATGAGTTCGTGGCGTTCGAGGGTGTCGGTCTCGTCGTGCATGTACTCGACCGCGACGCCCGCGTTCTCGAGGTACTCGGTGAGGTCCTCGGCCATCCGTTTCGTGAGCGTAGTCACGAGCGTTCGTTCGTCGCGCTCGATGCGCTCGTCGATCCGGGCCATCAGATCGTCGATCTGGCCCTCGGCGCTCTCGACCTCGACGGCGGGGTCGACCAGGTGGGTCGGTCGAACGATCTGCTCGACCACCTGATCGCTGGTCTCGCGCTCGTAGTCGCCCGGCGTCGCGCTCACGTACAGCCGGCGGTCGACGCGCTCCTCGAACTCCTCGAAGGTGAGCGGGCGGTTGTCGTACGCGGTCGGCAGACGGAAGCCGTTCTCGACCAGCGAGTCCTTTCGCGACTTATCGCCCGCGTACTGGCCCTTGATCTGCGGGATCGTCTGGTGGGACTCGTCGATCACCGTGAGGAAGTCGTCGGGGAAGTAATCGAGCAGGGTGAACGGTGGATCGCCCGACTCGCGGTCCGAGAAGTAGAGCGAGTAGTTCTCGATCCCCGAGCAGTAGCCCGTCTCGCGGAGCATTTCCAGGTCGAAGGTGGTCCGCTCCTCGATTCGCTGGGCCGCGAGCATGTCGCCGTTGCGCTCGAAGTAGCGGATCCGCTTCTCCAGATCGTCCTCGATCTCGGTGATCGCGCTCTGGAGGCGGGACTCGGGGATCGAGTAGTGCTCCGCGGGGTGGACGAGCACGGCGGGCTCCTCGCTCTTGAGCTCGCCCTCGAGCGGATCGAGCTTGCTCAGTTTGTCTATCTCGTCGCCCCAGAACTCCACGCGGACGGCGTAGCGGCCGTACATCGGGAAGATCTCGACGGTGTCGCCTCGCACGCGGAAGGTCCCCTGGGTGAAGTCGACGTCGTTTCGTTCGTAGTTCAGGTCCACGAGGCGCTTCAGGAGCTCGTCGCGGTCGATCTCCTCGCCGCGCTCGAGCCGCAGGCTCATGTCGACGTAGTTCCGCGGGTCACCGAGACCGTAAATGGCCGACACCGAGGCGACGACGATCACGTCGTCGCGCGTGAGCAGCGAGCGGGTCGCGGAGTGGCGCAGCCGATCGATCTCGTCGTTGATCGAGGCGTCCTTGTCGATGTAGGTGTCGCTCTGCTCGACGTACGCCTCGGGCTGGTAGTAGTCGTAGTAGGAGACGAAGTACTCGACGGCGTTGTCCGGAAAGAGGTTCCTGAACTCCTCGTAGAGCTGGGCGGCGAGCGTCTTGTTGTGGGCGATCACCAGCGTCGGCTGCTGGAGCTCCTCGATCGCCCAGCTCACGGTGTTGGTCTTGCCCGACCCCGTCACGCCGAGCAGCGTCTGGCGCGTCGCGCCGTTCTCGTAGCCCTCGACGAGCTGTTCGATCGCCTCGGGCTGGTCGCCAGCGGGCTCGAAGGGCGCGTCGACCCTGAAGGGCTTCTCGGCCTCCGGCGTGTCGGGCTGGAGCGGGCCCGAGTGTGCGTCGCTCATCGGAGGAGAGAGGGGTTCGAGGCACTTGACCCGCTCGCCTGTACGGCGAACGTGACCCGTTTGAGAGACGAGATCACGTCCTCGTCTTCTATTGATATCACGAGTGGTTTATCGCCGTTGCTAGCGTATCCCTAGGTATGGCTACACGAACACACGCCCATGCTGAAGAGAACAAGCGGATCGCTCGTCGGGTCCCTGAGGAGATCGCCACGAAACGGAATCTCGATCTGACCGACGAGGTGTTCGCTGAAGACGCCGTCGAACACGCTCCCTACGGGGATTCTCGGGGAGTAGCGGCGCTCCGAGCGGATTTCAATCGGTTCCTCGCCGCGTTCCCCGATTTCTCGGCGACGGTCGAGGACATCGTCGCCGAAGGGGATACGGTCGCCATGCGCGTTACGCTCCGGGGTACCCAGGAGGGGGAGTTCATGGAAATCGAGCCGACCGGCCGGGAGTTCGAGATCCAGAACATGGTCTTCACGCGTATCGAAGGCGGTAAGATCGCCGAACGGTGGCTCCAACCCGACATACACGGGCTGTTTCGACAACTCGGTGCGGTCGAATCGCCCGTCGCATAGCGTAGCCTCTGACCGGCGTTTACACGGTTTCCGGGGCTCGTACGATGGGCGATCTACTCGCTCGAGGGACGACTGAGAAGCGGGCACCGACGCGCGGCGTCCGTTCCGGCCGTCCAGCTGATACGCACCGTGGGGTTCGACTGCAAGGGGAACCCTCAACGGGACGGGTCGAGTAGCCCGAACCAGTGAGTTTCGCGTTCGGCGCCGAAATCCTCCTCGCCCTCACGTTGCTCTCCTTTCTCGGCGGAATCATCGTCGCCACGATCGGCCCCGGCGGAATCCTCATCGTCACGGGGCTCTACCTGCTGACCTCGCTCTCGAGCGCCCAGGTCGCGGGCACCTCGAGCGCGACGTTCACCGTCGGCGCGGTGCTGGGGAGTCTCGTCTACGCGCGTTCCGGCGAGATCGACTGGCGGGTCGCGGGCGTCGTCAGCGCCGCGGCCGCCGCCGGCACGTGGCTCGGCGTCCAGGCCAACGCCTACCTCTCACGGGAGCTCTACGGGCTGATCCTGGCCGCGCTGCTCGCGGCGGTCGGTTGCAACATCCTCTACCGGGAGTACCGCGACCTCGAACCCCGCTTCGATCTCGGACGCGAGGGGCTCGACCTCGTCGCGTTCGTCGGCATCGGGCTGGTGATCGGCGTCTTCGGCGGGCTGTTGGGCATCGGCGGCGCGGCGCTCTCGGCACCCGCACTCGTGCTCGTCGGCGTCCCCATGCTCGCGACGATCGCGATCACGCAGGTCGTCGTCGTGTTCACCGCGCTGTTCACGACGGTCAACTACCTGCTGCTCGGCGCGGTCGTCACCCCGCTGGTCTTCCTCGTCACGGCTGCCTACCTCGGAGGCGTTACCCTCGGCTGGTGGCTCGCCCACCAGATCGCCACCGACCGGCTGAAGCTTGCGCTGGGGGTCGTCCTGCTGGGGCTCGCGGCCTCGCTCGTGATCTGAGGGCGACGTGGGCGATCCGGTTCGCGTGCCACGCCGGGGGCGAGCGCCGGCTCCGGGAGTCGCGGGTAGGACGGATGGATCGACGCTCGTGGCCGCGTTCCGGCCGTCGCAACCGTTATCAGGCGGACGACGAATCGTTCGACGGATGAAGGTCACCGACGCGCTCGACGCCGCCATCTCGACGCTGGTCGAACGTCCGGCGTCGATCCTGCCGGCCTACCTGATCGGCCAGGGTGCCGGTACGGTCGCTCGGACGATCCCCTTCGTGGGACTGTTCGTCGTCTACCTACTGTTGCGCGCGGACGGTCGGATCGCCGCTCTCGAGGACGCGCTTCGGGAGAGCGACGCGATCGCCCTGAGCGAGCCGGAGGCGATCGATGCCGGGACCGCGCCCGTCGGCGGGCTCGAGGCCGCGGTCTCGAACCTGCTCACCCCGGGCGTAATCGCTGTGCTCGTGCTCTCGGCGCTGCTCGGACTGATCGCGTTCGTCCTCGTCGACGCGACGATCCGCGCCGGACAGGTCCACACGGTCTACGCCGCCCTCCAGGGTCGGGCCCCGCTCGAGGCGGGCGTCGCGGGGGCGATCCGCGACGCCCGGCCGTTCGTCGGCCTCCGGCTCCTCGAGTACGGCCTCTACCTACTCGTGACGGCTGTCTACGGACTCGTCGTCCTCGTCGCGGGCGCGATCTACGCCGCGGACGGGGGGATCGGACTGCTGGTCGCGGCCGTCGCCGCGCTGCTCGCCCCGATCTGGCTGCTCTCGGTGGTGGTGATCGCCGCCGTCTTCCTCTTCGCCCCGCAGGCGATCGTGATCGACGACCGGGGGACGCTCTCCGGACTGAAGGCCGGCGTGGGGTTCGTCCGCCGCCGCCCCGGCGCGTTCGCCGTCTACGTCGCCGTCGCGATCGGCGTCTCGACGGCACTCGGCCTGCTGGGTGCCGTCCTCGCGGTGCTCGGCGGCGCGCAGGTCGCGAGCGTGCTGGCACTGCTGATCGTGGCGCCGTTTCTCGGCCTGCTCAAGACGGCCGTCTACGCCGAGGGCGCGCGGATCGATCCCGACCCGCTGCTGTCGGGTACTCGACGGCCCGTCGCTGCCCGCGCTCGCGACGCCTGGCGGACGAGTCTCGGAACGCTGTGGTCGTTCACCAGGCGAACGCCCGGACTGAGCGCGCTGAGCCTCGCGCTGTTCGGCGTCGGCGTTCTGGGGGGCTACTACGCCGTCGCCGGGTTCGCCATCGGAACGTCTCCGCCCCAGGACCCTGCCGGGGCGTTCGGCTCGATCCCGATCGGGACCTTCGCGCTGATCGCGGCGAACAACTGGCTGGTCGCCGTCGGCCAGTCGTACGCGGGACTCGCGCTCGGGCTCCCGACCGTCGTGAACCTGCTGTTCAACGGCGTCGTGGTCGGTCTGGTCTCGGGACTGAGCGACGACCTCCTGCTCGTCGCCGCGCTCGTCGTCCCTCACGCACTGCTCGAGGTGCCCGCGCTCGCGATATCGGGAGCGCTCGGTCTCCACCTCGCGCGCGTCGGTTGGCGGCGCGCCCGTGGCCGAGTCGACGACGCGGCGCTCGCCGCGGAGCTACGGACCGCCTTCTGGGTGCTCGTCGGCCTCGCGATGCTCTTCGTGATCGCCGCGTTCGTCGAGGCCTTCCTCACCCCCCGGATCGCCGGCTGGTTGGTGTAGTTCCAGGCGAAACGAAGGGGTTGTGAACGAGCCACGAATTCTCTCTCACTGACTGGTTCGTGGATGAAAGATATTTCGGCCGCGACGATTGCCGATGACCCCGTTTCAGTCCGTCGGTTTCGACGGCGGAACGCGCTCCGGTGGACCGGCGGATCTCGGGGCCATCACAGCGGGTTGCGTTTCCGGTGGAACGCGACGGCGGTGGCTACGGAACGACGCCCACCGTCAGAAGGGTGCCGTACGTGCGGTAGCGTTCGACCATCTCTCGACGGGTCTCCCACTCCTCGGTCGGGAACTCGCTCTCCTCGGGGATCTCGACCTCCCGGTCGGGGACGTTGTCCTGGGAGGCGACGTGAAGCCCCGCCTCCCGGAACGCCTCGCGGTACTCCCCGCGCGACCAGCGGGTCATCGGCACCGAGATCCGCTCCTGCCAGTCGTGCGAGTGGACGTTCTCCTCGTAGTAGTTCACGGCACAGAAGAACGTCCCCCCGGGACGGATCACGCGCGCGAGCTCCTCAAGGGTGTGGTGGGGGTCCTCCGCGTAGTAGAACGCCTCCATGCTCCAGGCGTGATCGACCGAGTCGTCGGCAAAGGGGAGTTCGTCGAAGTCGGCGACCAGGTAGGCGATCTCCGGGCTCTCGGTGTACGAGCGAGCGTTGTGGACCATCTCGGGGGCGCCGTCGAGCCCGTAGCCTCGGCCCGCGCCCTTCGTGTCGCGAAGCGCCCGGAGCGCGTAGCCGCTGCCGGTGCCCAGGTCGAGGACCGTCTCGCCCTCCTCGATCGGCATCCGCGCGAGCGCGTGTTTGGCGGTGTGCCAGTGGCGCTCCTCCATCCCCCTATCGCGGCCCTCGGCGGCCCAGTCGTCGAACTCCTCGCGAACGCTCATGGGGAGAGGTCGGTCGGCGACGACAAAACGCGTTCGAATGCTACAGCACGAGCCTCGTCACGGCGAAGAGGATGAGCACGCCGACGACGTCACAGACGTTGGTGACGATCGGGATGGTGGTGTCGTCGGGGTCGTAGCCGAGGCGGAACGACGCCGTGACCGAGACGAGGCTGAGCGTGATCACGAGCAGGGCGAGCGCCAGCCCGCTGAGCATCGAGATGGCGAACACCTGCCAGAACGCGAGGCTTCCCCCGAGCACGCGCCCGATCGCCCACGCCGCGACTCCGACGAGCGAGAAGATGGTGAGCGCGAGGGCGAGCACCGCGCCGACGTTCGCGCGCACGTCCGGGTTCGAGGGGTGGAGCTCGAACGTCCCCAGGTGGAACTGGGTCGAGAGACGCGCGCACATGATCGACGCCAGGTTGCCGGCGGTGCCGATCTGGACCGGCACCAGCACGAGCAGCGAGGGGTAGACGAGCAGCGTCTCCTCGAACGTCTCGAGGACGGAGCCGGAGACCATCTGGAGCAGCGACAGAGCCATCAAGAGGGGGAGCATCGTCGTGACGATCGACCTCGCAGCCCAGTCGCCGAGCGGGTCGTCGTCCCGAGCGTCGCCGGTCAGGACCTCGTAGAGGGCCGCGAGCCGTTCGCTCATGCCCGAGAGGTCGTCGCCGAAGAAACTCACATCAGCCACCCCACGATCCGGACGCCGACCAGCAGGAAGAGCACGCCGAAGACGTCGCCGAGCGTGGTGACGATCGGACCGACGAGGTTGTCGGGGTCGAGTCCCCGTCGATAGCCGACGAACACGACGGTCACGAGAACCGAGAGCATGAGGAGCGCGCTCAGAAAGCCCGCGATGAGCATGATGCCGACCAGCTGGAGCAGGCTTCCCCCCTCCCCGAACGCCAGGAGGACGAGGAAGGCCACGACCGCGATGAACACCGAGACCGTCATTCCGTTGATGAAGGAGGCGAGGATGGCGTGGGCCACCCGCTCGTCGAGCTCGAACCGGGGTTCGATCACCCCCTGATAGAGGCCGCTCGAGAGGCGCGCACCCAACGAGCCGTAGACGCCGCCGCGGGTCGCGAGAAACGCCGGCAGCAACAGGAGCAGGCCGGGGACGCTCTGGATGCCCGCCCGCATCGACTCGCTGCCGAGGATGGTCCCCGCGAACAGGCCGGCGACGAGGCTGACGACGATGGCCGGAAGCGCGCCGCGATAGATCTCCCGCGCCGAATCGTGGGTCGCCATTCTCGTTCGCTACGACTCGACGTCGCTACAAAAACCGCTCGGGAGCCGAGCCGGTCGGGTCGTCCAGGGCGATCGCCAGAGAGATTCCTGGTCTCCGGTGGATCCACCCACGCTTAAGTCGATTCGCGGGCTCCCCATCGTATGGACTACGCGCTGGCGATCGAAGGGGCCCCCGAGACGATTCCGGGCGGGACCGGCGTCCTGCTGTTGCATCCGAGCACGGGTGAGACCGACCGGATCGACACCGAGTTCCTCGCGACCGACACCGACCGGTTCCTGGTGATCTCCACGCGAACCACCGCCCGCGAGGTCAGACAGAAACTCGAGTACTACGACGTCGACGAGTCGTGCGCGGAGATCCTCGATACGCTCTCGGTCGAGCGGGGCTACGGCCGACGAAGCGGCGAGAACATCCACTACGTCTCCGCCCCCCACGACCTGAACGGGATCCTCGAGCAGACGCGCAGCTTTCTCGAGGCCCACGACGGTAAGACCAGGTTGACGGTCGACTCGGTCACCGAGCTCATCTACTACGCCGACGAGGACGACGTCTACGACGCGATGGTCGAACTGCTCTCGCTGCTCGAGGAGTACGACGCGGTCGGGCTGTTCCACCTCTCGGCGGAGGTCCACGACGAGGAGACCGTCGAGCGCTTCCGTGAGCTGTTCGCGGGCGTCGTCGACCTGGACGCCGACGGCGAGGTCACTTGCGAGTTCTGATCGATCGGGCGTCGACCGGTCGACTCAGTCGAACAGTCCCTCGAACGTCCGTTCGGCCCACCGGATCGCGAACTCCGCGCCGTGTTCGCGGTAGGCGTAGGTGTCGAGCGCGCCGAACGGAGCGGGCAGATCGAGGCCGTGTTTGATCGCCCCGCAGGCGAACTCGGTCGCCTCGAGGAAGTCGAGTTCGTCGTTCGCGACCAGGGCCGACAGCTCCGAGAGACGCGGCTCGAGGCGCCGGCCCGCGTCGGTCCACGCCTCGTGGAGTTCGGGCTCCTCCTCCTCCCAGTCCGCGAACACCTCGCGGGTGTGCAGCCCCCGCCATCCGGCGTAGAGGGCGCTCGCCATCTGGTAGGTGCCGTTGCCCTGCAGCGGGAGGACGCGATCGAGGTCGGGGTAGCGCTCGCCGAAGAACCCGAGGAACTGTTCGGGAAGCCCGAGTCCGACCTCGACCAGCGCCTCCGCGATCAGGAACTCGACGAACGCCTCGGGAACTCCTTGAACGCGGGCCTTCACGAGGCAGATCGGCGGCTCGGTCTGGGTCGTCCACGCGACGCTCCCCGCACCGGGCGTCCCGACGACGAGGTCGCTTCCCGCGTACCGCCGGAGGACCTTCGGCGCCGAGTCGGGTAGCCACTCGTCGGGGTAACTCGTCGGGGAGAGCGAGTCGGTCAGCAGCGCGAGGTCGTCGAGCGCCTCCGCGGGAAGGGTGTCGAAGTCGCTCGCACAGTCGAGTACGACCGTCTCGGGGGCGTGGCGTTCGCGCACGCGCTCGAGCGGCGGAGAGAGCGCTCGCTCGTCGAACATCTACACGATCCCGAGGGCGTACACCGCGACGAGAACGGTCGACAGGACTACCGAGATGGCGATCGTTCCCACGACGATCCGCGTGGCCTGGCTCATACCCCGAGCGAGGACGTGGGGACGCTTAAATGGTCACCATCCGCCGTCGCGGATCATCCGGGTACGACCGTCGTTTCGTGTGGAGCTACACTACCGACGGGGGAACGGACGGGTGTGTTCCGGATGGTTGCAGGCGAAACGAAGGGGTCGGGGCTGGCACGGCGTCAGCGTTCCCGGCCCCGCCGGAACGACTCGGGCACCTCGATGACGTACCGGCCGTTCTCCTGGAGGGCGATGATGAACTCCTCGCGCTTGTAGAGCTCCATCAGGTTGAGTTCGTACTGGCCGTGGTCGACGATCTTGATGCTCTCGAACTGGTCGTTGAGCTCCTCGCGGAGCCGCGAGAGGTCGGTGGCGTCGTCCGGTTCGGGTTCCGACTCCTCCGGAGATGTCTCCCGCGAGGGCAGTTCGGCGCTGTCGACGACCGACGATCGAGCGTCGGCCTGGGCGCGGTCCTCGGCCCCGCGGTCGGTGAACACCGATCCCTCGGCGTCGGAGGGCTCGGGGGTCGGTTCGGGGTCTTCGATCTCGGCCGACTCGGTTCCGGCCTCGGCGTTCGCCCTCTCGGGGAGGAACTGGAACTTGTTGCCGCCACACTCCGGACAGCCCGAGAGCATCTCCTTCGAGCCGTCGGGGAAGACGTGTTCACACTCGGTGCACTGGTGGGGCATTACTGCCGGGAGACGAGCGCGCTGATCAGCGTCTCGTCCTTATGGAGCGTCTCGATCTGGTTGGCAGGTCCGATCACGGTGAGCTTCGCGTTCGACTCCTTGCCCATGAGCCGGCCGAGCAGCCCGCCGTTGTTGCTCTGGGACTTGGGGTAGGTCTCGATCTCGATGCCGTTGAAGCCGTCCGGGTTGATCTCGCTCATCGTCACCTCGATGAGCCTGGACTCCTCGTCGGGCGAGAGCCCCTCCTCGAGGATCACGATGTTGCCGTCGTGGACCCCGTCGAGGATCATCCGGATCTTCTCCATGCTTGTGAGGTTCTCCATCCGCTCGCCGCTGATGAGGTCGATCTGCACGCCGTCGCCGCCCGGTCCTGTTATCTCTGGCATCGGATCACCCGAAGTACTCCGCGATCTTGTCGTACACTTCGTCCATGTTCTCGCCCTCGAGCGCCGAGAGCGGGATCGTCTCGTGCTGCGGGAAGGCGTTCTCGATGCGCTGGACGCTCGACTCATCCAGGTCGATCTTGTTCGCGAAGATCAACACGGGCAGGTCCTGGCTCTCGATGATCCCGACCAGCATCGTGTTGACCTGCGTAAAGGGGTCCTCCGTCGAGTCCAGAACGTAGATGACGCCGTCGACGTCCTCGCGAAGCCAGTGCATCGCCTCCGCGACGCCCTCGGTCGCCTCCCGCGATCGGCGGATGGCGTCCTCCTCCTCCATCTCGTAGTCGAGGAACTCGTTGTAGTCGACCTTCGTCGTCACGCCGGGCGTGTCGACGATGTCGATCGAGACCGACTTGCCGTTTCGTTTGATCTCGACGTTCTCCTTTCGGCGGGCGCGCCGGGTCTCGTGGGGAACGTGGCTCTCGGGGCCGACCGCGTCGCCGGTCCAGTCGCGAGCGATCCGGTTCGCGAGCGTCGTCTTCCCGGCGTTCGGGGGGCCGTAGATGCCGATCCGTTTCTGTGTATCGGTAGCGAAGAGGCGGTCCGCCGCGCGTGAGATACTATCTTTGATGTCTGTGAACAGTCCCATCCATTTCCTCCGGCGCCCGTCTCGGGCGCATCCATGCGCGTAGACGAATAGCCAGGATTACTTAATGCCTGCGGCAGACGGACGGCTGCTCGCCGTCGTCTCGGACGGGGGACGAGGGTGACGACCCGGAAGGATCCGGGTCCGCCACCCCCACCCCTTCGTTTCGAGTGGAGACCGACGAGGGACGGCCCCCGACCGAAGAACGGGATCGTTCCGGCGGAAACCTCCTTCTAGAGAAGAAGGAACCCGGTCCGAACCGTATCCTGTTACTGTACTACGGATCTGGTTGTGTCGGTATCTACTTAGGTGTTTCCCCACCTAGATCGGACTCGCGGGGACCCTCTCGAACGGTTCCACCCGAAACGAAGGGGTGGGGGTGTTCCCATCTCACTCGTCGCTTCGGCGGTTCCGTCTCGTCGGAGAAAATGTAATAGTCTCGAGAACTCTCCGGCGTTTCGAGTCGGTAGAGACAGTTTTAAGACCCTCACCGACCTTGGGTTCGTCTGCATCATCTGCGCTCGATCCCTGACCGATTACCGGGGAAACATACGGTACAGACCGTCTAACCCGGGATTTCCGACCGTGCGCATCGAATTCCACTCGAAACGATGGGGTTCGATGGGGGCGTCCGATCACGAACCATGACCGCGAACGACTCACCACCCGAGAACCCCCCGACTGACGACCCGTCGGACCGGGAGTTCGCCGTCGACGTCGAGGACGTCCTCGAGGACGAGAAGACGAGCTCACAGGGACTGTTCGACGATCTACTCAGCGGCGAACCGATCTTCGAGAACAAGGAGGTGCTCCGACCCTCGTACACGCCCGACGAGCTCCCCCATCGCTCGGACCAGATCAACAAGATGGCGACGATCCTCGTCGCCGCCCTCCGGGGGGAGACGCCCTCGAACATCCTCATCTACGGGAAGACCGGGACGGGAAAGACCGCGAGCGCGAAGTTCGTCAGCCAGGAGCTCGAGGGCACCTCGAGGAAGTACGACGTCCCCTGCGAGGTCGAGTACATCAACTGCGAGGTGACCGACACCCAGTACCGGGTGCTCGCCCAGCTCGCGAACAAGTTCATCGAGGAGAACGAGGAACACGTCGAGCGCCGACTCGCCGACCTCGCCGACCTCCGCGAGGCCGTCGAGGACGGATCGACCGCACCCGAGGCGACTCCCTTCGCCGACGTCGAGGGGATCGATCGACGCATCGAGGAGCTCGAGGCCGAGGGCGAGGAGATGGAGCCGGTGCCGATGACTGGCTGGCCGACCGACCGCGTCTACCAGGAGTTCTTCGACGCGGTCGACTACCGCGAGCGCGTGGTCGTGATCATGCTCGACGAGATCGACAAGCTCGTCGAGAAGAGCGGCGACGACACCCTTTATAACCTCTCGCGGATGAACTCCGAGCTCAGCAATTCGAGAGTGTCGATCATCGGCATCTCGAACGATCTGAAGTTCACCGACTTCCTCGACCCCCGGGTGAAATCGAGCCTCGGCGAGGAGGAGATCGTCTTCCCGCCGTACGACGCCAACCAGCTCCGGGACATCCTCCAACACCGCGCGGACATCGCGTTCGAGCCCGCGGCGCTGACCGACGACGTCATCCCGCTGTGTGCCGCGTTCGCAGCCCAGGAACACGGCGATGCACGCCGTGCGCTCGACCTGCTCCGGACCGCGGGCGAGCTCGCGGAACGGAGTCAGGCCGAACGCGTCGACGAGAGCCACGTCCGCAAGGCCCAGGACAAGATCGAGCTCGACCGCGTCGTCGAGGTGGTCCGCACGCTGCCGACCCAGTCGAAGCTCGTGCTGTTCTCGATCATCTTACTCGAGAAGAACGGCGTCGACAACATCAACACCGGCGAGGTGTTCAACATCTACAAGCGCCTCTGCGAGGAGATCGACGCCGACGTGCTCACCCAACGGCGCGTCACCGACCTGATCAGCGAGCTCGACATGCTGGGGATCGTCAACGCGATCGTCGTCTCGAAGGGCCGGTACGGCAGAACGAAGGAGATCAGCCTCTCGGTACCGACGGAGGAGACCGAAGCCGTGCTTCTCGCGGACTCGCGCCTCAGCGACATCGAGGAGATCCAGCCGTTCGTCCAGGCCCGCTTCGACAACTAGACGCACGTCCCCCTGCCCGCCCTTCGAGGACCCGCGTTCCGTGACCGCGGCGGCTGCTATGGCGAGGTTCGGCTCCATCGCCGAGAGACGTGACACGGGCTCTTCCGGCCCGGTTTTGCGGCGTTCAGACCGAAGTGCTGCCTTCCTCTCGGCGCGTCTATTCGACCTCGACGCTGATCTCGTCTCGGCGGAGGAACGGCAGCGTCCCGGAGCCCTCGTAGCCCATGGAGAACGGCTCGCCCGTGCTCCGGACGGCCGCGCGTCCGATCGACGAGAGCAGTCGATCGGTCTCGCGCTCGATCCGCCCGTCGGTCGGCCACCAGGAGAACCGCCGGACCGCGAGCGGGGGTTCGGGAACCGCGGCGAGTCGGTCAGACGGTCGGACTGATCCGGTCTGCGGGTGGGTTCGCCCCCGTCGACGTCGTCGGCGGTTCCGCCGTCCGGAGCTCCGTTGCGGGTTCTATCGTCATCCCCGGGCCCGTGACGATGGCGAGCTCCGCGAGCTGGAGCCGGACCCAGCCGAGCCACGGCACGCGGATCTCGGCGGTGCCGATCACCCATTCGGTCTTCACGGGACCGCTCAGCCCGCGGGCCTGGTCGTAGCGCTCGTTCGTCACCTCGTTGTCACCCTTGGTGATGAAGCCCTCGTTGGGCGCGGGGCAGTTCCTGAGCTCCTCGCAGTTCTCGGCGCTGCCCACGTGGTCCGGGTCAGCCTTGTCGTACCAGTTCTCCCCCTCGTCGACCCAGAAGTGTGCCCGGTGGATGATCGGCACCTGTCGGTCGCTGCCGTTGGGCTCGAAGACGATCACGTCGCCGGGGCCGTTGAACTTCTCGTAGCCCGTCTCGCTCCCGGTCTCGGCGGTGACGACGCCCGTGTCGGCGTGGGCGTCGTCGTTCACGAACCGGTCGTTGTCCGTGATGAAGACCAGGTCGTTGGCCTTCATGTTCGGCTCCATGCTGCCGCTCTCAATGGCGACCATCGGCGGCCAGATGCCGCTGACCGAGAACAGCAACAGTCCCACCAGGAGCACCGCGCCGGCACTGATGAGGAACTCGCGGAGGACCGCCGCGCCGCCGCGCTCGACCGTCCAGAACCAGCCCAGCCAGCCCCGAACCGTTCGGGGGCGCTCGCGTTCGTCCGTTCGTGTATCGCGTCGCGACGATCCGCCGTCGCCCGAGCGCGGCCGGTCGTCGCCGGAGGAACTCATTGGCGTCCATAGCGCGGGTTCGACTTTCAACCTTCTGGGTTTTCGGCACGCTTTTGACCGCACCCGCCGAAGGGTGGTGCCGTGTCGAGAACTACGGACGGGCGGATCGTCAGCGAACTCGCGGCCCGGGGCTACAACGCCGACCGCGAGGCGATCACGCTGCTCGCCGGTGCGTCCGACCCCGACGCGGCGATCGAGCGCGCGGTCGAGGCCGCCCCGGCCGACGCGCTCAAACTCACCGGCGAGCACGTCCGGTCGCTGCTCGAGGCCGACTCCCGCGAGGACCTCCGGGACCCCTCCGTTTCGACTGGAGATCTACCGGACAGATCGGCCGACGGCGGCGCAGTAGCTCCAGTCGAAACGACGGGGGAACGCGAGCCGACCGATCCGGACCGCCGGTGGATCGAGATCGCCGGCGACATTACCGGCCGAAGCACCGGTACGGGGGAGTACGGCGACTTCGTCGACGTCTTCCGCGACCGCTACGAGCGACTCGCGGGGAAGCTCCGTCGCCGGGTGAACCACCGACCCGCGAGCGCCGTCCAGGGGATGACCGGCGGGAGCGATGCGGAGATGATCGGGATGGTCAACGACGTCCGATCGACCGCGAGCGGCCACTGGCTGGTCGAACTCGAGGACACCACCGGCGTCTTCCCCTGTCTCGTGTTGAAGGACCGCGACATCGCCCCGCTGGTCGAGGAGCTGGTCTACGACGAGGTGATCGCGGTCCGGGGCACGCTCGCGGACGACGCGGGCATCCTGTTCACCGACGAGATCTTCTTCCCGGACGTCCCGCATACGTTCGAGCCCTCGACCGCCGATCGCCACGTCCAGGCCGCGCTGATCTCGGACGTCCACGTCGGCAGCCAGGAGTTCGCCGCCGACGCCTGGAGCCGCTTCGCCGACTGGCTCCACACCGCGGAGGCCCAGCACGTCGAGTACCTCCTGATCGCGGGCGACATGGTCGAGGGCGTCGGGATCTACCCCGATCAGGACGAGGAGCTCTCGATCGTCGACATCTACGAGCAGTACGAGGCGTTCGCCGAACACCTGAAGGAGGTACCCGGCGACCTCGAGATCGTGATGATCCCCGGCAACCACGACGCCGTTCGGCTCGCCGAGCCACAGCCGGGGTTCGACGAGGAGCTCCGGGGGATCATGAGCGCACACGATGCACGGATCACGGGCAACCCCTCGCTGGTGACGATCGAGGGCGTCTCCGTGCTCATGTACCACGGGATGAGCCTCGACGAGATCATCGCCGAGCTCCCCGCGGAGAAGGCGAGCTACGACGAGCCCCACAAGGCGATGTACCAGCTGTTGAAGAAGCGCCACGTCGCGCCCAAGTACGGCGGGAAGCTGCGGGTCGCCCCCGAGGAACGCGACTACCTCGTCATCGACGAGGTGCCCGACGTCTTCCACACGGGCCACGTCCACAAGCTCGGCTTCGGCACCTACCACAACGTGGTCTCGATCAACAGCGGCTGCTGGCAGGAGCAGACGGCGTTCCAGCGCAGCGTCAACATCGACCCCGACGTGGGCTACGCGCCGATCGTCGACCTCGACACCCTCGAGGTCACGGCGAGGAAGTTCACCTGAACGCGAAACTCGTCCCCCTTCAAACGGACTCCTCCCAATGAGTGGGAATGAATAGGATTATCTGCGCTCTATGGCTACCACGGTCTATGAGCATGACACGCACGGTCGAGGTCGAGGTGGACGCATGCGCGTCGTAGCGAAGTTCGGCGGCACCAGTCTGGGAAGCGGCGACCGGATCAACCGGGCGGCGGACTCGATCGCCGACGCGGTCGAGCAGGGCCACGAGATCGCCGTCGTCGCGAGCGCGATGGGTAACACCACCGACGACCTGCTCGGCGAGATCACCTTCGAGACCGACGAGGCCGACCGCGCGGAGATCGTCAGCATGGGCGAGCGCACCTCCGTCCGGATGCTGAAGGCCGCGCTCGCCTCCCGCGGCGTGGAGGCGGCGTTCCTCGAACCCGGCAGCGAGGGGTGGCCGATCGTCACCGACGAGTACGGCGAGGTCGACGTCGAGGAGACCCGACGCCGGGCACGCGAACTCGCAGACCGGCTCGACGGGGTCGTTCCCGTCATCACCGGCTTCCTCGCCGAGACGGTCGACGGCACCGTCACGACGCTCGGACGTGGCGGCAGCGACACCACCGCGGTGATGCTCGGCAAGTACATGAGCGCCGACGAGGTCGTGATCGTCACCGACGTCGAGGGCGTGATGACCGGCGATCCCTCCGTCGTGGAGGGGGCGCGCAACGTCGCGAAGATCTCGGTCGACGAGCTTCGAAACCTCTCCTTCCGAGGCGCGGAGGTCGTCGCCCCGAGCGCGCTCTCCTATAAGGACGACCGCATGGACGTCAGAGTCGTCCACTACCAGCACGGCGACCTCCTCACCGGCGGAACGAGCATCGAGGGGGAGTTCGACAACCTCGTCGACATGCGCGACCAGCCGCTCTCGTGTATCACCATCGCGGGACGTGCGATCCGCAACCGGCCGGGGATCCTCGCGGACCTCTCGACCCCGCTCGCGGCGGAGGGGATCAACCTCGACGCGGTCGCGAGCGGGATGGACTCGGTCACGTTCTACGTCGACACCGAGGCCGCCGAGGAGGCAGAAGCCATCCTCCACGAGTCGGTGATCGACGACGAGTCGCTCTCGAGCGTCACCCTCGAGGGCGACTTCGCCGTCGTTCGCGTGACCGGCGGCGACTTCCCCACCCAGTCGGGGATCGTCCAGGACGTCGTCGTGCCGCTGGCCGAACGGGGCGTCGCCGTTCACGACCTGATCACCAGCGCGACGAGCGTCGCCGTCTTCGTTCCGTGGGACGACCGCGAGCACACCCTCGAGACCATCCAGAGCGTCTTCTAACGCCCCTCGTAGAGCCGGCTCGCGATCCGCCGCGGCAATCCCGCTTGACCGACGGCCTCGGCGACCGCGTCGACGTCGTACTCCACGCGGCGCTGCTCGATCTCGCCCGCGTCGAGATCCGCGACCGCGTACGCCGCCCGGGGGTCGCCGTCGCGGGGCTGGCCGACGCTTCCGGGGTTGCAGACGATCCCCTCCTCGAACGTCTCGTGTCCCTGGATATGGGTGTGTCCGAGCACGAGCAGTTCCTCCTCTGCGAGCATGCTCGAGGCGAACTCCTCGGGGTAGGTGTAGTGGTCGGGGTCGTCGGGGTGGCCGTGGACGAGCTTCACCCGCCCGTCGAGCATCGTCCGCTCGTCGGGGAGCGAGGAGAGCCACTCCAACTGCTCCTCGTCGAGTTCCCGACGAGCGTGTTCGACCCCCGCGCGGGCCATCGAGTTGAACCGGAAGGCGGTGTCCTCGGCGACCGCACGGTCGTGGTTGCCCATCACGGTCGGGATCTCGCGTTCGCGGACGGCCTCGACGCACTCTCCGGGCCAGGGGTTGTAACCGACGACGTCGCCCGCACACGCCATCGCGTCGACCGGGGGCATGTCCTCGAGGACGGCTTCGAGCGCGATCCGGTTCGAGTGAACGTCGGAGACGAGACCAACGCGCATACCCCTCGTAGGGGGAACGGGTCCTTCAGTCCTATCGTGGCTGCGTTCGGTCCTCGCCGTTCTCGATCGCCCGCTCGAAGCCGCCGTCGACGCGGGCGACCCCCGCCGCGCAGACGGCGTGTTCGAACTCGCTCTCGTAGACCTCGCTCGCGGCCGTCTCCGCTCCGGTAGCGTCGAGTCCGAACGGCTCGGGCGAGTCGCGCTCGTAGGTCGCCACCAGCGTTGGCTCGGAAACGCGCTCGACCAGCAGGGCGTCCCGGCGGACGATACCTATGAGAGCGCCGTCGTCGTCCATCACGCCCGCGATCCGCGGCGTGTCGTAGTCGTCCTTCTCGTAGTCGAGCGCGAGCAGGCTCTCCGCGAGCGCGTCGCGCGCGGGGTAGCCCAGTTCGAGCTTCTCGGCTATGGGATCGACGTGCGAGCCGTTGCCGAGCACCGCTCCTCGATCCGTGAACCGTACGCAGTTGTACGAGACGTAGGGGTTGTCGGTCTCCTCCGCGTCGGCGGTGGGGACGACGGTGAGCCGGTCGTCCCGTTCGATCACCTGCCGGTTCGGAAACGAGCGCGAGGAGACGCGATACGCGCTGACCTCGGGGCCGATCACGACGAAGCGTCCGACGTACATACACGGGAGTGCATAGCTCGCGAGCAAGTAGATGTCGATCCATGCACGCCCTTCCAGAACACTGTGAGTCCGTATCGGGGCGGAGCGAACGCGCAACGCTTACAAACGCCGGGTGAGTAGGGAGGAGTACAGTCCCATGGGGTAGTGGCCAATCCTGAAGCCTTCTGGGGGCTTCGACACAGGTTCGAATCCTGTTGGGACTACTCGAACTTTTCCCGTCGTTGCCGAGAACAGCAGTAGCTTTGCCTCACTTCTGGTCGGCTACCGTACGATTCGACGATATCCTGAAGGAGGGATTCTTCGCCTGGGTTCGGACGGCTGGTGACGAGTTCCGGTATCGTACTGCGATATTCCGCTATGGGAAAGACGGTTATTCCCAGATTCAAACCGGATTTGACCCCCTCCACTGATCGAGTGCGGTAGTTCTCACGCCAGTCCTGTATTCGTCCGCCATCCGTAGCGATCGCGCCGCTCTGATAGGAGTGGATGTCATCGGTAATGATCCCGCGAGAAAACTTATATCTAATTACATATTCTCTCGAGCATGGTATCGTACGGAACTGTTACTACTCAACCGATCTCACAGCAACGGCAGGTGACTCCGTGACGTGGCAGGAAGGCGTCTTTCTCGTTGGCGGCCTCTGCTCCGTCGTTATCCTCGCACCGACCCTCCGAAACGGTGATTCTCGCGTCCCGAGAACGACGAGTCTCCCGATCGCCATCCGGAGCATCATCTACACCCTGACGTTCTATACGCTCAATATGCCGTTCTCAGCCATTGGAGCTGCGCTTGGGACGGCAATGTGGGTGCTTATCTGTACGTTCCGGGCCCCCTCCGATCCCCCTGCCCCGTCTAGAGGCCGAACCTTCTGGCACGAGATCCGTTCCGCGTCGAGGGCAGTCCCGTTCTTGAGAGGAGTTCGATGATGCTGTAGGATCGATACCCGGACGTTCACGTTCACCACTGATGCGAAGCAGAAACCGGCCGAGGGCAGAGCCGTAGCTACTCCGAGATCCCGTAGATGTCGCCGCTCCAGTCGCGTGCGGGCGTGTCGTAGACCGGCTGGTCCCGATCCCGTTCGTCGAGACGTTCGCGGTCGCTCTCCTCGAGCTCCCAGTCGAACAGCTCGAAGTTCTCGCGGACGTGCTCGGGCGAGGAGGACTTCGGCACCGTGACGACGTCGTTCTCGAGGGCCCACCGGAGGACGATCTGTGCGGGGGTCTTCCCGTACTCGTCGGCGAGTTCCCCGACGACCTCGTCCTCGAAGACCTCCGCGCGGGCGAGCGGCGCGGCGGCCTCGACGACCACGTCCGTCTCCCGGCAGTACTCCACGAGCTCCGGGCGCTGGAACCAGGGGTGGAACTCGATCTGGTTGACCGCGATCGGGACGTTCGAGACGTGGTGGGCGGCGCTCAGCTGGTAGGCGCTGAAGTTCGAGACGCCCACGTTGCGGACCAGCCCCCGTTCGTGGAGCCGCTCCATCGCGTGGAGCGTCTCGCGAAGCGAGATCGCGGGGTTGGGCCAGTGGATCAGGTACAGGTCCAGGTAGTCGGTGCCGAGGCGATCGAGCGAGGCCTCGCACGCCTCGATGACGTCCTCGTAGCCCAGGTTCGAGGGGAGCACCTTCGAGGTGAGAAACAGCTCCTCGCGGTCGTGTTCGCCGAGCACGTCGCCGATCTCGCTCTCGTTCATGTATCCCTCGGCGGTGTCGACGTGGGTGTAGCCGGCCTCGAGGGCGGCACGGACGGCCTCCCGGACGGTGTCGCCCTCGATGTCCCAGGTGCCGACGCCCACGGCGGGCATCTCGTCTCCGCTCGGCAGTTCGACGGATGGTACGGTCATGGAGTCCCGTAGATCGCCATCGTCGACGTGCTTAACTCTTGACGTCGGGATTCCAGTAGGACCGGCGTCGCTCGCGAGGGTCGCCCGGTCGCCGGTTCCGATCGCCGAGAGACCGTGTGTCGGACTCACGCGACAACGCGGACCGCGGAACCGTTATCCGCGTCGGGGCTCTCCTCTCAGAAGCTATGGCGAAAGGCAAGGTCGACTTCTTCAACGACACTGGCGGCTACGGTTTCATCGAGACTGAGGACGCGGACGAGGACGTCTTCTTCCACATGGAGGACGTCGGCGGTCCGGACCTCGAGGAGGGACAGGAAGTGGAGTTCGACATCGAACAGGCCCCCAAGGGCCCCCGGGCGACCAACGTCACCCGCCTCTGAGGCGCGACGGACCCCCGGCGAAGCACGTTCACACGGATTTTTGGCGTCGATCGGACCGACGGAGCCGTCGCTATCGCGGTGGCTCCGGTCCGCCGTCGGGACCGGTCCCCAGGTTTGACTCCTCGCACCGGTTCGCCAACCCGGCATCGGAATCGGGACCCCGCTGTGGAGCCGTCACGCCGATCCGGCTCGCCGCGTTCCCCGTTCGGTGATCGTCCGTGGTGAGGACCGATCCCCGACGAACCTCTCAGTAGACGTGAAAAAACGGACGAACGTCACGTATACGAGGTTTTTTTAATCCACTCTAGTTACGAATACTAAGGAGGACGAAATGGGGACGATCATCGCCGAGGTACGGTTTTCGCACCCGCGGATGCATCTCCATCACACCATCTCCTCGCTCGAGGACGTAGTGCTTCGGCCCGACCTCCCCCTCCACACCGAGAGCGATCGACCGACCGTCTTCACGACCATCGAGATCGAACCCACCGTCGACTGGGAGACGGTCGAACGCGTGCTCTCCGAGGACGAGACGGTCCGGAACGCGCGTGTGATGACCGACTCGAGCGGGATGCGGATCTACCGGATCGACTTCGACCAGTCGACCATCGAGGACTTCCCGACGAAGGCGACCGACATGGGGATCCACCTCCTGGAACTCTGGAACGAGGACGCCGCCTGGGCCGCCCGACTCCGCGCCGTCGATCAGTCGTACCTCTCGGAGTTCGGAAGCTACTGCGAGAGGGTCGGTGCGGAACTGGCGATCAAGCGCCTCTACCGATCCGACTCCGCCGAGGTGATGAACACGGCGCTCTCCACTACGATCCTCACCGAGGCACAGTGGGAGGCGATGTTCGAGGCGTTCGATGCGGGCTACTTCGACGACCCACGATCCGCGTCGCTCGCCGAGGTGGGCGAACGGCTCGGGATCTCCGCCTCCGCCGCGGGCCGACGGATCCGCCGGGGAACCGCGACGCTGATCGAACACCTCGCGACGACCGACGCACGGGGCCGCTCGCGGCGGTAGTATATAAACGGCGCAACGTATGAACGGATACGACCAACATCATAGGCTGCCATTCGTTGCCATGGAAAACACGACTACCCCCGAAGGGGTCTCGACACGGCACGAGGGTTCGGAACCCATCACGGAGACGGTGCTCCGGACGGTGGCCGAACGCCAGGGATGCAGCCAGCTCGAGCTCCCGCTTCTGTACGAGTCCATCGATCCCGACGCTCTGAACGCGCTGTTCGCGGGTTCAGAAGCCCCGTCCGCCGCTGGCTCGGTCGTCGTCGAGTTCGAGTACGCGGACTACGTCGTCCGCGTCGCCGAGCCCGGAATCGTCGAACTGCGCCCCGTCTGCTCCTCCTCCCAGCCCTTCGCCGAGCCGACCCACGCGGATTGAGTACCCCATTCATCGCGTAATCCGAGGACCCGATCGAGCCGGAGGTCCGGTCGAGTCCTTTCGGCTCGGTCTCTCGAGTCCCCGCATTCCGACCGGATCACACCCCACCAACCCTTATCCCGAGCCGAGAGAAACCGTAGCACATGGGAGACGTCTTCGTAGGTCGACTCATGTCCTCGCCCGTCCGAACGGTCACCGCCGAGACGCCCATCCAGGAGGCCGCACGGAAGATGAGCGAGAACGGCATCGGTTCGGTGATCGTCGTGAGCGAGGGCAACGATCTCGAAGGGATCCTCACCGCCACCGACTTCGTCCGCCTCGGCGCGGACGACCGACGCGCGTCCGACACGCCGGTCTCCGAATACATGAGCACCGACGTCGTCACCACCGCCGCCAACGACGACATCCGCGACGTCGCGGACCTGATGATCGACCACGGCTTTCACCACGTCCCGGTCGTCGACGAGACCGAGGGCGTCGTCGGCATCGTCACGACGACCGACCTCACCGCCTACCTCTCGCACGTCGAAACGCCGAGTCCGGAGTAGCCCGGCGCTCGGCCCGGAATAGACGGACGATACGTTCACACGACGCCGACCACGGGCGGACGACGCCATCGATCGAACCGCCTTGTGGTCGCCTGCAGGTCGCTTATCAGTCTCACACCCTAACCTACGCCCATGGAAACGCCCCACGAGCTACGAACCGTCGACGAGCAGGACGGATCGGTTCGAACCCGAACGTACGACGATGGCAGCGTCATCGTCGCGGATTTCGGGGCCGACGCCGGCGATCTCTCGATCGACGTCGTCGGCGATACGGCGATCGTCGTCGCCGACGACCGCCAGGTCGAGTTCGAACTTCCCGAGGGTGCGGACGAGATCTCGGTGAACAACGGCGTGCTCACGATCGAGGAGTAACCCGGCTCGAACGCCGGTTCTCGACGGACGGACGATCGTGCCGCGTCCTCCTCTCGCCGCCCCCGTCCTCCGATGGCCCGGGCCGTTACGCCTTCGCTGTTCTCGATCCTGCCTCCGATCCGATGACAACGAACTGGTCGGCGGAACGAATGCAGGACCTCTCGGGGGCGACGATCGTCGTCACCGGCGCGAACACCGGTCTCGGTCTCGAGGCGACCCGCGCGTTCGCCCGGAAGGGTGCCCACGTCGTCATGGCCTGTCGAAGCGAACGCCGCGGCAGGGAGACGAGGGACGGGATCCGAGCCGCCCTCCCGAGCGCCTCGCTGTCGGTCCACGAGTGAGACCTCACGGACCTCGACTCCGTTCGAGCGTTCGCGGCGGAGTTCTCGCGAACCTACCCCTCGCTGCACGTCCTCTGTAACAACGCCGGCGTGATGGCGCTTCCCCGCAGCGAGACCGCCGACGGCTTCGAGACGCAGTTCGGCGTCAACCACCTCGGTCACTTCGCGCTGACGGGCCTGCTGTTCGACGACCTCGTCGGCACCGGCGGCGAGACCCGCGTCGTCACCCAGAGCAGCGGGCTTCACGAGCGCGGCGAGATCGACTTCGACGACCTCCACGGCGAGGAGCACTACGACGAGTGGGAGGCCTACGCCCAGTCGAAGCTCGCGAACCTACTGTTCGCCTACGAGCTCGCGCGCCGGACACGTATCGCCGACCTCGACGTGAAGAGCGTCGCCTGTCACCCCGGCTGGGCCGCCACGGACCTCCAGCGCCGGGGGCCGGAGATGACGGACTCGACGCTCCGGCTGTGGGCGATGCACGCCGCGAACGCGCTGTTCGCCCGGAGCGCCGAACGCGGCGCGCTCCCCCTGCTGTACGCGGCGACCGCGCCCGACGTCGAGGACGGCGACTACGTCGGTCCGAGCGGCCTCATGCAGTCGCGCGGCCCCCCGGAGCAACAGCGCTCGCACGACCGGTCGTACGACCCCGAACGCGCCGCGCGCCTCTGGGAGCACTCCGAGAAGCTCACCGGCGTCCGGTTCGGGCTCGACTCCACCCACTGAGTCCGCGACTCCCGTCGGGGTTCCGTGCCTTACGACGGACTACCTCTCGTACTCCCCGACCTCCACCAGCTGTTTGCCGACGTTCTCGCCCTCGAACAGTCCGATGAACGCCGACGGCGCGTTCTCGAACCCCTCGGTGATCGTCTCCTCGTACTCGATCGTCCCCTCGTTCACCCACCGTGCCAGTCGCTCGTTGGCCTCGTCATAGCGTCCCTCGAAGTCGCCTACGAGCAGCCCCTCGACGCGGGCGCGCGTCTCGATGAGCCTCCCCAGCTTTCGCGGCCCGGTCGGGCGCTGCTGGGCGTTGTAGAGCGAGATCTGCCCGCAGATAGCCACCCGCCCGCGGACGTTCAGCCGGTCGAAGACGGCGTCGGTGATCTCGCCGCCCACGTTGTCGTAGTAGACGTCCACTCCGTCGGGACAGGCCTCGTCCAGTCCCTCGGGGACGCTCTCATCGCGGTAGTCGATTCCGGCGTCGAACCCTAGCTCGTCGGTCAGCCACTCGATCTTCTCCTCGGAGCCGGCGATTCCGACGACGCGGGCGCCCGAAAGCTTCCCGAGCTGGCCGACCACCGAGCCCACCGCGCCGGCGGCACCCGAGACGACCATCGTATCGCCCGGTTCGGGTTCCGCGACGTCCAACGTGCCGAAGTACGCCGTGCGCCCGGGCATGCCGAGAACCCCGAGCGCGGTCGATATCGGCGCCAGCTCCGGGTCGACGTGGGTCAACTGGCTTCCCTTCGCGGTCGCGTACTCCGCCCAGTAGAGGTTGCCGAAGGCGACGTCACCGGCCTCGAACTCGGGGTGGTTGGATTCGACTACCTCGCCCACGACTCCGGCGCGCATGACGTCGCCGGCCTCCCAGGGCTCGGCGTACGACTCGGCGTCGCGCATCCGCCCACGCATGTAGGGGTCGACCGAGAGGTAGACCGTCCGCACGAGCACCTCGTCGGGCCCCGGTTCGGGGACCTCCCCCTCCTCGAGTTCGAACTCCTCCTCGGTCGGCTTCCCCTTCGGTCGACTCGCGAGCACCCACTGGCGATTCATATCGTTCACACCGGCCGTTCGGCTGCCGAACCGATGAGCGTTCGCCCCGTGGCGAGCCCCTCTCCTCGGATATGTCAGCGATAGGATAGTTACGGGGAACTAATAGGTAGCCCGCGTATCCGAGAGACATGGAGGGGACCGAACCGACCGACCGATCGACGCCGACACGACGCGGTTCGCACGGCCGACGGCTGTTCCTGCGGGCGCTCGGCGCCGCCGGAGTCGGCATCGCCGTCGGACCGTCGAGCGTCGCGGCCCGCGACTCGCCGACCGAGATCGATGGCTGTACGACGATCACCGAACCCGGCGAGTACGTGCTCACCGAGGACGTCTCGCCGACGACGGCCGACGGCTACGGCTGTATCGACGTCCGGGCCGACGACGTCGTCCTCGACGGACGGGGACACGTGATCGACGGCACCGGCGCGGCCGACGAGGGGGACCGTGCGCGCCTCGCCGGCATCGCCGTCAACCCCGAGGGGACGTTCGAACCGGACGCCCGCCCCGTCGAGAACGTCACGGTTCGGAACCTGACCGCCACCGGCTTCGCGACCGGGATCCGGTACGAGAGCGTCGACGGCGGGCGGATCGCGGGGGTCGAGACGCCGGACGACGGCGTCGGCATCGCCCTCCTGTTCGGCGCTCGTGGAATCACGATCGAGGACAGCGTCCTCTCGGAGTCGGGGGCGGGCGTGGACCTGTTCGGCGATCCGGACGTCTACGGCGGCCCGAGCGGCGTCACCCTCGTACACAACGACGTCGAGGACAACGAGGTAGGGATCCGGCTCGGACACGAGGCGACCGACAACGCGATCGAACGCAACCGGATCGTCGACAACGGAACCGGCGCCGTCCAGGGGGTCTTCGCCCGCGACAACGTCTTCCGGGGGAACGCCATCTGTGCCAACGAGTCCGGCATCCGGAACGTCGACGAGTTCGCGAGCGACGTGCTCGGCGAGGAGGCGGGCGACGGCCGCTTCGAGGACGTCCTCGATGCGACCGCGAACTACTGGGGCGCGTCCGACGGACCGTCGAGCCACGGCGAGCCTGCCGAGCCGTTCGTCGACCCCGTGACGGGCGCCCCTGCCGACGGCGCGGGAGATACGGTCTCCGAGTCGCTCGATCCGGGCGTCGCGAACGTCCGATTCGACCCGTTCCTCAAGACGTATCCCGAGGACGCCGGCGTGGACGGTGCGTGATCAGCCCTCAACGTCATTCCGTTCGCCCACCCGCATCTCCATCCCGTTCGCGGGGTGCATCGTCAGCGACGCCCGCAGGTCAATCGGGCCGTTGCCGACCCGCTCCAGCCGGTAGTTCCGCCCGATCGTTCCGAGGATCAGCGTCGCCTCGAGCAGCGAGAACTGCCGGCCGATACAGCTGCGCGAGCCCCCGCCGAACGGGAAGTACGCGAACCGCGGACGCTCGGCGGCGCGCTCGGGCAGCCAGCGGTCCGGGTCGAACCGCTCGGGCTCGTCGTACCAGCGCGGGTCGCGGTGGACGCCCCACTGGGGGAGCATGAACAGCGACCCCGCGGGAAGCTCGTAGCCCGCCAGCTCGACGGACTCCGTGCTCTCGCGGAACATCGTGTAGACGGGCGGGTAGAGCCGCATCGCCTCGGTCAGCACCCGACCGACGTACTCGAGCCTCCGCGTGTCGGCGGCCGTCGGCGGTTCGCCCCCGAGCAGTTCGTCGATCTCCTCGTGGAACCGCCGTTCGATCTCGGGGTGTTCCGAGAGCAGATACCAGGTGTAGGTCAGCGACAGCGCCGTCGTGTCGTGGCCCGCGAGCAGCATCGTCATCAGCTCGTCGCGAACCTGTCGTTCGGTGATCGCGCCGCTTCGCTCGGCCTGCAGGAGGATCGAGAGCAGGTCGTCCTCGCCGAGGTCGCCGCTGCGCTCGCGAACGATCTCGTCGATCACCGCCTCGAGCTCCCGGATCGACGCCCGGTACGAGTTCCGCTCGCGGGTCGGCAGCCACTCGGGCGTCAGGAACCGAAGCGGGTCGGGCTCGAATCGCCGGCCCAGCGGCTCGAGGTTCTCCTGGACCCGCCGGGTTCGCTCCTCACCGAGGTCGGTACCGAACATCGCCTCGACGATGATCCCGACGGTGAGCCGGGCCATCTCCAGTTCGACGTTCCGCCGGTCACCCTCCTCCCAGTCCGCGACCGCCCCTTGGGTGCGCTCGACCATCATCGACCCCATGCCGGCGAGCCGGCGCATGTCGAACGCCGGCTGGGAGAGCTCTCGCATCCGCCGCCAGGCGCTCCCCTCGCTCAACAGCAGGCCCTCGCCCAGTAGCTCGCCGAGTGCATCGGTCTGGAAGTCGGGCTTGCGGAACGAGCTCTCCTCGCGAACCAGCACTCGTTCGACGTCCCGGGGGTTCGTCAGCAGGTAGGTCTCGCGCGGTCCCAGCGTGAACCGCGCGGCGTCGCCGTAGGCGTCGCGAACGCCCTCGATGAACCGGAACGGATCGCGGGCGTAGTGATGCGTACTCCCGACTATCGGCAGGCCCTTCGGCCCCGGGGGATGCGTCGCCATGGCCGCCCTAGGGAGTCCGCCATGAATACCCTTCCCCGGCCATCGCGTCGAACCCTCGCGGCCGGCGCTCGCCGAGCGCCGATCAGAGCCCGCCCCCGCCGGTCATTCGGCGATGGGTACCCAACACCGCCTCCCGGAGCACCGGCATGCCGTCGTAGATCCACAGCAGGAACGCACAGCCCATTAGTCCTAGCTGGAAGAGCAGGTAGCCCGACGGCTCGCCTGCGGCGAGTTCGTAGGCGTAGGGGATGAAGAACTCGAGAAATCCGTCGATCAATCCCTGGGAGTACTCGCCTTTGGATCGCCGAACGGGCCAGAGGATCCGCTCCCATGCGAGGTCACCGTAATGAAAGTACGGCGAGATGACGTCGCTCGGGAGGTGGATCAGGTAGCTGACGGCGAAGGCGAGACCCGCGCGGCCGGCCCCGTAGCGCCGTGCGAGCACGCCCACGAGGATCGAGACCGGAACGGCGAAGAACACCGAGTGAGCGAGCGCGTACCCGCCCTCGAACACGCCGAACTGCCAGGCCAGCGGCTTGTCGATCAGGTCCGGAAGCAGCGACGCAAAGACCACGGCGAGCGTCTCCCGGCCCGTTGGCGACTGTCGGAAGAAGAGGTGACGGAACAACGAGTACGCCACGTATCCGACGATGACGTGTTCCCAGGGCCACATGTTTTCGTTCAAGTTGAACTACCGCCCGCACCGTTAATACCTTTCTGACTGAGGTTGTTAACTCGACGCATGGCCGTCGCGAATCAGTCAGGCGTTACAGGCTGTCCTGGTTGTCGACCAACTGGGAGGCGGTCACGACCTGGACGTCGCTCTGTTCGATGTAGTCGAGCAACTCCTCGAGCTGTTCGACGGTCATGTCGGCGAGGGGGTCGTCCTCGATCTCGTCCTCGGGAACGACGCCGTGAGCCAGCCCGACCGCGAGCTGGTTGTGCTCGGCTGCCAGGTCGATCAGATCGGTGAACCCGTCGTTGTGCATGTCGACCCGGGAGACGTGCATCGGATCGGTGAACGGAATCGCGGCCGGCATTCCGCCGAAGTACGAGCTGAGTTCGTGGAACTCACGGGTGATCTCCACGATCTCCTGATTGGTGTTGTGATACGGGACGAACATGTGGCGCGCGCCGTTCGGGAACCCGCGGTTGTCGAGGTACTCGTAGTTCGACTGAATCGCCGAACGGATCGCCTCCATGTCGTCCAGCGGCTGCTGGAATGCGTCGCCCTCGGGGTGCGAGGAGACGTCCCAGCCCGCGTCGCGCATCTCGCGGAGCTGGTCGATGTTGAGCCGCCCCTCGCGATTGAGCGAGTCGCTACTTACCGCGACGACGCCGGACATGTCCCGATCGTTGAGCCTCGAGAAGACGTTCTCGTACTGACTCGCGACGCCGTCGTCAAACGTCAGCATGACGTAGCCGTTCTCGGCCTTCGGCGTCGCCCGGAGATCGTCGACCCAGAAGCGGATGTCCGTCTCTTCGGGGGCATCGAGGCGGATGCGCATCTCCTGGACGTTCTCGAGATTGGGCTCGCCCCGCTGTCCGGTGATGCCGACGTCCATTCGCATCCAGCCCGTGTAGGTGCCGACGACCGTCTTCGTACCGCGGAGCATGTCGCTCTCGCCGGGCGCGAGCAGTTCGACCGTCACGCGGGCGGGACGGGGAGCATCGACCGCGAGCGCGAGCGAGAGGTTCCTATTCGCGACGTTGAGCCCCTCGGGGTACGCGCGGAACATCCCCGCGAAGGTACCCGATCCCTGTATGCGTGCGGACTGTGAGCCGACGAGTGCGTTCTCGGTGTCGCCGGCTACCTGTCCGTCCTCGATCGGGGTCCAGTCCTCCAGATTCTCGAAGTCGTCGACGAGTTCGCCCTTATCGAGCGCCGGGAACGGCACGCTCTGTCCGCTCCCGCTCTCGTTGCCGGTCTCGTTACCCTCGTCGTTACCGCTCTCGCTCTGGTTACCGTTGCCGTCCCCGTCTCCGTCGTCGCCGCCTGGAATCTGACCGCTACAACCGGCGAGCGCGAACGTTCCCGCGCCGACCGCCGTCAGAAACCGTCGTCGGTTCGTCGAGTCCTTCATCGTCCCGGTCTTCAGAACAGACGTCCTTTGTTATTCCGAAAGCAACCGAGTTAGTACCTTGTTAACCCTGATATTCCGTGAACGAGGATCGAGCGCTTCGTTCACATGCATCATTCGATGGTCGAACGGCGACCGACTCGGAATCCCATCACGTGAATACTGCCTCGTAGACGGCTCTGTTCTGGTGTAGCGGGAAAAACGGGATAAACGGTACGACTTCGTATGCGTTCACCGCCGGATTCGGTCGACGGCCGAGTTCGACGCCCGCTCGTCGTCCCCGGACGTCACCGGCAGGTCACGGGCGATCGGTGACGTCCTCGTCGGCGGGGTTCGACGCGCCGAACTCGCGGACGATCTCGTCGATCCGGTCGGGATCGTCGTGGCCCACGAGCGGCGTCTCGACGGTTCGGGAGGGCTCCTCGACCCCCAGTCGATCGGCGACGTGATCGCCGACGGCCTCGGCCATGCGTCGATAGGTCGTCAGCTTCCCGCCGACGATGGTCGAGAGGCCGATGACGCCGTCACGGGCGTCGTGATCGAGCAGGTAGAACCCCCGGGAGATCTGGCGGCCCTCGTAGCGTTCGCGATCCTCGGTGTAGAGCGGGCGCACCCCCCAGTAAACCCGGTCGATCCGGTCGGGATCGAGCCCCGAGAGCATGGTACTACACTCCTCGAACATCCGATCGATCTCGGCGTCGTCCGTCGAGAACTCGTCGGGATCCTCGACGTCGACACTGGTGGTCCCCAGTACGACCTGCCCGTCATGGGGGACGACGATATCGCCGTCGGCGGCCGGACGCGCCCGGTTCAACACGGTGTCGAGCCCCTCGAACTCGACGGCGACCATCACGCCGCTGGTGGGCGCCATCTCGATCTCGACGCCCGCGAGCGAGCCGAGTCGCCCGGCCCACGCGCCCGTCGCGTTGACCACGTGCTCGGCGTCGATCCGTCGCTCGTTCGATCCGTCGTCGACGACCGCCCCGACGACCCGGTCGTTCTCACGGACCACGTCGCGGACCTCGGTCTCGGGAAGCAGGCGCGCGCCGTGTTCGCGGGCGTCTGCGGCGTTGGCCGCCGTCAGTCGCGTGGGGTGGACGACGGCATCGGGGACCTCGAGCACGCGCTCGACGCCCTCGGCCAGGTCGGGTTCGTGACGGCGCGCCTCCTCGACGTCGACCGAGGAGGTCTCGATGCCGACCTCCTCGCAGGCCTCGCGCTTTCGCTCGAAGTAGTCGGGGTCGTCGTCGGCGGTCCGGAGGAAGTAGCCGCCGGTATCGGCGATGCAGTGGGGTGCGATCCGCTTCAGGATCCGGTTCTCGACGAGGCAGTCCCCGGCCCCCTCGGGGTCGTCGACCGCGTATCGCGCCCCGCTGTGGAGCAGGCCGTGCGATCGGCCGCTCGTTCCCCCCGCGAACCGACCGCGTTCGACCAGCGTCACGTCGACCCCGCGCATCGCGAGGTCCCGTGCGACGCCGGCGCCCGTCGCCCCGCCGCCGACCACGAGGACGGTCGTCTCCATACCCGTTTTCGGGAGGGAAGACACTTGAGGCTGTCCGGCGGAACCTCGTCCCCGAACTGGTCCGATCGTGGGCGTGTGACACAATCGCTATTGTGGTGGCGTACATAGCCGCTAGCATGGCACAACGCGAGATCCAGCAGGAGCTCTCGGTCGATCAGTTCACCCTCGGTCTGGTCGGGCCCGACCAGGAGTGGGCGGGCACGGTCGCCGACGGCGGCACGATCCGCACGCACACCCCCGCGGGCTGTTGGGGGCCGATGATCACCCCCGGGTTCCGCGGCGGCCACGAGGTGACCCGGCCGATCGCCGTCGAGGGCGCGGAGGTCGGCGACGCGATCGCCCTCCGCATCGAGGACGTCGAGGTGACGTCGATCGCCACCAGCACGGGCAGCATGAAGGAGCGCGAGGGCGCGTTCGACAGCGACCCGTTCGTCGATCACCGCTGCCCGGAGTGTGGCGCCGAGTGGCCCGAGACGATCGTCGAGGGTACCGGCGAGGAGTCGATCCGGTGTGCGGAGTGCGGCGCGAACGCCTCCTCGTTCGGCTTCGAGTACGGCTACACCGTCGTCTTCGACGAGGATCGGACGGTGGGGTTGACCGTCGACGAGGAGGCGGCCGACGGACTCGCAGAACGCGCGGACGAGGCGATGGCGCTTCCCGAGAACTCCCGCCAGCATCCCATACTCCTCTACAAGCCGAGCGAGATGCCCGGAACGCTCGGACACCTCCGGCCCTTCATCGGCAACGTCGGCACTACGCCACCGATCGAGATACCCGACTCGCACAACGCCGGCGACTTCGGGCAGTCCCTGATCGGCGCCGAGCACGACTGGGGTCTCGAGAACGAGGACGAGCTCGAGGCACGGACCGACGGCCACATGGACGTGAGCGAGGTCCGCCCCGGCGCGATCCTGATCTGTCCCGTCAAGGTAGAGGGTGGCGGCGTCTACGTCGGCGACATTCACGCCAACCAGGGCGACGGCGAGCTCTCGCTTCACACCACCGACGTGAGCGGGCACACCACTCTCGGCGTCGAGGTGATCAAGGATCTCGAGCTCGACGGGCCGCTCCTGCTCCCCAACCAAGAGGACCTGCCCCACATCGCGGAACCCTACACCGACGAGGAGCGCGAGGCCGGCGAGGCGCTCGCCGAGCGCTACGGCGTCGCTGTCGAGGAGATGGGTCCGATCCAGATCGTCGGATCGGGTGCGACGATCAACGACGCCACCGAGAACGCGTTCGATCGGGCTGGGAAGCTCCTCGACATGACCGAGGGCGAAGTCCGTGGTCGGTGTACGTTCACCGGCGGCGTCCAGGTCGGTCGACTCCCCGGCGTGGTGCAACTCGACATGCTCGCGCCGATGGAGATCCTCGAGGATCGCGGGATCGCCCACCTCGTTCGCGAGCAGTACGACCTCTAGACCCCCGTCCCGTCTCGGGCACCGAATGCATATCCGGCCATCGAGTAGGGGATCGATCGACGGGGGCTCATAGCGTCCACCGAGCGTCTCACTGCCAGGAGTCGGGAGCCAGTCCGAGCCGGCGAACGACCACCGGATAGACGGCCGCGACGATGATCGCCACCGCGAACGATGCCCAGAAGCCGAGTCCGCCGTAGAACTCCTGGATGGCGATCAGAACGGCGAAGATCGACGCGATCATCACCAGATAGTGTGGGAGAAGCCGGATCAGGCGGGAGCCGAACGAGGCCATTTTCCGGTCGTAGGTGCCCGGCGTGGGTATAGCTACGGGTTCCCGCCGTACTCCGACCTACGATAGGCTGTTGTGTCCGGGGCGACTATCGCCCGGCATGGTCTCCAGTCGCTGGCTCACCGCCCTCCTGGGAATCGCCGCGAGCGTCGCGATCAGCGTTCTCGCGTGGGTGTACTTCGATACGTTCCTCCTCTTCCTCCTGATACCGTTCGTCCCCTTCCTCTTCGGCCGGCGCTCGCGCCCGGAGACGAAGCGCTGTCCGGCGTGTGGGTTCGAGACCGAACGAGGAGAGTTCGACTACTGTCCGCGCGACGGCACGCGACTCGAGTGACCGGCCGGCCGGTTCCCGTCCTCCGGGTCGCGTTCCACGCTCGGACCCGTTTTCGTCGTTCGACGAACCCGGGTCCACGCGAGAACCGGGCCCCGGTGCCGTCGATCCCGACGAGGGCTACCAGACCGCGATCAGGAATCCGACGAGCAGCGCGCCGGTGATCAGCGCCTGCATCGCGCTCGAAGCGAGCATCCCGATCGAGGTGTAGACCCCCGTCCGCAGGCTCCGCTCGACGTCGCCCGATCGTTCGTACTCCAGGACGAAGGTCGCGACCACGACGCCGATCAGCATGCCGATCGGGCCCGTGATCACCAGTGCGACGAGGCCGACGACCCCGGCGATCGCGGCCGTCCGCATCGACGCCCCGCTCGCGCTCGCCGAGATCACGCTCGAGAGGTAGTCGAGGAGGAGCGTCACGAGTCCGACGACCGTCGCGACGGCCAGAAAGAGGAGCCCGGGTTCGGCGTAGCCCGTTCCCCACCAGTAGAGATAGATCCCCGCGAGCGAGAGCGCTACCCCCGGAACGAGCGGAACGAAGCTGCCCACGACGCCCGCGATCAGCAGCGCGACGGCGAGAACGAACAGCGGCTCGATCGTCACCACTCGTAGGCTCCCTCCCGGGCGAGTTCGCCCCGCCTCGCCAGCACGCTCGGGGTGCGACAGACGCCGTCGGCACCCGTCACCTGCGGGACGGTGCAGTTGTTGCAGTTCTCACAGACCACGCCCTCGCCCGCGAGCACGCGCGCCGGGAGCCGCGGTTCGGCGTAGAACGGCCGGCCCATCCCGACCGCGTCGCAGGCCGAGCCCAACAGGGAGTCGATCCGGTTCGGCTCGCGGATCCCGCCCTCACAGAGCACGGGAATCGAGACGTGCTCTCGCACCCGTCGACAGAGTGCGGCGTTCCACGCGGGCTCGAACCCGAACCGGCGGGCGTGAAGCCGGTTCGCGATCGCGACCGTCCTCCATCGCCATCGGGGGCCGAACGCCGCCTCGTACCCTGGTTGGAACCGCTCGTCGTGCCAGGCCCGATCGGGGTGCTCGCCGCGGACGACGCTCATGTCCCAGAAGACCGATCCACGGACGGGGACGACCGCGTCGAAGCCGATCGACTCGCAGGCCCGGCAGATCTCGACCGCGTCGCGCTCGCTCAGTCGGCGACGTACGACTCGCGGACTCCCCGTCTCGGCGGGCGCCTTCGTCACCAGCGGAACGTCGCCGGCGCGCTCGCGGATCTCGTCGTGGACGACCTGCAGAAAGCGGGTCCTACTCTCGAGATCGCCGCCGAACTCGTCGTCGCGTCGGTTGTAGAAGGGTGAGAGGAACTGCTGGACGATTCCCATGTTTGCGCCCGCGAGGTGGATCCCGTCGTAGCCCGCCTCGATCGCGTACCCCGCCGAACGGCCGAAGTCCGCGGCCAGTTCGTACACCTCGTCGGTCGAGAGCACGTGCGGGTCGTACTCGAGGAGCCCGAATCGATCGGCTACGCGGAGGGGAAGGGGGGGTTCGGAGACCGCGAGCTGTCGGAGGTCGGAACGCTCGTCGCGATAGCCCGCGTGCCACGTCTCCATGCTCCGCAGCCCGCCGTGTTCGAGCTGGAGGAAGATCCGCGAGCCGTGTTCGTGAATCGCGTCGGTCAGCCGAGTCAAGCGAGAGACGAACGAGCGGTCGTGGACGCGCGTCATGCCGGGAGCGGCACAGCCGCCCTCCTTGCGAACGATCGTCGCGCCCTGGAAGAGCAGCCCCGCACCGGCCGCGGCGGCGGGCTCAAGCTCGTCGATCAGGACGTCGACGGCGTCGGGGCCGTTTCCGGCACACTCGAGAAGCGGGGCGCGATACAGGCGATTCGTGAGGGTGAGGCCGCCGATATCGACGGGATCGGCGACGTGTGGGGGCATGGTCTCAGTACGGGCGGCGGGACGTAAGGGATTCGGCCCCGAGTTCGTCAGGTCTCCGTGACTTCGGTCGTCGTACCCGACTACAGCGGACCCTGGGGCTGGTCGCGCTCTTCCTCCTCCGGGACCTCGTCCTCGAGCTCCGTCAGGTCGCGTTCGTCGTTGTACTCCTCGGGGCCGGCCTCGCTCCCCGTGAGCTCGTTCGAGACTGCCTCCTCGACTTCCTGGATGCTCTCGAAGCGCTCGCCCTCGAGGCGGTCGAGGACGCTCCCCATCGACTCGGTCTCGTTTGCCATGTCGATCGGCTCGTCGCCGTAGTCGACCGCCAGTTCCTCGCTCGTCGTCGGGAACTTGTGATCCGAGAGCATCTCCCCGAACTCGCCTGCCGCGGCCGATTCGGCCGCCTCGGCACGCTCGCGCTGGCGTTCCCGCGCGCTGCGTTGAGGATCGCGATCCGGGTCACGTTCGCTCATGTCTCGACGTTCGCCCGCCTCGCGCATAACGCTTGGTCCTGCATTCGCCTCGTTTACTTCTCGACCTCGAGCAGCGCGACACGCTCACAGACCAGGTCGCACAACGAGGCGTCGGTCGCCGCGCGTTCGACGTCGGTGATCCCGTAGAACTCGCTGATTCGTTCGGCGTCGGCCCGCTCGCCGGGCTCCCAGCCTCCGCCGTCGAGCAGCTCCTCGAGCGCTTCGACCGCGCGTTTCTCGTTCTCGCCGTCCGCGACGAGCACGATCTCACGGGCCCCCTCGCTCACGCCGATCTCGAAGGCGCGGTTGATCTGACGGCGCCCCGCGGCGTACAGCAGGATCTCGACGCCTCGCTCCCGGGCGACGTTCTCGCCGCGCTCGAACGACCGATTCGCGAGTGCGACGGCGCGTTCGAGCTGTTCGGGGCCGGCGACGTAGCGCGCGTCCAGCGCCTGGATCGCACAGTCGGTCGCCCGCCCGATCCGATCCAGCTCATCGAGAAAGGCATCGAGGTTCCCGATTTCGGCCGTACCGGTCGTCGTCTCCACTAGAAGTCCCCCAGGCCGGCCTGGCCTCCTTCTTTCGCGCCGTCGCTCTCGGCCGCCGCGGCCGCTGACTCGTCGGCCTCGACGTTCTCGAGGTCGGGATCGGGGTGGCCAGCGTTGCGGAGGATCGTCTCGGCGGTCTTCTCCCGGCCTCTGAGCGCCCCGAGGACCACACGTTTGTCCGCGTTTCGCAGGTCGTCGCGGGTCTCGATGCCCGCCTCGTAGAGCCGCCGGGCGCGGACCCGGCCGACGTTGCCGACGCCTGCGAGGCTCAGTAGCTCCTCGCCCACGCCGTGTTCGACCCGCTGGCGGGCGGCGCTGATCCGCGTCACGACGTCGGCGCCGAGGTCGAGTTCGATCGCCAGCCGTTCGGCGGCGTTCAACAGCCACTGGGCCGTCTCGACCTTCCCCCGGAGATCGCCGGGGCCGATCCCGTAGCGCTCGGTGATGCGGTCCTCCTCGAGTTCGCTCGCCCAGTCCTCCAGGAGTTTCGCGGTCTTGAGCGCCGAGAGCCAGTCCTCGAAGCGCTCGGTCTCGAACTCGCTGGGCATGTCGCCGAGGAACTCGGGTTCGCGCTCGTAGGCGAGCTCCGTGAACGTCTCGCGATCGCCCGAGCGGAGGTAGAGCCCCCACATGTCCGGCGTGCGCGAGACGAGGTGGTAGAGGCCCAGCGCGCTCGGCCTCCCCTCGGCGTCCTCCGTAGACGCCTTCGCCTCCCCCGCGACGTCGCGAAGCCCGTCGATCATCTCCGCGGCGCTCATCGGGTCGAGATAGAGCCTCGAGACGGTGTGGCCGATTCCCGTCGCCCGGATGCCCTCGTCGTCGCGTTCCAGGAAGCCGTTTCGTTCGAGGTAGTCTACCATCCGGTCGGTCACGCTCTCGAGTCGGCCGGGATCGGTCGACTGGGTTGCGTACAGCGTTCGTTCGAGGAACTCCAGCAGCCCCTCCCGCGAGCTCGCGAACCCCGAGGCCACGGTGGCGAGCACGTGCGTTCGGAGGGCGGGCTCGGTCGCGAGCTTCGAGCGGACGGGCTCGGGATCCGCCCAGACGTACCTTTCAAAAAGCTCGTCGAGTTCGTCGTGGCTGCTCGCGAGCAACAGCGCCTCGCCGTACGGATCCAGCCCGGGCCGGCCCGCCCGCCCGCACATCTGGTGGACCTCGAGTGTGGCGAGCGGCTTCATCCCGCCGGCGCCGCCGTCGTAGCGCTGCCAGTCGCGGACGATCACCCGCCGACTGGGCGTGTTCACGCCTGCCGCGAGGGTGGGCGTCGCGCTAATCGTCTTGATCAGCCGGTCGCGGAAGGCGTCCTCGACGAGCGTGCGGTGTTCGCGAGCCAGCCCCGCGTGGTGGAACGCCGCGCCGTTCTCGACCGCGTCAGCCAGGTCGTCGCTGGTCTCCGAGTCGCTCACGTCGCGGACCTCGCTCGCGAGCTCCGAGAGGTCGGCCAGCTCCTCGCCCGAGAGGTGGGGTTCGACGGCGCCCCCTAGCCGGCGTGCGGCGGCCTCGGCGTTCCGTCGGGAGTTGACGAACACCAGCGAGGAGCCGCCGTCCTCCAGTGCGTCGCTCACGAGCGCGGTCGTCGGGTTCTCGTTTCGCCCGACCGCGAACTCCTCCTGTGAGCCGTCGTCGAACTGCAGGGCCCCCCCGTAGTGGACGCCCATCCGCAGGTCGATCGGCCGCCACTCGGAGTGGACGAGTTCGGCGTCGAGCCAGTCCGCGATCTCGCCGGCGTTCCCTACCGTGGCGGAGAGCGCCACCGTCTGCAACGAGGGGTTGAGCTGGCGGAGCTTCGCGAGCGTCACCTCGAGGGTCGGTCCCCTGTTGGCGTCGTCGACCAGGTGGATCTCGTCGGCGACGACGCAGGAGAGCTCCTCGATCCACGGCGCGCCGTTCCTGATCAGGGAGTCGACCTTCTCGCTGGTGGCGACGATCACGTCGCGGCTCGCGAGCCACTCCTCGTCGGACTCGTAGTTGCCGGTCGAGACCCCCACCGAGACGCCGAACTCCTCGAAACGCTCGAACTCGCGTTTCTTCTCGCTCGCGAGCGCCCGCAGGGGAACGATGTACAGCGCCTTGCCGCCCCGCTCGACGGAGGCAAGCATCGCGAGCTCGGCGATCAGGGTCTTCCCGCTCGCGGTGGGGACGCTCGCGACGACGCTCTTTCCCTCCAGAACGCCGGCCTCCACCGCTTCCGCCTGCGGCGGGTAGAGTTGTTCGATGCCCTCCTCGCGGAGGTGGTCCGTCACCCCCGCGGGGAGGCCCGAAAGCTCCGCGGTATCCATTACCCGTGATTGGCCCGTCGTCGGGTTTAAACTGTCGCCCTCCGACGGGAATCGACTCGCGGTCGACTGTGACCGGTCGTCGTCGGGCACCGTTCCGTCCGTCATAGCTTTAGGAACGACGGCACAACCCCGGGTATGCGAATCGAGTACGATCGGGACACCTGCATCGGGATCTACCAGTGCGTCGACGAGTGGGACGCCTTCGAGAAGGACATGGACGCGGGGAAGGCGGACCTGGCCGGCGCGGAGGAGGACGAGGAGGGCCGATTCGTCCGCGAGGTGCCCGAGGGCGAGGAGTTCGACGCCGAGATGGCCGCCCGGGTCTGTCCGGTCGATGCGATCACGCTCTACGACGACGACGGCGAGCAGGTCGTTCCCTGAGCACGCCCTCGCTACCGCCACTCGTGCCGGCACAACGATTATAGCGACGTTCGTGATCTAGCCCCCACACGCCATGTACCGACGGGACGACCGGTCACGGCTGACCGAATGGGCGGCGCTGCTCGGGGAGAAACTGCCCGACGAGAGGGAGGACGACGACGAGGAACGACGCTACTGACTGATCTCGTCGTACTGTTCGTCGAGCTTGTCGGCCGCCGAGCCGAGCTGCTCGCGCTCGTACTCGTCGAGGTTCCACTCGACGACCTCCTGGACGCCCCCGTCTCCGAGCTTCACGGGAACGCCGAGGCCGACGTCGCTGTGGCCGAACTCGCCGTCGAGCGGGATCGACGCCGGGAACACCTCGCCGGTGTCGCGAAGCACCGCCTCGACCATGTGGGCGACCCCCGCGGCGGGGCCCCACTCGGTCGCACCCTTCCGCTCGATGACGTCCATCGCGCTCTCGGTGAGCTCCTCGAGGATCTCCTCCTTCTCGTCGTCGGAGAACTCGGGGTCGGTACCGTCGACGCGCACCTTCGAGAACACCGGCACCTGAGCGTCGCCGTGCTCGCCGAGGATGGTCGCCTCGACGTTCTGCACCTGCGTATCGAAGCGTTTCGCGAGCACGTAGCGGAACCGCGCGGAGTCGAGTCGGCCGCCGAAGCCGACCACCTGCTCGCGACTCCGATCGCCCGTCTCGTAGAGGTGGCGATTCAGCAGGTCGACGGGGTTCGAGGTGGTGATCGTGACGAAGTCGTCGTTGTGCTCGGCGAGCGAGGAGCCGATGTCCTCCATGATCGGGGCGTTGTCCCCCGCGAGATCCAGCCGGCTCTGGCCCGGCGAACGGGGAATGCCCGCCGTGATGACGACGACGTCCGAGCCCTCGGTCGCGGCGTAGTCGCCCTGGCGCACGGTGGTGTTGGCGTCGTAGGCGACGCCGTGGTTCGTGTCCGCCGCCTGTCCGACCACGTCGTCCTCCTTCTCGGGAATGTCCACGAGGACGAGTTCGTCCGCGACGTCCCGCATTGCGATGCTGTAGCCGGCGGCCGCGCCGACCGTTCCGGCCGCACCGACGACGCTCACTTTGGTCATAATCACGTATACTCGCCACGCGCGGACCGTTAAACGTGTCGAAGTGTAGCATTCTCACGTCAGCGCGCGTATTCGCGTTCGACGATTGCCGACGATCGTCGGCGGTCGGACGCCGCCCGCAGCCCCGACGAACCGAGTCACAGCGCTTTTGCGCGAAAGCACCCTGCATGGAGGTATGAGCGAGTTCGACAAGGAGGCCGAACGCGAGAAGCTCCGCCGGAAGTACGAGGCCGAACAGGAGGACCGCCAGGCGACCCAACGGATGAGCGAACTCCTCCTGCAGGGCGCGACGATGACCAACCGTCACTGTGACGCCTGTGGTAGCCCGATCTTCCGCTACGAGGGCCAGGAGTTCTGTCCGTCCTGCCAGGCCGCGTCGAGCGGCGAGGCGACCCCTTCCCAGGGATCCGAGGCCGGAGGCGAGTCACCCGATCCCGCCGACACGGCTCCCGAATCCGAGGCCGAGGCCCGCCGGCTGGCCGACGAGCAACGGACCGAGCCGACCGACACCGCCTCCCAGCCCTCGGAGGTCCGGGAACCGGACGCGGCGGAGTCGTCCGACCCCTCGTCGTCCGTCGGAACCGCCGCGCCAGCGGACGAACCGAGACCGACCCCGGACGTCGACGTGGGTACGGATACGAACGACGACCTCGTCGGCGCTCGCGAGGCGCTCGCCGCGACGATCGCGCGTCTCTCGCGGCGCGCGGGCGACGCGGAGGACCCTCGGCGCGCCCGCGAGTTCCTCGAGGCCGCTCGCGAGGCGGCGGCGACCCTCGAGACGCTCGACGGCCGCTAACGTCGCTCCTCGATCGCCTCGTACAGTCGGTCGACCGCCTCCTCCTCCGAGAGCTCGTCCGTGTCGATCGTCAGCTCCGCTCGCGGCGCCTCGAACTCCCGGTAGACCACGTGAACGCCCGTCTCGCTGATCGGGTCCGATCGCCGCCGGTTCCGCTCGAGACAGCTCTCGAGGCTCGCGGTAACGTGGACGATGCACACCTCGTCGAGACCGCGAAACCGCTCGCGCCACTCGCGTCTGTAGAACGTCCCATCGAGCAGCCAGTCCTCGCCCTCGTGCTCGACGCGTTCGTACATCCGCTCGTAGGTCCGGCTGGCGAAGTCGTCGGAGTGCAGCAGACCGATCGTCGCCCCGCGCGCCCGCAGCCGGTCGACCACCCGCGTCGCGAGCGTCGTCTTCCCGACCCCCGGCGGGCCACAGAGGAGCACGATCACGGCTCGGCGTCCGTCTCGAGGCGCAGGTACTCCGGAGGCACCCGGTCGGTGGTGTAGACCCCCTCGCCCCGGCGGACGACCCGCCGGCCGTCGGCCGTCATCCCCGCGGCGTCGACCTCGAACACGACGGGATCGGCTGCGTGTCGCCGGCCCACCTCGCGTGCCTCCTCGACCGTCTCGGAGAGGTGGACCTGCTGGCGGCTCATCGGCCGTAGCCCCTCCTCACGGATCGCCTCGACCGACTCGGGGGAGGTTCCGTGGTAGAGTCGGTCCGGGACGGGCGTCTCGGGCGCGTCGAGGTCCACGTCGACCGAGTGGCCGTAGGCGGCGCGCACCCGTCCATCGAGGCGTTCGAACCGGCCCTTCGGGTCGGTCGCGATGGTCGCCTCGACGTGTTCAGGCTCGGCCCAGCCGTACCGGTCGGTGACGATCGCGACGAACGCGTCGTAGTCGGCCCACCCCCGCTCGTCGAGCGAGAGGCCGGCGTCGTCCGGGAAGTGTCGCAGCGCGCCGCTCGCGAACTTCGAGAGCCGCGTCCGGCGTTCGCCGCCGAGGACGTTCTCACTGATCGCCCCGCAGACCGGACACGCCTCGCGTGTGAAGTAGCCGTGGTCCGGACAGGAGCGTACGGGGTCGGCCACCGTTATCGCTCGGACGGGAGCAGCGTCGAGACGCGGGCGTTCTCCTTCAGCCGGATTCCGCTACCGCCGACCCACAGCGGCATCCGATCCAGGGTTTCGACGGTGACGGTCGGGTGGAACGCCCCGCGAGCGCGGACCGCCTCTCGCGTCTGAAGCGTCAGCGGCTCCCCGTCGCTCAGTGCCTCGTTGTACTCGAGGAGGTAGCCGCCGGCGTCGAGGTACCACCAGCCGTAGTCGTCTCCGGGATTGCGAAGCGTCCGCTCGTGGGACGACAGCCCGGCGTCGGACAGTTCGTCGCCGCCGAAGTCCACGCGTCCCGGCTCGTCGATCTCGTGTATCTCCGCGACGGTGAGGTCCAGCCCCCTGTCGTGGCGCTGGGTCTCCTCGTGGACGATCCCTTCGACACGATCGGTGAGGGACATGACCGCCCGATGGAGCGGCCGCCGCAAAAAGTTCCCGACCACCACGGTGATTTATGACGTTCTCGACCGCAGTTTCGACCGATGCCAACACACAACATGGAGGAGTACGACGACCTCCGCGAACGTTTCGAGTGGGCCGACGTCTTCGAGGAGGCCGACTGGGACGCGCCGGATGAACTAAACGTCGCCCACGAGGTCTGTGATCGCCACCCCGACGACGACGTGGCGCTCGAGTACGCCGGAGTCGACGGCGAGCGAGAGACGCTCACCTTCGGCGACCTCGCGGAGCGATCGAACCGGTTCGCGAACGTTCTCGACGGGCTCGTCGAGCGCGGCGACCGGGTGTTCTCCTACATGCCGCGGGTCCCCGAACACTACGTCGCGCTCGTAGGGACGCTGAAGGCGGGCGCCGTCTTCGGCGGGGTCAACGAGCGCTTCGGCCCCGACGGGATCGCCTACCGGCTCGACGACTGCGACGCGAAGGCCGTCGTCACGACCGCCGAAAACCGCGAGACGGTCGGCCGCGCCCTGGAGGACGTCCCCTCGGTCGAGCACGTGCTCGTCGTCGGGGAGGGTCGCGAGGGCGACCTCGACTACCACGAGGAATGCGAGTCGGCGAGCCCCGAGTTCGAGGTCGCTCGAACGGACGGCGAGGACGACGCGCTGCTCTACTACACGAGCGGCACCACGGGCCGTGCGAAGGGCGTCCTCCACAAACACCGCTGGATCGCGGGCGTCGCGGCCACCCAACGCTACGCCGTCGACCTCCAGGAGGGCGACCTCTACTGGTCGACCGCGGATCTGGGCTGGCTCACCGGGCCGATCAACACGCTCGGGGCGTGGTTCTGGGGGACGAGCCAGCTCACGTACGAGGGGGAGTTCGACCCCGAGACGTGGGCGGGTCTGCTCGACGAGTTCCCCGTTACGGTGCTGTTCAGCGTCCCCACCGCCTATCGGATGCTGCGGGAGAACGAGACGCTCCTCGAGGACGTCGATCTCGACCTGCGCCACGCGCTCTCGATCGGCGAGCCCCTCAGCGCGGGCGTCGTCGAGTGGGGCGAGGACGTGCTGGGCGTGACGATCCACGACACCTACGGCCAGACCGAGACGGGCAACATGATCATCAACAACTATCCGACGATGGAGCTTCGACCCGGGAGCATGGGCAAACCCCTACCCGGGATCGAGGCGACGGTCGTCGATCCCGAGAGCGGGGAACCGCTGGCGCCGGGTGAAACGGGTGAGATCGCCCAGCGGGGCGACTACCCCTGCTTCTTCGCGGGCTACTGGGAGCAACCCGAGAAGACCGAGGCGTGTTTCGTGAACGACTGGTATCTCTCGGGCGATCTGGGCTACCTCGACGAGGACGGCTACTTCTGGTTCGAGGGGCGTGCGGACGACGTGATCATCTCCTCGGGCTACCGGATCGGCCCGTTCGAGGTCGAGAGTTCGCTGGGCGAACACCCCGCGGTGGCCGAGGCCGCCGTCGTTCCCAAATCCGACCGCGAGCGGGGCAACGTCGTGAAGGCCTACGTCGTCCTCAGCGAGGGAACCGATCCCTCCGACGAACTCGTCGAGGAGATACAGAACCACGTCAGAAGCGAACTCGCCGCCCACGAGTATCCCCGCGAGATCGAGTTCGTCGAGGAGCTACCGAAGACGGTCACCGGGAAGATCCGTCGGACCGAACTCCGCGAGCAGACCGCTTAGTCGCCGATCCGCAGCACCGGCATCGTGCGCTTCGCTCGCGCGGGTCCGTCGATCGCTCGCCCCGGCCGGTACTCGATTCCGGGGACGAACTCGGGCGGTTCCGGCGGCTGCTCGTGGTTCGGCTCGCCGTATCGCTCGAACTCGATCGATCCGTCGTCCTCGCAGACGTCGTGTTGTGGTTCACCGTACCACGACTCTGGGCCGTTCGTCGACCGCTGCCGTACTGTGAGAGACATTGCTCGAATTCGAGTAAAGTATGGACGGCTGATGACATAAACGTATGCCCGAAGTGATCGGGGTCCGAACGTCGACCGTCGGAGCCGCCGATCCCGGACGTTACGGGGCGATACGATCGATCGGACGTGCCCGCGAGCGCTCTCCGGACTCGGGGGGTCGCTGCCGCATTCCCTCGCTCCCGTCGAACCCGCCTCGGGGCTCTACTGCCGGCAGGAACTCGGTCGGCTCCGGCCCCTCTTGGGGGCTCGCTTCCCGTAGTACCCGACCTCCCAGTCGTTCTCGACGTCTACGTCGTGGTGTGGATTCCCGTACAACGAACGTTCCGGCTTCGAGTCGACTTCGTCCGATACGGTTGTGAAACTCATCCCTTTCTGGATGAACGTTCTATCCACAACTGATAAGACTACCCCTCGGATAACTATGGGACCCTGAGTCCGTTCTAGGAGCCTTGAAGACCTACTGGGGGTCGTACGCGCTCGCGACCACCTCGCGGATCCGGCCCGCGGTGACCTCGCCGACGCCCGCCACGTCGAGAAGTTCGTCCTCGTTTGCGGTCAGTACGTCCTCGACGCTGCCGAAGTGTTCCAGCAACGACCGTGCCGTCACGGGACCGATGTCGGCGATCGCGCCGACGACGTACTCCTGCTGTTCGGCGAGCGTCTTCGAGGACTTCCGGCCGTGGACCTGGACCTCCCGGTCGGCGGTCCGCTGTTCGCGCCCCGCGATCACCGCGAGCAGTTCCGCCGTGTCGGCCTCGTCCTCGGTTCGCAGCACCGAGGCGCCGAAGTCGATCGCGAGGCTCGAGAGCGCCCCCCGGATCGCGTTGGGGTGGACGTTTCGCTCCTCGTAGAGGCGTTCGCCCTCGACGATCACGACCGGACGGGCGTAGTGGCGCGCCATGTCGCCCACCTGCTCGAACACCGAGCGATCGCCGCCGACGAGGGTATCGAGGAAGTCCGCCACCGACTTTCGCTCGACCGCCACGCGATCCGAGAGCACGTAATCGCCCACCTCGAGCGTCTCGAGACGGACGTCGATCTCCTCCCGGGTCGAGAGGTCGCGGGCGATCGTCGAGTCGAGTTCGCGCTGGTCGGCGACGATCTCGATCCCGTCCTCCGCGGGCTCCGCTCGCGCGACCGTCGGCTCCTCCTCACTTTCGAGGGCCTCCTCCGGCTCGTCAACGTCGTCGGCCTCCTCGGCCGTCCCCTCCGCGTCCGCCGAACCGAACGACTCCAGGCCGTGGTCGAGCCCGTCGTCCGACTCGCCGGCGTCGAAGTCCGCCAGCTGACGCTGGCTCGAATCGAGCTGCTCCTCGACCTCTCCCGCCACGCCTTTCAGTTTCCGTAGTTCGGACTCCATCTCCTTCTCCCGCCGTCGGGAGATCCAGAAGTACGCCTCGTCGCGGGTGTCCTCCGCGAGCAGCACGACGACCCGGCCCTCGGTCTGTCGGCCCGTCCGCCCCTTTCGCTGGATCGAGCGGATGGCGGTGGGCACGGGCTCGTAGAACAACACGAGATCGACCTCGGGCACGTCGAGGCCCTCCTCCGCGACGGAGGTCGAGACCAGCACCTCGAACTCGCCCGCGCGGAAGTCGTCGAGCACCTCCTTCTGCTGCTTCTGGGTCATTCCCGAACTGCCCTCCTTATCGCCCTGGCCGACGAACCGCCGCGCGTCGACGTGTTCGCCCAGAAAGTCGGTGAGGGTTTCCGCGGTGTCGCGGAACTCCGTGAAGACGATCACCCGCTTTCCGCCGTCGACCAGCGTCTCGATCGCCAGTCGGCGCGTCTCCGAGAGCTTCGGGTGGAGGTCGTCGTACGCCTCGGCCCGGCGCATCGCCTCTCGAACTTTGGGTTCCGAAACGAGCCGCTGGCTCGCCTTCGACGCGCCCGAGGATCGGGCCTCGTTGCGAAGGCGCTCGAAGTACGCCTCGAGCGACTCGACGCCCTGGGACTCGACGACCTCGACGGCGTGTTTCAGCTTCATCACCTCCGCGTGGATCGACATGCCCGTATAGCCCTCCGACTGATCGTTCTGGATCAGCTTCTGAAGCTCGCTTCGCACGCCGAACAGCTCCTTTCGCGAGATATCGACCCGGGCGGAGTCGATCACGCCCAGATCCTTCAGCTTCTCCAACCTGTCTTTGACCACCTCGTTGAGCGCGTCGCGGATCTCGATGATCTCCTCCGGGACCTCGATCCGGTTCCACTCGACGTCGGTGTCGTAGGTGTACTCGTCGACGTCGGCGTCCTCCTCGGTCATCACCTCGACCTCGCGAATCCCGAGGTTCTCACACACCTCGAGGATCGCCTCCTCGTCGCCGCCGGGCGAGGCGCTCATCCCCGTGACGAGGGGGTTCTCCGCGTCCCCGTGGTAGCGTTCGGCGATATACACATAGGAATAGTCGCCGGTCGCGCGGTGACACTCGTCGAACGTCAGGTGGACGACCTCCTCGAGCGAGATCCGCCCGCCGACGAGGTCGTTCTCGACCACCTGTGGGGTGGCGATGACGACCCGAGCGTCGTCCCACAGCGCCGCCCGCTCCGCGGGACGGACCTCGCCGGTGAAGACGACGATCTCCTCGTCGGGGATCGAGAGCGCCTCGCGGTAGAACTCCGCGTGCTGCTCGACGAGCGGCTTGGTCGGCGCGAGAAAGAGCGCCTTCCCGCCCAGATCGTCGAGGCGCTGGGCGGTGACGAGCAGGCTCACCGTCGTCTTGCCCAGCCCGGTCGGGAGACAGACCAGCGTGTGGGCGTCCTTCGCGGTCCCCGCGAGCTGGAGCTGGTAGAGGCGGCGTTCGATGAACCCCGGTTCGAGAAGCGGATGGTCCACGTGGTGTGTTTGCTCGTCCGTGGCGGCCATTGGGCGTTCTTGTCCGCTCTCGTGGTTAAGCGTTCGCGTGGCGCGGTGGAAGTGGTCGGTTCGTCGACGACCCGCGTTTCACCGCGGTCGGAACTCATACCCGGGTGGAACCGAACCAACGATCATGGAGATGAATCACGTGCGGCGGGGAACGGGCGAACCGCTGCTGCTCGTTCATGGCCTCGGCGGCAGTTGGCGGACGTGGGAGCCCGTTCTCGATCGGCTGGCCGCGGAGCGCGAAGTGGTTGCGATCGACCTTCCCGGCCACGGTGAAACCCCACCCCTGCCCGATGAGACGTCGATGGACACCCTCGCAGAGGCGGTCACCTCCTTCCTGGAAGCCCAGGACCTCACCGGGGTCGATGCCGTCGGGAACTCCATGGGTGCGCGGCTCGTTCTCGAACTGGCACGCCGTGACGAGGTCGACGACACCGTCGCGCTCGCCCCCGGCGGGTTCTGGAAGGGGTGGGAACGTTACTTCTTCTACGCCACGATCGCACCCTCGATCCGGCTCGTTCGCGCGCTCCAGCCCGCGAGGGGTCGTCTCGCCGCCAGCGCCGTGGGCCGTACGCTACTGCTCGCTCAGCTCTCGGCGCGCCCGTGGGAGCTTCCCGCCGACGTCGTCGAGGAGGAGCTGCGCACCTTCGCCGAGTCGCCCGTCTTCGACGAACTGGCGTACCGACTGGCGTTCGGTCCGGCCCAGCAGGGGACGGACTCCACGTCCGGCTCGGTCGTGATCGGATGGGGAGACGAGGATCGACTCACCCTTCCACGCCAGGCGAGACGTGCCAGGGAACGGTTCCCCGACGCACGCTGGTACTGGTTCGAGGACGCCGGCCACTACCTCCACTGGGACGCTCCCGAGGAGGCGGCGCGGCTGATCCTCGAGACCACTGGAGACGGTTCGCGAACGGGGACGTAACGCCGCCGCTCAGAGCAGCGTGGTCGCCAGCCACATCGTCACCGCGGACGCGAAGGGGATCGTCAGGTTGTCGTCGATCACGTACCCCTGGATCGAGACGAGATAGCCGTCCGCGGCGGTCGCCGCGAGCGCCCCCAGGGCCGCCACGCCCGGCGAAACGAACGGGATCGCGAGCGCGAAGCAGACGACGAACACCGCGGCGATCGCGCCGACACCCTTCCTCCGGCTCCCGCCGCCGAGGTAGCCGCCGAGCGGATCGCCGATCGCGAGCATCAACATCGCGGGTACGCCGATCGCCGGCGGGAACGCGCTCGCGAGGACCATCCCGACCATGTACAGCGCGTAGCCCGCGACCTTCTCCCGTTCGTACTCGCGGGTGAGGTTCTCGTAGATCCACCAGTCGAGCCCGACTCGAAGGCGGATCGCCTCGAGGACGAACACCGCGACGAGTCCGATCGTGAGCAGCCAGCCCAACTGCTCCCACGTGAGCACGCCGAGCAGGTAGCTCGCCGGCGCCGCCGTCCCGCTCGCGTGTATCAGCCGCCGGCCGATCTCGGCCACTATGGTGTCGATTGAACGCCGACGCACGATAGATCGCACGCTTTCGTGCGATCGACGTGGGGAACGGTTTCGAGCGATACCATACTCAGTTCGGTGCGTTCTCGGCGCCGGCGGAGAGCTCCTCGTCGTACTCCTCGGCGATCGCCTCGAACGAGCGCTCCCCGTCGCGCAGGTCCGCGAGCACGTCCACGAGCCCGGCGATCGGCACCCGGACCTGTTCGGTCGAGTCGCGTTCGCGGACGGTCACGCCCCCGCTCTCGAGGCTCTCGTAGTCGACGGTCACGCAGAAGGGCGTCCCGACCTCGTCCTGGCGCCGGTACCGCCGTCCGATGTTGCCCGAGTCGTCGTAGCTCGCCTCGAAGCCGGCCGAGCGCAGCTCCGCGAGCAGCTCGCGGGCGCGCTCGCCGAGCCCGTCGCGGTCCATCAGCGGGAAGACGCCGACGGTGGTCGGCGCCACCTCGGGATCGAGCGCGAGGTAGGTCCGCGACTCGCCGTCGACCTCGTCCTCGCGGTAGGCGTGGGCGAAGACGGCGTAGAGCGTCCGACCGACGCCGAAGGAGGGCTCGACGACGTGGGGTGTGACGTGCTCTCCCGACTCGGTGACCTCCTCGACCGCGAAGCCGGTCTTCTCCGTCGGGATATCGTAGGCCTCCCCGTCCGACTCGACCGCCACCGTCTCACCCTCGAACGCCGTCCGATCGCGTTCTGCGAGCCGTTCGAGCGCGTCGGCGATCTCGCCCGCCTCGGCGCCGAACTCGGGTCCCAGGTAGCTCATGTCGGGGTCGACGGTCGCGCGTTCCGTTCGGATCGGTTCGTCGTACTGCTCGAAGACGGTGAACTCCTCGCCGGAGTGTTCGGCGTGTTTCGCGAGGTCGTAGTCGCCACGGTAGGCGAAGCCGGCGATCTCGACCCAGTCCCCGCCGAGTTCGGCCTCGGCGTCCCAGCAGTCGGAGGCGTAGTGGGCCCGTTCGCCGGGTAAGTGCTGGCGGAAGCGGAACCGGTCCGTGTCGATGCCGATCCGCTCGTACCACTCCTGGGCGATCCCGAGGTAGTAGGCGACCCACTCGCTGGCGATGACGCCCTCCTCGACCGCCTCGCCCACCGTGGTCTCGAGGTACGCCGTGCCGTCCTCGCGCTGCTCGTCGATGGAGTAGAGCGTCAGCTCGACGTCCGCCACCCGGGAGAGGTCGGGCTCGTCGCGTTCGGGGTCGACGAACAGCTCGAGCTCGGCCTGCGTGAACTCGCGGACCCGAACGACGCCCTTGCGGGGACTGATCTCGTTGCGGTAGGCGGGCCCGATCTGCGTCACGCCGAACGGCAGCTGGTTGCGTGCGTACTCCGCCAGCAGCGGGAACTCGACGAAGATGCCTTGCGCCGTTTCGGGGCGCATGTAGCCCGACTGGCCGGTGCCGGGGCCGATCGTGGTCTCGAACATCAGGTTGAACTCCTCGACGGGCTCGCCGGCGAGCGCCGTGCCGCAGGAGGGACAGACCAGTTCGTGTTCGCGGATCAGCTCCTCGACCTCGGGGATCGAGAGCGATTCGGCGTCCTCGATGGCGGTGGCGTCCTCGACGAGGTGGTCGGCACGGTGGCTCTCGCCACACTCCGCACACTCGACGAGCATGTCGTCGAACCCCTCCAAGTGTCCGGAGGCCTCGAAGACGGCTTCGGGCATGATCGTCGGTGCCTCGATCTCCCGGTTGCCCTCCCGGACGGTGAAGCGGTCGCGCCAGGCCTCCTCGAGGTGGCGTTTCAGCGCCGCGCCCTCGGGTCCGTAGGTGTAGAAGCCGGCGACACCCCCGTAAACGCCGTTCGACGGGAAGAAGAAGCCCCGTCGTTTCGCGAGCTCCGCGAGCTTGGTCGACTCGCGCTCGCTGGCGCTATCGCTCATCGAGCGCCTCCAGCAGGTGGCTGTCCTGGACGATGCCCACGAGGTCGTTGCCGCTCATCATCGGGATCTGTTCGATGTCGTGGCGGATCATCAGCTGGGCGACCTCGCGGGCGGTCTTGCGTTTCGTCACCGTCACGACGTCGTCGGTCATGAACTCCGAGACGGGCGCGGTCGGAAGCTCGACGTTCCTGGTCGGGAGGTAGCGGTTGCCGACCGACTTGATGCTCTCCCACTTCCAGTCGTCGTCGTCGTCGGCGAGGCTGTCGCCGATGCGTTCCTCGCCCTCGACGACGTTCGCGACCGCGAGGACGTCCACCTCGGTGAGGATGCCGGCCGGTTCGGCGTCGTCGTCGAGCACGATCGCGTAGGGCTCGTCGGCGTAGTGGAGCTCGCGTTCGGCCACCGGAAGCGGCGTTCCTGCGTGGACGGCGTTGATCCGTCGGGCGGCGACCGTCCCCACCTCGGTCCCGCCGTCGGCGTCGCCGGTGGCGATCGCGCGGATCACGTCGGTGATCGTGACGATCCCCTCGAGTTCGCCGTTGACGACCGGGACCCGCCGCGTCCGCTCGCGGAGCATCAGGGTAGCGAGTTCCTCGACCGTCGCCTCCTGGGTGATCGTCGGGACCTCCTCCAGGAGCAGCGCGAGCTGGTCCTCGTCGGGGTTCTCGATGAGGCTGTCGCGCGAGACGAGCCCGCGGAACGTCTCGGTGTCGTCCTCGACCTTTACGACCGGCACTGAGGAGAACCCGCCCTTCTGGAGATACTCGAGCGCGTCGTCGCGCGTCCCCGGAAGCTCGACGGTAACGAGCTCCGGACGGGGCGTCATCGCGTCAGCGACGTTCATGGTCGCCGCCTATGACCTCGGCTACCTTGTACTCCCCGGTCTCGACGCTTACACGCTGTACGTCCACCGTTCGAACGGACGACCAGACGAACGTGGGGTTTCTCTCGGAAGAAATCCCACGGCCATTTCGTGCCAACGGATTTATAACGGTCCGTCACCAGGACCTCGATATGTCCACGAAGGCGACACCGGCGTCCGCTGTGGATGGCGAGCCCGAGGTGATGGCCTCGGTCGATGACGACGGCGCGAAAACGCGTCTCATCATCGCCGACACGAGCACCGACGACGCGTGGATCGCCATGGCGATCGAGGACGCGGTGGTGCTTTCGGAGCGCTGTTGACCCGGAGCTAAACCCTTTTGACGCTGCCCGCCGTCCGGCCCGCTATGCACTACCGCGAGGTCGAGACGACCCGGGAGTTCGTCGCGTCCATGGAGACGGGCGCCGACTGGCGCGAGGAGATCGAGTCGCTCGCGAACGAACAGGAGGTCGACGCCGGGTTCTTCTACGCGCTGGGCGCCGTCCAGGACGCCGAACTCTGGTTCTACGACCAGCGGTCGCGGGAGTACGACGCGGTCACCTTCGAGGAGCCTCTCGAGGTCGCCGCCTGCATGGGCAACGTCTCGTGGCTCGGTGCCGAGCGGTTCGCCCACACCCACGCGGTGCTCTCGCGACCGAGCGGACAGGCCATCGCGGGCCATCTGAACTCGGGAACGGTGTTCTCCGGCGAGTGTTACCTGCGCGAACTCGAGGGCGAACTCGTCCGCGAGCCCGACGAGACGACCGGACTCGACCTCTGGCTGTAGATGCGCCCGGAAGACGAGCGCTACTTCGAACGCCTCGAATCCCGTCTCGACGAGGCGTTCGATCTGGCCGAGAACGCCCGAGAGCGTAGCGGCGATCCCCGCCCCGAGGTCGAGATCCCCGTCGCGAAGGACATGGCCGACCGGGTCGAGAACATCCTCGGCATTCCCGGCGTCGCCGAGCGCGTCCGCGAACTCGAGACGGAGATGAGCCGCGAGGAGGCGGCGCTCGCGCTCGCCGAGGACTTCGCCGAGGGGCGGGTGGGGGAGTTCGAGACGTCGGAGGGGAAGATCGAGGGCGCCGTCCGGACCGCGGTCGCGCTGCTCACCGAGGGCGTGGTCGCCGCGCCGATCGAGGGGATCGATCGGGTCGAGCTGATGGAGAACGACGACGGCACCGAGTGCGTCCGCGTCTTCTACGCCGGTCCCATCCGGTCGGCGGGCGGCACCGCCCAGGCGCTCTCGGTGCTGGTCGCGGACTACACCCGATCGCTGCTCGATATCGACGAGTACGCCGCGCGTGACGACGAGATCGAGCGCTACGCCGAGGAGGTGGGGCTCTACGACAAGACGACGGGCCTGCAGTACTCCCCCAAGGACGAGGAGACGAAGTTCATCGCCGAGCACTGCCCGATCATGCTCGACGGGGAGTCGACGGGCGACGAGGAGGTCTCGGGCTTTCGCGACCTCGATCGCGTCGACACCAACAACGCCCGCGGGGGGATGTGTCTCGTCCTCGCGGAGGGGATCGCGCTGAAGGCGCCGAAGATCCAGCGCTACACCCGCGAGCTCGAGGAGGTCGACTGGCCCTGGCTCCAGGAGCTCATCGACGGGACGATCGGCAAGGACGCCGACGAGGGAGACGAGGACGACACGGCCGAGGAAGGGGAGGCCGACGAGGATCGCGAGCCCGCGGGCCCGCCGCGGGTCGAGCCCGCGACGAAGTACCTCCGGGATCTGATCGCGGGCCGGCCCGTCTTCTCGCATCCCTCCCGATCCGGCGGCTTCCGGCTTCGCTACGGGCGGGCGCGAAACCACGGTTTCGCCACCGCCGGCGTCCACCCCGCGACGATGCATCTGATCGACGACTTCCTCGCGACGGGCACCCAGATCAAGACCGAGCGACCGGGGAAGGCGGCGGGGGTCGTCCCCGTCGACTCGATCGAGGGGCCCACGGTCAGGCTGGCCAACGGCGAGGTGCGTCGGATCGACGACCCCGCGGAGGCACTCGAGGTCAGAAACGGCGTCGAGCGGATCCTCGATCTGGGCGAGTACCTCGTCAACTACGGCGAGTTCGTCGAGAACAACCACCCGCTCGCGCCGGCGTCCTACACCGTCGAGTGGTGGGTCCAGGAGTTCGACCGGGCGGGCGCGGACGTCCAGGCGCTCGAGGACGATCCGCACGCCGACCTCGAGGCGCCGAGCGTCGAGACGGCGCTCGAGTGGGCACTGGAGTACGACTGTCCGCTCCACCCTCGCTACACCTACCCCTGGCACGATCTCTCGGTCGAGACCTTCGAGGCGCTCGCGGACGCCGTCGAGGACGGCGAGATCAGGGCAAGCGAGGCCCAACGGGCCTCGGAAGCGAGCGGGGATGACCCGCGAGCCGGCGAGCTCGAACTCGCCCGAACCGAAACGGTTCGGCGGGCGCTCGAGACGCTGCTGGTCGAACACCGACAGACCGCCGAGACCCTCTCGGTTCCCGAGTGGCGCGCGCTCGTCCGGACGATAGGGTTCGACGACGACCTCTCTCGAACCTGGTCGGAGCTCCCCGAGGAGGCTCACGCATGGGACGGCGGCGAGAACGCGATGAAGGCCGTCGAGGCGGTGGCGCCGTTCGCGGTCCGCGAACGCGCGCCCACCCGGATCGGCAACCGGATGGGCCGCCCCGAGAAGTCCGAGAAACGAGAGCTCAGCCCCGCCGTCCACACTCTGTTTCCGATCGGCGAGGCCGGCGGCAACCAGCGAAACGTCGCCGACGCCGCGCGCTACGCGCCGGGTATGCGCGACACGCCCGGCGAGATCGAGGTGACCATCGGCCGTCGGGAGTGCGAGAACTGCGGAACCCACACCTTCCGCGGCGGCTGTCCCGACTGCGGCGGGAACACCTTCCCCCATTACGAGTGTCCCGACTGTGACCGCGAGCTCGAACCCGACGAGGCCGGCCGCGTCGAGTGTCCCCGCTGTGAGACCGAGGGAACGAGCGTCGAACGTCGGACGATCGAGCTGCGCGAGGTCTACCGCGGCGCGCTCGAGGCCATCGACGAGCGCGAGGGTTCCTTCGAGATACTGAAGGGCGTAAAGGGGCTCACCTCCTCGCACAGCACCCCCGAGCCGATGGAGAAGGGAATCCTCCGGGCGAAACACGGCATCAGCGCGTTCAAGGACGGCACGGTTCGCTACGACATGACCGACCTGCCGGTGACGAGCGTCCGACCGGCGGAGCTCGACGTCACCGTCGAGCAGTTCCGCGAGCTTGGCTATCACGAGGACGTCCGCGGCGACCCCCTCGAACACGACGACCAGCTCGTTTCGCTGCGAGTCCAGGACGTCGTCCTCTCGGACGGCGCGGCGGAGAACCTCCAGAAGACGGCGGACTTCGTCGACGAACTACTCACTGACTACTACGGACTCGAGCCGTTCTACGGGATCGAGGACCGCGACGACCTGGTGGGCGAGCTCGTCTTCGGGATGGCGCCCCACACGAGCGCGGCCGTCGTCGGCCGGGTGGTCGGCTTCACGAGCGCGGCCGTCGGCTACGCCCACCCTTATTTTCACGCCGCAAAAAGAAGAAATTGTGACGGCGACGAGGACTGCGTGATGCTGCTGATGGACGGCCTGCTCAACTTCTCGAAGGAGTACCTGCCCGACAAGCGCGGCGGGCAGATGGACGCTCCCCTCGTGATGTCCTCGCGGATCGACCCCGACGAGATCGACGACGAGGCCCACAACATGGACATCGTCGATCGCTACCCGCTGGAGTTCTACGAAGCCACCCTCGAGATGGCCGACCCCGAGGCGGTGGACGTCACGATCGCCGAGGACACCCTGGGCACCGACGCGCAGTACGCCGGCTTCGCTCACACCCACGACACCTCGAACCTCGCGCTCGGGCCGGACCTCTCGGCGTACAAGACGCTCGGCTCGATGATGGAGAAGATGGACGCCCAGCTCGAACTCGCTCGGAAGCTGCGGGCCGTCGACGAGACCGACGTCGCCGAACGCGTCATCGAGTACCACTTCCTCCCCGACCTGATCGGCAACCTGAGAGCCTTTTCGAGCCAGGAGACGCGCTGTCTCTCGTGTGGGACCAAGTATCGACGGATGCCGCTGTCGGGCTCGTGTCGCGAGTGCGACGGCGACGTCAACCTCACCGTCCACCAGGGCTCGGTGAACAAGTACATGGACACCGCGATGCGCGTCGCCGAGGAGTACGGCTGTCGGGAGTACACCAAACAGCGCCTGAAGATCCTCGACCGATCGCTCGAGAGCGTCTTCGAGAACGATCAGAACAAGCAGTCGGGCATCGCGGACTTCATGTGACATACCGTCACTACCGCTCTCGTCGGGAGGTCGGTTTCCGGTAGCACGACCGAGGGATAGCACGGCTCTTCCAGACGCACGACAACAGCACACAATGAGGCGTGTCGCATGCCGTGAGACACGTCCTGACGAGTAGCTACTTGCCGTTGACGGCGTTACGCTCTGATGGAGGTCGCCCCGGCCACCGATACGGCTCCCCGCCGTGTCCGTGCTGCGTGTCACGGGCGACCCCGCACCAGGTGATCCGAAGGAAGGGATGAGCTCCCGGCCGTCTGGTGTCCGGTGCTTCCCGCGCTCATGGTCGACGCTCGGAAGCACCCCTCTTTCCGCTTCGAGCGGTCACACTGCTCCAGGGAACCGAGCCGCTCGTACGCCTCCCTGTGCGGTAGATCACTACGTCTTCGGGCTCCGCTCCGAGAGCGGGTCGAAGAACGCGATGGCCGCTGAGTCGACCGACGCCGCGTTCGATCACAACCGTCTTACCCGTCGGCGCTGAATGAACGTTCAATCAATGACGGCAGCGAAGTTCTTCGAGAGCGAGCCGGCCGACACCCGCGAGGCCATCATGCAGGCGACGTATCGGGCGCTCTGCGAGCACGGCTACGCCGGGCTGACGATCCAGCGGATCGGCGACGAGTTCCCGAAGAGCAAGTCGCTGCTCTATCACCACTACGAGGGGAAGGACGAGCTCCTGCTCGACTTCCTCTCGTTCATGCTCGAGCGCTTCGAGGGGACGATCCCCGACCGCGAGTACGACGACGCCCGCGAGCATCTCGAGGCGATCCTCGATCACGCGCTGCCGGCGGACCTCGACCCCGAGCGCGCGGAGTTCAGGGCCGCGATGGTCGAGCTCCGGGCCCAGGCCGCCACCGACGAGGCCTACCGCGAGCACTTCACCCGTAACGATCGGTTCTTCCGCGAGCGCTTCGCCGCGGTGGTTCGCCGCGGGATCGAGGAGGGGGTCTTCCGCGAGGTCGATCCCGATCAGGTGGCCGCGACGCTGCTCGCGACCGTCCACGGCGTGATGCAGGAGGAGGCGACGACCGACGCGGCGGAGTCCGCGGGGATCCGTGAGGAGCTGCGGACCTACCTCTGCTCGCGGCTGTTCGCGGAGGACACAGAGCCGGGGGTGGTCGAGTGAGCCGGAGCGGCACGGACCGGGCGGTCGACGTCGTCTCCGGCGGGCTGGTCTGGCCGCTGGTCGTGCTGTCGGTGCCGATCGTTCTCACCAACCTGCTGATGGTCGGCTACAACCTCGCCGACACCTTCTGGGTCGGGCGACTGGGCCAGGAGGCCGTCTCGGCGCTGTCGTTCTCGTGGGCGATCATCTTCCTGGTCATCAGCTTCGCCATCGGTTTCAACGTCGCCGGGACGGTGCTCGTCGCCCAGAACAAGGGCGCCGGCAATCTCGATCGGATCAGCCACGTCGCCGGTCAGACGATCACGTTCGTGGGCCTGCTCTCGATCGCGTTCGGCGTCATCGGGTTCGTCCTCACCCCCTCGCTGCTCCGACTCATCGGCGCCGAGCCGGGGACGCTCGAGTACGAGTACGCCCTCGCCTACACGCAAACCGAGTTCGTCGGGATGCCCTTCATCTTCGCGTTCTTCGTCTTCCAGTCGCTGCTGCAGGGCTGGGGAGACACTCGAACGCCGCTGTATCTCATGACCGCGAGCGTCGTGCTCAACGTCGCCATCGACCCCTTCTTCATCCTCGGGTTCCAGAACAACGTCGTCTTCGCGTGGTTCGGCCTCGAGGCGCTCGAGGCCCAACTGTACGCGCTCACGGGGTTCGACGGCTGGGCGGTGCAGGGTGCGGCGTTCGCGACGATCCTCTCGCGCGGGCTCGCCGCCGGCGTCGGGATCTGGCTGCTGCTGTCGGGCTCGGTCGGCATCCGGCTCTCGCCCGGCGACTTCCGGCTCGAGTCGGGGATCGTCAAGCAGCTGATCACCATCGGCACGCCCGCGAGCGTCGAGATCAGCACCAAGGCGTTCAGCGTGACGATCCTGACCGCGCTGGTGGCGATCGCCGGCCCGACGGCGGTCGCCGGCTACGGGATCGGCACCCGGGTCACGTCGATGGTCGTGCTGCCGGCGCTCGGGCTCGCACGCGGCGTCGAGACCGTCGTCGGCCAGAACCTCGGTGCCAGACAGGTCGAGCGCGCCAAACGCGGCGTGTTCGCCGCCGCGGGGATCATCGCCGGCTGTCTGCTCGGCTTCAGCGTCCTGGTCTATCTCTTCGCCGACTCCATCATCGGCGTCTTCATCACCGGATCGGGCGCCGGCGACGTGACGGCGATCGGTGCCGAGTACCTCCGGATCGTCGGCGTATCGTACGTCTTCCTCGGCGTCTTCTACGTCGTCCAGGGCGCGTTCCGGGGCAGCGGCTCGACCCGGATCGCGATGACCTTCGCGCTCATCGGGTTCATCGTCCTCCGGCCGCTGCTGGCCTACGGCCTCGCCGAACCCCTGGGGATGGGCGCCACGGGCGTCTTCCTCGGGGACGCGCTGACGAACGTGGTCATCGTCGTCCTCGCCGGGCTCTACCTCCTTCGCGGGACCTGGACCGACGGCGTCGTCGACGAGGAACCCGGCCCGAGCCCCGTGCCCGGCGCCGGCGACCGTCCGGCGTCGACGGGCGGCGGGCTCGAGGACACCGACTGATCCCGCACGGCTTCATGGCTGATCGACCACGGTGCCGTTTACCCGTCCGGACGATTTCCACGAGGAGGCAGGGCCGAGGCGTCTCGGGCGCCCGTGTCGATCCGTGGGACCATACGCGAATCAGCGAGCCATCCAAGGGGCGCCCTCCCTTCGGACGCGTTCATGCCCTTCGTATCGTCCCGTTTCGGCGCCCATCTCCGGGACCGACGTTCCGTCCACTGACTCGGATTGCCATCGGGAACCGTTCACGTCCAAGCGGGGCGGCGCCGGATCACGACGCCGAACCCGCCGACGTTCGACGGTCACGGAGGCCATGACATCGGATCTCGACCCTTCCCGTTCCTCGAGGCTCTCGGACCGTCCTCCTCGAACGGCGTGCGATCGCTGTCGACGCTTCGTCAGGGTCTTTACCCCTACCGTCTCCGTACGTGTATGGCGCTGATCGTCGAGTTCGAGGTCCCGAGGGAGAAGTTCGCCCTCTCCGAGACGCTCAGGTCGGTCCCGGACGCGACGCTCGAGGTCGGTCGAGTCGTCGCCGACGCGCCCGACAGCATCACGGCCTACCTGTGGGCACGCGCGCCGGACTTCGACGCGCTCGAGGCCGCCCTCGAGGCCGATCCGACGGTCAGATCGCTCACCGTCCTGACGGAGTCGGCCGACGAGCGCTCCTACCGCATGACCTGGAACGAACCGATCGACCTCCTCGTCCACGTCATGACGGAACAGCAGGGGACGGTCATCCACGCGGCGAACCGCGGCGGCGCGTGGGCGCTCCGCGTCTCGTTTCCGGAGGGCGACGCGCTCGAACAGGCCCAGGAGCTGAAGGAGCTCGCTCGGCGCAACGAGTTCTCGCTCGACGTCCGCGGGATCCACCGGACCGACGAGTATCGCGGAGCGAAGCCGGAGATGACGAGACCACAGCAGAAGGCACTGATGGCCGCCTTCGAGGCGGGATACTTCGAGGTTCCGAAGGGGGTGACGCTGGCGGAACTCGCCGAGGCGGAGGGCGTCTCGCACCAGGCGATGTCCGAACGGATCCGCCGCGGCGTCCACTACCTGATCGAGCAGACGCTCGTCACCGGCGGTGGCGGCGACGACGACGAAAACGAAAACGACGAGTAGTCGACTCCAGCCCCTTCGACCCTTTCGTGATTCGAGACGGACGTATCGCCCCTCCACGGCGGCTTTAGCGGGATCGATCACGAGTCTCCCGGTACCGGTACGCCCACTCGTAGCGGTGGTGAAACGCCGGTTCGATCTCCACCGCCGTGACCGCCGTCGGGACACTCACGGGTGCGATCGGACGGTGACGGACGCGACGTCGCGGAACGAGGAATCGGACGCGGCGAATCGGTCACCGATCCGATCAACCGGCGGCGAGACGTGGCTCCGCGTACGCCGTCTCCGGACGGGTCGCCCGGGTCGTCTCGTTCCCGTTCGCCTCCCTCTCGGACTCCTCGATGACGTACCGCTGGCCGACCATCGGATCGAGGAGGCTGTCGACGGGCGCGCGGTCGTCCCGGAGTACCGGGACGTCGTCGGTCTCCGGCGGCGCCCGGTAGGTCCCGACTTCCTCGTTCAGGTCGATTCCGACGTCGCGTCGCTCGTTTCGCTCGCGTAGCTCCGCCCGCGTGAGGCGGTCGTCGTCCTTGGTCGCGACCACCTCGATGTTCTGGATCGCCCCCGTTCCCGAGGTGGGGAAGCTGTAGACCTGCGGGAAGACCTGGTTCATCGTCTTGTACTCCGCGCGGTAGAACTCCGAGGCGGGGCCGCTCGGCGCGGAGATGAGGTTCGCAAGCAGGATGCCGTCCTCGGAGAGCCGGTCGTTCGCGAGCTGCATGAACTCCACCGTCGTCAGCTGGAACGGCACCTTGTCCTTCTTGTAGGCGTCGAGGACGATCAGGTCGTACGTGCGGTCGGTCTCCCGGAGGAACTCCCGGCCGTCGGCGTTGTAGACGTTCAGCTGGTCGGACTCCTCGACCCCGAAGTACTCCTCGCCGACGTCGATCACCTCGGGGTCGATCTCGACGACGTCGACGGTCGCGTCGTACTCCCGCTCGAACTGTTTCGGCCCGGTGAACCCGCCGCCGCCGACGAACAGCACGCGGTCGATCTCGTCGGGATCGTCGGCCATGAGATACGGCAGGTGGAAGTAGCGCGTGTAGTCGAAGACGTGACGATCCGGGTCGTCGAGGTCCATCGCGCTGTGGCGCTGACCGTCGAGGTAGAGCGTTCGCGTGTCGCCGAGGTCGACGACCCGTAGCTCCTGATACGGCGTCTGGGTCTCGTAGACGATCCGGCCCTCGGCGGCGACCCCTGCCGATCCGCTGGCGACGGCCGCGACGAGCAACAGCGCGACGCCGCCGATGGCGAGCGCAGAGTCCCGCGAGATCGAGGGGAGTTCGATCGCGAGCGAGGTGCCCACCAGCAGGAGACCGAACACCAGCCCGATCAGCTCGACGCTCAGCCAGGGGATGAGGAAGTAGGTCGTCGCGAAGGCGCCGATGATGCTCCCGATCGTGCCGAGCGCGTAGACGTGGCCCGACGCCCGGCCGAGCCCCTCCTTCTCCGAGAGCTCGGCCGCGTAGGGACTGATGAACCCGAGCAGGTACGTCGGCGGCCCGAACAGCAGCACCACCGCCGGCAGCGACGCGAACCGGCTCGGCAGCGGGATCGCGACCGTCAGCTGCAACAGCAGGTCGCGCGCGAAGATCAGCACCGCCACGTACGCCGCCGTCCCGAGCAGGAGCCGGACCATCCGTCGGTTCGAGGCGCGCGAGGCCGCGCGTTTCCCTCCGCGGTGGTACCCGAGGCTCAGCGCCGCGAGGAAGACGCCGATGATCGTCCCCCAGGTGTAGATGCTGCTTCCGAACTGGGGGGCGACGATGCGACCCGCCAGGATCTCGAGTCCCATGCTGGCGACGCCCGAGACGAACACCGCCGTTTCGGGGTCGGTCGGTCGGAGCCGTCGCCGGGCGTCGAGTGCCGCCATTCAACGCAGAATTCGAGGGGTCGTTATTAAACGTTGCATCCGGACCGAGACCCCTGTGCGGCGTCAACGGAGCCCGGCGTTTCTCCGATCGACGCGCTGGTTAAGCTCTCAGACGGTCAATACGTACGTATGGCAGTGAACACTGACGGGATGGCGAGCGAGGTCACTGACGAGGAGATCACCCGGATCGGGTTCGGGAAGCCGGTCTTCGATTCGGACGGCACCCGTTTAGGAAAGGTCCGCGGGTTCGACCCCGGCGGGTTCTACGTGACGATGCGCGATGGCTACGAGGCGATGAGCGTCGAGCACGCCCGCTCGAACGGCGAGTTCGGCGAGGCCGAACTCATGTGGCGTTGCATGGAATGCGGGGAGATGGGCCGCATCGAGGACGGTCTGCCCGAGAGATGTCCGAACTGCAGCGAGTCGCGCGAGGCGCTGATGTACTGGACCGAGGACTGACCGAACCACGGAGTACGGATGACCGTCCCGATTCGGTACCACCGTAGCGTTTTGTGGGTGGACGCCGAACCCTCACCATGGTTGGAGATAGCGGGGAAACGCCGGACAACGTGAGCGACGACGAGATCGAACGTCTCGACATGGGAGAGCCGGTCTTCGATTCGGACGGCAACCGACTGGGAAAGATCCGTGGGTTCGACAACGCGGGCTTCTACGTGACGATGCGCGATGGCTACGAGGCGATGAGCGTCGAGCACGCCCGCTCGGGTGCGGAGTTCGGCGAGGCCCATCTGATGTGGCGCTGCATGGAGTGTGGCGAGATGGGCCGCATTGAGGACGGTCTGCCCGAGGAGTGCCCCAACTGCGGGGAATCCAAGGAGGCGCTGATGTACTGGACCGAGGACTGAATGGAGATCGTCGTCTTCGGCGCGGGTAGTCTGGGAAGCCTGATCGGCGGGCTGCTCGCGCGCGAACACGACGTCATCCTCGTCGGTCGTGATCCGCACGTGAGCGCGGTTCACGAGGAGGGCCTGAGGGTGTCGGGGGAGTACGAGTTTCGTGTCCACCCGAGGGCGACGACCGATGGGGTCGGTCTCGCCGGCGATCTCGCGGTCGTGACCGTCAAGAGCTTCGATACGCCGGAGGCGGCACGGACGCTCGCGACCGGTTCGTTCGACGCCGTCCTCTCGCTCCAGAACGGCCTCGGTAACGAACGAGTCCTCGCCGAGCGACTCGATCGCGTGCTCGCGGGCACCGTGACCTACGGCGCTCGACTGCGTCCGCCCGGCCACGTGGCGTGCACCGGCCAGGGCGAGATCACGATCGGACCGTCCGATGGCGGCGAATCGCCCTTGGCCGAGCGTCTCGCCGCGGCGTTTCGGGCCGCGGACGTGAACGCGACCGCGGTCGAGGACGCCCCCCGCCGGCTCTGGGAGAAGCTCGCGATCAACGCCGGGATCAACCCCGTGACGGCGCTCGCACGGGTGCGAAACGGCGCGCTTGCCGATGGACCCGCCCGGGAGACCGCCTGCGGAGCGACGCGCGAGACCGCCCGCGTCGCCCGCGCCGAAGGTGTTCGGCTGACGGATCGCGAAGCGCTCGCGGCGCTGGAGTCGGTGATAGACGCTACCGGGGAAAACCGGTCGTCGATGCTTCAGGACGTCGAGGCAGGGAGGCGGACCGAGGTCGGCGCGATCAACGGCGCGGTCGTTCGACACGCGACGGAGCGCGGGATCGACGCGCCGACGAACCGCCACCTCCGCCGGTTGATTCGGGCCTGGGAGCGCGGCCGTAGTGGTCGAGACGGTGGATACGGCGATCACAACGGCCGTTGATCGGCATCAGTCGCCGGAACCGGAGACGGCCTTCGTGGCGTCCATCGGCTGCTACCGTTGCCGTAGTCGCGATATTTCCGGTGATGGGTGTCGTAACTACTCGTTCGTCATTGCCGCTAAAAAACGTGTGTGAACCGGACTAGAACGGTGCCTGCGGGCCTTCGTCGCTGCTGCCGCCGTCATCATCGCTGGATTCGCCGGGGAACGACGGACTCATGCCGCCGCTTCCGCCGCCCATGCCGTCCATCCCGGTCTCGGCGTGGACCTGGTTGATCTCGGGGATCTCCTTGACCATCCGGCTCTTGATCGCCTGGATCGTCATCGGCGAGATGCCACAGCCGCTGCAGGCCCCGCCGAGCTGGATCGAGACCTCGCCGGTCTCGCGGTCGATGTTCTGGATGGCGGCGCTGCCGCCGTGCATCTGGATCTGCGGGAAGTTGCGCCGCAGGAAGTTGCTGATTCGCTCCTCGAGGTCGTCCCCGTCCTGGGTCTCGGATTCGGTGTCAGTGCTCATGAACCGGGATAGGGTGTCGGCGCTCATAGACCTTTGGTTACCCCTGATCCGCTACCGGTCGACGTCGAACACCCGGTGAAGCTCCGACTCGATCCGTTCGACGTAGACGCCGAGTATCTCCTCGAACCGGTCCTCCTCGACGATCACGCCCTGGAGGCGATCGTACGGGTTCTCGGGGAGATCGACGGAGAACGCCCCGTTCTCGTACTGGGGCTCGCTCTCGTTGAGCACCTGTTGGTCAATCGCGTGGATCAGTTCCGAGTCGTAGCGCTCGTTCATGTGCTCGAAGGCGTTCTTGTACGCCCGCTGGAGCTCGTTGAAGTAGTTCGCGTACTTGTCCTCGAACTTCTCGGGGTCGAACTCGGCCATACGAGCCATCGTCCGGCGCGAGTAAAAAGCGGGTTGATCCGATCGTCACCTCCGATTCGATATCTCAGCATACGATTCATCCAGCCACGGTAGCGGTCCCGTTCGGATCCAGGAACGAGGATTCTCCTCTTTCGACGCTTCCTCCGAATCGACATCTGACGACGCGTACGACCGCTGGTCGACACTCCCAACGACTCCCGTCTCGATTCGACCCCTACGACCTCCCGGGAACGCTTCGGGTGCAGCGCGCCTCCGGATGTCCGCTTTCGATCGATTTCCCGTCCTCGAACCTGCCTCCCCCCGTACCGCCGTGATTCAGGTACCGATCCCTCTCGACCCGAACTCGCTCGTATCCACCCTGATAAACCAGAGACGACGATACGAAACGACCGTACAGTAGTTCCGAATATGGCTTCTTGGAGCACGTAGCTGTCTGAATTTTGTGAGCTATATCGGCGTCTCAGGCTACGAAAAACCGGAGAATTGCATGTGATTCATTACACGATGCTACCTGATATGCAATAACGTGGCTAACGAGAAATCGGGCTATAGTTAGCACTACTGAAGGGGCGAACACCGCTTCTACGTGGTCCTATCCGATACCGGCGAGTTGCTTCCGTACTAGATTCAAGAACCGCTTGGCCGTCACACGCGGCTTATAGCGGTGCTCTATGTCGAGACTCACCTGCACCAGCAGGTCAACGAGCAGCCACATATTGTAGAGCAGTACGGCAAAGCCGAAGTAGAACACTCGAACGCTGAAGTCCTTTGAGGTGGTCCAGGCGAGAAAGTCCTTGATCGTCTTGTAGCTGTTCTCGATACCCCACCGACGACTGTAGCGACCGATCAACCCCTTTGTCTCGCGTCGATCCGACCTGATCTCGTCGTTCACGTCCTTGTTCGTGATGAACGCGACAGTCTTCGATTCGTCCTTAGAGGACGGCAAGAGTACAAGGTTCGTCTCGACCCGCTCATTCGTCGCACCGCCAAGTACGGCACCACGAATGGCGTACCCTTGCTTCACTTCGATGTCCTGTTGCATTCGGTCGATCTCTCGTTTGACGCGCGTGTTTTTCGGCGAGGGGATAACGTAGTTTACACCGGCTTCTTCGAAGGCGCGAATCGCGTCAGTAGCACAGAACTCCCTATCAGCATAGACCATACTGATACTGACGTGCTCGCGCGCTTGCCAGAACAAATCCCGTACAATCTCGCCGATTGTATCGCCCTTCTTGACTGGGCGCATGGCGAGCGTGAACTTCACGTTCTCGCCAACTACCGTCAGTGTAGCGAACTTGTAGCACCAGTCGTACGACTTCGTACTGGGTGCGCCCATAACCATCTCTAACTCGTCTCTGTCGCCGTAGTAGGCGATATAGGTCATATCGATCGCTACCTCTGCTGGGCGGCTGAATTCGAAGTGATGTTTCGCTTTGTGAACCATCCGACTGATACCTTCGTCTATCATGTTCTGAATTGCGTCAGGACCGAGCCGTTTGATGTTATAGAGATGTGTATCTCCATCGGGCGCACTCGTCTCGCGGGGCGTGTCGTCAGCAAAGAGGTCGGTACCTGACTCTGCTGCTGATCCCGACAGGCCCATATGACTCTGCAATTCACAGAACGCATCGGTCTCGTATTTCGCGTTGTCAGCGCGATCGAATTTGAATGCCGGAAATACCAACCGCTGCATTTCCTCAGTTACATCCTTCGATTTATCGGCGATAAAGCGATCTTCAGTTCGATTAGAGACGCCACGTTTATCCTCGGGCTCTATTGCCTGTAGTCCGATCGAGCTACCACGTTCATGGGCCAGTTCACGGATGCGCTTGGCGTTGAATTCGATGGTGTGCTTCAGGTTGTCATCAAAGCGTTCGCGCCATGTACGTCCAAACGTCGTCCGCGCAGGCACGTTATCGAAACCGAGGGCTTCAGCATCATCTGAATGGTGTTCGAGGTGGCGCTGAAGGTCGCTTATGCTATAGTCTTCCAACTTTCTCAGGAATTGCGCACGTACCATTGGCACCAGTGGCGTTGAGGCGTGCCAGTTTGCGTATCGGTCGTTGTTCTTAAGGTAGCCAAAGTCAAGTTGACTAACGAGTTCGACTGCTTCTGTGTCCGCTTCAATGGTCTTAGCAGCCTGTTTCTCTAGCCGTGAGCGTTGCGCAGGGCGGTCACTCACGACGATACATCCCCCTAACAGCAGTGAATCGATGGAATGTTGAGCTAGCGCTACGTTTAACCGCACTTATCTCCAACTTTCTGTTGGAGCTGTAACTCCTATTGGACATGGGAAATCAGCTCCGTTCTTCCGAGAGGAAGCCCAGTTCGGGTGTCTCAGCACCCGGACATTCTACTGCAGAATGTCGATCAGTTGGGCCTCTCCCTACCGTGTTTTGTAGAGCGAGGAGTGTAAAGATACCGGTTCCTTGTACGGCAAGGTTGCAAGGTTTGCAGTCTACTAGGGGAAGCGCTAAGTCATCTACTATGTACCTACAGACTGTAGTTAGAATAGATGCCCAATGCGAATCGAAATGAGCAGGGACGGTTCGAGTCAGAGCATGGGATCACCGTAGAGGATGTTTTCAATGTAATGGAGCCCTTAGAACCATACACGACAGGCGAACTTGCAAATATGCTTGGGGCTCCACGACGGACTGTTTACAATTATCTTGAGAAGTTAGCCGACGAGGGACGGATCAGGAAGAAGAAACCAGAACCTAAGCGGGCTATTTGGATTCGGACTGATTGAAATACACGTCTATTTTGTTTCCTTCTTATACTATGGATTTAATATAGAATCCGGTAAGATTGTCCTCTCTAATTCTAGTATTCTATCACTGAGCCGAAAGATGTATAAACACTAAAGACATTTGGTGGTGGAACCCTATCCACCAACTATGAGCCGAGAATCCCTCTCTGGGTTTTCTGAGGATTTGTTTGGGTCCTCAGAGGAATCATTATTAGATTCGATTAAAAGAGAAGGGAGGCTCGACCCTGACCGAGAAGTACACCGGATAATCAATATAACATATGACATCTTGACGCAGGATACTAGACTCAACAACTCTGATACGGAAGAAGTCTATAAGCGGCTAAAACGATTTTTCCTACGTGAACATCATAAGACTGAACAGTATCATCTACAAGGAGATGAGATGTATGTCTGGTACTTATCTACCATTAGTCTCCTCAATCAATTTAAAAGACAGCTTCAGGTTACGATGCCAAAAGAATCAGATGAAGTAGAATCAGAATTTCGGTCCATTGTCGAAAACAATTACCGAGAATATTTATCAAAGCTTAGTGACATAAACAACACACGAGATATAGGAGATCTTTTAGACCCTGTCTTTGAAGATATCATACAACCAATACATTATATTAGCAATGAGAATCATGAGCGTATAAGAATGGGTACCCATAGAACACGAGATATGAGGGTGTTCCGCGAATCAGATAGAAATAATCAGCAAGAAATCAAATACGGATAAAACACATAAATGCAAACTTGGTTAAAATCTGCTGAAATGGAACGAATAGATTCTGACAGTGAAGTAGTGACCATAGAGGGAGGAATGGATGAATTTGAGCGAACCAATATCAAGGAAACCTCTAACGGAAACAAGATCTATTTTTTCCGAATCGCTAAGAGAACGGATTTATTTAATATAGATATGAAATGGGCCTTGGATCTTGAAGAGGAGTCTGACGAAGAAGATACTGCAATTGAGGAATTTGCAAAAGGGTACCTGCGAACTTATGCGGATCACGCTATTTCAACATATCTAGATCAGATGAATCTCCCCCCTATACAAGGGGTGCTTATGGAAGAGTTCGGAATGACTCTTGAGCAAACTTCTAATATCAATGAGACTAGAGATTAGGTCAAAACTCTCAGAGGACAAGCACCAAAAAGGGGCACGGTTGCGTTCAATATTGGATGATTTAACGGACGATCAAAAGATCGCAGTTATTTCGTTTCGGTGTTGTAACGGGCAACTGCCTTACCCTATTGATCTAGATGATGACATGGAACGAATGAGAATCCACACTGAACTGAATGCATTAGCTCATTATGGGCCAGCATATTTGAGTGAGGATGATTTTGCTGAAGTAGTGCATGATCTTTATGAGAACTACGCAGATGTCATAGAATGTCCAGCAGCCTGGGAAGTTCTTACTCTCTTAGAAGTAGCAAACTATGAAGAGTATGAGGATCATTATTTTGAAGCATTCCTCTATGAAGGATCTGAGAAGATAAACGATGCTGGAATTGATCTATTAGGACAGGCAGACGAGATGGAATTAATAACTTGTAAATTCAATTCAAGCAATCAACATTTATCAGCAGCAAAAAGGTTAGATAAATTACATTCTCTCAGGGTAAATATCGACGGTAATGCTTTAATAGGACTAGGAACTCTAGCGATGAAATTAAGGGACGTAGTACGTAGTGATTTAAATCAACATTTGGATCAATTTAACCTAACAGAAGATGACATCGACAAAGTGATAACCGGTTTGGAAGTATACGGTATCCAATCGGATTAACCAATCTCAGTGACGGGATCATCCTGATTTGGGATGTCAATGCGGATGCGATCTCCTTGAAATATATATCGAACAACATGCGCCTGAAGAGACGCACGATGCCGATACTGAATAGATAATCAACATACTCCTCTTGAAGGCAGATTAACTTCGACGTTGATGTGTTTCCCTTTCACAGGGTTTTTGCTACCACTACACCATGCCGTACCATGTCGAAATTTGACGAGTATTTCCGCAACACCTCGAACATACTTCAGAGCGAATACGAACGGACATCGGGTTTCGATCATAATACTACAGCAGGAAGGGCCAGAGAACACTTTATGGCAAACTTTTTGGAAAATGTATATCCTGAGAATTTCGTTTTTGGTGATGGTGAGATTATTGATTCAGCAGGAGGAATCAGCAAACAGGCGGACGTGGTGATCTACGACGAACAACTACCCGTTTTAGAATATGGCTTATCAAAACACTTCCTCAGTGCAGGCGTTATGGCGCACATAGAGGTAAAAACGGATCTCTCGTCTCAATTAGAGGACTCACTGTCGAAGGTTGACTCCATTAAGCAGCTTGAGCGCGATATTTATCCTTTATTCTCGGCCGGAGAAGTTCCTGACAGTATATTCTCGTGCGTGTTTGCGTACGAAGGACCGAGCAAAGAAACGTTCAAGCAGAATTTCCGCGATTATTATAGTGATCAAGATGATAAGGAGATGTATGCAGATGTAGTCTGTGTTCTAGGTGAATACGTAATGATAAACAAAAAGGTGGGTGGCAGTAGTTATATAGATTTCTTAGAAACGGGAAAAGACAGCCTTGGAATGTTTTTCAAGAAGGTAGCAGATGCCATCCACAAGAATTACTGGCAGGCTCGGCCCAACTTAGAACAATATATGCAACCAGCGGGTTATGATATGTTTTAACTATTCGCCCCGCTCTGACCGCCTCAAAAAATTCGTGATACGGTGTTTCTCCGCTAACGACATCGCTACCCCCATCAGCAGACACTGCTCTCCACTGGACAGTCGGCGTTCCGTTGAATCCTGCATTTTCAGTTAGCGTTGTGATATTGAGGTCGATATATCCCACCACTATTTCACTGTGTTCCCGAGGGATGTACTGTTCGCCTTTTTCGATCTGCCGTATCCGCCGTCCGCCAACTGGATATTGTTCGCTCATAGTATCGTATGATTGAATTGTGTATTTATCTTCTGCACAGATCCTGACTTTCGGAACTACTGACCGTATCCGCAGGGAGATCGGCTCGTCGATGCTCGTCGACGGACGTAGGACGATTCGATGTCGATCTCACCAGACTGAGGATTACCTAGGTCGAGAAGGTCGCCTCGACGAACCCGACGTCTATCGGTTTTCGAGGCAACCGCTGAGAGTCCGGCTCCCTTGAGAGCTGATGGTCGCAGAAACCCCTTCTTCGGCATCCCGCAGCCGAGGCGTTCGGAGGCCTGGGCGATGACCCCCGCGATCAGAACGGCCGGTCGTACTCGTCGGGGAGCTGCTCCGCGACGTCTTCGAACCGTCCCTTCGAGACCCGGATGCCGAGCGCGTGGAGGGTCGCGATCGTGACGGTCTCTGCCTCCTCGCTCGAGTCGAGATCCGCACGCTCGCGTATCGTCTCGATGAACTCGGTCTGCTACACGATCGAACCCATGGTCGGATCTCGCGTAGACGTCCGCCTGCTTTCGCATGGAATCAGCGATCCGTCAGATAGAGGTAGGGCAGGAGAACGATCAGGAGCGTCTGTGCGAGCTTGTCTACGGCGTCGAGCGCATGCAGGGTGGCGATCGTCGGCTCGACGACGAGATACCAGAGGACGATCTGGACGCCCACGAACGGGATTCCGACGAGATAGAGCAGGCGACGGCGGTAGTTCACCAGAACGAGGAACGTCGCACCGAGAAATCCGATGCCGGCGAGGAGGAAGCTTACCCGTAGCATCGTCGCGGAAACGATGACGGCCAACAGCAGGTGGATCAGCCCGCTCAGCGCGGCGAGTCCGATCGCGACCCAGTGTACCGCCGTCAACGACGTCGTCTCGAACCGTGTCATGGTATCGATCGTTCCCGTGATGACATCAGTCTCGCCCTCGAGGAGCTATCCCAGCTGGTCGCCGACGATCCGATCGACCTGATCGATGAACTCCTCACGAGCGGCCTTGGGGACCGTCGCACCCGCGGCGACGTCGTGACCGCCGCCCTCGCCGCCGACCGCGCTGGCGGCCGTCCCCATCACCACCGAGAGGTTTAGTCCCCGGCGAACGAGCGCGTGAGTACCGCGCGCGGAGACCTTCGCGTCGTCCGCGTTCTTCTCGGCGAAGGCGACGATCGGTTTCCCGCGGTCGATCCCGTCGGAGCCGGCCGCCATACCCGCGACGATGCCGACGATCGTCTCGGGAATGCGATCGCCCGCGTCGAACCACTGGACGTTCGCCTCGCTTTCGACGCCGGTCTCCTTCACCCACCGGAGCCCCTCCGAGAGGTTGTGCCGGTGGCTCCGAAGCAGGCGCCGCGCCTCCTCGAGCGCGTCGCTGCGATCGCCCAAGCAGATCGCCAACCCGACGTCGGCCCGGTCGTAGCGAGCGGTCGCGTTGAGTAGCGTGGAGAACTCGCTCGCGTCCCGGAGCTCCGTTCCGGGCTCCTCGCGACACAGCGTGTAGGTCGTCCCGATCAACGCGTCGATTCGGTCCGCGGGGACGCCCCGCGAGACCGCCCGCTGGACGAGCGCGCTCGCGACGGTCCGCTTCTCCTCGTCGGCGAGCTCTGCCCAACACCGCCACTCGCCACCGTTTCGGGGGTCGAGGTCGAGTCCGTCGAGAAAGCGGACCGCGCCGTTCGCGTCGTTCGAGATGCCCGGGATTGCGACGTCGCTCGCGTACTCCAGCAGTTTGGGAAGCGGCCGGGTCTGGGTGCCGTACAGCGTCAGATCCGGACTGGTATCGAGCACGCCCCTGGCGACGCCTTCCTCGACGATCGCGGCGTTCGCCCCCGCCAGTTCGCCGTCGCTCGCCTGCATGTCGCCGACCGCGCCGACGACCGCGAGCGCCGCCAGATCGCGGTTGTCCGTTCCGTCTCCCTCCAACGCCCGTGCGAGGAGGTAGCTCGTCCCCGCGCCGGAGAGCTCCGAGGCGCCGTTCAGTCCCTCGAGCAAGGGGTTGCAGTGGAACGCCGTCTCGGCCTCCGCGGGCTGGTGGTGATCGCAGATCACGGGCGTGAACGCACCCTTCTCCTCGTATTCGGCGATCGCGTCGAGCTGGCCGCTGCCGAAGTCCGTGAAGAGGACGACGTCCGGCGAAGCGGCGGCGATCCGTTCGAGCTCCTCGCCGTCGAGCTGTTTCGCGAACGTCGCCTCGTAGGGAATCCCGGCACGCTCGAGGGCCGTCGCGGCGATTCCGGCGCTCGTCAGTCCGTCAGCGTCGATGTGGGAGGCCACCAACACTTCATCAGCGGTGCGCAGCCGATCGGCGCACGCGGCTGCACGATCCGCGAGCTCCGGTACCGGGGGATCCATTCACCGTCGTTTGGGTCGGCGTCGGATTTAAACTAGCGGACCGGTCTGCCCGTTCCTTCAGCACGGATGCGCCCGGGTCCGATAGCTACGATCCTCGCGAAGCTGTTGGTCGGCTCCACACCACCTTCGGGTCGCGAGGTCGGCGACCCTCGCGATCGGTTCCTTCGGTGCCGTTTCGTCGGATCGGTCCGTTTACCGACTCCGATCCGGAACTCGTCGAGCGGTAACGAAACCGAAAAGCGAGACCCGCCGTTCGTCTCCTCTATGGACGCCATCTATCCACCCCCGGTCGAACGCGGCGACACGGTCGCGGTCGTCGCGCCCTCGCACGCTCCCCCGCGAGGCGCGCTCTCGCGAGGGATCGAGCGGCTTCGCTCGTTCGATCTCTCCGTGGAGGTATGCGACACCGCGACCCGCACCACCGAGTGGCTGCGCGCGAACCCCGAGGCGCGCGCCGAGGACGTCCAGCGGGCGTTCGAGGACCCCGATATCGACGGCGTGATCGCCGCGATGGGCGGCAACGGCGAGCTACAGGTGCTCCCGCATCTCGACGGCGAGGTGCTCGCCGCGAATCCCACGCGGTTCTACGGCGCGAGCGACAACACCCACCTCCACCTCTACCTCAACGACGCGGGGCTGGTCTCGTTCTACGGCGCACAGCTGTTCCCCGACCTCGTCGCGGACCCGACGATGCATGACTACACCCGCGAGCACGTCACGCGGGCGTTCCGCGAGGCGCCGTTCGGTCCGGTCGAGCCCGCCGACGAGTGGACCGACGAGTACTACGACCTCGAGAGCGACCTCTCCCGAGCCTGGTTCGAGAGCGAAGGCTGGCGCTGGCACGCCGCCGCCGGCCGCGAGCCGTTCACCGCGCCCGTGATCGGCGGCTGTCTCGCCATGCTCGAGACCCAGCTGCTGCTCGACGCTACCTACTTCTCACGTGCGGCCTGTGAGGGCTGCGTCCTCGCGATCGAGACCTCCGGCGAGACGCCCCAGGCGGCGATGGTCGAACGGTTCGTCCGGGCGCTCGGCGAGCGGGGCATCCTCGAGGCGCTCCGCGGACTCGTCGTCGGCAAGCCGGAGACGCCCGGCGACTCGATGGAGGATCGCACCGCCTACCGTCGCCGCCAGCAACGAACCATCGCGGCCACGGTCGATGAGTACGCCGACCTCCCCGTCGTCTTCGACCTCGACTTCGGGCACGCCGCGCCGGTCCTTCCCCTTCCGATGGGCGCGCCGATGACGATCGATCCGGGCGCGCGGACGATCCGCTTCACCGCCGAGGGTCAGTCGCGGTAGCTCGGTGCCGCGCTCTCGACGACCGCACAGGCCAGCTCCTCGAAGCTCGCCGTTTCCGGTACGAGATCGACCTCGATCCCCTCGCGTTCGGCGGTCTCGCGGGTCGGCTCGCCGATCGCGCCCACCACCGCGTCGGCGAGCCCGGCGATCGCCTCCTCGCGCACACCGCGCTCGGCGGCGGCGTCGAGGAAGTGCTCGACCGTCAGTGACGAGGTGAACAGCGCCCCTTCGAGCTCGCCGGCCGCGGCCCGCTCGGCGGACTCGCCCGACCCCGGCGGTCTCACGAGTTCGTAGAGCACCGTCTCGTGGACGTACGCACCGGCGGCGTTCAGCCCGTCGGTGAGCACCCGGCTGCCGTGGTCCGATCGCGCGACCTCGACGCGCCTCCCGTCGATCTCGCCTCTCAGCGCCGAGACCAGCCCCCTCGAGGAGAACTCCTCGGGGACGAGGTCGACCGCGTAGCCCGCCTCCCGGAGCGCCCGCGCCGTCCGCTCGCCGATGGCACATACCGTCGAGTCGCCGGGCTCCCAGCCCGCTCGGTCGGCGAGCTCCACCCCCGTCTTGCTCGTCAAGAGGGTGAAGTCGGCGTCGATCCGCGGAGCCGTGCCGGTGGGTTCGATCGCGAGCATCGGGTCCGGGACCGGCGTCGCGCCGAGCGAATCCAGTAGCTCGATCGCCTCATCGATCCGTTCGTCGCCGGGACGGAACACCGCGACGCGGACCTCTCGGCTCACGATCGCCCTCCCAGTCCGGCGACTCCGCCGATCACCGTCACGGCGGGCGGCTCGATCCCGGCCTCGTCGCGGACCGAGACGATCGTCTCCAGCGTTCCTCTGACGGCGCGCCCCTCCGGCCAGGTTCCCTTCTCGATCAGCGCGACGGGCGTTTCGGGGTCCATGCCGGCCTCCCGAAGCGCCGTCGTGTACTCGGGCAGCTTGCCGACGCCCATCAGCACGACGATCGTTCCCCCCGTGGCCGCGAGCGCCTCCCAGTCGACCGCCGACTCCTCCTTCGTGGGGTCCTCGTGGCCCGTCACCAGCGAGACGCTCGAGGCGTGATCGCGGTGGGTCGCCGGAATCCCGAAGACCGCGGGGGCGGCGAGCGCCGACGTCACGCCGGGGACGACCTCGACGTCGATACCCCGACCGCGGAGGTGCTCCAGCTCCTCGCCGCCGCGCCCGAAGACGAAGGGATCGCCGCCCTTCAGCCGGACCACTCGTTTCCCCTCGCGGGCGAGTTCGACCAGCCGGTCGTTGATCTCCTCCTGGCTGGTTCGCTCGCCGCCGGCGCGCTTGCCGACGTCCTCGCGTTTTCGCTCGGGGATCGACTCGATGATCTCCGGGCCGGGCAGCTTGTCGTGGAGCACGACGTCGGCCTCGTCGATCAGCCGGCGGGCCTTCACGGTCAACAGCTCGGGATCGCCGGGGCCGCTGCCGACGAGGTGGACCCTGGCGGTCATCCTTCGTCCTCGCCCTCGGCCTCGTCGCTCCGATCGGCGGCCGTCTCCTCCTCGTCGGCCTCGCGTTTGGCCTCCTCGATCAGCTCGTCTGCGCCCCGGTCGGCGAGCTCCGCCGCGAGCTCGCGGGCGGCCTCCGCGTGGCGCTCGACGGGGAGGTCGCGGTTCACCGAGATGGTGTGCTCGCCGTCGCGCGAGAGCACCTGCACGCGCGTGCGGACGTGCTCGCCCTGGATCAGCGCGTGGATGCCGATCGGCGCGACGCAGCCGCCGCCGAGCGTCGCGAGGATCGTCCGCTCGACGGTCGTCTCGACGCGCGTCCGCGGGTGGTCGACGGCGTCGTGGACCGACTCCGCGAGATCGCTGTCGAGCATCGTCACCGCGATGGCGCCCTGGCCCGCCGCGGGGACGAACTCGCCGATCGGGAGCGGCTGCGTCGGGACCGCCTCGAGCAGGTTCGAGCGCTCGAGGCCCGCCGCAGCGAGCACGATCGCGTCGTAGTTCGTCTCGACGTCGCGCTCAAGCGCCCTTCGTTCGAGCTCCGAGAGCTCCTCGATCCATTCCTCCGGTCGCCGCTCGTACTCGGGTTCGAAGTCGGGGTCGTCGGCGTTCCCCCTTCGTTCCTCCTCGGCGGCCACCCGTTTCTCGTGTTCGGCCTGGAGACCGCCTGCGAGCAGCTTCTCGACGCGGGTGTCGACGTTGCCCCGGAGCGGCTCGACCTCGAGATCGGGGCGTTTCGCGAGCAGCTGGGCCTGGCGGCGCAGACTGCCGGTGCCGACGATCGCACCCGCCGGCAGCTCGTCGAGCTCCGCGCCGTCGGGCGTGACCAGCAGGTCGCCGGCGCGTGCGCGCTGGGGGACCGCGGCGACGATCAGTTCGTCGGGGGTCTCGGTGGGCATGTCCTTCATCGAGTGGACCGCACCCTCGACCCTGCCGTCGAGTACCCGTTCGTCGAGGCTCCGGACGAACGCCCCGGTCTTCCCGAGGCGATGGATGAGCTCGTCGCGCACCTGGTCGCCGGTCGTCTCGACCTCGACGAGCTCGACGTCGTGACGACGTCCCCTCAGGGACCGCTGTACCGACCGCGCCTGGACGAGCGCGAGCGCCGAGCCGCGCGTCGCGAGGCGGATCGGCGCCGATCGCGTGGACATGATCGGCACTCGGCCCCCGAGACACATATACTGCCGGTCACGAACCGACGGCGGCGGTCCTCCGGGAACTCCTCGAGGGGACCACGGCGCCGACGCTGGTCGCGGCGTCTCCAAAAAAACAACGAAGGCTGGAAGCGGCGCCGGCCTACAGACCGGTGTTTCGGTCGTCCTCGTCGTCATCGCCGATGACCGGCTCGTCGTCGCCGACCGTATCGTCATCGCCGATGACCGAGTCGTCGTCACCGATGGTGTCGTCGTCGTCGCCGATCAGATCGTCGTCGTTGTCGCTGCCGATGGTGTCGTCGTCATCACCGATGATGCCGTCATCGTCGTCGCTGCCGATGGTCGAATCGTCGTCGTCACCGATGATACCGTCGTCATCGCTGCCGATGGTGTCGTCGTCGCTCCCGATCGTGGAGTCATCGTTGCTTCCGATGGTATCGTCGTTGTCGTCACCGATGATGCCGTCGTCGTCGTCCGTGAGGCCCGAATCGTCACCGACGTTGGCCGATCCGGCGCCGCTTCCGGCACCACCGGCGCCGGTGGTGCCGGTATCCGTGCCGGTGCCGGCCGTCGACGCGAGGCGGACCTCGTCGTCGGTGATCGCCTCGACCGACTCCTCCTGGAGCGGGTAGGTGTCCTCGTCGCGGTCGCTCCAGCCGAGCGTGGACATGATCTTGTCCGTGACGCCCGGGTCGGGATCCACGTGTGCGGTTCCGTGCTCGACGGCGGCGATGATGCCGACCTCCTCGCCGTCCGCGTTGACTACGGTCTTGCCTTCGTCGTCGTCACTGAATTGAGCCATTGCGCCCCCGAATACACCGGGAATCGTCTTCGCGGCCGCGCCTGCCCCTGCAACCCTTTTATCAGTAACCCGACGAAACCGCGACCGAGACGGGCGCAGTTGCCGGCGATAGAGGTAGTAACCGGCCACGAACGGCGATAGAATCGGGAGTGTGACTCCCGCCAGGGCCAGCCCCAGGTACAGCCCGGGGTTCGGCCGCCAGCGACCGCCCGGCCGGTGGCTACGAACGTGGACGGCGTCCCGGTAGATCGCGGGCGGCAACAGCCCGATCGCGACCACCCCGACCAGCGCCGGCAGGGCGGCCACCGGCGCGGGCAGGGCGAACGAGAGGCTCACCAGTGCGATCGGGATACCGACGAGCATCCCCGCGAACGAGGCGGTGACGACGAGCCACCACCGCCCCTCGGATTCCTCGACGGGGACGCGGCGGTGACGCCGGTAGAGGTAGACCACCCCGGCGATCTGCGCCGAGAACGCGAGCCCCACGAGCACGTACGGCGTACGATCGGGTCGCCACCCGCCGTCCCCTCCCCGGATCGTCCCCGCATCGAGGAACAGACAGATCGGAACGCCGACGCGGACGAGCAGCCCGCCCGCGCTCGCCAACAGCACCATCGTCCGGCCTACCCGGGGGTCCGGATGACGCTGGAGGACGCCCGCGATCCCGACCCCGAGGACGAGCGGCACCAGAAACAGCAGCCCCTCGAGCGTCCTGAGCCACGGCGTCCGCCGGTACACGCTACAGCGTGGCCTCGTAGGCGGCGAGCGTCTCCTCTATGTCCTCCTCGGTGTGGGCGTAGCTCACGAACTGGGACTCGAACTGGTTCGCGGTGAGGAAGACGCCCTCCTCGCGCATCGCCGGCCAGAACAGCCGCTCCCAGCGATCGGTCTCGGCGCGGGCGACGTCCGCGCCGGTCTTCGGGCAATGCTCGAACCGGGCGCAGTCGGGGTCCTGCCGACAGCCCGATCCGCACGAGGCGCTCTGGGTAGGGCCGTCGCGGGTGAAGATCACCTTGAACGTGCTGTCGGTACCGGCGACGGTGTAGCTCGGCGCGCGCTCCTCGCAGATCTCCCGGAGGCCCGATCGGAGACGCTCGCCGAGTTCGTTGACGTGTTCGTAGACGTCGTTCTCGGCGGCGTAGCGCAGGCTCTCGAGGCCGGCGGCCATCGTCACCGGGTGACCCGAGAACGTCCCCGACTGGAAGACGTCTCCCGAGGGAGTGAACTCCTCGATCACCTCCGTCCGGCCGCCGATCGCGCCGACCGGGAACCCGCCACCGACGATCTTGCCGAACGTCGTCACGTCGGGCGTGACGCCGAACTTCCCCTGGGCACACTGGAGGCCGCCGACGCGAAAGCCGGTGATCACCTCGTCGAACACCAGTAGCGCGCCGTGTTCGTCCGTCAGTTCGCGGAGCCGCTCCAGGTAGTCGTCGACGGGGTGGACGATCCCGGTGTTGCCGAGCATCGGCTCGGTCAGGACGGCGGCGATCTCCTCGCCGCGCTCCTCGAAGACGCGCTCGATCGTCTCCTCGTCGTTGAACGGGACGGGGATGGTGTGTTCCGCGAAGCTCTCGGGGATGCCGGGGCTGCTGGGATGGGCGCCTCCGGGCCCGCCCTCGACGAGCGTCGACTCCTGGGCGCCGTGATATCCCCCCTGCATGACCACGATCTTCTCCCGGCCCGTGTGGCCGCGCGCGAGACGAACGGCCGAAACGGTCGCCTCGGTCCCGCTGTTGACGAAGCGGATCATCTCGACGCTGGGAACGTGCCGGCAGACGAACTCCGCGAGCTCGACCTCGACCTCCGTGGGCGCGCCGTACATCGGGCCGTCGCTGGCGTGCGACTGGATCGTCGCCCGGACGAGCTCGGGCAGGTCGTGACCGTATAACAGCGGCCCGTAGCCCATCACGTAGTCGATCAGTCGGTTGCCGTCGGCGTCGATCACGTGCGCGCCGTCGCCGCGCTCGATGAAGAAGGGGTAGGGACGGATCGCCCGCACCGAGGAGTTGACCCCGCCCGGCAGCACCGAGAGCGCCCGGTCGTACAGCTCGCGCGAGTTCTCGTCGTTCATGCTGGCGCTTCGGGTTCCGGATTAATGAGTGTCGAGGTCCCGCGGCGTCGCCCGCGTCGCCGTCGCCTTGAACGACGCGACCACCTCGCGGCCGGGTTCGAGTCCGAGGCTCCGGACGCTCGCGAGCGTGACCAGCGCCACGACCGGCGTCTCCGCGCCGACGTCGACCCCGACGCGGGCGACCGCTTCGCCCGCGTCGACCTCCTCGACCGTGCCCGAAAAGCGGTTTCGCGCGCTCGTCTCCTCAGCGGACGGCGCGTCCTCCGGCGCGGTGAGCGTGATCGCGTCCGACCGGATCGCCACCTCGACTGCATCCCCGGCGGGGGGAACGAGCGCGCGCACCCGTCCCGGTCCGCACTCCACCGTTCCGAGTTCGCCGTCGCGCTCGATGACCCGCCCCGACAGGACCGTCTCCTCGGTGGCGGTCAGCCCGTCGGCCGCCGTCTCGAGGCGCTCGAACCGGGCGATAAGCTCGCGCGCGTCGTCCGTGAGCGTGCTGCCGCCGCCGCCCGAGCCGCCGCGTCGGCGTTCGACCAGCGGGCTGGTCGCCTCCTCCAGTTCGACGACGCGGCGCTGGGCGTGGGCGTACGACCGCTCGAGCGCCTCCGCCGCGGCGTGGATCGAGCCGTGTTCGTCGATCGTGCGCAGCAGTTCGACGTCGCGAGCGTCGACGGCGACGTCGCCGACGGCCAACCGCGTCTCGACCGCCCCGCGAACGTCCCCTTCCTCGTCCATGCTTCGATACGTCTTCGACCACGGCTGCCGGGATCAATCCAGCGATGGGGTGACGTCGTCGCCTCAGCGGACCTCGAAGCGCTTCGAGGTCCGCACGTCGCGCGAGGAGTGCCCGACCAGTAGCTCGAACGTGCCCGACTCCGTCGCCCAGTCGTCGGCTTCCTCGTCGTAGAATCCCAGATCGTCGACGTCGATGTGGAACGCGACGGCACACCGCTCGTCGGGCTCGAGGGACACCTTCTCGAACGCCTTGAGCTCCTTAGGCGGACGCTCGACGCGTGCCTCACGGTCGCGGACGTAGACCTGAACGACCTCCTTGCCGGCCCGATCTCCGGTGTTCTCGACGTGGACTACGGCGTTGACCTGCCCGTTTCGCGGGACGCGATCGGGGTTGACCCGCAGGTTCGAGTACTCGAAGTCGGTGTAGGACTCACCGTGCCCGAAGGGGAACAGCGGCTCGACGTCGCGCGCGTCGAAGCCTCGATAGCCGACGAACACGCCCTCGTCGTAGTGGACCGCGCCGTCGACCCCCGGATAGGCCTCCGCCTCCTCGGGCAGCGTCGCGACCCCGCCCGGGAGGTAGTCCTCGAGGGACTCGGCGAACGTCACCGGAGTCCGCCCCGAGGGATTCGCGTGACCGAAGAGGAGGTCCGCGACCGCGCGTCCGCCCTCCTGGCCGGGGAACCAGAGCTGCATGATCGCCGATACCGACTCGGCCCACGGCATCGCGACCGGCGACTCCGTGTTCAGAAGGACGACGACGTCGTCGGTGGCTTCCGTGACGGCGTCGATCACGGCGTTCTGGTTGCCCGAGAGATCGAACTGCTTACGATCGTCGCCGTAGGTCGTGTCGGTCTTCGCGAGGACGACGGCAACGTCGGCCTCCGCGGCGACCTCGGCGACGGCCTCGATCGCGCTCGGGCGGGTCCACTCGACGGAGACGGGCGCGCCGCCGTCGGCCTCGACGCGGATCGTGTACTCCCGACCCGCCTCCAGTTCCGTCGCGACCCGCTCGGTGTTGGGCCCGGCGAACCCGCCGCCCAGGTTGTCCACGACCGCCTCGCCGTCGACGAACAGCGTGCTCTCTCCCTGGCTCGTCAGAACGAACTCGAACGATCCCGTCTCCTCGGGCGTGACCGTCCCCTCCCACTCCGCCGAGCCGGCCTCGCCGTCGAACGCGATCTCGGCGACTTCGCCGGTCCCGATCGGCGATCCGGATCGGTCCCCGCTCTCGTAGTGCTCGTAGGTGAAGCCCTCGTCGGCCGCCAGCGGCACCGACTCGTCCGGTGAGGCGGTCGTGACCGTGACGTCGGCGACGTTCTCGATCCCCTCGACGGGGCCGACGTCCCTGATGGCGGTCACGTCGTCGCTCCCGCCGACGCTGTTCTCGAACGTCTCGGGCTCCCGGCCGATCAGCGCGACCTCGTCGAGCCGGTCGTCGAGCGGGAGCGTTCCGTCGTTCCTCAGGAGGACCGTTCCCTCCTCCGCGATCGTCCGTGCGAGCTCGAAGTGCTCGTCCGTCCCTCGTACCGGGTCGCGTCCCGTTCGCTCGCCCGAGAGCGCGCCGATCTCCTCCTGGGAGCGAAGCCCGCGACGTACCATCTCGTCGACGATCGATTCGTCGACCTCGCCGTCCTCGACCGCCTCCCGCAGAGCGTCGCCGAAGAACTCCGCGGAGGGCATCTCGACGTCCAGCCCGTTCTCCGCGGCGTCGACGGTGCTGTGAGTCCCGCCCCAGTCGGAGACGACGAACCCGTCGAAGCCCCACTCGCCCTTCAGGACGTCCCGCAGCAGCTCGCGGTTCTCGCTGCAGAACGTCCCGTTGAGGCGGTTGTAGGCGGGCATGACCGCGCCGGCATCCCCCTGTGTGACTGCGGCCCTGAACGGCGGGTAGTAGATCTCCCGCAGCGCCCGCTCGCCGACGCGGACGTCGTGTTCCGAGATCGAGAAGTAGTCCTTGACATCGCCGGTTCCCCGCGTCTGGTTGTACGCGACGAAGTGTTTCAGCGTCGCGATCACCCCCTCCGACTGGACGGCGCCGGTATAGGCAGCGGCCATCGCTGCCGCCAGGTGAGGGTCCTCGCCGTAGGACTCGCCGGCGCGGCTGTGAAGCGGGACTCGGAACATGTCCATCGACGGCGCGAGATGAACCGAGACTCCCCCGTCCTTGGCCTCGCGAGCGATCGCCGCCCCCTGCTCCGAGATCAGATCGGGGTCGAACGTCGCGGCCGATGCGACGGGATGGGGGAAGTCGGTCGTCGGCTCGCCGAGCGACGCGCCAGGTGGTCCGTCGGCCATCCCCATCCCCGGAACGTCGAGTCGCTCGACTCCCCGGAGATAGCCGGCGATCCCCTCCGGGGCGTTCTCGGCGCCGTGCGTCCGACTCACCTTCTCCTCGAGCGTCATCTCCTCGAGCAGCGCCTCGACGTCCTCGTCCGTCTCGACACCCGCGGCGCCGATCGGTCCCGGCCCGAGGCCCAGCCCCGCCGCCGACGCCGCCCCGGCCGCGAGAAACGCCCGCCGTGAGGTCTCGTTCGTCCTCTCCTCTCCTCTCCGTCTCTCCTCGCGCGAACGGCGTGTGTCGGTCATTGCGAACGGATCACGCCACCCCCGTTATCTACGATGGCATATAATACCGATCCTCCCCGTGGCCGGAGCGACGCCTCGGCGGCTCTCGGTCAGTAGATCAACTCGCCCTCGACGAACTTCCGCGCGCGCTCGTCGCGCGGGTGCCCGAACACCCGTTCGGTCGGGCCGACCTCGATGATCCCGTCTCCGAGCAACACCGCCACCCGATCGGCGATCCGCCTCGCCTGGTGCATGTCGTGGGTGGCGAGCGCGACGCCGATCCCACGGTCGCGGGCCTCGCCGATCGCCTTCTCGAGGACGGCGGTGTTTCGGGGGTCGAGATCCGACGTGGGCTCGTCGAGCAACAGCACGTCGGGATCGTACGCCAGCGCCCGGGCGAAGGCGACCCGCTGGGCCTCGCCCCCCGAGAGCGAGCGGGCGTTCCGCTCGGCCTCCTCCTCGAGACCGACCACCCCCAACGCCTCCATGGCCGCCTCCGCCGTTCCGTTCTCACGGCCGACGAGCGCGGCGGCGCTTCGTCTGAGCCGATCGGACCACGACTGGCGGACTCGAAGTCCGTACTCGGCGTTTCGTCGGGCCGAGGCGTCGAACAGGCTCGCCTCCTGGAACACCATGCCGACGTTCCGGCGCATCGCGAGCCGTCGGCTCTCGGGGGCCGCCCAGACGTCGGTTCCCTGGTAGCGGACCGTCCCGTCGTCGGGTCGTTCGAACAGCGCGAGCAGGCGAAGCAGGGTGGACTTCCCCACCCCCGAGGGGCCGATGATTCCGACGACCTCGCCGCGCTCGACGGAGAGCGACGTCCCCTCGAACACTCGTTCGTCGTAGTCATGACCGATCCCCTCGGCGGCGAGGATCGGCGTCATCGCCGTCCACCTCCGCCGAGTCGGCCGACCAGCCAGTTGACCGCGAGGACGATCGCGACGAGGATCGCCCCCAGAAACATCGCGGTCTCGAAGCGCCCCTGGCGGGCCTCGAGCTGGATCGCCGTCGTGAGGTTCCGGGTATAGGCGGTGCCGTCGGCGTAGGCGATGTTCCCCCCGACGATCAGGACCGACCCCACCTCGCTGATCGCCCGGCCGAAGCCCGCGAGCACGGCGGTGGCGATCCCGAACTTCGCCTCCTTGATCACCACGAGCGCGACGTCCAGCCGGGTGCCGCCCATCGCGTAGGCGGCGTCGCGGACGTTCTCCTCGACGCCCGTGACCGCCGCGATGCTCACCCCCGTGATCACCGGCGTCGCGAGAACGAACTGTGACATGATCATCGCCTTCGGCGTGAACACGAGGTCGAGAGAGCCGAGCGGTCCCTGGTTCGACACCGCAAAGAGCACCACGAGCCCGACGACGACGCTCGGAAAGCCCATCCCGGTGTTGATGACCGCCGTCACCAGCTCCTTTCCCGGGAACCGTTTGAATCCGACGAACATCGCAACGGGGAGGCTGAACAGCGTCGAGAGCGCGACGGCAGTGAGGCTCACGTACAGCGAGACGCGGACGATGCTGGTGATGTAGTTGCTCTCGAAGGGCAATTCGACGACGGGTACCGCCTCGAGACCCATCACGCTCCGTTCGTCCCGTTCGCCTGTCCGTCGTCGGACTGCCACCCCTCGGGGACGTACTGCCCGAAGTTCGGGTCCTTCGAGAGCGCCTGGGGAAAGAACAGCTGTTCGCCGTCGAGCTCGTAGTTCTCGATCACCTGCTGGCCGTCCGGGCTCGTCAGGAAGCCGATGTAGGACATCGCGAGCTGGTAGTTGACGTTCTCGTGGACCGCGGGGTTGACCGCGAGTACCCCGTAGGGGTTCGCGAGGATCTTGGGGCCGCCCTCGACCGGCCCCTGGACGAGGATCACGAGCTCGATCTCCTCGCGCTGGGAGATGAACGTCCCGCGGTCCGCGAGGGTGTAGGCGCCCTGCTGGCTCGCCTGGTTGAGCGTATCGCCCATCCCCTGGCCGGTCTCGAGGTACCACTCGCCGCCGGGTTCGACGCCGGCGGCCTCCCAGATCCGTCGCTCCGCGGTGTGCGTCCCCGAGTTATCGCCTCGCGAGACGAACAGCGACTCGCGCTCGGCGATCGCCCGAAACGCCGCGAGCGCGTCGGCGCTGTCCTCAATGCCTGCTGGATCCTCCTCCGGCCCGACGATCACGAAGTCGTTGAACATCAGGTCCCGCCGGTTGATCCCGTACCCCTCCTGCATGAACTCGTCCTCCTGGCTGCGCGCGTGGACCATCACGACGTCCGAGTCGCCGTTGCGTGCGGTCTCGAGCGCCTCGCCCGTCCCCTGCGATATCGCCTGCACGGGCGTGCCGAAACGCTCCTCGAAGGCGGCGTTGACCTCGTCGAGCAGGCCGGTATCGTAGGTGCTCGTCGTCGTCGTCAGCACCAGCTCCTCGCCGGCGATGCTGCCGCCCGACCCGTTATCGCTCCCGTCCCCGTTCCCCCCGACGCTCGAGAGCAGTCCCGTACAGCCCGCCAGCCCGGCGGCCGCTCCTCCTCCCATCATCGCCAGGAGCTCGCGCCGTTGTATCGTCATGGGAACAATGGAACTCCGCGAGGACTTAACGGTTGCTCATCCTGAAGAACCGAGAACGGTTAACGAACGACCGATACGTCGTCGATTTCGGTGGCTCCGTCGAAACCCACAACGATTGATATGAACGGCGTGCTGGATAGAGAGGCGGTATTCATTGACCGAGGGGAATCCACGTTCGTGCGAACTCCTCATCGTCTCGACAGCGACTGGGTAGCGGTGGTGTTCTGGCCGAGGAACCGACTGTACTCGAACCAGCCCGTTCGGACTGGGCCATCTCGGTCAGATCCCGTCCGTTCGTCCAGCTGGCACCATCGAATCGGCACCAAACGACGGATCGAACGATCGAAAAGGGGAACTCCCTCACCCAAGCTACACGGACGAACTACTCAACGACCTCGAGTTGGCGCATCAGTCGGAGGAAATCCGCGACGAACAACTCTCTCGCGATCCCGTCGTCCTCAACATCGACGATGTCCACGGCTTCTATTTCCACAGCGATCCCCGTTGGCGGTATTTCCATCAGATCACCCTCGTGTGTGCCAGTAAGCGTATACTGGATCACGACCTCGTCGTCCGTGGCGATGGCTTCGTTTATCTCCTTGTGGAGGTCGGGAAACGCATCGTGAAAATGTGCAACCGTTTCCTGATACTCCCTGGCGGTGAGTTCGTCGTGTGAGCCCATGTTGGTGATGACGTGATAGTCATCGGCGAGTGCGTCAGAGTCGAACTCACCGTTGTTCCATACCTGATCGAACCAGTCGGTGGCGATACGCTCGTTCTCCTTGACAGATGTAGCCGTCATGGCCGAATGACGGGCGACGAGACTTGCTTCACCCGCCCATTGTCCCCACCGCTCGATCGGCGTTCGAGGTCACTCCTCTCATGGAGGAGCTCGTTCGGTTCGTACTCGCTGAACGTGAACGCGTCGCAGACGGCACACTTCTTCGGACCCGTCGAGGACGAGGTCGCGTGGACGATGCCACAGTGCTGGCAGACGTGCAGATGGTTTCTGTGCCCCATACCCACTCTATTAGATCGATGCGTGTCCATATGATGATTCTTGACGTAAATACCACAACGGTTGCGGGAATTTCACCTAGTGAGCACGTCTCTCTGACGCCTGCAAGCCGCCGTGTGTGTCCGCTGTCGTGGACAGGGGGCCATGGATGACCTCGGTCCTTCCATGCGGAACACGAACAGATATGCTAATCGGGTGCTAACACGTATCATGACAGGGTCACTCGACGACATCCGGTTCCTCGCGGACTCACAGCACCGGGCAGTGACGATGAGTTCGCTCGCCGCCGAGCCACGCTCTAGAGCGGAGCTCCAGGACGTGACCGGCGCCTCCTCGGCCACCATCGGTCGAATCGTGCAGGCGTTCGAGGAACGTGGTTGGCTCGTACGGGACGGCACTCACTACTCGCTGACGGCACTGGGGACGTTCGTCGCCGGGTCGTTCGCGAAGCACCGTCACGATATGAGACTTGCGCGTAAGTTAGACGAACTCCTTCCGCACGTGCCGATCGAGGAGATCGGTATCGACGTCGACCAACTGACCGACGCGCTCGTCACTCGGGCGACACCCGCCAACTCGTTCGCCATGGTCTCTCGTATCAGGGAACTCGAACTCGACTCCACGGAAGCACGGAGTCTTACTGACTTCTTTCCCGAACCGTGCATCGACGGACGGTACGAAGCGATCGTGAACGGCACGCAGACGTTTGAGGCGGTGTTTGCACCAACCGTTATCGAGGCCGCCGTGGCGTCGGACTCCGCCAGCAAGTTCGAGGCCATCGTCGCGGCCGATCGCACGAACATCTACGTCTACGACGGTGATATCTCGTATCCTGTGATGTTCCACGACGGAGAGGTCTGTCTCATCGTACGGGATGAGGAAAACGTCTCGATCGGGATGATAGAAACCGACGACGAAACGGTGGTCGACTGGGTGATGGACGCGTTCGAAACCTGCCGGTCCGAAGCGACACTGCTCACACCCGGGGATCTCACGGTACCACTGGAAGGAGATCGTGTCCGGACCTGAAGCGGCTTGGTGACGAAAGAACGGGAACGATCGTGGTGGAAAATTCAAGCCGTATTGAACCCTCACACGGTGATGGGTTTCAGCCCTCGTGCCGAACGGAGGGCGCATAGTCAGCACTGTTGCTTCTCCATCAGGACGGATCGAATCGGTGGTACAGAGGAACGAGATAACACACCAACCGAAACAAATACAACTCCTGTCATAAACCTGGTTCACTGATTGACTAGCTGTTCCATGATGGGATGACCGACGTGGAATAGTCCGGCTGGATTCGAGATGTACAGCCAGACGTGGAGTCCTGTGGCATATATCGCGACAGCCGTCCTCGAGTCGATGGATTTCGAGGCAGCGTTCCCCACGACGATCCAGATTCCCCACGAAACCATCGTCAGCGATCCGAATACCACGGCCGAATTTACCGCAGGGACGCCATCAGGACGTCCGTTTCCCCCTGGTACGGTAGGAGACTCTATTTAAATCCGATCAAGGTGGAGGGAACAACCGCCAGTGACCGACGTTCGTTCTCTATTCAGCACGGCTGCCGAAACTCATCACCGATTGAGGGGTTTCAACAGGGCCATCTCGTCGTCTGGAAATCGAGAACGGTTCTCCGACTCAGACGGCTTCGACGCCGCGCTTGCCGGTACGGACCTGCAGGGCGTCCTCGACGGGCATGATGAAGACCTTCCCGTCGCCCGGCTCGCCGGTGTTGGCGGCCTCGCGGATCGCGTCCGCGACCTCGTCGGCGGGAACGTCGGCGATAACACACTCGACCTTCACCTTCTGGTGGAGGTCGACGGTGTACTCCTCGCCGCGCCACTGGCCCTTCTTCGCGGGCTGGGAGCCGCGGCCGGAGACGTTCGTCACCGTCAGCGAGGGCGCGCCCACTTCGGCGAGCGCCTGCTTGACCGCGCCCAGGCGGTCGGGCCGGATGACCGCGGTGACCATCTTGATCTCACTCGAGCCACCGCCGTCGGTGCGGACGATCCCGCCGTCGGTGGCGACGTCGGGTCCGCCGAACTCGGGGTAGGTGTCGACGCCGTGCTCGCTGACGTCGAGGCCGTCGCGCTCGTGATCGGGAGTGACTCTGGCCTGGCCGACCACCCTGAACGCGCCCCAGACCGCGCCGGTCGCACCGATGGTCCAGGCGGCGATCACGACGACGCCCACGACCTGCGCGAACAGCGTCGGGCCCTCGCCGGGGACGGCGACGAACGGGATCGCCAGCGCGCCGATGACGCCCGCGCTCCCGTGGACGGGGAACACCGCACAGACGTCGTCGATCTTCAGGTTGCGCTCGACGAACCGGAACACGAGCGGGAGCTGTGCGCCGGCGACGAACGCGACCAATACCGCACCCCACCACGTGATGACGTCGGCGATGCCGGTCACGGCGACCAGTCCCGCCAGAAGGCCGTTCGCGACGTAGAGCGTGTCGACCTTCCGCGTGAGCGCGAGCGAGACGACGCTTGCGCCGATCGCGCCGAGCGCCATTCCGAGGGTGGTCGCGAGCGCGACCCGGCCGACGTAGGCGAAGTCGCCCAGTGCGAGTTCGCCGCCCTCGGCGACGAAGACGGTCGCGGCGGTGCCGACGTTGAAGCCGTACCAGCCGAACGCGAGCACGAGGGTTCCGAGCACCGCGAACGTCATCGAGTGACCGGGGATGACGTTGATCGAGCCGTCGGCGTTGTAGCGGTCCATCCGCGGACCCAGGATCCAGGCGGCGGTGAGGCCGGCGATCCCGCCGACGGCGTGGACGATCATGCCGCCCGCGAAGTCGTGGAAGCCGAGCGTATCGAGGAAGCCGCCGGCCCACGTCAGGCCCGTCACGACGGGGTAGATCACGGCCGCGAGCGCGATCGTGTAGGTGACGTACGCGCGCAGCTTCGCGCGGCCCGCTACCGCGCCCGAGACGATCGTCGCCGCCGTCATCGCGAAGACGGCGCCGAACAGCCAGTCGACCCACGCCGTGGAATCGCCGCCGATCGTGCCGGCGTAGGCTCCCGCGAGCGAGTAGGAGCCGCCGCCGGTGACCGCGCCGACGGCCGTGCTCAGCGCCGCGCCGACGAAGAAGAACGTCACGACGCCGACCGCCCACGTCAGCAGGTTCTTCGTCAGCTGGTTCGCCACGTTCTTCGAGCGCACCTGCCCCGCCTCGAGCATCGCGAAGCCGGCGTGCATGAAGAAGATCAGGAACGTCACCACGAGAACCCACATCATGTTCACGCCCTCCGCGAGCACCGTCGGATCTACCTGAAGCGGCGCTACCTGCATTCCTCCACCTCAGATGGACGTTCGTCGTTCATCAGGACGATTTCGTGCATGGATGTATTCCAAATCACGATTGAAAGGATGGGAATGGAAGTATATAGCTGTTGTCTTTATGATACAAAATTTTCAACGGGTGCTGTAGACGAACGTCAGATACTCAATGGGATAATAGCAATATAAGGTCGTTCTTCGTCCGGAAATCGGACGAAATATCGCCGGCTGGGTGTACGAGCGTCGACCGGACGCTCGACGGCGGATCGAACGCGACGACGCACGAGCGCGCCGGAGGATAGTCCGCGCGAACGTCCCCGAAGCCGCGAATTACGCTCAGCGGCCCGTCGAGAGTTCGTTCGCGACGCGTTCCGCGAAGTCATCGGACATGGTCCGATGGTCAACCGGAAGCGCCATGACGGCGCTTCCGGTGAAGTCGTCAGATCACATCTGACGGCCCGCGGAAAGCCGCTTCGCGACGCTTTCCGCGAAGTACGTCAGGATCAGGTCCGCGCCCGCGCGCTTGATCGAGAGCAGCGACTCGCCGGCGACCGCCTTGAGGTCGAGCCATCCCTTCTCGCTCGCGGCGTGCAGCATCGCGTACTCGCCGCTGACGTTGTACGCGGCGACCGGAAGGTCGGTGTGTTCGCGGACGTCACGCACGACGTCCAGATAGGGAAGTGCGGGTTTGACCATCAGGGTGTCGGCGCCCTGTTCGACGTCGAGTTTCGCCTCCCTGATGGCTTCCCGCCGGTTGGCGGGGTCCATCTGGTAGTGGCGCCGATCCCCGAACGCGGGAGCGCCGTCGGCAGCGTCCCTGAAGGGGCCGTAGAACGCCGACTCGTACTTCACCGCGTAGCTCATGATCGGCACCTCCGTGAAGTCCGCGCGATCCAGCGCGTCGCGAATCACGCCGACCATGCCGTCCATCATGCCGCTGGGCGCGATCATGTCCGCACCCGCCTCGGCCTGCGAGAGCGCCGTGCGCTCGATCAGTTCGAGGGTCGCGTCGTTGTCCACGGTCTGACGGGGGTCCTCGGCCGCGTCCTCCTCGACGATCCCGCAGTGGCCGTGGGAGGTGTACTCGCAGAAACAGAGGTCGGCGATGGCGTAGGCGTCGGTCTCCTCGTCGATCCGCCGGAGCGCGCGCTGGACCACGCCGTCGTCGGCCCACGCCCGGCTACCCCGTTCGTCCTTCTCCTCGGGGATCCCGAACAGCATCACCGCCTCGACGCCGGTCTCCGTTACCTCGCGGACGCGTTCGCCGATCCCCTCGACGGGCACGCGCTCGTGGCCCGGCATCGACTCGATGGGGACGCGTTCCTCCACGGTGGCGTCGACGAAGACGGGTGCGATCAGGTCAGAGGGCGAGAGCGAGGTCTCGCTGACCAGCGGCCGAACCCCGTCCGACCGAAGCCGGCGCGGGCGCTTCGTGATCTCCATGGTCGATCTGGGCGCGTCGGCTCCAAATGCGTGTCGGGAACGTTTTGGCCCGGCGCGCGAACCCCCCGTCATGCGCATCAGCGTGATCGGCGGCGGGCGGATCGGCGAGGACGACACCGACCTCGCCCACCGGGTCGGCCGGCTCCTGGGCGCGCACGACCACACGCTCGTCTGCGGAGGCTGCGGCGGCGTCATGGAGGCGGCCTGTCGGGGTGCGAAGGAGACCGGCGGGCGGACGATCGGCATCCTACCGGGCGACAGCGCGGCCGACGCCAACCCCCACGTCGACGTGCCGATCGTCACGAGCATGGGTAACGCCCGGAACGTGCTCGTGGTGCTCAACGGCGACGCGGCGATCGCGATCGACGGCGCCTACGGAACCCTCTCGGAGATCGCACACGCGCTCGACTTCGGTCGGCCCGTCGCCGGCATCGGCTCTCACGACGTCGAGGGCATGGCGGCGGTCGACTCGCCCGAGGCGGCGCTCGAACACGTCGAGTCCGCCGCCCAGTGAGCGGAGACCACACCCTCGCCGGCACACGGGACCTTCCGTCGACACCCCGGTTCGTAAGCCGGCCAGCGTGTGGCCGTTCCGATCCTCCGACCGCCAGCCCGATCGGTAGGCGGATCTGTCCGGCCGGGAACAAAATCATTAATAATGATTGTAGCGTACGGGCTGCGAGAACACATGACCACCTCTCAGCTGCGTGCAACTCTCAAACTGCGGTCGTTCCCCCGGCACGGTATCACGGACGTGCAACGTCGAACGCTCGCCCGGCTGCATCGAATCGCCGACGTCGGTACGCTAACGACGATCGACGTCGACGTCTGGGGGAGCCACGCCGTCGCCGACTCCATGACTGACCACGAGTGCGCTGCGTCGACCGAGACCGTCTCCGACTTCGAACGCTGGGCGGAGAGCCACGGCTACACGCTCGCACCGGCGTTCGCCTACCGCGAGTCTAGATCGATGATCGACGACGAGACCCGGGAAGTGACGGTCGTTCCGCTGGTCACCCTCGCCGTCTACGAGGGCGATCGTTTGGAGGCGGTCTACCCACACGCGGACGGCGATCGCGTCCGGACCGTGGACGATGGCATCGAGACGCTCGAGGCGATGGCTCCTCCGAGCGATCGTCGCTCGGACGATCCGGCACGCGAACGCGATCCGTCCGAGAACCGCGGAGAACGGCTCTTAGTTGCATCGAATCGGTGACCGTCTCCTCGCCCTCCTCTCTCGGTGAACCGAGCGGCTATGCCCGCCGAGCACCCGTCTCGTGGAATCCGTTCCGATCGGTGCGGGCCGGGTAATCTCAGTCCGTCGTCGTGGCGTTCTCGTTCGCCGCGTCCGGTTCCGTCCGGGTCTCGATCGCCTCGATCAGCAACTCGGCGACGTCGACCACCTCGATAGCGTCCTCGAACCCGCCGGTCTTCCGGCCGTCCTCGTACATCGTCATGCACATCGGGCAGGCGACGACGAACTTCTCGACCGCTCCGTTGGCGTCGGTGTCCTCCAGCGCCTCGCGAAGCCGCTCCTCGCTCGGCTTCGGGTCCTCGTCGAACTCCATCCAGACGCCGCCGCCGCCGCCACCACAGCAGAAGGAGTTCGAGCGGTTGCGCGGCATCTCGTACAGCTCGCAGCCGGTCGCGCGGATCAGGTCGCGGGGCGCCTCGTACTCGTCGTTGTACCGACCGAGGTGACAGGGATCGTGGTACGTGACGGTGTAGTCGAGCTCGGTTCCGGAGAGCCCGAGCCGGCCCTCTCGGACGAGCCCCTCGACGACCTGCGTCCAGTGGAGCACGTCCACCTCGCCGTTCGCGTTCCACCGCTCGTCGTACTCGAACGGCATCATCGGGTCGTCCGCGAACTCCTCGAACTCGACCTCGGGGTACTCGTTTCTCATCGTGTTGTACGAGTGGGGGTCGGTGCAGACGATGTGCTCGAACGCACACTCCTCGAAGCTCTCGACGTGGTGGCCCGCGAGTTCGAGGTAGAGGAACTCCTCGCCCACCCGGCGGACGTCGTTTCCATCGCTTTTCTCGTCATCGAAGAGGATGCCGAAGGAGACGCCGGCGTGTTCGAACAGCGTCGCGAGCGAGCGGGCTACTCTCTTATTTCGGTCGTCGAAGCTGGGGTAGTCGCCGACGTACCAGAGATACTCGACCTCCTCCTCGCGGGCGTCCGTCAGCTCGAAGTCGAGCTCGTCGGCCCAGTCCGCCCGCTTGCGCTGAGGCTCGCCGAAGGAGTTGCCCTTGCGCATCACGTCCTGGAAGACGTCCTGGACGTTCGAGTCGACGTCGCCCTGGTCGGTGAGTTGGCGGTTCATCCGCGTGAAGCTGTTGAGGTGCTCGATCTCGACGGGACAGGCGTCCATGCAGGCCATACACGCCATACAGGACTCCATGGTCTCGCTGTCGATCACGCTGGCCCCGCCGTCCGCGATGATCGCCTTCTCCTCGCCGCCGGCGTCGACAGCCTCGCGGTAGCTCTTGAGGTCGAGGATCACGTCGCGGGGATCGAGCGGCCTGTCGCTGGCCTTCGCGGGACAGACCGACGAGCATCGCCCGCACTTCGTACAGGCGTCCTGGTCGAGCAGTTCCTTCCAGGTGAAGTCGTCGATCGACTCGGCGTTGGTCGCGTCGAGGTCGGCGGGAACCCCCGGGAGGACGCGCCCCGACTGCTCGTCGCGCGTCACGACGTTCGCGAACGACGAGAGCATGTGGAACGGCTTGGCGTAGGGAATCCACGCAACGAACAGGAGAGCAAGAATCGAGTGGTGCCACCAGATCCAGGGGTAGATCGCGGCGGCACCCTCGGGGGTGAGCCCGCCGGCCTCGAGCAGCCCCGCGGCGAAGACGCCGACGAAGCTCACGGTCTCGGCGGCACGACCCTCCTGGCCGACCATCGAGACCCCCTGGACGAGGAAGCCGCCGACGCCCAGCAGAAAGAGCGTCCAGACGAACGCGTCGTCCTCGAGGCCCGTGTGAGGGCCGAACAGCCGCTCGTTCCGGACGACGTATCGCCTGTAGATCGCCATTCCGAGGCCGACGACGAACAGCAGCCCGAACGCGTCGAGCACGAGCTGGTAGGCCAGGTAGAAGTCGCCCTGCCAGAACGACTCGCCGGTGAGGACGTTGTAGAAGTCGAGGTCGACGAACAGGATAGTCGTCCCGATCAGTAGGACGAGAAACCCCCACATGACGAAGGCGTGCATCAGTCCGCCGTAGAGGTCGCGGTCGAACTGGCTCTCGTTCGAGCCGGCGATTCTCGCGGCCGTAAGGATCCGACCCGGGAGGTCGTCCAGTCGCTCGCGGGGGTCGGCCTCGCCCGCCGTGTAACGGGCGAACCGCCCGTAGACGCCGTAAACGAGGACGACGACGGCGACGATCGAGAGGAAGTAGAACATCCCCTTCCCGATCGGACCGATCTGCCAGAACGTCTCGCGGGTGATCTCCCCGCCGGTCCGTGCGACGACGTGCATAATCGTTCACGGGCGTAGCGTGCGCTTAAATCTTACCACCAAACGATCTCTTTTCGTCGAAAATTAACTCCCGAGGTACTCGTGCGATATCAACTAAACATCGTTAACCGATCGCGGACCGAAACGCGCCGTCGATAGCGGGCGACGGGATCGCCGGACGCGAACCGGAACGTGCCGGTGCGTGAGGGGACAGGGACTATTGGTCAGGAGGACGAACGGCCGGCCATGACCCGCCCCATCCGCATCGCCGTGCTCGTGGTATCGGTCGCCCTCGCGATCCTCGTGGCGGCCGTCCGTCCTGCCGGGCGCGAACGGCGGATAGCGCTGCCGTTCTAACGGATCGCTCCTGCAAGGTGGGCCCCCTTTTGTCGTTCGGGTCCGGCCGGTCGACAATGGTATCGGAGGGAGGAGCGGTGGGTGAATCGCCGGCCGTCCGGGTCCGTACCGGGGACGGGGGCGGCCACGGCCCCGTCCTCGATGCGGCGCGCACGGCGTCGTCGTCGATGCCGGTCGTCGAGGTCGGCAACAGGGCGCTCTCGTCGGCCGTGATCGCCATCGGCGGCGGCCGGAGCGCCTATCACGTCGGCTGCGGGCCGATCGAGGCCCGGACGATCGTCGAGCGGACGGAGGCGGGCGAACTGCCGACCGACGGCACGCGTCACGTCGGCGACGTCGACGAGGTCACCGACGGGACGATCGTTCTCGTCCGAAACACCTAGTAGAGCGCCGCGAACGCGAGCAGCGCCGCCAGCGCCAGCGCCGGCGCGTCGGCCCGTCCGAACGAGAGGCGGGGCAGGGTCGGATTCCACGCGAAACACCGGGCGCGAAGCGCGAGCGAGAGTCGATCCGCGCGGGAGAGCGCGCGCTCGACGCCCGTCACCGCGAGCAGCGCCATCCGCTCGTGGACCGGCCGCTCGCTCGCCAGCCGGGCGGCCATCGCCCCGCGTACCCGCTTCAGGTCCGCGATCAGGAGCGGCAGGAGTCGGAAGACGAACGACGTCCCGATGCCGAGGAACTGACCCGGTCGGCCGGGAACGGTCCGCTGGATCGCGGCTCGCGACTCGCGGACGGGGGTCGTGCGGACGTACGCCGCCGACACCAACAGGATGAGGAGGACACGGTAGCTCGCAAGAAGGGTCTCGCTGGCCGCTGCGGGATCGAAGCCGATCCAGGTCAGTCCCTCGAGCAGCGGTCCACCGAGCAGGAACGGCAGCGCGAACCGGTAGGCGTAGATCGCCTCGGTCGGCGACGTACCGGCGGCCGCCAGCGTCCCGAGCGCGAGCAGCGTCAGGACCGCCAGTCCCTCGAGCGTCGTGTGTGCGAAGGCGGCGGCCGCGAACGCGATCTGGACGGCGAGCTTCGACCGCGGATCGAGCCGGTGGGCGAGACTCTTACCGGGTGCGTAGCTCAACACGGCGGGCGCACGCCGAGTCCCTCGAGTTCGTCGTCCAGATCCTGCGGCTGGCCGTCGCGGACCACCCGCCCTGACGAGAGGACGACCAGCCGATCGGCGAGCGAGAGGACGTCCCGAAGGTCGTGGGTGACGACGACGACGCCGGTCCCTCCACGACTGAGCGCCGCAAGCCGGTCGAGCACCGACTCCCGAGCGAAGGCGTCGAGGCCGGTGAACGGCTCGTCGAGCACCAGGTGATCGGGCTCCATCGCGAGCGCGCCCGCGATCGCCAGTCGCTCCCGTTCGCCGCCCGAGAGCGTCTCGATCCGCTCCTCGTCTCGGCCGGCCAGGTTCACCGCCGCGAGCGCCCGCTCGACCCGGCGGTCGATCTCCTCGCGGGCGAGTCCGAGGTTCTCGGGGCCGAACGCGACGTCCGCGCCGACGCGCGCGGCGACGAAGCCGTCGCGGGGGTCCTGGAACACCATTCCGATCGCGCTGCGGGCGGCGACGAGGTTCTCGCCAACCGGGCGGCCGTTCACCCGTACGTCGCCGTCATCGGGCTCGAGCAGGCCGTTCCAGTGGCGAACGAGCGTGCTCTTCCCCGAGCCGTTCGGGCCCGCGAGGACGAGGAATTCGCCGTCGGCGATCGAGAGCGAGACGTCGTCGAGCGCCGTCGTCTCCCCGTAGCGATGGACGAGCCGCCGCGTCTCGATCATGCCGCCGTGAGCCGTTCGCTGCGGACGACGCCGACCGCGGCGGCCATCTTCACCGCCTCGGCCGGGAGGAAGACCAGCGCGCCCGCGATCACGGCGTTCGTCGGCGAGAGCCCGAGCACCAGCATCAGCCCGAGCACGCCGAGCGCGTAGATGACGACGGTGCCGGCCGCCATCGCGCCCACCATCCGCGCCGGGTGGATCCGTTCGGGGGCGCGCACCGCGAGTCCGCCGTGGGCGATCGCCCCGACGAGCGCCGCGGCGATCGGATACGACCAGAGGTAGCCCGCCGACTCGCCGACGAGCGCGCCGAAACCGGCCGATCCGCCCGCGAAAACGGGCGCGCCGAGCGCGCCCGCGACCAGATACAGCGCCATCGCCGCCCCGCCCCAGATCGGGCCGAGCAGGATCCCCGCCAGGAAGACGCCGAGCACCTGCAGCGTCACCGGCGCGGGCGAGAGCGGGAAGGGAAACGAGACGTACGCGAACGCCCCCGTCAGCGCGGCGAACAGCGCCGCACGGGCGACGTTCGTGACGGTCGCGTCGTCGACGAGGTCGACGGATTCGGATTCGGTGCTCATTTTCGTGGCTCCATGCGCCGACCGTCGCCGTCAACCACATTGAATCTTCGGTTGACGAGCAGGAGCACACAGGCAACAGGCTTTATATCCCTGCCCGCTGAGTCGGGGGTCAGCATGACCGAAAACACCGAGCAGTTGGACGAGAAGACCGAGGAGCTACGCGATCTCTTTCTGGACGTCACGGAGGAGGACACCGTCACGGAGCGCCAGGAGGAGACCCCCGGGTCGCTGACCGACGAGCGATCCGTCGAGGAACGGCTCACCGCCGTCATCGAGCGGATGCAAGGGGCGTACGAGTTCGACACCGACTGGTCGACCGAGGAGTACCGCCGGCTCGTCCGGGGCTTCTTCGAGGAGAACGACGAGCTCGCCGCGGAGTTCGACGCCGATGAGGACGAGCTCTTCCGGGCCCGGATGGACCTTCACCTCCTCCGCGAGGCGGACGAGGAGTTCCCCTTCGAGCTTCGCGAGCTCCGCGAACGTCTCGAGGCGGACGAGAGCCCCGAGGAGGTCGCCGCGGCGTACGACGTCGACGAGGCGACGGTGCGTCGCGCCCGCCGCGTCCAGCGTGCCCGCGAGGAGGCCCGTACCGCGAACGACCGCTACCGTGACGAGTTCGAGGAGCTGGTCGCCGACGGCGACCTCTCGAACCGGCTGGCCCGCGACGCCCGCGAGGACGGCCTCAAGGAGGCCACCGAGGGGATGGAGAACGACATCGAGATGTGACGCGACGTACGGTCGTAGGTTCAAACGTGAAGACGCGCCCAAGGAGCGCGTGCACGCCTTCAGCGACCTCGCGCTGGCCGTCTACTGTCCGCGAAAGCTCTACTATCGTTGCGAGGACGCTCGCGAGGTGCCCGACGCCGTCACGACCCGCCGTGCACTCGCCTTCGAGTACCGAACCCTTCTCGACGCCGACGACTCCCTCCTCCGGCGTCGGCCGATCGCCGTCGCTCCCGACGAGTTTCGGACGAACCTGACGCGTACTCTCGACCGTCTCGACCGCTTCGAGGAGCTCGCCGATCCCCCCGAACGCGACGTCCTCCTCACGGGTCGGGAGTGTCGCGGCGTCGTCCACAAGCTGCTCGAGGGGCCGCCCGTTCCGTCGATCGTCTCCGCCGGCAGGCCGCCCGAGAACGGCGTCTGGGCGCCCCAGTCGGTGCGGGCGGTCGCGGCGGCGAAGGCGCTCGCCTGGGAGCGCGAGACGCCGGTCGAGACCGCCTTCGTCGAGTACCCCACGTACGGAATCGTCCGCCGGATCGAGCTCACGACGCGGCGGAAGGCGCTCTACCGGCGGGCGATACGAACCGTCGAGGCGATCGACGGGCCGCCGCCGCGGCTCGCCGACGACGCGAAGTGCGCCGGCTGTGAGTACCGCGACCGCTGCGGCGTCAGAACCCGATCGCTTCGCTCACTGCTCGGCCTCTAGCCACGCCTCGATCCGATCGGCGAGCGCGCCGCGGCGGTGGATCTCCTCGTTTTCGACGTCGACGACGGTGCTCTCGGTTCCTCCGACCTCTCCGCCATCGAGTACGGACTCGACCGCCTCGCGGATCTCCGGATCGAGCTCGTCGGCCCGTCGGGCGCTGGGCTCGCCGCTTCGATTCGCGCTCGTCGCCGTGACCGGTGCGACCCGTTCGAGCAACGAGAGCGCCAGCGGATGATCGGGGATCCGAACGCCGACCCGGTCGCGTCCGGCGGTAAGCGCCTCGGGAACTCGGTCTCCGGCCTCAACCACCACCGTCACCGGGCCGGGGAGGAACTCGCGCACGAACCGCCGCTCTCTATCGGTGAGATCGGTATACTGGACCGCGCTCTCGACGTCGGGGACCGCCATCGACAGCGGGTTCGACCGTGGCCGTCCCTTCGCCTCGAAGACCCGATCTATCGCCTCGGGATCAAGCGCGTCCGCGCCGAGGCCGTAGACCGTCTCCGTGGGGTAGACGACGAGCTCCCCGCCCCGGATCGCGTCGGCCGCCCGTTCGAGCTCGGCGTCGGAGTCGCTCGCGTTCATAGGTGAGGTCTCGTATCGGCTGTGAGAAAACTACAGCGACTCGATGGCGTCTTCGATCTCGTCGTACTCGGGGAAGTCGGGCCACTCCTCGGCGACCCACGCGTACCGTACGGTCCGGTCGGCGTCGAGCAGGAAGACGGCCGGACGGGGCTCGCTGATGCCGGTCATCCCGTCGAGCTCGTGATCGATGCCGTACTCCCGGCCGACGTCGTTCGCGGGGTCGCTGAACAGCGCGTACTCCATCTCTCGCTCGTGGATGAACCCCCGGTGCTCGTACGGCGTCGAGATCGAGAGCCCCACTACCTGCAGGTCGCGCCCCTCGTCCCACGCGCGGTCGCGGAGCTCGTTCCAGACGTACGTCGCGGGGAAGTCGCCGTCCATCGGCGTGAAGACGAGCAGGACGGGACCCTCGGCGGTCAGCTCGGAGAGCGAGACGTCCTCCCAGAACTCGCGGTTGACTAGCGGGCGGGTGAAATCGGGGGCGGTCTCGCCCTCCTCGGGGTGCTCCGACGGCGGCAGTTCGCTGACCTCGAAGTCCACCATCAGGCGCCCGCCTCCTCCCCGTAGGTTCGGTCGAGGTACTCGGCGATGTTCGCGCTCTCGGCCATCGTCACGCCCGTGTTCTCGTCGACGATCACCGGCACGGTCCGGACGCCGCTGACGCGCTTGACCGCGTCTCGCTCCGAGTGCATCGCCTCGACGAACCGGGAGTGGTACTCGAGGTCGTACTCTCCCAGCTTCCGGGTGACGCGCTCGCAGTACGGACATCCCTGGAGTCGGTAGAACGTGATCGGCGGTTGATCAGCCATACATCCGACTACGCGGTCGACGGCCGTAAACGCTTTCCCAGCGGTCGGAAACGTTTAATCCCGCCGGCTTTCAAGAACGTGTACTGAATGGTGCACCTTCCTCTCCTAGTCGATGTCTTCGGGATCGAACTCTCTCTCGGGCTGATCACCACCCTCGGCGCCGCCGGCATCGTCATGCTCATCGGGCTGTCGGCCTTCTTCTCCTCCTCCGAGATCGCGATGTTCTCGCTCGCCCAACACCGCGTCGATACGATGGTCGAGGAGGGCCTCCCCGGTGCCGAGATGGTCAAGACGCTGAAGAAGGACCCTCACCGACTGCTGGTGACGATCCTCGTCGGCAACAACATCGCCAACATCGCGATGTCCGCGATCGCGACCGGACTGCTCGGGCTCTACGTCAGCGGCGCCGTCGCCGTCGGGGTCGCGACGCTCGGCATCACCGCGGTGGTGTTGCTGTTCGGCGAGAGCGCGCCCAAGTCCTACGCCGTCGAACACGCCGACTCGTGGGCCCGGCGGATCGCCCGTCCGCTGAAGCTCGCCGAGTACGCGATGTACCCGCTGATCGTCCTCTTCGACTACCTCACCCGCCAGATCAACCGTCTGACCGGAAGCACGGGCGGCGCGATCGAGACCGCCTACGTCACCCGCGACGAGATCCAGGACCTGATCGAGACCGGCGAGCGCGAGGGGGTCATCGAGGAGGACGAACACGACATGCTCCGGCGCATCTTCCGGTTCACCGACACCATCGCCAAGGAGGTGATGACGCCGCGTCTCGACATGACGGCCGTCTCCGCCGAGACGAGCATCGACGAGGCGATCGAGACCTCGATCCAGAGCGGCCACGAACGCCTGCCGGTGTACGAGGGCAACCTCGACAACGTCATCGGAATCATCACCATCCAGGACCTGATCCGCGAGTCCCGGTACGGCGAGCGGACGGTCCCGCTTTCGGATCTCACCACGCCGACGCTCCACGTCCCCGAGTCGAAGAACGTCGACGAACTGCTCGCCGAGATGCGCGAGGACCGGCTGAACATGGTGATCGTCATCGACGAGTTCGGCACCACCGAGGGGCTGGTGACGATGGAGGACCTCGTCGAGGAGGTCGTCGGCGAGATCCTCGAGGGCGGCGAGGAGGAGCCGATCGAGCACCTCGACGAGAACACCGTTCGGGTGCGCGGCGAGGTCAACATCCACGAGGTGAACGAGGTCCTCGAGATCGAGCTCCCCGAGGGCGAGGAGTTCGAGACGATCGCGGGCTTCATCTTCAACCGCGCGGGCCGGCTGGTCGAGGAGGGCGAGTCGATCGCCTACGACGGCGTCGAGATCACGGTCGAACACGTCGAGAACACCCGCATCATGCGCGCTCGCGTCGAACGCGACGCCATCGAGGTCGAGCCCGAGACCGAGACCGAGATCGACGAGCCGACCGGTTAGCTCAGATCACCCACTGGACGGCGGAGAAGACGCCGTAGCTCAGCACGATCGAGAGCACGAGCGAGCCGATCCACGCGAGCACCGTATAGAGCATCTTCCCCTTGCTCACCCCGCCGGCTCCGGCCGCGTAGCCGCTTCCCACGACGGCGCTGACGATGATCTCGTTGAACGAGACGGGGATGCCGAACAGCACGGCGGCCTGGGCGATCGCGAACGAGGGGATCAGCGCGGCGATCGAGCGTCGGGGGCCCAGCGAGGAGTAGTCCTGGGCGATCGCCTTGATCATCCGCGGTGCGCCGGTCCACGAGCCCGCGAGCAGCCCGATCCCGCCGCCGACGAGGATCGCCGTCAGCGGGAGGCCGAACGGGTCGAACAGCGGGAGCAGCGGTCCGATCGCGAGCCCGACCTGACTGCCGCCGGCCGAGAACGCCACCAGCCCGCCGAGCACGAGCAGGAAACGCCGCTGGGCGCGATCCTGGTCGCGGCGCATGTCGTAGCCGACGGCGAGCGCGCAGAGGAGTGCGAAGACGAGCGTCACGCCCGCCTGAACGACGTCGATCCCGGCTATCGCAGGGGCGTCCGTGGCCGACGCGGCGGCGGCGCTGACGGTCATGCTGACGTCAGGCGGGCCGAGCAGCGCGAACTCGATGTTTGCGAGCATGACGCCGACGATGCCCGCGAGCAGCGGGACGGTGTAGCTCTCGGGGGCCCTCTCGCTGCGCAACAGACGGGCGGTCACATAGGCGATCCCGCCGCCGACAAAGGGCGTGAGCACCCACAGCGCCGTGATCTCCCGATACTTGGCCCACGCCGGATCGCCCCCCAGCGCGAGGCCGACGCCGACGATCGCACCCGTCACGGTGAACGCCGTCGCTATCGGATAGCCCAGGAACACGCCGACCGCGACGAGCGCGGCCGCCGTCAACAGTCCGACGGTCGCCGCCTCCGCCGAGAGCGTGACGCCGCCGATCAGCTCGCGTCCGACCGCCTCGGAGACGTTCGCCCCCTGGAGCACGGCCCCGGCGAAGCCGAGCAGGCCGACCAGAAAGCCCGCGCGCATCACCGAGATGGCGTTGGCTCCGACCGCGGGGGCGAAGGGAGTAGAGCCGCTCGATCCGGCGCCGATCGCCCACGCCATGAACAGACTGGCGACTGCGGCGACGACGAGCGTCGCGAGCGTCGCGATATCGACCATTACGGTCTCGCTTTCGCCCTCGTCTCCATGACGCTACTGATCTCGATCTTCGTCTTCGTCTTCGGCGACGGCGCTCGCGGTCTCGCGTTCGGTCTCGGTGGTCTCGAGCCCCTCGACGAGCTCGGCCGCCTCGATCTGCTCTCTGATCCCCTCGGCGGCGTCGGACTCGTTCCCGTTCAGCTCCTCGGGGTTGGCGGTCGTCGCCTCGAGTTCGGCCTCCGTCGGCTCCGCGCCCTCGACGGTCTCGGCGATCTCGACGTCCTTCTCGGTCTCGACGTGCCAGCGGTCGATCGAGTCCTCGTACTCCGCGAGGCGCTTCGAGACCTCCACCTTGATCTCGTCGTCGTTGACGTTGACCTCGAAGACGAACTCGGGTACCTCCCCCCGGGTCGTTCGCTGGAGGTTCGCGCTCACGAGTTCGTTGTCGAAGTAGTACGGCGCGAGCTGCGTCATCACCTTCTGGTAGACGGTGTCCTCGACCGTCCGCAGCGCCTTCCGGCTCGCCGAATCCGCGGCGCGGGCGACGTAGCCGACCGACTCTCCCCACTTGTCGAGCGCGTCCTCGGTGTCGTCGTTCTCGAGGCTCTCGTAGGACTCGGTGAGACGCTCGCCGGCAGTACGCAGGTCGTCGTCGGGATCCTTGCCCGCTCGTTCGCCCTCGCCCTCGCCCACGCTTGCCTGGGCGGCGGTCTTCTCGCTGACGTCCTCGTCGATGCGCTCGCCGAACTTCGGCCGCCACTCGTTCCACTCGCTGAAGGCGGGGCCACCGGCGCCGGCTTCCCGAAGCGCGCGGGTGATACGCTCGCCGTGTTCGACGACGTCCGCCCACCGACCGCGCTGTTTGAACCCAGCGATGGTCTCTTCCATTTGGGTTACTACTCCGCCTCGGACGCTATATAGCCGTTGGCCCTGCGTCCGCTATCGGCCGTAGATCAGGCGTTCGCCGAGGGAGTTGAACCACTCCTTCGCCCGGCTCGCGGCGACGTGGTGGGCCGAGAGGCGGCGCATCTCGCGCTCCTCGATCTCGATGCGGTCCTCGCCGAGGAGCTCCCGATCGCCGTCCGTCGCGTCGATCACGGTCGTGATGCTGCAACGACCGCAGGCCTCGGTCTTCTTTCCACCCATGGTCGACGCTACTCGCTCTAGACCGTTATACGTTGCCGTGCGCCACCGGCGCTACGAGCGGTGAATCCGGAGAACGCGTCGGGATCGGTGGTCGGACGCCGCGGCGCCGCCGACGGCTACCGATCGGATACAAGTATTAGGCCGTCGACCGCCTTCCCCCACCATGGGCTATCACGTGATCTCGGTCGACGACCTCGAGGCGACCCCCGACCGGCCCTGTGACCGACATCCGATCGGAGAGACCGCCGGTCTCGAGACCGTCGCCGTCAACCACTACGACGCCGCCTCGGGCGAACAGCTCCCGCTCGCGTACCACTACCATGACGACCAGGAGGAACTGTTCTACGTCCTCTCGGGGACGCTGAGCGTCGAGACGCCCGACGGCGAGTATACGGTCGACGCGAACGAGGCCTTCGTCGTCGAACCCGACAGTCCTCACCGCGCGTACAACGCCGAGAGCGCGGACCGACCGGTTCGCGTGCTCGCGATCGGCGCGCCGCCGATCGACGACGTCCACCCCTACGAACCGGAACCATGAGCGCCGACGCCGAATCCGGAGCCGGAAGCGAGGGCGCGAACGACACGGACGTGATCCCGGAGTGGGAGGACGCCTTCCTCGACCGGGCCGCGGATCGCCTCGCGCCCAACTACGACCTCGAGAAGGACTACGCGGTTCAGGGCGAGCGCTTCGACCTCTACGGCGAGATGACGCTCCACAGCCAGAAACACTTCTTCCATCCGGCGCTGTCGTTCGCCCACCACGACTCCTACGAACACCTGTTCGTCCGGCGGGTCGAGCGCGTCCGATCGGCGGAACTCGACCGGCTGGTCGAGCTGGGTCACGACCTCGCCGAGGAGTGGATCGTCGCCGACGAGGAGCACTACAGCACCGACTTCACGTTCGTGCTCGTGGCCGACGCCCTGGACGAATCGATCCGCGAGCGCGTCGCGGGCTTCTCGGATCGTACGCTGTTGAAGTTCGGCTACAACGGCCACTACGAGATCAATCTCGTCGTCGTCTCCCCCGACGACGAGGAATGCATCGCCAGCGCGAACGCGGACGTGGCGGGGGCGTTCTCGCTGTGGGAATCGATCGAACGCGAGGAACCGGGACTGCTCGGCCTGATCGCGAGACGGCTACAGCTCTAGCCGTCAGTCGTCGGTGGTCTCGCTCTCGCCGCCGTCGGCCGCGACGGTCTCGCCCCTGCCGCGGGCCGTCTGGAGATTGCCGTACCCGATCCGGAACAGCGCGACCGCGAGCCCGACCAACACGAGCGCGATCGCGCTCTGGACGAACACCGAGACGAGTTCGAGTCCCGTCGCCTCCGCGCGCCAACTCGCATCCAGCAGGTTGAGCCAGATGTTCTGGTAGCCGACGAGCCACAGCAGCGCCACGATCGTGATGACCGCCATCAGCGCCATCGGGACGCCGGTGCTGATCAGCTGCTTCGACTCGTCCCAGTTGGCGAGCCAGATCGTCCCGGTCAGGAGCGCGAGCGCCGCGAGCAGCTGGTTCGCGCCGCCGAACAGCGGCCAGAGGTCCTCCCACCGGCCGCTGGCGACGAGGAAGAACGAGACGACGACGATCACGCTCGTGTTGACGTACCGGTTCGCCCCGTAGCTCTGAGCAGCCGTCTCGGGGGTGCCGACGAGCTCCTCGGCCAGATAGCGTCCCAGTCTGACGGCCGTGTCCATGCTCGTCAGCAGGAAGCTCACCAGCACGAGCGCCATGAAGACGGATCCGATCGTCAGCGGGATGCCCAAGGCGGTGAGGATGATGCCGCCGCCGTCCGCGAAGTTCGGCAACGCGAGGCCGATGCCGCCCGCGGCGGGCGTCGCGGCGATCAGTACCACCGTACAGATCGACACGGCCGCGAGCAGCCCCTCGCCGAGCATGCCGCCGTAGCCGATCAGTCGGGCGTCGGTCTCCTTGTTGAGCTGTTTCGCGGTCGTCCCCGACGAGACGATCGAGTGGAAGCCGCTGATCGTCCCGCAGGCGATGGTGACGAACAACAGCGGGAACAGCGGCATCGCGAACGGAACGAGGTCGCTGCCCATGAACCCGTACCAGGCGGGGATGTTGATCTCGAGCGGTCGGCTGGTCGTCGTGATGAAGGTGCCGACGATCACCGCGAGCAGCGAGCCGCCGACGCCGGTGTAGAGCAGGAACGACGAGAGGTAGTCCCGCGGCTGGAGCAGCATCCAGACGGGAAGGATGCTCGCCGCGCCGCCGTAGACGAGCATGACGATCACCCAGGCGCCGATGTTGACGCTCTCGAGGATCGGCGGAACGAACCCGGGCGTCGAGTTCAACAGAACGAACGTCCCGGCGGGGTAGTCGCCGCCGGGGACGAGCGCGAAGGGGTACTGGATGCCGACCCAGACGGAGGCGAACACGCCGGCGACGAACACGACGGTGCCGACGGCGAAGGAGAGCCCGAGCTGGTAGAGCCAGACGCCGAAGACGAACGCCAGCGCGATGTAGAGGATGCTCGCGGTCGCGGCCTGGGGGTAGGCATCGAAGACGACGCCGATGACGAGCGAGAAGACGGCGACGACGAGGATGATGAGGAGAAACGCGAACCACAGCAGCATGTCCTTACCTCGTTCGCCGACGTACTGACCGATGATGTAGCCGATCGACTTCCCCTCGTGTCGGACGCTCGCCGACAGCGACGTGAAGTCGTGGACCGCCCCGAGGATCGGGTTGCCGATCGCGACCCACAGCACCGCGGGGACCCATCCCCAGATCAACGTTGCAGTGATCGGCCCGACGATCGGTGCCCCGCCCGCGATGCTGGAGTAGTGGTGTCCCAACAGGACTGGTTTCGTCGCCGGGACGTACTCCTGGCCGTCCTGGTACTTGTGTGCGGGTGTCTCCCGCGAGTCGTCGAGCCCGACGAACTGCGAGAGGTATCGCCCGTAGCCGATGTACGCGGCCGTGAACGTCGTCAACACGAGCGCCACGATCCAGATCACTCCTACCATGCGTAGTTCTACCACTCGAATCGTCCAGGATTAATATAAGCCTGGCGTATGAGTTCTCCCGAACGGCCGCTGAGTAGAACCCGCCGGCGCCGTCGTTGCGCCGGTGGGTTCACGCGGTTCGTAGCGGGTCCACCGAGAGCGTCTCCGCGACCTCCGTGAGCAGCGACCCCTTCACCTCGCGGACCCGCGTCTCGATGGCGGCGACGACCGGCGGCTCGAACTCGTTCTCGACGTACTCGACGCGTTCGCGCTCGGTCTCGACCTTCTCGCGGAGAAAGCGTGCGCCGCGGCCCTGCTCGTCGGCGTCCGGCTCCGGGGTGAGCCGGTTGATCACGATCCCGTCGACGCTCAGCCCGTACTCGCGGTGGGTCTCGATCGAGCGCTCGGTCTCGCGCACCGAGAGCTCGTCGGGGTTGCAGACGAGGTAGAACGACGCCTCGTCCAGCGCGTCGCCCGCGAACTCGAAGCGCTCCTTTCGCTTCCGGAGGCGCGCGAGGATGGGGTCGCCCTCGCGGATCCGCCGGGGCTCCTGGTTGCCGATCGCGGCCATCTCGAAGTACTCGATGCTCTTCTCGCGCTTGTGTGCGAGCTGGTCGATCCACTTCCCCAGGAGTTCCGGCAGCGCGAGCAGTCGCAGGGTCGCGCCCGTCGGCGAGGTGTCGAAGACGACGCGGTCGCAGTCGGCCTCGCGCATCACGTCGACGAACCGATCCAGCAGCGCCGCCTCGTAGGCGCCCGGCGTCCGGTGGGCCATCTCGATCTGGAGGTCGATCCCGCTCGCCATCGCCGGACTCAGCTGCTCGCCGAGCGCGCGCTTGGTCTCCTGGAGGTGTTCCTGGACCTCGTGTTCGGGGTCGATCTCCATCGCCCGCAGGTTCTCGATTCCCTCGACCGATCGGGGCTCGTCGCCGAACTCCTGGTCGAAGACGTCGCCCGTGCTGTGGGCGGGATCGGTCGAGACGACCAGGGTGTCGAGACCCGCGTTCGCGCACTTCAGCGCGTAGGCGCTCGCGACGGTCGTCTTGCCGACGCCGCCCTTGCCTCCGAAGAAGACGTGCTCGGCCATCGACTCAGAAGTGATACTGTTGGCCCTTGCGCTCGATCAGCGACTCGCGGTCCCACATGCGCCGCTGCCAGGCCTCGTACTCGTCGGTGAGGTGGGGCAGCAGCTCCGCGGTGTAGTACGACACCGGCGAGGGGATGCCGAAGGCGTCCGGAAAACAGGCGAGCATGAACGCGTCCTCCAAGTCCTCGGCCTCCTTCTCGATCTTCTCGTAGGCGGGGTGGGTGAACATCCCGTGATAGAGCCCCCGGAGCCACTTCTCGATCGTGGCCCGGTAGCGCTCGATCCGCTCCGCGAGGTCCATGGTAGGCGGTGTCGGGCGCGGGCGTAAAACGGTGTCGTTGGCGCCGATGCGGAACGTACGGTTATCCATGCCGGCGACCAACGGTCGGCATGGCGAACACGGACGATCGGTTACCGCCGACCACGCGCGTCGGTCGGGTGACGCTCCGCGTGAACGACCTCGACCGGCTGGTCGGCTTCTACCGGGACGTCGTCGGCCTCGCCGTCCTCGAACGCGACGACGATCGGGCGACGCTCGGCGCCGACGACCCCCTGCTCGAACTGCTCGCGGACCCCGACGCGCCCGAACGGGGCCACGAGGAGACGGGACTGTTCCACGCGGCGTTTCGCGTCCCCTCGCGCGAGGCGCTCGGCGACGCGCTCGGGCGGATCCGTGGGCGCTGGCACTTCGACGGCGCCTCCGACCATCTCGTGAGCGAGGCGCTCTACCTCACCGATCCGGAGGGAAACGGGATCGAGATCTACCGCGATCGACCCCGATCGGAGTGGCCGACGACGGGCGACGGTCGCGTCGAGATGGACACCCGGCGGCTCGACACGGACGCGATCGCCGATCTCGGACGCGGGAGGAGAGCGGTGCCGGACCAAACGACGGTCGGGCACGTTCACCTCGAGGTCTCCTCGCTGCCGGCGGCACACGCGTTCTACGTCGACGGGCTCGGACTGGGCGTTCGACAGGAGTGGAGCGACGCGGCGTTGTTCGTCGCCGCCGGCGACTACCACCACCACGTCGGGCTCAACACGTGGAACGGACGGACGACCCCCGCGAAGGGACGGGGCCTCGAGCGCTTCGAACTGCTCGTCTCCTCCGAAGAGGCGCTGGAGGCGACGCGAGGGCGCCTGGAGGAACGCGGCGTCGAGGTCGCCGCCGGGAACGCCGGCCTGGTGGTCGCCGATCCGGACGGGATCGAACTGTGCCTACGGGTCGACTCGGACGGTACGAGCGCATGCTGAGCGACACGCCCGGCGTCCACCACGTCACCGCGATCGCGGGCGACCCCCAGCAGAACGTCGACTTCTACGCCGGCGTGCTCGGGCTCCGGTTCCTGAAGCGTACGGTCAACCACGAGGACCGGTTCGCCTACCACCTCTACTACGGCGACGGCGCCGGCTCGACGGGGAGCCTCGTCACCTTCTTCCCCTACCCCGGCGACGACGGCCGCGTCGGTAAACCCCAGCCGAGCGCGGTGGCGTTCGTCGTCCCCGAGGGCTCGCTGGATTACTGGCTCGACCGTCTCGCGGCCCGCGGCGCCGAACGGACGGAGCGCTTCGACGAGCGGGTCGTCGGCGTTCGTGATCCCGACGGGACGCCGATCGAACTCATCGCCGGCGACGTGGCGGGAGCGCCGTGGACGGAGACGGTCCCGGAGGAGGCGGCGATCCGCGCGATCCACGGCGCCACGCTGCTCTCGGCGAATCCCTACGCCACCGCCGCTATCCTCGAGACGCTCGGGTTCGACCTCCTCGCACAGGAAGGCGACCGGGTTCGATATCGTGCGCCGGGCGGCCATGCGGGGATCGTGGATCTCCTCGACGTCGAGAGCCCGTTCGGCCGCGAGGGACCGGGAACGATCCACCACGTCGCGCTACTGGTCGGAAGCGAGGCGGAGCTGTTCGAGTGGCACGACCTCTTCCGGGAGCGTGATTACGACGTCTCGCGGGTGAAGGACCGCCACTACTACCGGTCGCTCTACGTCCGCGAACCCGGCGGGATCCTCTTCGAGCTGGCGACCGAGCCCTCCGGGCTCGTCTCGGGTCCGGAGGCCGGACGGACGCTCGAGCTGCCCCCCTGGTTCGAGGAGGACCGCGGGACCATCGAGGCGCAGTTGCCGCCGCTCTCGGTGCCGGATCGGACGACCGAGTGACGTACTCCGGTCCGACCCCTTCGATGACGCTCGCCGATCACCATCGGTGCGACACGGCGGAGCATGGGACGGTGCGTTGAAGGCCGGGCCGGCCCCATCCCACGGCATGACCGACGCCATCCCCGTGACGATCCTCTCGGGGGCGTTAGGAGCCGGCAAGACCACGCTACTGAACCACCTCCTCGCCACCACCGACCGGCGAGTCGCCGTCCTCGTCAACGACATGGGTGAGCTCAACGTCGACGCCGAGCTGATCGCCGAGGGGAGCGACCTCGCCGGCGGCGTCACGGAGCTCTCGAACGGCTGTATCTGCTGTGAGCTCCAGGACGACCTCGAGACGGAGGTGATGCGGCTCGCGCGCTCCCGGGAGTTCGACCACCTCGTCGTCGAGTCCTCGGGCATCTCCGAGCCTGCTCCCGTCGCCCGGCTGTTCACCACGGACTCGAAGGCCGCCGCGGTCTACGCCGTCGACACGCTCGTGACCGTGGTCGACGCCGCCGACTTCCGCGCGCGTTTCGCGGGCGAACGGGAGCCCGAGTACGCCGAGACCGCCGAGGGGGAGACGCGTCCCCTCTCGGATCTGCTGCTCGAACAGGTCGAGTGCTGTGACGTACTCGTGCTCAACAAGTGCGACCTCCTCCCCGAGGACGAACTCGACGAGGTGGAGGCGACCCTCCGGGGGCTCCAGCCGAGCGCCCGGATCGTTCGGACGCGCTACGGAGAGCTCGATCCCGCCGAGATCCTCGACACCGGCCGGTTCGACCCCGAGCGCGCGGGCGAGTCGGCCGGGTGGAAGCGCGCGCTCGAGGAGACCGACCACGGGGACGAGGCGAACCGGACCCACGACGGGCACGATCACCGACATCCCAACGAGGAGTACGGGATCGACTCGTTCGTCTACCGGCGACGCCGGCCGTTCGACGCCGAGCGGTTCGCCGCCCTCCTCGAGGCACTCCCCGCGGCGCTCGTCCGCGCGAAGGGGCGGTTCTGGGTCGCGGGCCGGCCCGACGCGGAACTCCGCATGAGCTACGGGGGCCGGATCACGCGGGTCGAGCCCGCGGGCCGGTGGATCGCCGCCCTCCCGGAGGTCGAGCGCGACCTCTACCGGTCGAACCGACCCGACCTCGAGTGGGACGACGAGTGGGGCGACCGGCGAATCGAGCTCGTCTTCATCGGTCGCGAGCTCGACGACGAGGCGCTCATCGAGCGGCTGGACGGCTGTCTCGTCGAGGAGGCGGACGGCGACACCGGGCCGTTCCCCGGCGCCGAGGACGATCCCGTCGAGTTCGAGTCCGTCTGACCGGCGCGGTCGGCCGAACGATCGTCTTGCCTTGGTTCGGGACGGTTCGACCGGTCTCCAGGCCTCGGTCGCACATCGTACCGATATCGGCGCGCAGCCGACCGGATCCGATCGATCGCCCGCTCCCTGACAGCGGGGAACCGACCACGACCCGTCGCCTCGGGGATCTCCAACTCGTACCAGACGGTCTCGTACTCGGATATCGGATCGTTGAACACCTCGAGCGCCGACTCCTCGCCGACGTCGGAGAACAACGCGGCCGACTCTGCCAATTCCTCGCCCGGAATCAGCTGGATCGGTCCCCTGAGACGACGCTCCTCCAGTTGTTCTTCCTGCGCCACTCGTACGCCGTGAGGCTCGCGATCTCCGTCTCGGAGACGAACGCCCGCTTCCTGCTGTCCTCGGTCATGATGAACCGGAGGACCCACCGGTCCGCCGCGTCGCCGTATGCGAACGCGCTGGGGATCGTGTACGCCTCGCTCCCTTTGGTCAGTCCAAGCACGCCGAGGCCTCGTTTCTTGAGGAAACGCGAGTCGACGACGATCCCGAGCGTTCCGTCGGGTCGATCCGTGCTCGATGCGAACACGGTGTCTCTCGCCGCAGGCCCCTCAGGACGGGGCGTCGACCGCGTGCCGGTCGTGTTCGACCACGCGACGAAGCCGCTCGACGCCGTCGATCTCCCTGACGCGCTCCACGGTGGCGTCGGGAACGCGGTCGTGCCACGGGTCGCCGTCGACCATACGGCGACGGACGTCGGTACCGCGGTAGCGATCCCGCTCGAGGAGTTCGACGCCGCGGACGTCCAGACCGGCCTCCCGACAGACGTGTCCGACCAGCGGATTGTTCGTGTAGACCCTCTCGAAGCTGGGACACAGCGTCTGCACGTGGGTGGGCCATACCGCATAGCGATCGAGGTCCTCGATCGGGATGACGTACGTCGTCGTGTCGATCTTCTCGAGCGACCGATGGATCATGCTCACCCGCTCGCCCGCGGTGAACGGGTTCCGACCCGTATGGGACGCCTGTGCGCTACCGACCCCGATGATGACCTCGTCGACGTCGGCCGCGATGCGCTCGACGAACTGGCGGTGGCCGCGGTGGAACGGCTGGAACCGTCCCGGGAAGAACCCCCGCATGTGTCCCCGTTACACACGTCGGCGAAAAGACCCTCCGACTGATCCGTCGGGACGCCGGGGACGACTCCCCCGAGATCGAACCGGCCTAGCAGGCACAGCCCGCGGAGTCGGGCGACCGTTCGAAGCGCATCTCCTCCCCACAGGCCGGACAGGCCGGCGGCTCCTCCTCGGCGTCGAGGTCGAGGATCCGCTCTCCGCAGTCGTCACACCAGTAGGCGCCCTTCGATTCGGCGGTCGCGTCCGTCTCGGGGCCGTCGAACAGTCCCCTCACCGTATCGAGAACGCTCATAGTTACCGATACACACGCGACGGCAAAAGCCTTTCACGGGACTGCGTGACCCGCACACGGCCGGGGTCCTCAGCCCAGCTCCGCTTCTAGCGCGTCGAGCGCGCGTTCGAGTTCGGCCTCGCGCTTCCAGGCGGCGACGCGGTCCGTGAGCCGCCGGGGGAAGAGATCGAGCGTCACCGTCGAGCGCATCCGCACCCTGACGCCCTCGTTCTCGGGCGCGTAGGTGATCGTCGTCTCCATCTTCTCGAACGGCCCGGCGCCACCCTCCTGTTCGTAGCGATAGCCGTCCTCGCGCTCCTCGAAGAACAGCCCGATCTCGAGTCCGCCCGCGCCGGCGATCACCCGGACCCCGTCGTCGAGTTCGATCACCTCGCGTGGGGTGAAGCTCCCCTCGTACTCGACCAGCGTCGCCGGCGAGAGCGCGCGCTCGATCCGGGGCACCGTTGCCCGGAGGAACCGTGAGACCTCGACCTCGCGCATGCTCGGCGTTTGGGGATCGGTACATTAAGGCACTCGGACCGCCGTCGCTCTCGTATGACCATCGAGGACCGCGACACCGCGTCGGTCATCACCCATGCGCTCGCGCGAGACACCCTCTCGCGGCTGCGCGACGTCGAAACCGAACAGGTCGGCTTCCGGAAGGGGCTCGTGAAGCTCGGGCGCATCTGTGGCTACGAGATCATCGACGGCAGCATGGAGACCGAGTACGTCGAGATCCAGACCCCCCTCGAGACGACGATGGGCGAGCGCGTCAAGGGTCTCGACGACGTCGTGATCATCAACGTGCTCCGGGCGGCGACGCCGTTCGTCGAGGGGCTGCTGAAGGCGTTTCCGAGGGCAAAACAGGGCGTCATCTCGGCTGGCCGCGACGAGGAGGCCGGGATGGACGAGGGCGAGTTTCCCATCTCCATCGACTACGTGAAGCTGCCCGAGATCCGCGAGCAGGACACCGTGATCGTCGCCGACCCGATGCTCGCGACCGGCAGCACGATGTGTGCGGTGCTCGAGCGGGTGCTCGAGGACGCCCCCGAGCCCGAACACCTGTTCGTCCTCTCGGCGGTGAGCGCGCCGGACGGCCTGCTGCGCGTCGCGGAGCGGTTCCCCGAGGTCGAACTGCTGACGGTGAGCGTCGACGACCGCCTCGACGAGAACGGCTTCATCGTTCCCGGACTCGGCGACGCCGGCGACCGGGCGTTCCGGACGACGTAGCTAGTGGTCGGCCTGCACGAGGCTATCGGGAGTCCGCCGATGGATCGGGAACGAGAACTGCCCCGTGTGACCTCCGTACCGATACGGCCGACGATGCCCTCGCACGCACCGTCTCGATCTCGGTCGACGACAGGAAGGGCGACTCCCAGCGAACGATGCAGGCCGAGCCCGTGCCCGCCGTCGACGGGGTGGAGGTCGTCGTCGACCAACCCCTTCCTTTCACCTCGAAACCACACGAGGGGACCGAGGTATCCGGCCCCAAAGCGGAGACGAAGCCCACCCCGGACCCCCGTTCGTCTCCCTCGATTGGCCCCCAGGGTTCGCGGCCGTCGCTGAAGCGTGTCGGGCGGTAGAACCCCCGTACCGCTCCGTCCTGTCCCGCCCCGCCCTGTTCCGCTGGATCGAAGACTCCCCTACTCGAGGAACTGCCGGACGGGTTCGATCTGGTCGGCCGTGTTGAGCATCGGTGCGTGGCCGGAGTCGACCTCGACGGTTTCGGCATCGGGTCGCCGCTCCAGCATCTCCTCGTAGACGGGCGTCGGGAGGATCTCGGAGTCCACGCCGTGGACGACCATGAGTTCGGCGTCGATCGCCTCCCAGATCTCCCACCCGTCCGGGCCGTCATCGTTATCGTCATCGACTCCCGCCTCGAGCCCCTCGAGGATGCGCGGGTCGTACGCCCGGGTAATGCCGCCGTCGTCCGTTCGACGCGCCGACCGGAGGGTGAACGCCGTCCACTCCTCGTCGGTCATCGCGCTGAATCGCCCGCCGTAGATCTCCCGGTAGTACGCCTCCAGCTCGGTGACTGTATCGACGACCGGCGGATCGCCGACGTATTCCCCGATCCGTTCGAGCGCCGACTCCTTCGCGTCGTTCGCGGGATCGGGGCTGACGTCGTTGACGACGAGGTGGGTGATCCGATCGGCCAGCGCCCCGCCGGCCAGCGCTATCCCGAGGCCGCCCCCCATCGACGTGCCGATCCAGCGAAGCTCCTCGAAGCCGAGCTCGTCACAGAACCCGACGAGCAGTTCCGCCATCCGCTCGTTCGTGTACGCGGTGGTATCCGCGGGCCATTCGCTCCAGCCGCGGCCGGGCATGTCCGGGCAGAGGACGTAATACTCCTCCTCGAGTTCGACCGCGAGCGCGTCGAAGTCCCGGCCGACCCGCGTGAGGCCGTGGACGCAGACGATCGGCGGGTCGTCCGGATCGCCCCAGGCCGTGTAGTGGAGTTCGACGCCGTCGACGGTCAGAAAGCGATCGGTCCGTGCCATGATATCACTCCGCGGTGACGGCGTACGATGACGTAAGTACAGGGGGTCGATCGCTCGGCCGCGATGATCGCTAGACCGCGATGCCCCCGCACAAGGGGGATCGGCTCAGCCGCAGGTGTCGATGCCGAACAGCGCGTTCAGCGGACAGCGCCGGATCACGACGGTCGCGAGCAGGTCGGTTCCCCCGATGAACGCCAGGGTTCCGATCGTCTTTTCCCGATTTCGGGAGCCGAACACGAGCAGCGCGAACGAGACGAGAAGACGGCCGAGACGATCGAGGCTGCCGACGTTGCGTTTCACGTTTGGACGAGGGCCGTCCGAATCTTGGCGGTTCTGTCGGCTGCTTCAACGATCGATCGGCCCGTCCCCGTCACCAGGTTCGGTTTCGTTTCCCTCCCTGCGTTCGTCGGCTACGGACAACCCCCCGTCGCCGCGCTCGAGCGCGCGCGGGACGTCGTGGTGGTCTGAGTAGCCGTCGAACCAGCGGGCGATCCGCTCGATCCGATCGACGACGTGTCCGGGCTCGCCCGACCGGGAGAGCTCGTGGCCCTCGCGCGGATAGCGGACGAGCCGGGTTTCGACGCCGTTCTTCTTCAGCGCCCGATAGAACGCCTCCCCGCCGCCGATCGGCACCCGGTAATCGTTCTCGGCGTGCATGACGAGCGTCGGCGTCGTCACCCGATCGGCGTAGGCGGTCGGCGAACGCTCGTGGAGGCGTTCGGGTTCCTCCCAGGGCACGGCGTCGAACTCCCACTCGATCAGCTTGAACGCGTCGGTCGAGCCGTAGAAGCTCGAGAGATCGTAGACGCCGCGCTGGGCGACGGCTCCCTCGAACCGGTCGGTGTGGCCGACGATCCAGCCGGTCATGTAGCCGCCGAAGGAGCCGCCGGTGACGAACTGGTTCGCCTCGTCGACGTACGCGCGGTTCCGAACGAGGTCCGCGCCGGCGAGGACGTCGCGCATCGTAACGTCACCCCAGTCGCGCTCGATCGCGGCCATGTGTTCCTCGCCGTAGCCGGTCGATCCTCTGGGGTTGCACCAGAAGACGACGTAGCCCCGTGCGGCGAGCGTCTGGAACTCGTGCCAGGTCGTCCCCCCGGTCGACCACATCGCGTGGGGTCCGCCGTGGATCTCGACGACGAGCGGGTACGACTCGTCGGGATCGAGGTCGGGCGGCGTGAGCACCCACCCCTGGATCTCCTTCCCGTCGCTCTCGAACCGGAGCTCCTCGGGCTGTGGAACCGCCCGGTCGTCCAGGTAGCCGGCGTTCACACGGGTCAGGCGGTTGGTCTCGCCACCCGCGGGCGTCGAGGCGAACACGTCGCCGGGGTGGTCCCACTCGCTTCTCGTGACCGCCACGGCGTCGCGGCCGGGATCGAAGCCGTCGACGTGGCCGTCCTCGATCACGACCTCACTTCCTGCGCTCCCGTCCGCCGCGACTCGACGGAGCGTCACGCTTCCCTCGTCCGGCACGGGGAAGTAGACGCGTTCGCCGTCGGGGCTCCACTTCGGAACACCCTCGACCGTCCGGTCCAGCGACGCCGTGAGCGAGGTGGTCTCGCCGCTCTCTCGGTCGAAGACCTCGATCTCGACCTGTCGAAGCGTCGATCGCTCCTCCGGTCTGCGGCGGTACGCGATCCGGCCGGCGGTCGCCGCGAGCCCGGGTTCCCACGCCGTCGTCCGCGTGATCGTCTCCGCCCCGCCGGCGAGGTCGTCCGCGATGAGGTCGTACACCGTGTTGTCGTCGGGGTCGTCGGTGCGCTTCGCGGCGTAGTAGAGCGTGTCGGCGTCGCCCCAGTCGGGCGAGACGTAGTCGTACTCGCCGTCGGTGTGACGCGTGACCTCGTCATCGGCGAGGTCGACGGTGTAGACGTGGCTGTGCCCGCCGTCGAAGTATCGTTCGTCCGCCCGGTAGATCAGCCGGTCGATCACCCGCGGATCCGGCGACTCGCGCTCGTAGTCGGCGTCATCGATCCCGAGATCGCGTCCCTCCTCGCGCTCGGCTGGCGTGCTCGACTGGACGAACGCGATCCGCTCCCCGTCGGGGCTCCAGCCGATCGCGCTCACGCCGCCGGCGACGTTCGTCACCCGGCGGGCCTCGCCGCCGTCGGTCGGGAGCACCCAGAGCTGCGGGCGGTCGTCCTCGCCGCGCGTGCTGACGAACGCGAGGCGGTCGCCCGAGGGACTCCAGCACGGCTCCGAGTCGACGCCCTCCGCGAGCGTGATCCGGCGGGGCTCCTCCCCGCCCAGCGCCACGGCGTGGATCGTCGCCTCGTAGCGCTCGTCGTCCCTCGGCACCGTCCGCACGAACGCGACGCGCTCGCCGTCGGGCGAGATCCGTGGCTCCGAGACCCGAACGAGGTCGTGGTAGTCGGCGGCGTTCACCGTCTTCATATCCGGGTCGTGATAACTCATGTCGAATAGCGTTTCGGTTCGAGGATGCACCGTCCACTCGTTTCCGACGTCGGATCCCGGGGAGGGTAGGAGACTGCGGTCTCACTCGATTCCGGCCCGTCCGCTCGTGGCGCTGCGAAGCCGGTCTCGTAGCCCGTCGGCCTCCTCGCTCGGAACGCGGACCTCGAAGCGCACGTTCTCGCCGTAGTCGGCGTCGAACTCACAGCCTGCGCTCTCGAGGATTCCCCTGACCGTCCCCGAGTCGTCGTACTCGACGGCGACCGACAGGTGGACGTGGGGCCGCTCCTCGAGGATCCCCGCCGCCTCGAGCGCGTCGCTCGCTGCCCGCGAGTACGCCCGGACGAGTCCCCCGTATCCGAGGTTCGTCCCGCCGTAGTAGCGCGTAACCACGAGGACGCAGTTCTCGACCTCCTCGCCCTGGAGGACGTTCAGCGCGGGTTTTCCGGCCGATCCCGAGGGCTCGCCGTCGTCGCTCGTGTACTCGCGAAGCGGGTCCGCGCGCACCCGGTAGGCGGGAACGTTGTGCGTGGCGTCGTCGTACTCCCCTTCGACTTCGGCGACGAACGCCTCCGCGTCCTCGACCGTTCCCGCGGGGGCGACGTGGCCGATGAACTCGGAACCTCGCACCTCGAAGGCGGCGCTCGCCCGTTCGGCGACGGTGCGGTAGACCTCGGCCGTCATTCCCCGGAAATCGGGTCGCCGTCCGCAAGGCTCCGTCGGTCGGCGGCACGTCCGTGATGGCTCGCTCGTTACGCCGATTCCGCGTCGATCCGCTCGACGCCGTTCGACCCGCGGCGTCGGGTGGTTGATGTAGCCCGCACGCCTACGGAGGTCGTGTCCGACGCCATCCTGACGGTCTCCGCGGTCATCGTCCTGCTCGGGGTCGTCGCGCAGGTCCTCTCCGACCGATATCGGGTGCCGAGCGTCCTGTTCCTGATCGTCGCGGGGATCGTACTCGGCCCCGAGGGGATCGGACTCGTCACCCGCGAGACGTTCGGTGATGGGCTGTTCACCGTCGTGGCGTTCAGCGTCGCCGTCATCCTCTTCGATGGTGCCTTTCACCTGCACCTCGCGAAGCTCCGTCGGGCTCCTCGGGCGACGCTCCGGCTCGTCACCGTCGGCGCGCTGTTCATGCTGGTCGGGACGGCCGTGGCCGTCCGCCTCTTCCTGGAGACGAGCTGGGAGATCGCGTTCCTGATCGGCGCGCTGCTGGTCGCGACGGGGCCGACCGTCATCACCCCCATCCTCGACGTCGTGACCGTCCGCGACCAGGTCGAGGCGGCCCTCGAGGCCGAGGGGATCATCAACGACGTCACCGCCGCCGTCTTCGCGGTGGTGATCTTCGAGATGCTGGTCGTCGAGGCGCTGTTCGGGCCGGCGCTCGTCGTCGCCTTCCTCCAGCGCATCGCCGTCGGCGTCCTCGTCGGAGGGGGGGTCGCGGGCGTGATCTGGTACGCGCTGGGCCACCTCGACCTCTCGCCGACCAACGCGCCCCGACTCACTCGGGTGATCGTGCTCGCGGGTGTGTTCTCCGCGTTCGCCGGGGCCGAGGGGATCGCCGGCGAGGCCGGCATCGCCGCCGTCGCCATCGCCGGCGTCCTCCTCGGCAACGCCGACCTCCCCCACCGCGAGGAGATCGCCGCGTTCACCGAGGCGCTCACGACGTTCGTCCTCTCGTTCGTCTTCATCGCGCTGGCTGCGCTCATCGAGTTCGACGCCATCCTCGCGCTCGGGCTCGGCGGCGTCGCGGTCGTCGCGCTCGTGACGCTCATCGTCCGGCCGCTGCTGGTCTTCCTCTCGGTTCGCGGCGAGCAGTTCACCCGGGGCGAGCGGCTCTTCCTGAGCGCGGTCGGGCCGCGCGGCATCATCCCCGCGAGCGTCGCGACGCTGTTCGCCATCCAGCTCGAGGCGGTCGGCGACGCCGCCGCCGCCGAGACGCTCGTGGGGACGGTCTTCCTCATCATCTTCGTCACGGTGGTGCTCCAGGCCGGATTCGCCAGACAGATCGCGGACGCCCTCGACGTGGTACCCATGACGGTGATCATCGCCGGCGGGGGACGGGTCGGCCAGGCGCTCGCCGACCGACTGACTGATCGAGGCGAGAACGTGGTGATCGTCGACGACGACCCGTCGACGGTCGAGCGCGTCCGTGACGCCGGCTACACAGCCTACGAGGGCGACGCCACGGAGTCTGCGTTGCTCCGCGAGGTCGGCATCGATCGCGCGAGGATCGTCGTGGCCGCGACCGGAGACGACAACGACAACCTGCTGATCGCCCAGCTCGCGCGATCGAAGTTCGGCGTCGAGCGGGTGCTCGCGCGGGTGAATCGGCCGGAGAACGTCGCCGCGTTCGATACGCTCGACGTCGAGGTGGTCTCGGCCTCGCTCGCGACCGCCTGGTCGCTGGACAATCGAATCGAGCGGCCGGCGCTCGACGCCTGGATGAACCAGCTCGGCGAGGGACACGACGTTCAGGAGATCGAGGTGACGACCGACGAGTTCGCCGGCCGAACGATCGCCGAGGTGGGATCCGCCATTCCCGACGGCTGCATCGTCGCGATGATCGGCCGCGAGGGGAGCTCGCACGTCCCCGACGGCGACACCGTCCTCGAACGGGGCGACCACGTCACGTTCCTCGGGCGGAAGGACGCGGTTCGCGAGGCGATCCGGCGGTTCCACCCCCACGACTGAGCCCTCGGGACGCCGATCACGGATCGCCACGTCGATGTACGTCCGCCGGCGTTCATCCCTCTCCTTGACCCGATGCGTTCTCGTCCCGATCGATGGCTCGCCCCACGCCGACGCCGCGCTGGAGTACGCCTGTACCGCGTTCGCCGACGCCGAGATCACCGTCCCGTTCGTGCTCGATCCGTTCGGCTACTACGAGGAGCGCGACGGCTTTCCTGATCGCCTCGACGACTGATACGCGAACCTCGAGAAGCGCGCGGAGCGGCCGTTCGAGGAGGCCACCGAGCGCGCGGGCGAGCACGGCGTCGAGATCGACACCGCGACCGAGTAGGGTCGACCCGACCGCGCGATCGTCGCCCACACCGCCGAGAACGACTTCGACGGGATCGTCATCGGCGCTCACGGCCGCCGGGGCGCCACGGAAGTCCTGCTCGGGAACGTTGGAAGATCGCATACGTGATCTTCGAGCCAATCAGAACACTACGCGTTCTGATGACTCACGGAGAGGGTGACGCGACGCTCGCCGGTACCCGTGAGGGTCGTTCGCTGGACGCTCCGTCGGTGACGCCGACGGCGTTTATACGCCCCGACGACTACGGAGGCCGATGACGTCCTCCGATACCGGTCCACCGCGGCTCCTGCTGGTCGGCGACGACGAGTGGCTCGCGACGGTCCGCGAGGCGTTCGACACCCCCCGTCTCTCGGTCGCCTCGGGGACGCAGGAGGCGCTCGGTCGGGTTCGAAGCGGCCGGCCCGACTGCGTGATCAGCGGGCTCTCGCTTCCGGCGGGCGACGGTCTCGACCTGCTCCGGGCCCTTCGTGAGGACTTCCCGACGCTCCCGGTCGTCCTCTACGCGGAAGGGGGCGACGAGGAAGGCGCGAGCGAGGCGATCGGGGCGGGCGTCAGCGACTACCTCCCCGCCGGATCGACCACACCCGCCGAGCTCCGCGAGCGAACCGCGCGGGCGATCGAGGCCGAACGAACCCGCGAGGAGCGAGACCGGCGCGCTAACCAGTTCGAAGCGCTGTTCTCGGATCCCCTGTCGGCGACGTGGCTGCTCTCGCCGGCGGGCCGGATCAGGCGGGCCAACGACGCCGCCCGTGCGTTCGCTTCCGACGAGTCCGACAACGGACCCCTCTGGGAGCGCCCCTGGTGGGGGTCGGCGGATCGCGACCGGCTCCGCGAGGCGATCGAGCGTGCCGCCGACGGCGAGCCCTCGACGCTGACCCTCGACTGCGGCGACGGCCGCGCCCCGACGACGGTCGAGCTGGCCGTCCGACCGGTCGACGATACGGACTCGTTGCTGGTGACGGCCGTCGACGTCACCGAGCGCGCCGAACTCGCCGACGAGCTCAGGCGCTCGGAGGAGCTCCACCGGGTGACGCTCAACAACATGACCGACACGGTACTCGTCACCGACGACGAGGGGCGGTTCACCTATATCTGCCCCAACGTCCACTTCATCTTCGGCTACACCGTCGAGGAGATCCGCGAGCTGGGCACCATCGAGGCGCTGCTCGGCGCCGACCTGTTCGATCCCGAGGAGCTCCGCGAGCGGGGCGTGCTGACCAACGTCGAGTGTACGGCCGCCGACCGGGCGGGCCGCGAACACTCCCTCCTGGTCAACGTCAAGCGCGTCTCGATCCAGGGCGGGACGACGCTCTACAGCTGCCGCGACGTCACCACTCGCAAACAGCGCGAGCGGGCGCTCTCGACGCTGCACGGCACCGCGCGCGAACTATTGTACGCGGAGGGGTACGGCGAGATCGCCGGGATCGTCGTCTCGGACGCGACCGACGTCCTCGACGCCGCCGGAATCGGCTGCTATCTGTTCGACGACGAGGAGAACTCCCTCGAACCGGCCGCGACGACCGACGCCCTCCTCGAGGGCCGCGCGCCCGACTCGCTTCGCCTCGGCGACGACCACCCCGTCGGCCGTGCGTTCCTCGAGGGACGGGTCGTCTCGGACGGCCCCCTGCTCGCAGTTCCACTGGGCGACCACGGCGTGTTGCTCGCCGAGTCGGACGGCGCGTTCGACGCGATCACCGAGGAACTGGCCGACCTGCTCGCGGCGACCACGGAGGCGGCGTTCGACCGCGTCGAACGGGAGACCGCCCTCCACGAGCGCGACCGCGAGCTGCGCGCGCGAAACCGCGAGCTCTCGCGTCTCAACCGGATCAACGACGTGATCCGGGAGATCGACGGGGCGCTGGTCGGCGCCGAGACGCGCGAGGAGATCGAACGAGCGGTCTGTGATCGACTCACGACCGACGACCGGTTCCGGTTCGCGTGGATCGGCGAGTTCGAGGACGGCGCCGTCGTTCCCAGAGAATGGGCCGGGGAGGGCCGTACGTACCTCGACGCCGTCTCCCTCGAGGACGACGAACCCGCGGTTCGCGCGATACGCGACGAGGAGCCCGTGGCGGTCGAGAACGTCGCGGAGGGTTTCCGTGAGGCGCCGTGGCGGGCGGCAGCGCTCGAACGCGGCTACCAGTCGATCCTGGGCGTGCCGCTGCGTCACGACGGGTTCTCCTACGGCGTACTGACGGTGTACGCCGACCAGGCGAACGCCTTCGACGCGATGGCCCGGACGGTGTTCCTCGAGCTCGCCGACACTATCGCGGCGGCGCTCACCGCGGTCAAACAGCGAAACGCCCTGCTGAACGAGACGGTCACCGAACTCGAGTACGAGACCCGATCCGAGCCCTGTCCGTTGCTCGCACTCGCGCTCGCGGCCGACTGCGAGGTCGCCCTCGACGGCGGCGTTCGACGCGTCGAGGACGGCGTACTCGCCTTCGTCGCCGTCGAGGGCGTGCCGCTGGATCGGGTCCTCGCGGCCGCCGGCGAGACGGTCGCGATCGAGGAGGCGCGTGCGCTGGTCGAACGCGCCGACGGCGGCGTCCTTCGACTCCGTCTGGCTCCCCCCTTCGTCGCGACCCGGCTGGCCGATCGTGGCGCGACCCTCCGTTCCCTCCGTGCCAGCGCCGACCGCGCGAGCGCACGACTCACGGTCGACGTCTCGAATCCCACCGACGTCCGGACCGTCGACGACGTGATCACCGAGCGGTATCCGGACGCGACGCTGCTTGCTCAGCGCGAACGGGATCGATCCGAACGGGCGGACGGACACACGCGGTCGGCGTTGCTCGATCGGCTCACCGACCGCCAGCTGGAGGCCGTCCGGCTGGCGTACCACAGCGGATTCTACGAGTCGCCCCGTGCCTGCTCCGGCGAGGCGGTCGCCGACGCGCTCGACGTCTCCCCCTCCGCGTTCTACCAGCTCAACCGGACCGTCCAGCACAAGATCTTCGGAGCGTTGTTCGACGGATACTTCACTATTGAAGCGTGAGGGTCCCCCACTAACTTCTCTATTGAACCCTCATGCACTTCGGCGTCCGGCAAGTATTGCGCGCCGATGACGGCGAACGACACCTCACCGAACCCGACGTGGGACGTCGCGTCGGATCCCGACGCCGAATCGATCTACGAGTGCCTCTCGTGTGGCGCCCGCGTGACCGACACCTCGCATCCGGGGTCGTGCCCCCGGTGTGACGATCCGCTGCGCAACCGCGCGACCTCGCTCGAGTGACCGTGAGCGTCCCCACTGTCGAGGAGCGAGCCGACGAACCGGAGACGGCGCTCGCGACCGCGCGCCGCCAGCTCGACCGGGCGGCGACTCACCTGGAGATCGATCCGGCGGTCGTCGAGCGGTTGAACCACCCGGCGCGGGTCCAGCGCGTGTCGCTCCCGGTCGAACGCGACGACGGCTCCCTCGAAGTGTTCACGGGCTATCGCGCCCAACACGACAGCGTCCGCGGCCCGTTCAAGGGCGGGATGCGCTATCACCCCGGTGTCACCGAGGACGAGTGTATCGGCCTGTCGATGTGGATGACGTGGAAGACCGCGGTGATGGATCTGCCGTTCGGCGGTGCGAAGGGCGGCGTCGTGGTCGATCCCAAGGAGCTGAGCTCCGGGGAGATCGAACGCCTGACCCGGCGGTTCGCCCAGGAGCTTCGCGACACGGTCGGCCCGATGCACGACATTCCGGCCCCCGACATGGGGACCGACGCCCGAACGATGGGCTGGTTCATGGACGCCTACAGCGTGCTCCAGGGCGAGACCACGCCCGGCGTCGTAACGGGCAAGCCGCCCGTGATCGGCGGGAGCTACGGCCGCGAGGAGGCGCCTGGCCGAAGCGTGGCGATCGTGGCGCGCGAGGCCTGTACGTACTACGACCTGCCGATCGAGGAGGCGACCGTCGCCGTTCAGGGTTACGGCAGCGTCGGGGCCAACGCCGCTCGATTGCTCGATTCGTGGGGCGCGTCGGTCGTCGCGGTCAGCGACGTCAACGGTGCGGCCCACGACCCCGACGGGCTGGATACGGCGTCGATCCCCACCCACGAGGAGGAGCCCGAAGCCGTCACGCGAGTCGCCGATCACGTGATCGGAAACGACGAGCTGCTGGAACTCGACGTCGACGTCCTGATCCCCGCGGCTGTCGGCAACGTCATCACGACGGAGAACGCAGACGCGATCGAGGCCGGCCTCGTCGTCGAGGGGGCGAACGGTCCGATCACCGTCGCGGGCGATTCGATCCTACGCGAACGCGCGGTTCCCGTGATCCCCGACATCCTCGCGAACGCCGGCGGCGTCACGGTGAGCTACTTCGAGTGGCTCCAGGACATCAACCGCCGGGCGTGGACGCTCGACCGCGTCAACGAGGAGCTCGAGTCCGAGATGCTCCGTGCGTGGAGCGCGGTCGCAAAGCGCGTCGAGCGTCGTGACCTCGCGTGGCGCGACGCCGCCTACGTGCTGGCGCTCGAACGTCTCGGAGCCGCCCACGACGCTCGCGGGCTCTGGCCCTGATCACTGGAGCTCGAGCTTCCGGACGAACTCCAGATCGCGGAGCGCGTTGAGGACGCCGCCCGGAATCGGCTCGTCGGTGACGATGTGGAGCCGTGGCTCGTCGGTGAACTCGGGGTCCTCGCTGACGGTCTGGCGGATCGAGATTCCCTCCTCGGCGAGCAGGCCCGTAACGGCCGCAACGATCCCCTCCTGGCCGGCGTCGGTGACGGCGATCGTGAGCGTCGAGAGGTCGAGCACCGGCGCGAGGTCCATCAGGCTGGGGATCTGCGAGATGTTCTGGAAGATCCGTCTGAGCTCCTCGTCGGCGAGGATCGCGTCCGTCGTCGAGTCGACCACCCGTCGGTCGACGTCGATCTCGCGGGCGATCCCCGTGTTGGGGATCTCGATTCCCCCCGAGACGACCCGACCCTCGTCGTTCACCGAGAACCCCCGCTCGAGCAGCAGTCGGATCACCGCCTGCTGGCTGGGCGAGCCCTCGAACTTCTCCATGATCTCGTCGAACATCACAGCCGTCCCTTCGTGCTCGGCGTTCCGCCGCGTCGCTCGTCGATCCGCGTCGCGTCGTCGAGCGCCCGGGCGAGACACTTGAACAGCGCCTCGATCTCGTGGTGGGCGTTCTCGCCCTCGACCGCCGCATGGAGCGTCAGCCCCGCGTTCATCGCGAGCGACTCCGCGAAGTGTCTCGCCATGTCGCTCGTGACCTCGCCCACCGCGTCCTGCGAGAACTCGCCGTCGAAGTAGAAGCGCGGCCGTCCGCTGACGTCGACGACGACGCTCGCCACCGCCTCGTCGAGCGGCACCCGTCGGTCCGCGTAGCGGACGATCCCCGCCTTCCCGCCGAGCGCCTCGTCGAACGCCTCGCCCAGCGTGATCGCGACGTCCTCGACGGTGTGGTGGTCGTCGATCTCCAGGTCGCCGTCACACCGGACGGTGAGGTCGAACAGTCCGTGGGTGGCGAACGCCTCGAGCATGTGATCGAAGAAACCGATGCCGGTCTCCGCGACGGAGTCGCCGTCGCCATCGATGTCCAGCGTGCACTCGATCTCGGTCTCGGCGGTTTCGCGGGTGACGGCCGCCGTCCGGTCGCTCATACCCGTAGCTCTCGCGCCGTCCACAAGGCGATTGCGCTCCGCGGCTCCCTACTCGACCGCCGCGGCCGCCTCCTCGAGCGTGAAGCGACCCTCGTAGAGCGCGGAGCCGACGACGACGGCGGCCGCGCCTGCCTCCTTCAGCGCGCGGACGTCCTCGACGCTCGCCACGCCGCCGCTCGCGATCACGGGAATCGAGACCGTGTCGGCGATCCGGCGGACGGGGTCGGTTCGGACGCCCTCGAGCTTCCCCTCGACGTCGACGTTCGTAAAGAGGATCGTCCCCGCGCCCAACTCCTCGTAGCGCGCGGCGGCCTCGGCGGGATCCAGTCCCGTCCCCTCGGTCCAGCCCGAGACGACCACCTCGCCGTCCTTCGCGTCGAGGCTCACCGCCACGCCCTCCGGGTACCGTTCGGCGATCTCCTCGACGATCTCGGGGTTTTCGACCGCCGCCGTCCCGAGGATCACGCGGTCGACGCCGCGCTCCAGCAGGTCGGTCGCCTCGCTCGCGCTTCGGATCCCGCCGCCGAGCTGTACCTCGGCGTCCACCGCGTCGAGGATCGCCTCGATCGCGGCGGCGTTCCTGCGCTCGCCCTCGAAGGCGCCGTCGAGATCCACGAGGTGAAGCGTTCGAGCCCCCTCGCCGACCCACCGGCGCGCGGCTTCCGCGGGGTCGCCGTAGCGCTTCTCGGTGCCGCGCTCTCCCTGTACCAGCTGGACGACCTCGCCGTCCTGCACGTCGACCGCCGGGACCACCTCGAAGGCGTCGAAACCAGCCATACCGCCCGCTCGGCGGGGCGGCGCCTAAAGTCACCGGTCGCCGATCGCGGTCGTCCGAGCCGGCCCGCCGTCGGTAAGCCCTACGTTCATATCGTCCGAGGCCGTCGGCCGGCACGTCGTCATGAAGGTCGTCCTCCCGCAGGTCGCCGGCCAGCCGCCCACGACGGAGATGCTCGTCGTCTTCGGGATCATTCTGCTGGCGTTTCTCCTGTTCGTCACCGAACCGGTTCCCGCCGACGCCACCGCCCTCGTGGCGATGGTGACGCTGATCGTGCTCGAACCCTGGACGACCATCACGCCCGAGGAGGGGATCTCGGGCTTCTCCAACCCCGCGACGATCACGGTGCTCGCGATGTTCGTCATCAGCGAGGGCGTGCGCCGGTCGGGAGCGGTTCAGGTCCTGAGTTCGGCGCTCATCAGCGTCTCTCGCGGGAGCGAGCGCCGGTCGTTGGCGTCGATCGTCGGCGTCAGCGGGCTGGCCTCGGGGTTCATCAACAACACCCCGGTGGTCGCGGTGATGATTCCCGTCGCGAGCGATCTCGCGCGAAGCGCCCGAATCTCGCCGTCCCGGCTGTTGATTCCCGTCTCGTTCGCCTCGATGTTCGGGGGGATGCTCACGCTGATCGGCACTTCGACGAACATCCTCGCCTCGGACGTCTCCGCGCGGCTGATCGGCCGGCCGTTCTCGATGTTCGAGTTCACCGCGCTCGGCGCGATCGTCCTCGTCACCGGTGGGCTCTACCTCATCGTCGTCGGTCCCTGGCTCATCCCCGAGCGGGTGAGGCCCGAGGAGCCCTTGACCGAGGAGTACGAGACCGAGGCGTTCCTGACGGAGGTTGCCGTCGGGGCGGAGTCGCCGTTCACCGGACGCACCGTCGAGGAGGTCCGGACGGATCCCCGTTTCGACGACGTCGAGATCGTCCAGCTCGTCCGCGACGGGGAGTGGTTCGGCGAGCCGCTCGCGAACAAGACGGTCCGTGCCGCCGACGTGCTCGTCGTCCGGACGCCCCGCCGGCGGCTGCTCGAACTGCTCGACGTCCGCGGGCTCTCGCTACGGCCCGGCCCGGTGACCGACGCCGATCTCGAGCGCGCCACCGACGAGCGGCTCGTCGAGGTGATGGTGATGCCCGAGACCTCGACGATCGGCGAGGGGTTGACGCCGGGATCGTTTCGCGACAGCTACGACGCGACCGTCCTCGCGCTACGGCGGAGCGGAGAACCAGTGGAACGTCGTCTCGAGGACGTCCGACTCCGCGGCGGCGATACGCTGCTCGTCCAGGCCGCCGGCGACGGTCTCGACCGGCTGCAGTCCGCCCGCGGGTTCGTCGTCTCCGGCGAGGTCGACCGGCCGGAGTACCGCCGCTCGAAGATCCCGGTGGTGCTCGCGATCGTCCTCGGCGTGGTCGTGCTCGCCGCCCTCGAGGTGGCGCCGATCCTCGTCACCGCGCTCGGCGGCGTGGTCGCGATGGTCCTTACCGGCTGTCTGAAGCCCGCGGAGGTCTACGAGGGGATCGACTGGAGCGTGATCTTCCTGCTCGCTGGCGTCATCCCGCTGGGGATCGCGCTCGAACGCACCGGCGGAGCCGAGTGGATCGCCGCGCTAGTCGTCTCCAGTTCTGCGACGCTCCCGACGATCGCCGTGCTGGGCGTGTTCTACCTGCTGACCGCGCTGCTGACGAACGTCATTAGCAACAACGCGAGCGTCGTGCTCATGATCCCCGTGGGCGTCGACGCCGCGATCCGAATCGGCGCCGACCCGTTCGCGTTCGTCCTCGCGGTCACCTTCGCCGCGAGCACGGCGATCCTCAGCCCGATCGGCTACCAGACCAACCTGATGGTCTACGGTCCCGGGGGCTACCGCTTCACCGACTTCTTCCGCGTCGGCGCACCCCTCCAGCTGGTGCTCGCGGTCGTCACGACGCTCGGCATCGCCGCGATCTGGGGCGTGTGAACGGCTGACGCGGAGCTATCTTTCTACTTTTTGGCCGGCCAAATTTACGGAGCGATCCGATCCGAAGAGAGTCGCTTCGAGGCCGAAAACCCTCTAAAACGGACGATTAGGCGCTGACCTCACAAACAGCAACTACTAACAGGTAGGCGGTCGAACGATTGGGTGATGCCAACAGTAGAATACCTGAACTACGAAGTGCTGGACGACCAGGGCTGGGAGATGGACGACGACGACCTCTTCGACCAGGCCGCCGACGCCGGCCTCGACGAGGAGGACTACGGCTCGCTGGACGTCAACGAGGGCGAGTACATCCTCGAGGCTGCCGAGGCCCAGGGCTACGACTGGCCCTTCTCGTGCCGCGCCGGCGCGTGTGCGAACTGCGCGGCGATCCTCTACGAGGGCGAGATCGAGATGGACATGCAGCAGATCCTCTCGGACGAGGAGGTCGACGAGAAGAACGTCCGCCTCACCTGCATCGGCTCGCCCGACGCCGACGAGGTCAGGATCGTCTACAACGCAAAGCACCTCGACTACCTGCAGAACCGCGTCATCTGATCGGAGACGGGCCCGTCCCGGGCCCCACGCCGCATTTCGCGACTTCTCTTCGCGGTCTTTCTCCGGGGAGACGTTCGTCGACCGTACCGATACGGCCCTCCGCGAGCGGTGCCGTTCCTCACGAGCGCGTACGCTGAGGCCCTCAGTGATTCTCATCGAACGGGACCTGCGAAGTCCAGTGCTCCGATCCGTCGCCCTCGTCTGCGTCGACGTGGAGGCGGACGCTACCCGATCCGTTACCTGAGCGGTCCGTCGAGTCCCGACCCTCGCCATCCCTCGCGAGACCACCGGAAGACATTCACCCTCGTACGGTCCCCGTGGGCGTGTGATCGCCTCCGTTCCCGATCTCCTGCGGCTTCTCGCACTTCCCGTCCTCGCCTGGGCGGCCTGGCGCGACGTCGAGATCCGGCGGGTTCCCGGTCGAACGTGGCTGCCGCTCGCCGCACTCGGGGTCGTTCTCCTGGTGTGGGACGGGGCGAACGCCCTCGCGGCTGGCGGTCTCGACCTCGTGTTGTTCGCCGTCGGTACGGCGATCAGCCTGCTGGTGGTCGTGCCCGCCGCCTACCTGTTCTGGCGGTTCGGCGCGTTCGGCGGTGCCGACGCGAAGGCGCTGATCGTCCTCGCCGTACTGTTTCCGACGTTCCCGGTCTACGACGTGGGCGCCGTAACCGTTCCCCTCCGAACGACGCCCACTGGCGCGTTCGCGCTGACGATCCTCTCGAACACGGTGCTCGTCGGCGCGTGCTACCCCCTCTGGCTCGCGCTGCACAACGCCGTCGCGGGCCGGTTCACGCCGCTGATGGCCGTCGGCCGGCCCGTCGCCTGGGACGAACTCCCGAGGACCCACGGTCGGCTGCTCGAGGGTCGATCGGGGTTCGTCCGATCGGGGCTCGACCTCGATGCCCTTCGGATGTACCTCCGTTGGCGGGGGGAGACGCTCGCCGAACTGCGGGGCGACCCCGACCGGTATCGTCGCCCCGACTCGCTACCCGCCGAGCCCCTGCCCGCGGGCGACGGCGCGGTCGCGACGGGCGGCGAATCACCAGCCGCCTCGGAACTCCGATCCGACGGCGCCGGGCGAACCGACCGCGAGCGGCCGTCGTCGGGATCGGGCGGCCTCCGTTCGGCCTCCGACGACTGGGGCGCGGACGCCTTTCTCACGGACGTCGGATCGGCGTACGGCACGACCCCCGAGGGGCTTCGCGAGGGTCTGGAACTGCTCACGACCCGCGACCGGGCGTGGGTCTCCCCCGGAATACCGTTTCTCGTCCCGATCCTCGTGGGACTGGCGATCGGGCTGACCTACGGCGACCTCCTGATCGCCGCGCTCGGAGCCGTGGGACTCGTCTGAATCGACGACGACGTGTTTATATATCACGGACGATTCATCCCTGTAACGACATGTCCTCGGCGGACGAACTGATCCGGTTTCTCACCTCCTCGGAGAACCGGATCCGTCTGCTGTCGGCCCTCGAGGAGGAACCGGCCCGGCCCACGGCGCTCGCCGAGACGCTCCCGATGTCCCGGTCGTCGATCCAGCGCAACCTCCGGGCGTTCGTCGAGCGTGGCTGGGTCGTCCGCACCGACGACGGCTATCGCTGTTCGTTCGGCGGTCGGCTGCTCCTCCACCGCTATCGCGATCTGGCCGCGACCGCCCACCTCACCGACGAGTACGGTCGGTTCCTCGACGCGCTCGCGGACGCCGGACTGACGCTCGTTCCCGACGACCTGGAGACCGTCACGATCACGACCGCGACCCGACACGACCCCCACGCGCCGCTGCGTCGATACTCGGATCGCGTCGCCGAGGTCGACAGCACGACGTTCCGCGGGATCACGCCGGTGGTCAGCCCCGTGTTCAACGACGCACACGAGGCGCTGATCTCGACGGCGGTCGACGCCGAACTGGTCATCGACGAGGACGCGCTCTCGACGTCACGGACGGGCTACCCGGAGGCGCTCGCGACCGTCATCGAGACCGACACCCTGGAACTGTACGTCCACCCCGACTCCCTCTCGTTCGGTCTCTCGTTGTTCGACGACATCGCCTTCGTCGGCGCCTACGACGACGCCGGACAGTTCGTCGCCTGTTTCGAGGGCGGTGACGAGTCCTTTCGCGAGCGCGTCCGGGCGGTCTACCGGGAGTACCGATCGGCGGCGCGGGCCGTCACCGCCGAGGAGCTCCGATGACCTCGGATCGCGTATGTATGTCGCACGCCGTGCGACACGTCCCGGTGGGTAGCTACTTGTGGTCGTCGCTGGTATGCCATCTCGTGGGTCGTCCCGACCGATGATACAGCGCCCCCCGCTGTGTTGCTCTCCGTGTCGGGGATCGACCCATAGCGCACCCCCCTGCGCTCATGGTTTTCGGCACCGGTCCAGAACGCCGCTCGATCCGAAGAGCTATCGCCGTCGCGCCGACCGTTCCCGGTATGAACCGCCGCAGTCGGCTCGTCGGGTTCGCCGCCGTCGTCGCGATCTGCGCCGTGCTGGCGAGCGTCGTCGCGGGTCGTCTGCTTCCCGCGCTCGGCGTGCCTGATCTCTACGGAACGGCGGTCACGAGCGCCGTCGGCGCGGTCACCATCGCCTCGTTCTGGGTGCTGCTCGGCGACGGGTTCGACGACGCGGGCTATCCCACGCCGGGCCGCGTCGTGCTCGACGCCGTTTCCGTCGCGGGAAGCGCCCTGCTCGTCGCTGCAGCGTTCGTCGCGCTCGTGGACGTAGCGGGGCTCGTCGACGGATCGGTGCGGGCCGGCGAGGCGTTCGTCGCCGCGGGCCCGCGCCTCGTCGCGACCGCCGTCGGCGTCGGTGCCGGCGTCTACGTCTTCTACCGGCGCAACCGCGCCCGGTTCGCGCGATGAGTCACCCGTCCGACACGGAAGACCTATTCGCCATCGGACGCTGGCCCCACCCATGAGCGCCGACGCGAACGGGGACGTCCTCGACCTGGAGTTCGATTCCGACGGGCTGGTGGCCGTGATCGCCCAGGACGCGGAGACCGACGAGGTGTTGATGTTCGCCTACGCGACCCGCGAGGCGATCGAGGCCACCCGGGAGAGCGGGCGCGCGCACTACTACTCGCGAAGCCGCGACGAGCTCTGGGAGAAGGGCACGACCAGCGGTCACGTTCAGCGCGTCCGCGAGATCCGCGTCGACTGCGACGCCGACGCCGTGCTCTACCGCGTCGAACAGGAGGGCGGCGCCTGTCACACCGGCCACCGTTCGTGTTTCTACCGCACCCTCGACGGCGAGAACGTCGGCGAGCGGGTGTTCGATCCCGACGACGTGTATGAGTGAACCCGGGCCCGAATCGGACCTCGCGGACGCCCACGCCGGGCACGAACGCGCCCTCGAGGCCGTCGAGGAGTTCGGCGAGTCGAAGCTACGGCAGCTCGCGAACGCTCACGAGCGCCTGCACGACCTCTTCGAGCGCTACGAGGATCGGGCGACGGGAACGGGCGACTTCGGGGGGTTCGTCGAGTTCCGAGGCGGGCTCGACGGCCTCGTCTCCGGTCTCCCCGAGGACCTCCCCCACCGGGCGACGTTCGAGGAGGTCGAGGACGTCTTCGATAAGCGCCGGCTGAACGAGGCCGACTTCGAGCGGGCGCGCGAGCTCCTCGCGCCGGTCGAGGAGAGCGTCGAGCGGCTGGACGAACGGCGGGCCGCCCGTGAGCGACTGCGAGAGGCGCGGCGGGCGGCCGAAGCTCGGATCGAGGCGCTCGACGACGAGATCGCCGAGTACGACCACCTGCTCGCGCTCTCCGAGGTGGATCTCGACGCCCCCGTAAACGACCTCCGGGTTCCGATCGACGGCTACGACGACGCGGTCGCGGCGGACTTCGCTGACTACCGCTCGCGGGCGAGCGCCCGCGAGGTCGTCGCGTTCCTCGACCGGGCCGACTGGTACCCGCTGGTCGAGACGCCCGACGTTCCGGCGGACCTGCGGAGCTACATCGCGAACGCCGCGGTCGGGTCCGAGCCGATCCCGCGGCTGCTCGAGTACGCCGACTACTCGCGCTCGAAGCTGAATCACTACGTCGAGGACGCCGACGCGCTCAAGCGGGCGGTCGCGACCCGGCGGACGGCGCTCGAGCGGATCGACGCGACGCCGTTTCTGATCGGGTGGCCACCGCCGCCCGCCGACGTGCTTCGGTTCCGACTCCGGGAGCTTCGCGGGGTGATCGCCCGGTTCGCGCCCGAGGAGACGATCGCTCGCCTCCGAGAGGTCCGGACGCTGACGCGCGATCCCGACTACGAACGGCTCCGCCGCGCCGCCGAGGCCCGCGACAGGCTCGATCCTCGCGAGCGACGGCGCCTCCGAAACGGCGCGGTCGCCGCGGACAGGGAGGCCGCGATCGAGGAACGCGCCCGCCTACGGGAGGCGCTCGATCGCTACGCGCCGACGATCGCCTCCTCGTAGCTCGCGATCTCCTCGAGCACCGTCTCGCGGTCCTCCTCGGGGACGTCGAACTCCGCGAGAGCGGCGTCGAGATGGTCCGCGATCGCGTAGAACTCGGGTTCGGTGATGCCCATTCCCTCGTGGGCCGTCCGCATGTCCTCGCCGGTGTATTCGACCGGCCCGCCCGTGACGGCGCTGATGAACTGGGTCTGGTGGGCGATCTGGCGTTGCATGTCGACGTCCTCGAAGTAGTCGTTGACCAGGTCGTCCGCCATCACGTGTTCGTAGAAGCGCTCGACGACGGCCTCGATCGAGTCCTCTCCGCCCAGCCGCTCGTACAGCGTCTCCTCGCTCATGTACCCGATCTTTCGCCGCGATCCGTTATACGTTCGGCCCCGAACGCGTTCGCGTTCGTTCCGACTACGCCGACCGGTGGGCCTCGTTCGCGGCGTCATAGAGGCGGTCGGCAAGCGCCTCGGCACGGCGCTCCTCGCGGGACTCGGCGTAGATCCTGACGACCGGTTCGGTACCGCTGGGTCTGGCGAGCACCCAGCCGTCGTCGTAGTTCAGGCGGACGCCGTCGGTCGCGTTCAGCGACGCCTCCGACTCCTCGGCGACGCGCTCGACGGCCTCGAGCATCGCCGTCCGCTCGGCGTCGCTGGCGTAGGTGAGCTTCCGGCGGACGTTGTGATAGCCGCCGAACGGCGCGATGACCTCGCTCGCGGGCCGTTCAGCGACGAGTTCGAGGAAGCGCGCCCCGATGTAGGCGCCGTCGCGCGCGAGGCTGTACTCCGGGAAGTAGATCCCGCCGTTGCCCTCGCCGGCGATCGGTACCGAGACGCCCTCCGCCCGGAGTTGCTGGATCCGGCTCGTGATGTAGGTGCTACCGATCGGCGTGAGTTCGAGGATCGCGTCGGTATCGTTACAGACGTCGACCAGCCGCTGGGAGACGTTCACCGCGGCGACGGTCGTATCGCCCGCCGAGAGCTCCGCCGACGCCAGCGCTGCGAGCGCCGCGTCGCCCTCGACGTAGCTGCCGTCCTCGGCGAAGAAGATCGCCCTGTCGCCGTCGCCGTCGTGGGCGATCCCCACGTCGGCGTCGCTCGTCGCGACCAGCCGACCCAGGTCACCGAGGTTACGCTCGACGGGCTCGGGGTTCCGTCCCGGGAACCGGCCGTCGGGCTGGGCGTTGATCGTGAGGACTCGACAGCCCAGTCGGCGGAACAGCTCCGGACTGGTCGACGCGGCCGCGCCGTGGCCCGGATCGATCGCGACGGTCAGGTCGGCGTCGGCGATCCGCCCGCGATCGACCGCCTCGAGCACCCCCTCGACGTAGCGATCGGCGGCGTCGTCGATCCGGCGCTCCTGGCCGACGTCGTCCCAGGAGGTCGATTCGACGCCGTCGGCGAGGAACGCCTCCTCGACGGCCTCCAGTTCGGAGACCGAGAGCTCGATTCCGTCCGGCCCGATGAGCTTGATGCCGTTGTACTCGGGCGGGTTGTGCGAGGCGGTGATCATCACCACCGGGACCGATTCCCGGCGGGCGTACGCCTGCGCGCCGGGGGTCGGGAGGACCCCTAGCCGGTCGACGTCGGTTCCGACGCTCTGGAGCCCGCTCGTCGCGGCGTGCTCGAGCATGGGTCCGGTGTTACGGGTATCGCGGGCGATCGCGACCCGGTCGACGTCCCAGACCGCCCCGGCGGTGGCCGCGACCTGTAGCGCGAACGTCGGCGTGATCTCCTCGTTCGCGACCCCCCGTGTCCCGCTCGATCCGAACACGTCCATCGCATACGCTTCGGAAGCCGGCGGGGATAGGGGTTCCGGAACAGTCATTTGGCTGTCGACCGCGAGACCCGGGTATGAGCACCATCGAGGAGAAGCGCGTCTTCGGCGAGCGCGGCGGCGACACCGCGGTCTATCTGGCGACCGAGGCCGGCGTCGTCCGGGTGGCGGTCGCCGCCGACCGGATCGGGACGTTCGGCCTCGAGCGCCGCTGTGTCGCGCGTGACCTCGCCGTCGTCGACGGCCGTCTCGCGGTCGCGACCGACGAGGACGTCCTGCTCGGCGAGGAGGAAACCGGGTTCGGGCCCGCCCACGCGATCGGGGGGAGCGACGCCCCGATCGCGGCCGGACCAGACGGCGGGGAGAGCCGCGTTGCCCGATACGGGAACGACGGCTGGACCGACCTCGGCACCACGAGCGAGGTCCGGGCGATCGACGGCGACCTGATCGCCACCGCAGAGGGGGTCTACCGCGCCGGCACGGCGCTGCAGCACGTCGGTCTCGAGGACGTCAGCGACGTCTCCACGCCGGGCGTGCCGCTCGCGGCCACGTCCGACGCCCTCTATCGGCTCGGCAACGGCTGGATGGTGGAACTCGAAGGGGCGTTCGACCTCGTCGCCGCCGACCGGCGCTCGTCGCCGGGGACGCTCGATCGGGCCTGTGCCATCGGTGACGATCGGCCGTTCGTTCTCGGGGGCGGCGACGACGCCAACGGCGGCGACGGAGACGGGGGCGAGAACGGGTGGCGACCGATCGACCGTCCCGCGACGCCGGCGGCGCTCGCGGTCGCCGACGCGCTCTACCTCGCGACCGAGGACGGCCGACTGTTCGTCGACGCCGGCGACGGCTGGCGCTCGCAGGCGCTCGGCATCGGCAGCGTGCGGGCGATGGTGCTCGGCTGAGCCGGATCGGGTCCGCGCTCGGCGTCGAGGCGATCGACTCGGGTCGGGGACCGTCCGTTACCGGTCGGCCGTCCGTTCCGACGGCCACGAACGCGGGTCTCGGCAGCGAACGGGCGGTCGTTCCGAAGCCGGTTTCGCGTCGAAGGGCGCCGCTGGATCCTCTCCCGGCGTACGGGCCTGCCGTCTCATCCGCGTCGGTCGTCCAACCGGTCGACGAGCCGGCGGGAGACGTCCGTCAGGTAGGTCGCTCCCAGGGTCGCGGCGACGACGGCGCCGGCGAGGTTGAACAGCAGGTCGCCGACGGTGTCGTTCACGCCGTGTTGGGCGAGGACGGCGTCGAAGTCGAACCGCTGGGCGGCGAGGTCGAGGGCGAACTCGACGAGCTCCCAGACGACGCCGACCGCCAGGACGAACAACAGGATGAACGCGGACATCGTCCTCGAGGGGAGGTAGACGTCGTCGGAGTGGAGGTCGATCGATCGCACGACCGTGTAGCCCGTGGCCGCGACGAGCGACGCCGACAGCGCGTGGGTGAGGGTGTCCCACTGCCCGAGCAGGTCGTAGAGTCCGGCCGAGCCGAGGGTGTGGAGGAACGCCGCCGTGGTCAGCCAGGCGACGAGCTCCGGCTCGATGGGAAGGCGATAGTTGCGTTCCAGCAACGCGGGGAGGAAGGTGACGGCCAGCGCGATGGCGGCGTTGGTGATCGTCGTGACGTCGCGGACGACGATCCCGTAGACGAGGAGCCCGACGAGAACGAGCTGCATCGCCCACACGAACCGTCCGATACGTTCCTCGGAGACGTCGAAGCGACCGCGAACGAACGATGGCGTCGGATCCGGCTCCTCCTCTCCTTCCTCGGGCGCCTCGCGGGGATGGGGGGCGCTCGCGGTCGGGGCGAACGATCGACGCCGGAGATAGCCGGTGAAGAGCACGCCCGCCACCGATCCAGCGATCGTCGCGTACAGGAAGTCGATCATCATTGCCCGGTTGGCGGCGTCCTGGGTTCGATCGCCCACTAAATAGCCGGTTCCGAGCGCCGCGTCCGAAATCCACTGGGCGACGTTCCAGGTCGCGCCGACCGCGAGCGTCGCGATGACGACGAGCGCGATCGTGAAGGGGCGGTTCATCCGGACGGACGTGAAGGTGTGGACGTCGACGGCGACGATCAGCGCGACCGCCGCGACGGCGAGGTAGACGGCGATCGGCGAGACGACGGTCCCGCCCAGGATCGCCGCGTCGACGATCGGTATCGCCACCAGGATCAGCAGCTCCCACGGCGGCATGGCGTACGGATCCCGCCGCGCGGCCGCCGGCAGGACCATCAGCGCGATCGCGATACCGGCAAGGGAGAACCAGCGATACGACCCCGCGACGCCCTGTCGGATCGTCAACCCGACGAGCAGCGCGACGACCAGCCAGCAGAGGCCGGCGTTCCGTCCCGCCCTGCCGACCGAGCCGCCGAACCGATCACCGTTCATGAGGACTCCTAGCGGCGTACACGGTCCGTCCACTAAACTCACGTCCTCCGGATCTGCGATCGAACGACGATGGAGATCTCTGAAGGTCCCGAAGGCGTGGTGTACTGCGAGGAGTCAGTCCCCTGCTGAAGGACTATCGAATCATCGAGAAATCCAAACAGAACGGCGAGGGACACGTGAGTTCGAACTGCGTGCAGGTGTTCACGGAGAACGACTCCGGCCGGGTACACTAGTCGTTACCAGTATTCCCGTCTCCGGATATTCGGTCTCGTTGGAAACCCTCAATCGGTGATGAGTTTCAGCAGCCGTGCTGGATAGAGAGCGCGTATTTTGCAGGGAACCATTCAGGTCGGGACAGCCGAATCGGTAAAGTGACGAACTGACCGAGCGTTTACATCGAATCGTATCGGCAAACCGATCGTCGAAAGGGCCACAGATTTGGCCATGAACGGGATCGGCTATGCAGGCTACGTTCACTTATCATAATTATGATGGTTCGTTCACCGTCGGTGTTGATAACGAGTGGGGGACATACGAGTTCGTCCGGTGTCCCGCCTGCGAGAGCGCCAAAACGACACTTGCTGCAACGGTTGCTGAAGATGGAATCGAGACGAATCAACGGATTGGGCGAGACAGGGACTGTCCTCCCGTGTACCGCTCAATCAAGCGCCGGAAGGACTGCTTCCGACGATCGACGTTTCTGGAATCGATACACTCGTTCTATCTGGGCATGACGTGGATATTCCAGATGGTCCCGTTCACTTCCGGTGTGTGACGGGATACAGGGAGTGAATCATTCGGAAGAGGCTGGTCCGGTTTCTGTAGCAGTCTCGAAGAACAGTGTTACCTGCTCGTTCGGGTTGAGGCCATCAACCAGGAGGCCAAACTCGTCCTTGCCGGCAAACGAGCGGACTCTGGGTTCGGGAGCTTTTGATGCCGCCCGCTCACAGACGAGTTCGAGTGTTCCTGTTTCATCGGCGTATAAGGTGATGTGATCAATCCGTGCCATAGATACGCATACGCTCGCCGATTATATGCCTTCTTGCTCTGCTGTGTCGTTGACGCTTTGCTCCCCAGCACGTATCAGATGGACAGTAGTCACGATTAATACTACTCGTGAGGTATGTTCTCATATGACGGACGAAGTAAAGCTCAGCGACTGTGCATCAGTTTTCGGCGAACTCAACTATCCCGTTGACCGCACTGCCGCCGCGGATGAACTCTCGGAGGTCACTATATTGTTGGCTGATGGCGAGACACATCTCGGTGAGTTGATCACACAGATGACCAGCGAGACGTTCGACTCCGCTGGCGATATCGAGACTGAACTCCACAATGTCCTTCCACGTGAGGCCGTTGGTGAACCCTATCAGTCGGAGGGTGAAGGGTAGTCCCGTGATGGATCGAGAGCCGACGGTTCCATCTGATCGCCTCCTCGAATCCGGGCAGGGATTGTACGACGAAGCCGGCCGTGAGAGTGGTATAATCCAGGCGATCACGGATGTCGGGGTCGAAGTAGACACGCACAGTGACGTCGATACGTTATCTCTCAGGCACGCACCCAGCGGAACCCCGGAGAAGGGTACCTCCTGTGGCGGTGTAGCGAGTGTGGCGGATTGGGTGATATCGACCAGATTCCCGACCAGTGTCCGAGCTGTGGAACCAGCAAAGAAACCCTCTACGCCTACCTAGAGGATTAACGGGTATGTCTGAGGACCATCCCCCGCGCGATTCGCCAGAGTGGAACACCCCGGACCTATGTCCGTTTTGTGGTGTGGCGCTGTCGAACGGCGGGGGTCGGATTCATCGATCACAGAGCGGACGTCTCTAGATGTGAAGAACGATTCGAAGCCTGGCGAGAGCAGGTTCGAGACGACATTGGTGAGGAACGGGGCGGGTTGCTGCGGTTTGCTTGCTGTATCTACCGGTTCGACAATATCCCATGGCCGACTGAGCCGGAACGAGGAGAACTCGACGTCATTTCGCCTCAGGGGTGGAAGCAGTAACTCATAAAGCCCCACGACCCCGACACGGGTCCAATCCGACGGATTATCCGCTCGCCAACCGAGGATATCGGTAAATGGCCCTTGTACGACCTACCGGAACCCCAGCAGTGGCATCGCGGCCCTGTCTGTTTAGTGGGGGACGCTGCCCACGCCACCTCACAATGGCCACGGCGCGTCTATGGCGTTGGAAGGTTCAATCGTATCAGCAAAGGCGCTCCGAGACCAGCCTAATCCGAACTTTGCGTCTGAGTCTTACCACAACAGAAGAAAGGAACGAGTCGCAAGGGTAGCCGATCAGGCTCGTCGCATAGGAAAGCAGATTTTGCGAGGGAGCGAAGCGAGCGAGCGGGTTTTTTGTCGCCGGAAATCGAAGATTTCTGGCTGCTAACCGGATGCTTCGACATCCAGTACTGGTGCAGATTTTTGTACCGAACGGTGCGCTTCGCGCACCCGAGGTGGGAAAAAGGTGCGTTACCAGGGCTCGTGTTTGAACCCGAACAGGTAGGCGAGCACGTTCGTGACGACGTGGAAGATCGGCGTCACGACGAGGATCACGACGAGGAGACCGGCGGTGAAGACCGAGAGGAACCACGAGGGGGCGACCACGGCGGTCAGCACGAGCGCAACCACGGCGAAGTCGAGCTGATCGAGCCCCGGAAAGGCGGCGCCGCGTTTCCGACCGGTGCGCCGTTTGATGAACGACGCGGCGATGTCGCCGAGCATCGCGCCGAGGGGAAGCGCGATCATCGCCGCGAGCGGAAACGTCGGGACGCCGATCCCCAGAAAGCTCACGACGGTCGGTTGGAGCAGGTTGAGCAGGTAGGCCAGCGCCGCGCCTGCGAGCGTCCCCACGACCGTGCCGCGCCAGGTCTTGCCGTCACCGAGGAGCCGGCGGTCGCCCATCGTTCGGCCGCCGTCGATGGGACGGCCGCCGCCGGCGACCACGGCGGCGTTGTTCGGGACGTAGGCGGGCAGCATCACCCAGATGGCGAGCACGAGGAGTTCGAGCGGGCTCATACTCGGTGCGTGCGTGCGGGTCGCTTAATGCCCAACGGTTTCGCATTGCGAGCGCGTCTTATTAAGGTCGCCCGACCGAAGGGAGGCGTATGATTCCACCGATCGCACGGCGATTCGTCGCAGGCGAGAGCGCCGCGGCGGCGCTCGATCACGTCCGACGGTGTAACGACCGCGAGATCAAGGTGATCCTCAACCTGCTCGGCGAACACTACACCGACCCCGTCGCCGCCGACGAGGACGCCCGCGAGTACGCGACGCTGCTCGAGGACCTCGCGGGGACGGACCTCGACGCCTGCGTCTCGGTCAAACCCTCGCAGATCGGTCTCGACGTGAGCGAGGCGCGCTTCCGGGACAACCTCCGGACGATCGTCGACCGCGCCGAGGAGCACGACCAGTTCGTCTGGATCGACATGGAGGACCACACGACGACCGACCCGACGCTCGACGCCTTCGAGGAAATCGTCTCCGAGCGCGGCGGCGGAATGGGACTCTGTCTCCAGGCGAACCTCAAACGCACCCGCGACGACGTCGAACGCCTCACCGACGTCCCCGGGAAGGTCAGGCTAGTGAAGGGCGCCTACGACGAGCCGGCGACGATCGCCTATCGGAGCAAGGAACGGGTGGACGAGGTCTACGGCGAGCTTCTGGACTACATGTTCGAACAGTACGACGGCGGGATCGCCGTCGGCAGCCACGATCCCGTGATGATCGACCGGGCGCGCGAGCTCCACGACGCGTACGGTACCTCCTTCGAGATCCAGATGCTGATGGGCGTGCGCGAGGACGCCCAGGAGGAGCTCGCTCGCGAGTACGAGGTCTGGCAGTACGCTCCGTACGGATCGCGGTGGTTCGCCTACTTCTCCCGGCGGGCGATGGAGAGCCGGAAGAACGCCCTGTTCGCGCTCCGAGCCGTCCTAGGCCGATGAAAGGGTCTTTTAGGACGGCCGCGTAAGGGCGGATCGATGTCAAGCTGGAAGCGGGACATGGCGAGCGGGCTCGTCGTTCTCGTCCCGATCATCGTCACCATCTGGGTCGTCTACTGGCTCTTTCGTTTCATCGCGAACCTTCCCCTGACCGAGACCATCGCCAACCCCGCCCTCCGCGTCGGTATCACCCTCGCCGTCTTCGTCCTCATGGTGTTCGCCGTCGGCTACCTGATGCGCACCGCCATCGGCTCGCTCGTCGAGGCGGGGATCGACAACGCGATGAACCGTCTCCCCGGCCTCCGCGTGGTGTACAACGCCTCGAAGATGGCGATCGAGACCGCCCTGACCGGGACGAACGAGCTCCAGACGCCGGTGAAGCTCGAGACCTGGGACGGAATCCGAATGACGGCGTTCAAGACCGGCCGCGAGTCCCCCGACGGCCGGAAGCTGCTCTTTCTGCCCACCGCGCCGAACATCACCAGCGGGTTCGTCATCGAGGTCGAACAGGAGGACATCGTCGAGACCGACGAGAACGTCGAGGAGGCGCTGACGCGTATTCTCAGCGCCGGCTTCGGCGAGCGAAACGACGAGCAGGTCACCGGCGTTCCGATCGACGTCATCGAGGAACGTCGCGAGGAGACGCCCGACGACCGGCCCGCGACCGACTGACCGGCCGATCGGCTACTCCGCCGTCGGATACTTCGCGTCCAGCAGCTCCGTGCTCGTGGCGCTCCCGTCCCTCGATTCGCCCGCGTTCCCCTCGTCTTTCTCCTCGCCCTCGTTCTCGGGGCTGACGCTCCCGGTTCGATAGCCGTGGAGGTCGAGGGTGACGTGATCGAATCCCAGGTCCTCCATGTGGACGCGCGTCGCTCGGACGAACTCGATGTCGAGCGCCTCCTCGAGCTCCTCGGGGGCGATCTCGATGCGCGCGAGCCCGTCGTGATCGCGCACCCGGAACTGCGAGAACCCCCACCCTCGTAGGAGGGCTTCGGCCTTCTCGACGCGCGTGAGCCGCTCCTCGGTCACCTCGATCCCCGTCGGGATCCGCGAGGAGAGACACGCCATCGAGGGCTTATCGGCGACCGACAGTCCGTAGGTGTCGGCGATCTCCCGGGTCTCGGCCTTCGTGATCCCGTGTTCCAGAAGCGGCGAGCTGGCGTCGAGCTCCTCGACCGCCTGCAAGCCCGGTCGGTGGCCCTCGCCGGGGTCGTCGGCGTTCGTGCCGTCACAGACCACCGGAATCTCGAGCTCACGGGCCCGATCGAACATCTCGCCGAGTCGCATCGACCGACAGTGATAGCAGCGGTCGCCGTCGTTCTCGACGAAATCCGGACTACTGAGCTCCGAGAACTCGACGATCTCGTGGCGGATGCCGATCTCCTCGGCGACCCGCGCGGCGTCCGCGAGCTCCGCCTCGGGCAGCGTCTCGCTCTTGGCCGTACAGGCGACGGCGTCCTCGCCGAGCGCCTCGTGGGCGATCGCGGCGACGACGCTCGAGTCCACCCCGCCCGAGAAGGCGACGAGCACCCCCTCGCGCTCGGCCAGATCCGCCCGTGCGGCGGCCAGTTTCTCCTCTGCGGACATGGTCGTCGCTTCGGCGTCCGCGGACAAAAGCGCGTTGACCCCGCCGTGTCCCGATCCCGCTTGCATCCTCCGGCCGGGCGTTTTCGAGTCGTCAGCCCGTTCGCTCGAGTATGACCGGCTACGAGATGCACGAGCCCGACTACTCGGGTACGATCGAGGAGGACTGGGACGACCCCCAGCTGAACGACTTCGAGACGGACGACCTGGGCGAGGTCGACGATCACTTCGTCCTCTCGGCGTCGGGGTTCCCGCCGGAGAACTTCTCGGATCTGAAGGTCCCCGTCGTCGATCCCGAGGGCGACCTCAACCTGAAGGCGCTCCAGACCGCCCACGGCGGCGCCCACAGCGTCGAGGCGATCGACGACGTCGACGAGGATCTCGCCGAGGAGGTGAAGGAGCTCCTCGAGGAGCTCGCGAGCGAGGAGTTCGATCACGAGCTGGGCGACTAGGCGGGCCGACCGAGCGTGTAGAGGAACATCGGCGCCCGGCCCCCCGCGTGCGGCGAGAAGAAGTCGGTCACGAGGTCGTCGTAGAACGTCAGCCCCGTCCCGCCGAGATCGCGGTGGGCGTAGGTCGCCAGATAGAGCCGGCCGGCGGTTATCGCGGCCTCGAACTGCGCGAGCCGATAGCCCCGATCGCCGAGCGCGTCGACCAGTCGATCGAGATCCGCCAGGAAGTAGACGCAGGCCGCCGCGTCGGCAGCGAGGCGCTGATCGAGCGCGAGGTGACCCGCCTCCTCACGGAACTCTCCCGCCATCAGCCGTTCTAGCTCACCCTCATCGGGGCGATATCGGTAGGCGCCGGCCGGGATCTCCTCGACGCCGTTGACGATCGAGTACGGCTCGACGAACGAAAGCGGCTCCTCGCCGCCGCGGGCGTCGATCGGCGCGCCGCGGATCGCCCGATCCAGCACCGTCGAGAACTTCCGGAAGGAGATCGGCTCGCGCTCGTACTCCCGACAGGAACCGCGTCGCTCGATCGTCTCCCCGAGCGGCCGTTTCGACTGGGTCTCGTGATCGACCGGATCGAGCGCGATCCGTGCTTCCGCCTCGGGCCCGGCCGGGGAACTCCTCGGGACCGCGCTCGTCTCCGGGCCGTCGAGCGACGTCTCGGCGGCGGTCGATCGCCACTCGCGAGCCGTCTCGCCGTCGGGCAGCGTGCCGGCGCGCCACGCCTCGTGGATCAACGGGAACTCCTCCTCGCGATCGGAGAGCGGACGCGTCTCGGGATCGATCGGTTCCGGATCGAGGGCGTCGGGTGCCGAATCGCCGACGCCGATCGGTACGAGCTCGAGCGGCGCCTCCCGTTCGGGATCGACGCCCAGCAGCTCCGCGACGGGATCGTCCGCGAATCCGAGGACGGCTTCGGCGCGCAGGTTGTGTGCATGGGCGACCGAGAGCAGGTTCGCGAGTACGGTCCCGGAGTCCCAGAAGGCGTGGCGGAACGTTCTCTCCCGGTATTTCCAGGCGTTTCGCCACCACGTCGAGGTCGTCACCACGGTTACGGGGGCGCGGTCGACCGCCTCCGACCGGCTGGCCGCGGCCAGCACGCCGCGGTAGTCGCCCTCGCGGAGGACGTCGAGCGAGCGGGTCCGCGGATCGAAGTGATAGACGCCCGCGGGAAGCCCGTCGAGGGGGCCGACGACGAGGTAGCAGTCGACGTGGTAGAGCGCGCCCGTCGCGGCGGCTGCCCGGAACTCCGTCTCTCGGTTCCCTCGTCGGATTCGCTTGGTGATCCCCGCGGAGTAGTGACACAGCGTCGTGAGCGTCTCGAGGGTCGGGCTTCGTCCGTCGCCGTCCGGTCCCGACGCCGTGATCGCCGACAGCGCCGGCACCTGCGGCGCACGGACCTCGTCCAGACCGACCTGCGGAAGCGACTCGTAGATCTCGTACGGCCGCGGCTTGTTCTCGAAGTCGAGCCCGGGCGACGCCCGTCGAACGCTCCGGGGCGTGTGGCTCGTTCGCTCGTGGTACTCGAGCGCGCCGGTCCCTTCGTCACTCATGTTCGACGGTAGCACGGTACGCACGAAAAATCCGATGCAGGCGTGTTTCGTCGCATGGATCGGCCGCCCCTCCGGTACGCGTCGAGTTCGTCGTCCCATCGACGCTCGCGTCCGACCTGGGCCGAGGGGAGTGCCACGGAATCCGTGCGGCGGACGTCGATCGGATTCGCCCCGCTCTCCCCGACGCCGGTTTCGCACTCGTCGCGCAAGCCGTTAGCCTCGCCCCCGAGGACCGCCACCCCGGTGGTGATCGTTCGGCCGGACGGTCGTCGCCGTTCCCGACCGAACCCCGTTTCAACGCCGGTCCGAACGACTAACAAGGCGGGGTACCCTCTGGACGGTAGGCCGACGGCGACGTACCGAACGGCGCCGATGAACGCCGCATGGATCCCATGACCGATGGTTCGTCGAAGCAGGAGCCGGATCGCGAGACCGAGCAAAGGCCCCCGTCGGGACCGCCGCGGCCGCATCCCGGATACGGTTCACGCGGCTCGGGCTCGAGAAGCGGTCGCTGGAGCCTGCTGATCGGCTGCGTCCTCGCGGTGCTCGCCGGCGTCCTGGGTGCGGCCGCGATCACGACGTCGACGCTCGCCGCCGGCGTGATCGCCGTGATCATCCTGGCGTTCGCGCTGGTCGTCATCCTCCAGTAGTCCGAGGACGACGCGTGAGGCGACGCTGGGAAAGCTTTTGGCTCCGGCAGCGATACGGATGACTCGATGGAGTTCGAGTCGATTCCCGGCGTCGGAGCGAAGACGGCGAGCGCGCTCGCCGAGCTTCCCGACGCCGAGCGGGCGCTCCGCGAGGGCGACGTTGCCGCTCTCGCGGCCGCCCCCGGGATCAGCGAGGGCCGTGCCGCCCGGATCGCCCGTGGCGCGATCCGACGCGAACACGACGATGACGCCCGCGTCCTCGAGACCGAACGCGCACGCGAGATCCACCGCACGCTGCTCGACCTGTTGAAGGAGCGGGCGGTGACGAGCTACGCCGAGCGACGGCTCGAGACGTTCTACCCGAGCGCCTCCGCATCGCGCATCGAGGAGGCCAGGGCGTTCTCGATCCGGGCGATGGAGCGCGAACCGGACCTCGAGGTCCGCGAGGCGCTCTCGGGGGTCACACCCCTCGAGACGCCCCGCGAGGTCCGTGTACGCGATCGGTGTCTGGTAACGAGCGACGCCGAGCGTTACGCCGAGGCGCGCGAGGCGATCCCCGAGATGCCCGTGGAGGTCTGTGAGGACGCCCGCGGGCTCGCGGAGCTCGCGCGCGGCTACTCGACGGTGATCGCGATCGACGAGGCGTTCGTCGGCGTCGAGATCGAGGGCGACGTCCGGGTCGAGCCCGACGCGCTCGCGAACCCCGCGGCGGTCGTCCCCGAGCGCACGCTCTCCTTTTTCGCCGCCAACCGGGAGTCGATCCGGGCGGCAGGCGAGGTCCACCGCGCTGCCGGGATGGACCCGCCCTGCGATCTCGACGCGCTCGAGGCCGCCCTCTCGCGGCTCGGTGCCGACGGCGAGGTGCGCGGTGACGAGGAGCTCGATCGACTCTCGCGTGCAGTGGACGACCTCGACGCGAGCGTCCACACCGCAGAGAGCGTCGCGAACGACCGGCTGCGTGCGGCGATCGAGGAGCGCGACGTCACGATCGAGGGTGCGGACCTGCTCTCGCTGGCCGAGCGGGGCGCGGGCATCGACTCGCTGCTCTCCCGGGAGCTCGCCGACGAGTACGATGCGGCCGTCGAGGCGGCCCGCGAGCATCTGCTCGACGCGCTCTCGCTCGATTCGGGCGAGGCGGAGATCGCCCGCGGTGCCTTTCCCGAGGAGCCCTCGTTTCCGGTCGAACACGACGAAGGAGTGGTCACTCGCCTCCGTGAGGAGCTGGTCGCCGCGAAGGAGCGACGCGCCACCCGAGGAAAACGCGAGCTCGCGGCCGAACTGGCAGACCTCCGCGAGGGCGCGGAGACGCTGGTCCGGACCGCGCTCGAACGCGACGTCGAACTCGCGATCTCGCGGTTCGCCGGCGAGTTCGACTGTACGATGCCCGAGTTCGAGGGCCGGGGAATCGCGATCGAGGGCGGGCGGTCGCCGCTGCTCTCCGAGCCGATCGAGGCGGTCGAGCCCGTCGACTACGCGGTCTCGGGCGTGACGCTGCTCTCGGGGGTCAACAGCGGAGGGAAGACCTCGACGCTGGACCTGGTCTGTGCGGTGGCGATCCTCGCGCAGATGGGACTGCCGGTACCCGCCGAACGCGCCCGGCTGCGTCGCTTCGAGGAGATCCACTACCACGCCAAGAGCCAGGGCACCCTCGATGCCGGCGCCTTCGAGAGTACCGTCCGGGAGTTCGCGGCGCTGGCGGAGGGCGGCCCCGGTCGGCTGGTGCTGGTCGACGAACTCGAGAGCATCACCGAGCCCGGCGCGAGCGCGAAGATCATCGCTGGCATCCTCGAGGCGCTCTCGGAGACCGAGGCCACGGCGGTGTTCGTCACCCACCTCGCTCGCGAGATCCGATCTGCCGCCGCCGCCGAGCTCGCGGTCGACGGGATCGAGGCCGTCGGACTCGAGGACGGCGAACTGGTGGTGAACCGCTCGCCGGTCAAGGACCACCTCGCACGATCGACGCCCGAGCTCATCGTCGAGAAGCTCGCCGGCGAGGACGACGCCGAGATCTACACCCGCCTACTGGAGAAGTTCGAGTCGTGAACCGCGAGGGCACCCTCTACGAGATCGCCCACTTCGCGGCGGTCGTCGCCGTCGCCTACGTCGCGCTGCTCGCCGCCCGATCCCTCGGGATCGCGACGCTTCGCGGGGAGCTGCTGGTCATGCTGATGGTCGGCGTGGCGTACGTCGCCGTCGTGCTCCGTCTCGGCCTCGCACCGCCGTCGTGGCGGGGGGACCGACCGAAGGATTAAGCCGCCGGCCAGCGTGGTGAAAGTGATGGCCGAGGACCCTGAAGAGGGAATGCTCTCGTGGGACGAGTCCGTCTTCCGGGACGAGCGCGTCTTCGAGATCGACTACCTGCCGGAGACGTTCAAACACCGCGAGAGCCAGCTCCAGGGCCTGCAGTACGCGCTCCGTCCCGCCGTACGGGGCTCGCGCCCGCTGAACGCTCTCGTTCAGGGTCCGCCCGGGACCGGCAAGACCACCGCGGTCCAGAAGCTCTTCGGCGAGCTCTCCGCCCAGTCGGGGGTGCGGACCGTCCGCGTCAACTGCCAGGTGGACTCGACGCGCTATGCGGTGTTCTCGCGGCTGTTCGAGGGGATCTTCGAGTACGAGCCCCCCTCGAGCGGCGTCTCGTTCAAGAAGCTGTTCGGGCAGGTCGCCGACCGGCTGGTCGAGGCCGACGAGGTGCTCGTGGTCGCGCTCGACGACGTCAACTACCTGTTCTACGAGAACGAGGCGAGCGACACGCTCTACTCGCTGATCCGCGCCCACGAGGCCCACCCCGGCGTCCGCGCCGGCGTGGTCGTCGTCTCCTCCGATCTCTCGCTCGACGCGATCGAGGAGCTCGATGCCCGCGTCCAGAGCGTCTTTCGCCCCGAGGAGGTCTACTTCCCCGTCTACGACGCGGGCGAGATCGTCGACATCCTCGACGAGCGGGTCCGCAAGGGGTTTCGCGAGGGCGTGCTCTCGGCGCCGGTGCTCGACCGGGTCGCGGAGCTCACCGCCGACAGCGGCGGCGACCTCCGCGTGGGGATCGACCTCCTCAGGCGCGCGGGGCTGAACGCCGAGATGCGCGCGAGCCGTACCGTCGAACGCGAGGACGTCGAGGACGCCTACGAGCAGTCGAAGTACGTCCACCTCTCGCGGAGCCTCCGCGGGCTCGCCGAGAGCGAACGGGCGCTCGTCAGAACCATCGCCGAGCACGACGGCTCGCAGGCGGGCGAGGTCTACGAGGCGTTCCGCGAGGAGACCGAGCTGGGCTACACCCGGTACTCGGAGATCGTCAACAAGCTCGATCAGCTCGGCGTGATCGAGGCGGACTACGCCGAGATGGAGGGTCGGGGACGCTCGCGCTCGCTCTCGCTGGCCTACGACCACGAGGCCGTCCTCGAGCGCCTGGAGTAGGCAATCGCCGGCCGAACGTTGATGCACGCCGCCCGAGAGCACCCGGTATGCCCGAACTCGGCTACGCGGTCTCGAGCGAGGAGCACGGCCCGGACGACATGATCGACTACGCCGTCCGCGCCGAGGAGAGCGGCTTCGACTTCGTCTCCGCCTCCGATCACTTCCATCCCTGGACCAGCACGCAGGGCGAGTCGCCGTTCGTCTGGTCGGTGCTCGGTGCGATCGCCCGCGAGACCGAGGAGGTCGACGTCGGCGTCGGCGTCACCTGCCCGACCATCAGGATCCACCCGGTCAACGTCGCGCAGGCGACCGCGACGGTCGCCTCGATGCTTCCCGACCGGGAATTCCTCTTCGGCGTCGGCACCGGCGAGCAGCTCAACGAACACGTCACCGGCGAACGCTGGCCCGAACACTCGGTCCGACTCGAGATGCTCGAGGAGGCGATCGAGGTGATGCGAAAGCTCTGGGACGGCGGCCAGACCAGCCACCACGGGAAACACTACACCGTCGAGAACGCCCGTCTGTTCACCCGGCCCGACGAGGCGCCGCCGGCGATGGTCTCGGCGTTCGGTCCGCAGACCGCGAACGCCGCCGCCGAGTACGCCGACGGCTTCTGGTCCGTCGGTCCGCGCGAGGAGCTGCTCGAGGCCTACCGTGACGCCGGCGGTGACGGCTCAGCGATCACCCAGCTCACCGCCTGTGTCGACAGCGAGGGAAGCGAGGACGAGGCCGTCTCGACTGCCCACGAGTACTGGCCCCAGACCGGTCTGCCCGGCGAGCTCAATCAGGTACTGCCGACGCCGCGACACTTCGAGCAGGCCGTCGAGATGGTCGAGGAGGAGGACGTTCGCGAGGGCTCGCTGCTCACCGACCAGGACGCCGATACGCACATCGAGAACCTCCAGACGGCCGTCGACGCGGGTTACGACCGCGTCTACGTCCACCAGGTCGGCCCCGACCAGGAAGCGTTCTTCGAGTTCTACGAGGAGGAGGTCCTGCCCTCGTTCTGATCGCGTTCACTCGTAGCGAAGCGCCTCGATCGGGTCGGTTCGGGCGGCGTTCCATGCGGGATAGATCCCCGAAAGCGCACCGACGACCAGCCCGACGACGACGGCGACCGCCGCCCACTCGAGCGGGGCGACGAACGGCAGGTCGAGCAGGTAGGTCGCGAGATAGCCCGCCCCGAACCCGACGCCGGTGCCGATGACCGCCCCGATGGCGCCCAGGGTGATCGCCTCGACCAGGAACAGCCCGAGGACGTCGCGGTTCTGCGCGCCGACCGTCTTCATGATCCCGATCTCGCGGGTGCGCTCGGTGACGCTGACGAGCATGACGTTCGCGATGCCGATCGAGCCGACCAGCAACGAGATGAGCGCGACGCCCGTGACGAAGCCGGTCAGCGTCGTCAGCAGCGAGTTCAGTCGGTCGCGCAGATCCTGATTGGTCTCGACCTCGATGACGAAGTCGCTCGGGAGTAGCGTCGCGGCGTCCGACTCGCCCTCGAGATACGCCTCGGCGTCGTTCCGGACGTCGGGGACCGCCTCGGCGTCGTTCACCGTGACGACGAGCGACGGGTAGACGCGTTGTTCGGTCCCCGCGGCGGGGCTCTCGATCGTCGTTCGGTAGAACGGGTCCGCGGGCACGTAGATCCGAGAGCTCTCGCCGAACCCCTCGAAGGGGCCGCGGCTCGTCGACTCCTCGATGATCCCGACCACGCGCACCTCGGCTTCGGAGCCGTCCTCGAAGGTGATCGTCACCGTGTCGCCGACCTCCACGTCGTCCTCGAACTCCTCGGCCGCCCGCGTGGTCATCACCACCTCGTTCTCGCCCGACTCGAACGCCCGGCCCTCCCCGATCGCGCCGTCGGTGAAGTAGTCGGCGTCGGTGGCGACGGCGTCGCTCCCGGCGACGGTGTCGCCGGCGTGTTCGACGTTGTTGACGCGGATCGGACTGTACGGCGTCACCGAGGCGACGCCCTCGATCGCCTCGAGCTGTTCGACGTCGTGTCGAGTGAAGGTGGGTCGCGATCCAGATCCGGGCGCGCCGTTTGCCTCCTCCTGGCCGTTCCAGACGTAGACCCGCTCGGCCTCGCCGCCGCTCACCTCGCCGAGGACCTCCGCCTGGAGGCTCGCACCGAGGATCACGAAGGTGATGACGGCGGCGACGCCGATGAGCACGCCCAGCGTCGTCAGCGTGGAGCGAAGCGGGCTGCTCCGGATCGCCCGCCAGCTCATCGAGAACGCCTGGCGGACGTTCACGCCCGTCCCTCCCCGATCACGCGGCGGCGTGACTCGATCTCCTCGATTCCCTCGACGGTCCCGTCGAGAACGTGGACGATGCGCTCGGCGTGCTCCGCGACGTCGCGTTCGTGGGTCACCATCACGACGGTGTGGCCCTCCTCGTGGAGCTCGCCGAACAGTTCGAGGATACGCGCACCGGTGTCGGTGTCGAGGTTACCCGTCGGCTCGTCGGCCAGTACGATCGACGGGTCGACCACGAGCGCCCGTGCGATGGCGACGCGCTGGCGCTGGCCGCCCGAGAGCTGGCTGGGACGGTGATCGGCCCTGTCGCCCAGGCCGACGCGATCCAGAAGCGATCGAGCCCGATCGTGGCGCCGTCGGCGGGAGACTCCCTGGAAGACCAGCGGCAGCGCGACGTTCTCGAGCGCCGACAGCCGCGGCATCAGGTTGAACGTCTGGAAGACGAACCCGATCGATCGCCCCCGCAGCGCCGTCCGCTTCCGGTCGCTCAGGTCGGTGACGTCGCGTCCGTCGACGCGGACGGTTCCGACCGTGGGCCGATCCAGACAGCCGACGAGGTTCATCAGGGTACTCTTTCCCGAGCCGCTCGGACCCATGATCGCGGTGTACGACCCCCGAGGAATCGACAGCGAGACCCCGTCCAGCGCGTCGATCGGCTCGCCGAGCGTGTACGTCTTCGTGACCTCCTCGAGGGCGACGGCCGGCGCTTGGGCGGTCGTGTTCACTGATCGAACGATGGAACGAGAACACCATGACTATTATCTAATTAAGTCGACACGAATCGCCGTTCGACGGCGCCGTCGATACGGCGCCGGGATTGGTCGTCTCAGGGCGTGAAACCGGTTTCTCGGATCCGCCGCGCGGTCGTTCGTCGGTTCAGGCCGCCATCTCGCGGCAGGTCTCCGCACACTCGCGCAGGACCTCCGCACAGAGCTGACAGTGGTCGTGGTCGTGCTGCTCGCACTCGTCGGCACACTCCTCGCAGGCGTCCGCACAGACCGCCGCGAGCTCCGCGTGGAACGCCGACTGGCGGACCATGAACCGGGCGTGGAGCGTCGTCAGGTCCGCGACGTCCCGACAGAGCCGGATACAGCGGGCCATCCCCTCGCCCTCGTCGGCACAGGCGTCCGCACACCACTCGCAGGCCTGTGCGGCCTCCAGGCAGTTGTCCGTACACTCGGCCATCTCGTCCGACAGGTGGTCTATCTCGGTGAGTGCCATTGCACGTCGAAACAGGTCAGCATCGGTTTCCTCCCTTTCGCTTGCGATGGTATACCAAATGGCCGCCCGAACTTCAAAAACCAAACCGTAACTCCAGTCCCGAAACCGCCGCGGGCCCGTCGTGACCTCTCGTCCCTTCCCTCGCTGGCGACGACGACGTCCGGCCCGCGGTCGTGGCGAGGACGATCCGCCCGAGCCGGTGGTTTCGATCCCGAAGTCGGCACGCCCGTGAGCCGAACGATCGAATCCGACGGGACGACTGAAACGCTTTTGTCCCGAGGCGTCGACCGCCCGCTCATGAAATCGACGGGCGGTGACGACGACGCGAAGCGACGCGCCGGCGAACACGCCGCCGGGATGGTCGAGGACGGCACCGTCGTCGGCCTCGGTACCGGTTCTACGACGGCGTACGCGATTCGAGCGCTCGGTCGGGCGGTCGACGCGGGTCTCGACGTCGTCGGCGTCCCGACGTCCTACCAGTCGGGTGATCTCGCCCGCGAGGTCGACGTCCCCGTCCGAACGCTCGACGACGTTTCGGGAGTCGACCTGGCGATCGACGGGGCCGACCAGGTCGCGGGATTCGACTGTATCAAGGGCGGCGGCGCCGCCCACGCGAGGGAGAAGCTCGTCGCTAGCGCTGCCGACCGGCTGGTGATCGTCGTCGACCCCTCGAAGGAGGCGGATCGCCTCGACCGGTCGGTACCGATCGAACTGCTCCCGGACGCCCGACGACCCGTCTCGGCGGCGCTTCGAGACCTCGGCGGCGAACCGGAACTCAGGGAGGCCGAACGGAAGGACGGCCCCGTCGTGACCGAGAACGCTAATCTCGTGATCGACTGTGACTTCGGGTCGATCGAGGACCCTGCCGGGCTGGCGGCCGATCTCTCGGCAATTCCGGGCGTCGTCGAACACGGGCTGTTCGTGGGGTTGATCGACGAGGTGGTGGTCGGGACCGCTACCGGCGTCGAGACGCGGCGCTAGCGCTGGTCGAACGAAAGATAAACCGAGAACTGGTGGGCAGCCTTACAGGTCGCGGGGCTGGACCGTCTTCCGATCGTTCTCCTCTGCACGGCGGGCTGCGTCCTGGAGCAGCTCCTCGACTTCGTCGTCGAGTGCATCGTAGAAGTCGGAGGCGACGTTGTGCTCGGACAGTGCTTCCTTCACGGCGGCTTTGACGATCAGGTCTGCCATACGGATTGGCGTTGCCCAGCCGTCTTTATAAGCTTTCGTGAATCGGCGCGCTCTGAAGCCGATGAGTAGGAGTAGCTGGGGGCTCAGAGGGCCGATATGGGCCCTCGAGAGATTCTCGAAGACGTTTCGGAGGGGAATATAACCGTCGAGGAGGCCGAGGCGCGCCTCACCGGCTACGTGACCACCGATGCCGGTCGGTTCGACGCCGCGCGCGAGCACAGACGCGGCATTCCCGAGGCGATCTTCGCCCCCGGAAAGACGCCGGCCGAGATCGCCGCGCTCGCGGAGGCCGCCCTCGGGACGACCGGCCGAGCGATCGTCACCCGGATCGACGAGACGGCCGTGGCGGCCGTCCGGGAGGCGGTCGACGCCGACGCGGACCTCGCTCACCACGAGCGATCGCGCGTGCTGGTCGTCCACGCCGAGGGGTTCGAGGCGCCGAGCCTCGACGCCCGGGTCGGGCTCGTCACCGGCGGCACCGCCGACGCCGAGCCGGCGGGCGAGGCCGCGGTGATCGCGAGCGAGACCGGCGCGGCGGTCGAGCGGATCGAGGACGTCGGCGTGGCGAACCTCACCCGGATCGTCGACCAGCTACCGACGCTCCGCGACCAGGACGTCCTGATCGTCGCCGCGGGCCGCGAGGGGGCGCTGCCGACGGTCGTCGCGGGCCTGGTCGACGTCCCCGTGATCGGCCTGCCCGTCTCCAGCGGCTACGGCCACGGCGGCGACGGCGAGGCCGCCCTCGTCGGATTGCTCCAGTCGTGTACCGTCCTCTCGGTCGTCAACGTCGACGCGGGCTTCGTCGCGGGGGCGCAGGCCGGCCTGATCGCCCGCGCCATCTCGGGCGCTCGTGTCGACCGAGTTCCGGAATCGTGATGTTCCGTTCACCGACTCCGAACTCATAGCCGAGAAACGACAGTAACGATTCCGATATCTCAAAACGTCTTGTTGTAATCGCCAAATATGGACTGATTTCGGAAAGGGTATTTACGTTCTCGTCACCGTACTGCTAACTACCGGCATGCGGCACTGCCGGTTGAACGCGATGCCACACTGTAACCACTGCGATGCGCACGTCTCGGAGCGATTCGAGCGCGTGTTCGCCGACGAGAACGGGCGGATCCTCGCCTGTCCAAGCTGTTCGGCGAACGCGGGCATAGCGGAAGCGTCGAGACTCCGTGCGCGAAAGGCGTAAGTCCCCCAGGGGCCATCCGTACCGCGACCCAATCACCACGCGAAGCCTTTCTCATGAGCCACTACGTCTACGTCCTGGAGTGTGCGGACGGCAGTCTCTACACCGGCTACACGACCGATCCCGAGCGACGGCTTGAGGAGCACAACGCCGGCGCGGGCGCGAAGTACACCCGCGGACGAACGCCGGTCGAGCTGGTCCACGTCGAGCGTTTCGAGAGCCGGTCGGCGGCGATGGCCCGGGAGTACGCGATCAAGCAGTTCTCGCGAACGGAGAAGGAGTCATTGGTCGGTCTCGATTAGGCCGTCGTCGTGTGCTCGGTTCTCGGCTCGGGCTCGATGAACGCGTACTCGACGGCCTGGCGGCCGAGCTTCCGGACGCGTTCCTCGAGTGCGGGGTCGAGGAACTCGCCCTCGTCGTCGAACTGATCGGAGGCGTTGCGGATCCCGACCTGGTGGGGGAGCGTCCAGCCGTGAACGGCGCGAACGCTCGCTCGGAGGTGCTCGAGCGTGGGGCCGAAGGTGCCCCCGCCGGCGACCGCGAGCAGGCCGGTGGTGGTGTCCTCGAACTCGTCGAACCCGCAGTAGTCGAGCGCGTTCTTCAGCGCCGAGGAGATGGTACCGTGGTAGACGGGAGTTCCCAGGAGGACGGCGTCGGCCTCGCGGATCTCCCGCATGAGGGTCTCGGCCTCGGACGGGTTCTCCGTGTCCGGATCGTACACCGGAAGGTCGTACTCGCGCAGGTCGAGCAGTGCGGTCGAGGCGCCCGCCTCGCGTGCGGCGTCGAGGGCGTGTTCGAGTGCGAGCCGGGTGTAACTCCCGTCGCGGAGGCTGCCGGCGACCGCGACGACGCGTGGCTGATCCATGTCATCGTTCGGGGTTCGAGCGGCAAAACGACACCGACACCGCACCGTCCGACCCCGCCGATTTTTCCCCTCCGGCGGTGAGATGGGGGTATGGACACGGCGATCAGCTTCGGAACGGACGGCTGGCGCGCGACGCTCGATACGTTCACCGCGCCGCGGGTACGCATGGTCGGACAGGCCGTGGCGACGTATCTCGACGACGAGGGCGTTCCGGGCGCCGTCGGCGTCTGCTACGACGCCCGCGAGTCCTCGCCGGGGTTCGCCGAGGAGCTCGCGCGCGTGCTCTGTGCGAACGGCCGCGACGTCTACATGCCCGAGCGCGATCGCCCCACCCCGCTGCTCGCCTGGCAGATCGTCGACCGCGACCTGGCGGGCGGGCTGATGCTCACCGCCTCGCACAACCCACCCGAGTACAACGGCGTGAAGTTCATCCCCGAGGACGGCGCGCCGGCACCGCCCGCCGTGACCGACGCCATCGAGGCCCGACTCGCGGAGCCCGATCCCCTCCCCGAAGACGAGTGGGGGACCGTCCACGAGGCCGACTTTCAGACCACCCACGCGGAGCACGCTCTCGATCTCATCGACGGCGACCTCGACGGGCTCCCGGTCGCCTACGACGCGATCCACGGCAGCGGCCGCGGCGTCACCGACGCGCTGCTCGAGCGCGCCGGCGCGACCGTCGATCGGCTTCGCTGCGGGGACGATCCCACCTTCGGCGGCGTCTCACCGGAGCCCACCCGGGAGAACCTTGGAGAGTTGATCGAGCGCGTGACGGACGGCGAGGCCGGAATCGGGTTCGCGAACGACGGCGACGCCGACCGGATCGCGGTCGTCACGCCCGAACGAGGCCTCCTCGACGCGAACCTGCTGTTCGCGGCGCTCTACGACTACCTGCTCGAGACCGACTCGGGGCCTGCGATCCGCAGCGTCTCGACGACGTTCCTCGTCGATCGGGTGGCCGCCGCCCACGGCGAGGAGGCGTTCGAGGTGCCGGTCGGCTTCAAGTGGGTCGCCGAATCGATGGTCGAACGGGACGCGCTGATGGGCGGCGAGGAGTCGGGCGGCTTCAGCATCAGGGGACACGTCCCCGAGAAGGACGGCGTGCTCACGGCGCTGCTCGCGGCGACCGCCCACGACGCGGAGCCGCTGGACGAGCGGGTCGACCGCCTGCTCGAGGAACACGGCGAGATCCACCAGAGCCGGGTGAGCGTCGACTGCCCCGACGAGGAGAAGGCCCCCACGCTGGAGGCGCTCTCGGAGGCGATCCCGGAGTCCGTCGCCGGCGAGCGTATCGAGGACGTCAACACCGCCGACGGGTTCAAGCTCCTGCTCGAGGACGGCTCCTGGCTGCTCGTTCGCCCGAGCGGGACGGAGCCCAAACTGCGGGTCTACGCCGAGGCCGAGAGCGAGGGTCGCGTCGAGGCGCTGCTCGAGGCGGGGAGCGAACTGGTCAACGAGGTCCGCTGAGCCGTCCCCGACAGCGCCCTTCACACTCGACGTCGAAGCCGAGCGACTCGTAGAACCCCCGCACTTCCGGGCGGAACTCCGCCGTTAGGCCACCCTCGCGGTCGGCGGCCGCCCGGACGAGCGCGGAGCCGATCCCCTTTTCCCGATGAACTCGGCGGACGGCGACGGCCTCGATCCGCCCGCCGTCGAGGACGAGCGCGCCACGGACGGCGTCGTCCTCGACGCAGACGAGGACGTCGCCCGCCTCGACGGCTTCGCGGACGGTTCCGGGATCGATCTCCAGTAGCGCGCCCTCGAGGACGCGAACGACCGCCAGGAACTCTCTCGAGCCCGCCTTCCGGACGCCCATCTCAACCGCCCGTGATCAACCGCAACACCCGTACGTGATCGGTCTCGACCGACTGGTCCTCGGGGACGGGCCGGCCCTCGACCATGACGCTGACCTCGTGGGGGCTGAGGTCGAGCGCCGCGAGGAGGTCGGCGTAGGTCGGCTGCTCGAGGCTGAGGTCGTAGCTCTCCTCGCCGACGACCTCGACGGTGACGTCCATGTTCCGACTACCCGCGCGAGCGGTTTCAGCGTGTCGCGGTCGTCCCGTTCGATCGGGAGGAACGCGAACGCCGGTCGCCGTAGCGTCCGTAGAGCGCGAGCGAGAGCGCGCCGAGGCCCAGAAGGAACACGAGCAGTTCGACGAGCCCGCCGAGGAAGGGGACCAGCCCCACGACGAGGACGGCGAGCAGGCCGACGACGAGCGCCGCCCACCGGTTCTCCGCGTCCACGAGCGAGAGCAGCCACGTCCCGACCGCGAACCGGCCGTAGACGCTCGCGACCCACAGCAACAGCGCGAAGACGAACCCGCCCGCGATCGAGAGCGGGATGCCGACGACCGTGATCGCGACCAGGACCAGCGCGATCGGGATCCCCACGAGCGCGAGCAGACCGACCCCGGCGCTCTTGACCGGCTCCGTTCGTGCCGTGGTGGCGACGCCGTCGGAGAACCGGGGGAGGACCGCGAGCAGGATCACCCCGAGGACGAGGTTCACCACGTTCCAGTAGAGCTGACCGAGCCACGCGGGCGGCGTCGGCACCTCGCCGATCGGCGTGGGCGCGCCGGGGCTCTCCTCGGTGATGGTGCCCCCGACCTCCGAGTCGGGATGGCGGTTCAGTTCGCCGCCGTAGGTGAGGTCGCCCTCGACGACCGCGGCGGGACCGAGGGTGACGCTTCCGGCGGCGGCGTCGACGTCACCCGTGACGCGCCCCTCGACCGCAACGTTGCCGCCTGCAGCCGAGAGCGATCCGACGCTCGCCCCTTCCGCGATGACGACGTTGCCCGCTGCGGCCTCGACGCCGCCCGCGACGTCGCCGGTGACCCGGACGTTGCCGGCGAAGGCCTCGACGTCGCCCGTCACCTCGCCCTCGACCAACACGTCGCCGCCGAACGCCTCCAGGTCGCCGTCGACGGTGCCCTGGACCACGACGGTGCCCGCGAACGCCGTGAGATCGCCGTCGACGGTCTCCCCCTCCTCGATCACGACCGTATCGCCGCTGCGAGTCTCCTGGGCCGTGGCGACCCCCGCGAACAGGCTCGTCACCACCAGCAGCGTCGCCAGAGCCGTGATCGTGCGTCTCATGTCGATCGAATGGACGGCCGTCTGGAAATAGCTTAGCTGCCGGCCGCGAGGGTGACGTTGCGCTCCGACGTTCGGACGGCTCGCCGTCTCGGGGAGTTTATGGCGCGCGCGCGCCCACCTCGGGTATGAGCGAGACCGAGGGCGCGCCCGCCCCGACGCCCGGTCGCGACGAGATCTGGGTCGAGAAGTACCGGCCCCACCGGCTCGACGACGTGGTCGGCCACGAGGAGATCACCTCGCGGCTCGCGCGCTACGTCGAGCGCGACGATCTACCCAATCTCCTGTTCTCCGGGCCGGCTGGGGTAGGAAAGACCACGAGTGCGGTGGCGATCGCCCGCGAGGTCTACGGCGAGGACTGGCGCGAGAACTTCCTCGAACTCAACGCGAGCGACGACCGCGGGATCGACGTCGTTCGGGGGCGAATCAAGGAGTTCGCGCGCGCGAGCTTCGGCGGGTACGGGTACAGAATAATCTTCCTCGACGAGGCCGACTCGCTGACGTCGGACGCCCAGTCGGCCCTGCGGAGAACGATGGAGCAGTTCTCGAGCAACACGCGCTTCATCCTCTCGTGTAACTACTCCTCGAAGATCATCGATCCGATCCAGTCGCGGTGTGCCGTCTTCCGGTTCTCGGGGATCGACGACGAGGCGATCGCCGCCCGGATCCGCGAGATCGCCGACGCGGAGGGGATCGAGACGACCGAGGAGGGGATCGACGCGCTCGTCTACGCCGCGGACGGCGACATGCGACGAGCGGTCAACGCGCTCCAGGCGGCGTCGGTGATGGGCGAGACCGTCGACGAGGAGGCGGTCTATACGATCACGAGCACCGCCCGTCCCGAGGAGATCGAGGCGATGGTCACGAGCGCGATCGAGGGCGACTTCACCGGCGCACGGGCGACGCTCGACGACCTGCTCTCGAACAAGGGGCTCTCGGGCGGTGACGTCATCGACCAGCTGCACCGCTCGGTGTGGAACCTCGGTCTCGACGACCGCCAGGCCGTGCGAACCCTCGACCGGGTCGGCGAGGCCGACTACCGGATCACCGAGGGCGCGAACGAACGGATCCAGCTCGAGGCGCTGCTGGCGTCACTCGCGCTCGAGGAGTGAACTGCCGGGAACGGTGGTCGCTACGCCGGGCGATCTTCCGCCCTCCGGGCATCGGCCGCCCGGCCCACGAAAGGTGGCTACACCGCCCCCTCTCCCGCAAGCCGGCCGCTTATTGAAATGACGGTGGTCGTTCCGTACGCATCATGAGCGTTGACTCCACGGAAGACCTACTCGTCGAGGGGCTACAGCACGTCTACTACACCGAGCAGCGACTGCTCGACGCACTCGAGGAGCTCGAGAGCACGTCGACCCAGGAGGAGCTTCAGCAGGGCTTCTCGGAGCACCGCGAGGAGACCCAGAAGCACGTCGAGCGCCTCGAGCAGGTGTTCGAGCAGCTCGGCCAGGAGCCCGAGGCCGCGGAGGACCCGGTCGTCGAGGGGATGATCGAGGCCCACGAGGAGTTCGTCAACAAGGACCCCAGCGACGCGGCCCTCAACCGGTTCAACATCGCCGCCGGACAGAAGTCCGAGCACTACGAGATCGCCGCCTACGGCAACCTCACCCCGCTGGCCGACCAGGCCGGCTACGACGAGGCCGCCGACCTGCTCGAGCAGAACATGCGAGAGGAGCAGGACGCGCTCGACGAGCTCTCGGAGCTCGGCGAGAACTTCGACTACGGCGAGCTCGAGGCCTAATCCGCGACGAGCCGGCGTCACGCCACCGATCACCGCTCTTTCTTCGAGACCGAAACGACCGTTGCGCAACCCTTTTGCCGGCTGCATGGCGAGGTACGCTACCATGAGTGCACTCGAGCAGGAGTACCGCCTCGAGTATTTCGAGGAGAACGGATTCAGCAGGCGCGAGTGTCCGAGCTGTGGCGCACACTTCTGGAGTCGCGACGACGACCAGGAGCTCTGTGGCGAGCCGCCGTGTGTCGACTACTCGTTCATCGAGAACCCCGGCTTCGAGGACGAGTACACGCTAGAGGAGATGCGAGAGGCGTTTCTCTCCTTCTTCGAGGAGAACGACCACGAGCGCGTCGAGCCCTACCCCGTCGCCGCCAACCGCTGGCGCGACGACGTCCTGCTCACCCAGGCATCGATCTACGACTTCCAGCCGCTCGTCACCAGCGGGAAGACCCCGCCACCGGCCAACCCGCTCTGTATCTCCCAGCCCTGCATCCGGATGCAGGACATCGACAACGTCGGCAAGACGGGTCGCCACACGATGGCGTTCGAGATGATGGCCCACCACGCGTTCAACACGCGCGAGGAGGTCGACGAGGACGAGTACGCCTACCACGGCGAGGTCTACTGGAAGGACGAGACCGTCGAGTACTGCGACGAGTTCTTCGTCTCGATGGGGGCGGATCCCGAGGAGGTCACCTACATCGAGGACCCGTGGGTCGGCGGCGGCAACGCCGGACCCGCCATCGAGGTGATCTACAGGGGGGTGGAGCTCGCGACGCTCGTCTTCATGTCGATGGAGCAGGACGAAGACGGCGAGTACGAGATGAAGGACGGCAACCGCTACTCGAAGATGGACACCTACATCGTCGACACCGGTTACGGGCTCGAGCGCTGGGCCTGGGTGAGCCAGGGCACTCCCACCGTCTACGAGGCGATCTACCCCGACATGATCGAGTTCCTGAAGGACAACGCCGGTATCGAGCACACGCCCGAACAGGCGGAGCTGCTCCACGACGCCGCGAAGCTCGCGGGCCACATGGACATCGACGAGGCCGAGGACATGGAGCAGGCCCGAAGCGCGATCGCCGAGGGCGTCGGACGCGAGGTCGACGAGCTCGAGGCGCTGATGGAGCCGATGGAGGTGATCTACGCGATCGCGGATCACTGTCGGACGCTGGCCTACATGCTCGGCGACGGGATCGTCCCCTCGAACGTCGCCACCGGCTACCTCGCGCGGATGGTGCTCCGGCGGACGAAACGCCTCTGCGATACGGTGGGCGTGGACGCGCCGCTCGACGAGCTGGTCGACATGCAGGCCGAGCGGCTGGGCTACGAGAACCGCGATACGGTCCGCGACATCGTTCGTACCGAGGTCGAGAAGTACCGCGAGACGCTCGAACGTGGCGGCCGACGGGTCGAACAGCTCGCCGAGGAGTACGCCGAGCGTGACGAGCCCATCCCGACCGAGGAGCTGATCGAGCTCTACGACTCCCACGGCATCCAGCCCGACATGGTCGAGGAGATCGCGAGCGAGGCCGGCGCGAGCGTCGAGGTACCCGACGACTTCTACTCGCTGGTCGCCCAACGCCACGACGCCGGCGAGGCGATGCGCGACGTCGAGGAGACCGACGAGCGCGTCGCGGACCTGCCCGAGACGGAGAAGCTCTACTACGAGGACCAGAACAACACCCAGTTCGAGGCGGTGATCATCGACGTGATCGAGCGCGCGGAGGGCGTCGACGTCGTCCTCGACCAGACGATGTTCTACCCGGAGGGCGGCGGCCAGCCGGCCGACCACGGCACGCTCTCGACCGAGGACGGCACCTACCGCGTCACCGACGTCCAGGACCGCGATGGCGTGGTCCTCCACCGGGTCGAGAAGACGCCCGATAAGGGGGCGTTCGTCAACGGTCAGATCGACGTCGACCGCCGTCGTCGTCTGATGGTCCACCACACCGCGACCCACATCGTCGGCCACGCGACCCGCCAGGTGCTCGGCGAGCACATCCGCCAGGCCGGCGCCCAGAAGGGAACCGAGAGCGCGCGGCTGGACGTGCGCCACTACGAGCGCATCTCCCGCGAGCAGGTGAAGGAGATCGAACGGATCGCCAACCGGCTCGTCCGCGACAACGTCTCGGTCAGCCAGGAATGGCCCCACCGAAACGAGGCCGAGGCCGAACACGGCTTCGACCTCTACCAGGGGGGGATTCCGCCGGGAGAGCGCATTCGGCTGATCCACATCGCCGAGGACGTCCAGGCGTGCGGCGGCACCCACGTCTCGCGTTCTGGCGACGTCGGTGCGATCAAGGTCCGCTCGACCGAGCGCATCCAGGACGGCGTCGAGCGGCTCACGTTCGCGGCGGGCGAGGCGGCCATCGAGGCGACACAGGCGACCGAGGACGCCCTCTACGACGCCGCGGAGGTGCTCGACGTCTCGCCCGCTGAGGTGCCAGCGACGGCCGAGCGGTTCTTCGAGGAGTGGAAGGCGCGCGGCAAGGAGATCGAGGAGCTCACCGAGGAGCTCGCGGCGCTGCGTGCGGGCGACGGCGAGGAGGTCGACGTCGGCGACACGACGGCGGTGATCCAGCGACTCGACGCCGACAGCGGCGAGCTCCGTGCGACCGCAAACGCGCTGGTCGAGGACGGGAAAGTCGCGGTGCTCGGGAGCGCCGACGGCGGCGCGCAGTTCGTCGTCGCCGTCCCCGAGGGCGTTCCGATCAACGCGGGCGAGGTCGTCGGTCGGCTCGCCGCGCAGGTCGGCGGCGGCGGCGGCGGCCCGCCGGACTTCGCACAGGGCGGCGGCCCGAACGCCGAGAAGCTCGACGAGGCGATCGCGTCCGCCCCGGAGATCCTTCGACAGGTTCAGAACGCGTAACGAACCGTTCTCTCGCTGCGAAAGTACGCGAACGTTTACATATTCGAACGGGCACAGCCCGGGTCATGGATCGATCAGTCGAGTCCGTGATGAACAGGCGGAGATTCCTCCGGTACGGCGGTGCGCTCGGCACCGGCGGTCTGCTGGTCGGAGGCCCGAGCCTCGTCGCCGCTTCCGAACCGGTCGACGACTACGGCAACCCGATCGACGATTCGGAGACGGAGGACGGGGACGTGATGAGCACGGCCACGGTCAAGGTCGCGTCGTGGTCCACGACGCAGCCGACCGGCGTCGAAGCCGAGTCTCGACCGGACGGCCGGGTCGTCTCGAACCGGTACGCCTGGCGAACCCCGGGTGCCTCGCGGACCGGAAACGGCTCCGCGCTCGAACTCGAGGACCGTGGCGGCGTCGACGTGGGCTTTCGCCCTCGAACGGCGGGAGATCTGACGATCGACTTCCACTGGCGACATCGATCGGGTCGGAACCTCGCTTACGTGTTCAACGATCAGAACAGTGCGTCGAGCGGGTTTCGTGCGTTCACGAACGGCATCGCGGGACGTGGAATGTGGTTTCGGAACACGTTCGGCGGCAGCGACGTCGTCTACCGTGGGAACCTGCAGGACGGCCGGTGGCACTGGATCCGCGTCGTCCTCGACGCCGCCGCGAACACCTACACCGCGTACGTCGACGGCCAGCGCATAGGTCGAAGTTACTACCACGGCCGCGGCTGGACCGCTGCCGATCGGTTCCGGGTCATGGGTCGCTACAGTGGCACGCGAACGCGCGTCGAGTACGACCGGTACGTCGTCGCCGACGAGGCCGTTCATCTCGACGAGACCGCGATCGACGGGACGCTGGTTCACTACGAACTCGAGGAGGGCGAGGGACGAACGCTCGCGAACGCGAGGGCCGATCGAACGGGGACGCACCCACTCGTGGCGAGGAAGACGACGCTGATCGAGTCGATCCGATCCGACGCCGGACGGATCCTCGCCGACCCGGACGTGGCGCGGATCGACCGACGGGCCGAACGACTGCTCGAGCAGATCGACGACGGCTTCGATCGTGCCGACGCGGAAACGAGAACCCAGTACGAGCGGGCGCTGGAACGGATGGTGCTCGCGGAGGAGGTCACCGCGACGGCGACCGAAAGCGGGATCGAACCCACTCACCGGATCACGAGAGCGACGGTCGATCTCGGACTGGCCAGAGCTGCGGGCCGGATCCTCGGTCGAACGCTCCGGTCGATGGGGTGGGCGGCGCGGCGGATCGCATCGATCCTCTCGAACGTCGCGTCGATGGCCGGCCGAACCCTCCATTCGATCACGGGATGGTCGTTGCTCCCGCTCGCGCGGCGTCGAGAGCTCGACCGCGCGCTCGCTCGGATGGAGCGGCGTGTCTCGGAGATGATCGAGACACACGGAGAGGACATCGGATCAGTCGGCGAGACGGTGCTCTCCGACTCGCTCAAATCCGGAATTGACCATCTCCCGGAGGACGTCCTCGACGCACTGGGACGGATCCGCGAGGAGTTCACTGCGGTGATCGAGCGGATCTTCTACGGGTCGTTCCAGTTCGATTCACAGGTGACGATCGGCGCCCTCGACCTCGGGATTCCGGGGGTGAACGTCTCGGTCGAGGACGCGATGGGAGCGGTTTCGGACGGGATCGATGACGGCTCACTGGACGGGGAATGGCACGAGGAACGGAGGACGAGCTCCGAGCAGGTCTGTGAGGAGATCCGGCAATCGGAAGCGGTGTTCGTCGGTGGGATGCGTGCAGCGGAAGGCGGTGCAGACTACGTTAGTTTACTTGGTCTCTGGGCAGCAGTTACAGCCCTTGGCCTCTTTGCCATCGGAATCTGTATCGGAGCGACGGGTGCTGGCCTCGCCGTCGGAGCTACTATGATGTTAATCGCAACAAAACTCAAGATCGGTGCAGCAGCACTTGGAAAAATCTCTCTCGCGCTAACTGTCTCGATTTCTCTCGTAGGTATCGCCTTCCTCACGTGGACCGCAAAACAACACAATGAAGCCATCATCGAACCCGCTGCCTTTGATTCTATCGCACGGGAGGTGAGTCAATGATCCTCGACGAACTCGCCGCGCTGCGAACGGCGGCCGAACGGAAGGATCGGATCGCGATCATGAACGCGATCGAACGCCTCGATGGAACGTTCGAACGGGATCGTTTCGAATCCCGGCGGTTCGATACGATGGCCGCGCTCCTGGATCAACCGATCGACCGTTCGAACGACGATGCGAGAAACGGGTATCGGAAAGCGACCATTGAACTCGAACAACGGTGGATCGAACTCGACCGGTCGACCCTCGCGTACGTACAGGCGGAGGATTCGTCGGCGACGCTCGTCAACGCCATCGATGCCGTTGACGTCGCGTATCGAGAACGTGAAGAGCGCATGAAAGCACTTGAGACGGCCGTCTCGGCTATCCCAATGTCGCCGATGATAGTCGTCCAGGGAGACGCCGATATCGAGGCTTCGAAGGGTGCGACCGTCGGCACTGAGTTGGTGCTCTCCGTGATCGGTCCTGCACATCCCGATCCGATCACCGTCGACGTCGAGAGCGATATTTCGGCGAGTGTATCGCCCTCAGTCGTCGATGGTCTCGACGAAAACGAAACCATCCCGGTACAAGTCGAGCTGTCGCCAGCCATCGCTGGCGAGTTCAACGTGGTCGTCACGATCAACGGCGAGATGAACGCCGATCGATTCCGATCCACCGTCCGTGTCCTTGCAAAACAAGACTACGTCGACAGAACGACTCTGACCGTTCGTTCACTCGAAACGGTACTCGATTCACTGAACAGGAGCGATCAATGGAACGGGCTGAGAAATCAGGCCCGAACCCTACGTCGACGCCTAGACTCGATCTCTGACGACCTCGAGAATCGGCGCCGACCCACGCACTCGATCGATAATCGGCTGAACGCCGCACGAAACAGCGCCGACGCAATGAACCGTCAGGTCTCGCGCTCCGGACCGGGCGTAGAACGGCAGGAAGTTCTATATCTACTCGAAAGTATCACTAAGCAACTAGATGATGCGATCGAAGCAGCGTCGTAGAGGACGTGAGAAATGACGCTTCCACCGACGTTCCACGGATTCGCGGATCAATCGCGGATCGAACACGCACTTACCGTCATCGGCGGAGTAATCGTTTGCACGGGCGTCTACTTCGCGAGTCTCGACTTTCTGATGGGTGGTGTTGAGCTAGCTGTTTCGGAGACCTACGAGGCGACTTTGTTGCGGCGGCGTTCCCTTACAATTGCTGGGGTCGCTTGTTTCGCATACTTTTCCTTTGCCTTCATATTCGCTCGGGGTGGTCCACTGCTAAGTTTTCTCTTTTATCCAGCTGTCTTGCTTAGTTTCGGTATGCCATTTGTAACTTGGCTTTCTTTTGGAAAAGTCCCAAATAATTTACATACTCATGGGTCTTTTCTTCTTTCACCAACATTTATTAGAGATGGGCTCTGGATGGGTACGCCCGGCATCGTCACCGCCTTTCTGATCATCGGGTGCTGGATGCTGCTGACCGACAACGACGTCCTTGAGGAGTGGGCCGAGACGCACCTCACCGAGGGGTTCAAGGAGGAGTTCATTGAGGAGGCGAAGCGCGAGGCAGAGCGGAAACGATCGAAAGGGAGACGGCTCGGGTGATCGCTTCTTCGAATCCCGTCTCAGTCGTCGGCGTCGGGGGCTCGCTCCGCCATCGATAGCGACTCGTCGCCGACCGCCGTCTCGCGCAGGTGGGCCTCTATCTCCTCGAGGCTGCGTCCCTTCGTCTCGGGGACGAGGTAGTGCGTGAAGACGATCGCTCCCGCCGTCAACCCGGCGAACAGCCAGAACGTCAACGCCGGTCCGATCGTATCGAACAGCTGGGGGAACAGCTGGGCGACGACGAGGTTCGCGAGCCAGTTGACGACCGTAGCGACGCCCATGGCGGTCCCACGGACGTTCAGCGGGTAGATCTCCGAGATGAGAAGCCAGAAGACGGGTCCGAGACCGATCGCGAAGAAGGCGACGTACAGCATCAGGCTGCCCGTCGCGACGTAGCCGAGCACGCCGCCGAGCCCCGGGAGGTAGAACGCCCCGCCGAGGACGAGAAGCGTCGCCAGCATTCCGCCGAGCCCGGCGAGCAGCAAGGGTCTGCGACCGATACGATCGAGAAGCAGTACGGCGACGACGGTCATGGTGACGTTGATGACGCCGATCCCCACGGTGGCGAGGATCGAGGCGACGCCGCCGAAGCCGGTCGACTCGAGAATGGTCGGAGCGTAGTAGATCACCGTGTTGATCCCCGTCACCTGCTGGAACACCGCGAGTCCGGCTCCGACGATCAGCGCGGGTCGGATCCAGGGCTTGAACACCTCCGTGATTCCCTCCTCCTCGAGAGCCTCCATGCGCTCGATCTCCTCGATCTCCTCCTCGACGCCCGTCGCGGTGCGAATACGCTCGAGGGTCGACCGCGCCTCCTCTTGACGGTCCTCCCCGACGAGCCAGCGCGGGCTCTCGGGCATGAAGTACATCCCGACGAGCAGGACGAGCGCGGGGATCATCCCCGCCCCGAGCATGAGCCGCCAGGCACCCTGGCTCGCGAGCGAGTAGTTCACCAGATACGAGACGAGGATGCCGCTGGTGATCGCCAGTTGGTTGAACGAGACGAGCGAGCCACGGATCCTCGGCGGAGCGATCTCCGAGATATAGAGCGGCCCGACGATCGAGGCGAAGCCGATCGCGACGCCGTTCACGATCCGGGCCGTGATCAGCCACCAGACGTTCTGGGCGGTCGCCATCCCCAACGAGCCGACGAAGAAGATCACTGCGGCGACGAGGATCAACCGGCGACGCCCGAGTACGTCGGCCAGACGGCCCCCGATAGCGGCGCCGATCGCCGCACCGACCAGCGCGCCGCTGACGACGATCCCCTCGATCGCGGCCGACTCCTCGAGCAGCGGGAACGTCTCGCCGATGTAGAGCAGTGCTCCCGAGATGACGCCCGTGTCGAATCCGAACAGTAGCCCGTTCAACGCGGCCAGTGCGGCAGTGACGTAGACGAACCGGTTCGTGTCGTCCCCTCCTATTAGCCCACCCCCATTTCGTGTGCTCATCGTCTATCTTTCACCGAATTTCGATCCGATCATTACAAACCCCTCGGTCTATTTTCGACGATCGTTCATTCACGTCGGTCACACGTCACTCATAGTCGACGGACGCGGCGATACGGGAACGGTCCGTCCCATCGGCGGGCTTAACGGATTCGGACGGGTATCCTTCCTTGATGCCGACCGCGCGAACCGACGGGACGGAGCTGTACTACGAGGCCGATGGCGAGGGGGAGACGGTCGCCCTCGTCCCGGATCTCGGGCTAGGCGCGTGGCAGTGGGGCTGGCAGCACGCCGCCCTCGCGGGCCCCTACGAGGTCCTCGTCTTCGATGCCCGCGGAACGGGTCGCTCGAGCTCCCCGAAAGGCCCGTACACGGTCGAGATGCTCGCGGCGGACCTCGAGGCGGTGTTGGCGGATCACCGCTCCCACGGTGTCCACCTCGTCGGCGCCGGACTGGGAGGAATGGTCGCGCTTCGGTACGCCCGCGAGTACTCCCGAGCGACGACGATGACGCTGATCGGCACGAGCTCTGGCGGACCACGGTCCCGACTCCCGTCCGAACCGCGCGAACGCCTGTTCGCACCGCGTGACGACCTCGACGCACTTCACGAGTCGCTCGGCGCGCTGTTCTCGGCGGACTTCCTCGCCGACCAGCCTGACGTGATCGATGGGATCGTCGAGTGGCGCGCGAGCGGCGACGCCGACCGACCGGGGTGGGAGGCACAGAACGCCGCGTTCGAGGCGTTCGACGCAAGCGACTGGCTCTACGAGGTGACGATCCCCACCCTCGTCATTCACGGTCGGGACGACCGGATCGTCCCCCTCGAGAACGGCCAGCGGCTCGCCGACGGACTGCCGAGGGGGACGTTCGAGACGTATGCGGGGGCGGGCCACGGCGTCTGGATCGAGCGATCTCGACCGGTGAACGACCGCCTCGCGGCCCACCTCGAGGACGGGACGGAGACTACGTGAACGCGGTCCGGACGGCGTCGGCGACCGCGTGCACGCACATTCCGTGTTCGACCTCGTCGCGGATCCCGTTGGTGACGTAGGCGACCGCGAGATCTCCTACGAAGGGTCGTCGGTAGGACCGGCAAGTGTCACACGATACCGTAACGTCCTTTAAGTCCTCGCCCTTGTCATCACACGATGAATCGGCCCCGTATTGCAGTTCTCGATGCTTCTCACAACGAGCGGGACACGAAACGGAACTTCCGGCGCGAGCTCGACGCGGAGCTCGTGGAGTTCGACGTCACCTCCGGCGAACTTCCCGAAACCTTCGACCTCGATGGTGCGGTCGTCACCGGTTCGCGCTCGTCGGTCTACTGGGACGAGCCCTGGATCGGCTCGCTGAAGGAGTGGATCGCCGAGGCCGTCGATCACGGCCTTCCGTTCCTCGGCGTCTGTTACGGTCACCAGCTGCTCGCGGACGTGCTCGGCGGCACCGTCAAGGGGATGGGGAGCTACGAGATCGGTTACAACGAGATCAGGCGGACCGGGGAGTCGCCGCTGTTCGAGGGGATCGACGAACGATTTCTCGCCTTCACCACCCACTCCGACGCCGTGACCGCCCTCCCGCCGGACGCCGAGGCGCTCGCCGAGAACGAGTACTCGAACCACGGCTTCCGGAAGGACCGCGTCTTCGGCGTGCAGTTCCACCCCGAGTACGACCTGGAGACCGCGGAGTCGCTCACCCGGCGCAAGCCGATCACGGAGGAACGTCGCCGACGGGTTCTCGAGGGCATCACCGAGGAGAACTACGACGCCGCCTGTCAGGCGAAGCTCGTCTTCGAGAACTTCGTCGAGTACGTGAACGACCTCCGCCCGGAGTCGGCCGCCGCCGACGCGGAGTCGGCCGCCGCGGACTGAAACGCTCGCCGTCGCGGCTCTCCTCCCGGACCGTTCCGTCCGATCGATGGGACGGGCTATCGCGATCGAAACCGGCCGAACAGCGCTCGATGGTCCGCGACCGTGCGGTAGAGCGACTCGCGAAGCGGCTCACGATCGGGGAGCAGGCGAAACAGCCGGACGGCGGTTCGTTCGGGCGAGCCCAGGCGGGCGAGGACCTCCTCGACGGCCGCGCCACAGGAGAACACCGCGTCGTCTGTCAGCAGGTGGACGCAGTTCGCGTAGTCGGCGGGCAGCCGGGCGCGCTGGTCCGGCGTGAGCTCGTCGAACTCGACGAGCTCGAAGACGCCCCGCGCGTCGGCGTACTCCGCACACCATCGACAGAAGCCACAGCCGCCGTCGTACACCAGCCGAGGCGGGGCCCGGACCGCCCTCACCATGGGGCGTCCTCGGGGTCGATCAGTCGGCGCTCGCGACTGGGTTCGATCCCCTCGATCCGCTCGCGTTCCTCCTCGCCGAGCTTGAGGTCGGCCGCCGCGAGGTTCTCCCGGAGGTGGCGCTCGCCGGTTGCCTTCGGGATGGCGACGACGTTCTCGAGACCGGCGAGCCACGCGAGACTCACCTGCGCGGGCGTGACGCCGCGCCGATCGGCGATCTCGCGAATCTCCGGGACGTCGGCCACCTCCCCGCGCATGATCGGACAGTACGCGACCAGCGTGTAGTCGTGCTCGCGGGCGTCCTCGCGGAGCTCGCGCTGCTGGAGCAGCGGATGGCACTCGACCTGATGGGCGGCGATCGGCGACTCGAGCGTCCCGCGGGCCTCCTCGAGGAGCGCGGGCGTGAAGTTGCTCACGCCGACGTGACGGGTGACGTCACCCTTCCGGAGCTGGTCGAACGCGGAGAGGGTGTCCGTCGGGGAGTAGGACTTCGTCGGCCAGTGGACGTAGAGCAGGTCGATCGATCCCCCCAGCCGGTTGCGACTCTGGCGAGCGGACTCGTAGACGTCCGTTCCGTCGAGCTTATCGGGAGCGATCTTGGTCGCGATGACGCACTCCTCGCGGGGGACGTCGGCCCGCTCGATCCCGTCGCCCACGGCGGCTTCGTTACCGTACGTCTGTGCGGTATCGACGTGACGGTAGCCCATCTCGAGGGCGTCGGCGACCGTGGCAGCACACTCCTCGGGGTCGTCGTTGTTCGAGGTCCCGAGACCGATCGGCGGAAGCGAGAGCGCCATACCCGCTCCAAGGGGGTCGACCGCCATAGAACTGAGGGCGGCCCCCGGCTCAGATCGGTCTATCGCGGAGCTGTCAGCCACACGTGGTCCGCGGGTCGTCGTGGAGGACGCGAGCGGCGTTCACCGCTCCCGATCGACGTCGAGCCGGCTCTGGAGTTCGGCCAGCTCCTCGGACTCGGCGAGCTCCTCGAGTCGGCCCTGGAAGTGTTCCTCGCAGAGCCCGACCCGGACCCCGTCCGACTCCGCGCTGACGGCCGCTTCGCGGTCGCAGTAGTGACAGCGCATACCCGAGCTACGTGGCGTGGACGGTTGAAGCCTCCGTTTACGGCAGCCGCGCCTCGACGGCCCCGTACGCCGTCTCGCTCAGTCCCGCGCGGCCGAGGCGGTCGTCGTGTGCGTCGCTGCCGCCCGTCGCGATCAGTCCGTGTTCCTCGATGGCCCGATCCAGCACGTCGGTGTCGACGGGCCGACCGTAGGGGTAGAACCGCTCGACTGCGTCCAGGTCGGCCGCGAGTGCGAGCGCCGACTCGGGATCGCGGTATCGGAACGGGTGGGCGAGACCGACGAGCGCGCACGACTCGCGGAGCGTCGCGACTCCCCGATCGAAGCTCGGGATCTCGCGCGGGACGTAACACGGTCCGTCGGCCCCGATCAGTTCGGCGAACGCCGTCTCGTAGTCGTAGCCCGACTCCGGATGTTCGTCGATCGCTCGGGCGACGTGGGGTCGGCCGAGCCCCGGCGTCGCCTCGAGCGCGAGGTCGATCCCGAGTCGGTCCTCGACGCGCGCGACGATCTCCCCGCCACGCTCGATCCGGTTTCGCTGGATCCGATCGACCAGCGCATCGAGTTCGGCCGTCTCGCGGACGCCGTAACCCAGCAGATCGATAGCGTCTCCCTCGGCGGGGTCGACCCGAAGCTCGATTCCGCGGATCAGATCGATCCCGTCACGTCGGCTGACCGGCGCCCCTAGACCGGGATGGGGACGGTCGTGATCCGTGATCGCGACGACCTGCACGTCGGCCGTCCGGGCGGCCCGAGGTACGGCCGACAGCGGCATCGCTCCGTCCGAGGCGGTCGTATGAACGTGCAGGTCGGCGTACGGCATGTCCCCCGCTACGCGGAGCGACGCAAAGAGAGTTCCATTATATGCCTAGAACGGTCAAAGGACGTATATGGAAAACCATTATAATCATCGTCGGTGTCGATTCGGGTGAGATGGTGTACACGAGCACGAACGCGCTCTTCGACGAACACGCGTACCCGACTACGACCGGCGAACTGATAGAGAGCTACGGCCAGGAGGAGCTCCAGCTCGCGGACGGATCCCAGACCGTCGAGGACGCCCTGAGCGTGCTGGGACAGGAGACGTTCGAGTCCGCGGAGGAGGCCCGCTACGCGGTGTACACTGGACTGAGTAGCGCGGCGATCGGACGGGTGGGCTACAGCGATCGGGATCCGACCCCGCCCGGCTGTGACGGCCAGCCCCCGGTCTCGTTCTGACGATCCCTCGTTTCCCGGCCTCTCGTTTCCGACCCCTCGTTCCCGACTCGTTTCCCGCAGCCGACGCCGAACGCCGCGCACGTCGAATGGTCGCTCGGCGTTTCGATCCCCGATCGGGCGGTCGACGTCGATCAGTCGGTCAGACTGCCCGTTCACTCGATCGCGTCCTTCCACTCGCCGATCCCCGCCGGATCCAGGTGGACGTGGGCATCGCCGACCGAGTCGGTCGTCCGAAGCCGCTCGATGAGTTCGGTCTCGATGTCGTGAGCCTCGTGCAGGGTGAGTTCCCCATCGACCTCGACGTGGGCTTCGACCTCCAGGACCGTACCGTCGTAGAAGACGGTCAGGTCGTGGATCCCCTCGACGGCGGGGTGGGATCGAAGCGTCTCGTCGATCTCCTCGCGGCGTTCTGCCGGCGGGGCGGCGCCGACGAGGTACGCGACGTTCTCGCGGCCGATCTCGACCCCCTGATAGACCACGAGCAGGCTGACGAGCGCGCCCGCGAGCGGGTCGAGGACGGGAACGCCGAACAGGACTCCGAGGACGCCGACGACCGCCGCCACCGAGGTGTAGATGTCGTTGAGACAGTCCTTCGCGAGCGCGGAGAGCGCCGTCGAGTCGAGGACGGCGTTCACCCGCTCGGTGTAACGGTAGACGAGATACATGTCGACGATCGCGAACCCGAGCGCGACCAACAGCAGGTAGCTGAAGCGGATCGCGGTCCCGTAGACGAGCCCCCCGACCGACTCGTAGAACAGGTTGAGGCCGAGGACGACGATCACCGCCCCGACGAACAGCGCGGTCAGCGGCTCGACCCGGTCGTGGCCGTGCGGATGGGTGGTGTCCGGGCCGACAAAGGAGCTGTCGCCCCAGACCAGCACGACGACGCTCGCGACGAGGTCCGCAACGGAGTGGGCGGCGTCCGCGACCAGCGCGACGCTGCCGAACAGCAGTCCAGCGGCTCCCTCGACGACGATCTTCGCCGCGTTGCCGAGCACGTTCGCCCACGAGGCACGGGCGAACGCCTGCCGATCAGACCCCTCGCTCATCGGCGGGTTTAGATCGAATCGAACCTTAGTCGCTTCGGATCACCTACACCCACGACACGACCGGGTCGAGGTCCAGCGGGAGCGACCCCTTCGAGTAGGCCTCGAACCGTCCGGAGGGCCGCGCCCGAAAGACGGCCGCGGGCCGGTGGCGAACACCCGGCTGCTCGCCCTTGAGCTGGGCCCACTCGTCGTCGCGAAACGACGAGCAGTCGACCAGCAGCGTGACGCCGCCGCCGTGACGTTCGAGCTGGCCGGTGGTCTTGGTCTCGGCGGTCTCGCGGACGGCGGCGACGGCGGTGTTCGCCGCCCTGCGGGTCGGCGGCAGCGGGCGGGTGACCTCGACCAGGAGTCCCTCGCCGTCGACGTCGGGCCGATCGGCCCGGAAGTCGATCGAGTGACCCGTCGTCACCTCGATCTCAGGGGTGATCGCGTAGCCCGATGCGGTGAGGAGATGCGCGACGGTGAACTCACTCATCGTCGCGCTCATGCGGACGCGGTCGAACTGTTCGCTGGTGCCGAGCTTGCTCGCCATGACGTATCGATACCGATCGAGGATCCCGGGTCGGAGCACCGACTCGTAGAACCCGCAGGCCTCCTTCCGGTCGGCGTCGGGAAAGCCCGCGGCGTGGTCGCGGAAGAACTCCCGGGTCGAATCGCGGCCGTCCTTCGAGCAGAAGACGGGCAGGAAGAACCACGCGAGATGGGGGTAGTCGGCGAGCCACGGCTCGTCCTCGCGGAGCTCGGCCAGCAGTTCGCGCTGGGCCCACCGGGCGATGGGGTAGGGGACCTCGTCGAACGTGTACTTCTCGGTGCGCCAGAGCGTGCTCGGGGTCTCGGTGTTGCCGAGCCAGTAGGCGCCGTCGTCGTTCCAGGCGAACAGCGCGGTGTCGCCGTTGTCCATGTCGAACCGTCGGGCGTCGTAGTCGCCTCCCGAGCGGTACCAGGGACGCGAGCAGCGTGCGCCGAGCGCGTCGTCGAGCGGGCGAAGGAGGTCACGGTGGACTCGGTCGAGATCCCAGGACTGCGGAGAGCGTCGAAAGCGAAGGGGGCGGGCCACGACTCATCTCAGGGGGGCGACCGGGTTCAGCCTTGCGTCCCGAGGAACGTGTACGCCCGTTACATTGATAAACTGGGATTTCCAATGTGAGTGTGTAGTTACCATGTCAATGGGTGCCTATGACGAGGACGAACACGAGCGCCGGGAAAAGAAAAGCACGACCGTCGAGACCGACTTCGACGACGAGCGCACGGAATACCGTGGAACGCTCGAGTTCGACTCCGGCGACTCGACGGAGGCACTCCTCGACCAGTTCGAACGCATGAAGGCGGAGTAGCTCAGCGCCGCCCGATCAGATAGGAGAGTGCCGACCCGATCGACACCGCGGACACGTGTCCTACGAGCGCGACGACCAACGTCGGGTGCGAGAGGACGAACGGAACCAGCAGGAGCTGTAACGCCGCGAACGCGACGTTGAGCAGGTCGACGCGCCGGAGCGTCGCGGCGGTCTCCTCGTCGACGGGTGACCGTACCGCCCGCCACAGCGAGACGACGGTGATCCACCAACTGGTTCCGATACGATAACAGAGGTCCCAGAGCACCAGCAGCGCGAGATAGACCACCACCATCGGCGGTTCGGGCCCGAACAGCTCGGTGACCAGCGGGGTCGCCGACTGCCGGGGATCGACGACGAACAGCTGGGTGATCAGCGCGATGAACGCGAGCACGCTCAACACCACCTCGATGCTCGAGCCGAACAGCATCCGTCGGTAGACGGAGGAAACCGAGGTCGATCGGACGAGCTCGCCGAGGCGGAGCATGACGACGCTGCCGCCCGCGGCGACGGCGACCGCAGCGGTGCCGGCGAACGCCGCCGACCAGAGGTCGTAGATCGCCGCGAACACGAGCACGCCGACCTGGAACAGTCCGAGCTGTAACACGACCGCGGTCCAGTTCGAGAGCTCGATCCCCGGGAGGGCGCTGACGATGCTCTCGTAGACCCAGGTGTCGCCGTAGTCGGGTTCGTTCATTCCGCTCCGTCACCCTCGAGCGCACGAGATACGGCGGTCTCGAAGGGAGTGAGATCGATGGGAAGGAGGTCGCGGATCCGCTGGTCGGAGACGACGACCGAGTTCCTCAGTTCCGAGACGAGCGGCTGGGCGACGTCGCAAGGCACGTCATTCACCAGGTCCAGCCAGTACGCCCAGAGCTTCGGCGTCAGTACGGGAACGATGTACTGGCGCTTCCCGAGCGGCTCCGACGTACGGTACATCATCGTCTGGGAGCTCCCCACCTCCGGGCCGCCGGTCTCGAACGTCTCGTCGGTGCTCTCGGGGGCCTCGAGGACGTCGACGAGGGAGGCGATCACGTCGCCGATGGCGATGGGCTGACAGTCGGTTCGGACCCAGCGCGGGGTGATCATCACCGGCAGCCAGTGTGCGAGCTGCTCGATCAGTCGCTCCCCGACGAACCCGGTCGCTCCCGTCACCGACACGCGCATGTCCCGGTGGTAGGGCGAGCGCGTCTTAGTCGTTGAGTCCTCGATCGGTCCCCTCGACCTCGTCGGTCGCCGTTGACGTCCACGCCGCTGTCACCGTCGTCAGCACGACCGGTGACGCCGGCCATGGCCGCGGTACTCGATGGCACGACGATCCTCGGGTTCGAGAGGTCGCGTCGACACGAACGTTCGACAGCTCGTTTCGGACCGCTGAAGATCGTCGCTCAGGCGTCGTCCCAGCCGGGGGTGGGGGGTGCATTCCGGTCTCCCTCCACCCGTTCGGCCGTCGTCGGATCCGGCTCGGCGTCTCCGGCGCGGGACTCCCACTCCTCGATCGCTTCCCCGACCCACGAGCTCGTTTCGAGGGTTCGATCGTAGGCCCGCTCGAACGCCTCCTCGTTGTGGCGAGTCGTTCCCGGACTCGCCGAGACCGCCGCGGCGACGAACTCCGCGCGGTCGGCGTCGGTCAGCCGGTCCTCCCTGACGCGCTCGACGACGCCGTCCAACCGATCGGGACGGGGGTGGGTGAACACCTTCTGTCCGATCGCCTGTGGACCGAGCAACAGTCCGGACAGCGACTCCGGTACCTCATCGTCGAGCAGTCGGTCGCCGCCGAAACGCCGTTCGACCCGCTCGCACTCGGTCTCCATCTCCAGCGCGAGGTTGTGTCCGGGATACTCCGCGCACTCCTCGGGATAGACCTCGGAGTCATGGATCCGACACTGGAGCGTAACCGGATCCAGGAAGGCACAGGTCGGGAGCCACGAGGGCGACCGGTCGAAGGGGCCGACGGGTTTCGGGGGTTTTCTGAGTCCGAGGAAGAACGCCGGCTGGCCGTCGATCGCCGCGAGCGTGACTCCGTCGATCTCGACGCCCGCGTCGGTCTCCCAGAGCCGCGGCGTCATGGCGTCGGCCAGCCCCCGTTCGAGGAACGAACGTGCGTCGTCACGGGTCAGCGGGACGAGGTTGTAGACGTCGTCGAGCGGACGGCGGGGTCCGCGGCGCTCGTGGTCCGCGCCGTCGGGATCGAGCGGCCGCCAGTCGATGCAGCAGCCGGCACACCCCTCGCAGTTCACCTCCATACCTCCAAGAGGGGCCGGAGGCGCAAAAGTAACGACCACGCACCCACCATTGAATATCCGTGGGACTGTACGACACGCTACCCGATCCGTCATGACCACCTCGTTCTCCTCGTTCGACGACAGGACCGACGCGGGCGAGCGGCTCGCCGCGCTGCTCCAACGCCGCGACGTCGCCGCCGACGCGGTGCTCGCGGTGCCTCGCGGCGGGCTCCCGGTCGCGCGGGTCGTCGCCGACGCGCTCGATCTCCCGCTGGACGTGGTCGTCGCCCGGAAGCTCGGCTCGCCGACCAACCCCGAACTCGCGATCGGCGCGGTCGCTGCCGACGGCTCGAGATGGCTCAACGAGACGCTGATCGACCGGCTCGGCGTCGACGCGTCGTACGTCGAACGGACTGCCGAACGCGAGGCGGAGAACGCGCGCGAGAAGCGCGAACGCTACCGCGGCGAACCCGCCCCGGCGACGATAGGCGGAACGGTGCTGGTCGTCGACGACGGGATCGCCACCGGCGCGACGACGATCGCCTGCGTCCGCCAGGCCCGCGAAGCCGGCGCCGAGCGGGTGATCGTCGCCGTCCCCGTCGCCCCACCGGACGTCGTCGAGTCGCTCCGCGAGGAGGCCGACGAGGTGATCGCCGTCATCACCCCTTCGAACTTCGGCGCCGTAGGCCGGTTCTACGAATCGTTCGACCAGGTACCCGACGAGGCCGCGATGGCGTACTTGGAGAGCGAACGCTAAGCTCTCGGTGCGCCTGCGAGACGTCTGGCCGACACCAAACGTGGCCGCGAGCGCAGCGGACGGGGGAAGAAACGACAGTACTCCCTTCGCGAGATCGAGGACGAGGTCGCGGCGCTCCGCGAGGCCGGCCCGACGACCTTCGAGACGCCGATGGTCGCGAGCTACACCGTTCCCCCGAACGAGGAGCCGATGCGGATGGAGTGCTGGGGGTTCGAGGAGTTGGGTTACGGGCTCGTCCTCTACGACGAGGCGGGCGAGGAGCTCGCGTATCTCGCCTACGGGAGTGTGATCGCGATCGAGCCCGCGTGAGCCGACGGCCCCTAAAGGATCATTAGTGGTTCTCGAACCATTCAAGGACCAGCCTTTTACTCCCACTATCCAACTAATGATGCATGAAAGCAACGACGATCGGTCGCTCTATTGAATCGATCGTGATCGAACGTCCAGATAGAGTGTGCAAATGAGCGAGCCGGTCCCGACCACCTGTATGCGTTGTGCCGTCGGCTGCGGACACGTCCATCACCGCGTCGACCGGGGCTACGGGCTCGCGTCCGTCCGGGGCGACCCTGCCCACCCGGTCAACCGGGGGCTGGCCTGCCAGCGCGGGATCCGCGAGACGGCCGAACCCGACGGCGAGTGGCTCACACGCCCGCTCGTCCGCAAGGACGGCGAACTCGTCCCGACCAGCTGGGACACGGCGCTCGGGATCGCCGCCGCTGCGCTCGGGACCCACCTCGAGAGTCCCGACCGGGTCGCGGTACTCGGAAGCGGCCAGCAGACCAACGAGGCCGCATACCTGCTGGGAAAGCTCGCCCGCGGCGCGATCGGTACCCGCAACTACGACGCCAACACCACCCTCTGCATGGCGAGCGCCGTCACCGCCTACTACGACGCGTTCGGGAGCGACGGACCGCCGCCGACGTACGCCGACATCGACGAGGCCGACGTCCACCTGATCTGGGGGGCCAACCCCGTCGCCGCTCATCCGGTACTCTTCCGGTGGATCCGCCAACAGAGCGAGGACAGCCGACTGATCGTCGTCGATCCAGTCGAGAGCGAGACCGCGGATCACGCCGACCTCCACGTCCGCCCGGAGCCCGGCACGGACCTCGCACTCGCACGCGCGGTGCTCGCGCGTCTCGTCGAGACCGACGGGATCGACCGCGGGTTCGTCGGCCGACACACCGAGGGGTTCGACGCGCTTCGCTCGACGCTCCCGGACGCACACGAGGCGACCGCTGCGGCGGGCGTCTCCCTCGAGACCGTCGACGCGCTCGCCGAGGCCTTCTCCGAGCGGACGCTGGTCTACTGGGGGATGGGCGTCAACCAGAACACTCAGGGAACGGCGACCGCGGGCGCGCTGATCGATCTCTGTCTCGCGACCGGGAACATGGGCGAGGGTACGGGTCCGTTCTCGCTGACGGGCCAGGCGAACTCGATGGGGACGCGGGTCTGCTCCTCGAAGGGGACCTGGCCCGGCCACCGCGAGTTCGAGGACCCCGGACACCGCCGGACCGTCGCCGGGGCGTGGAACGTCCCCGAGGAGCGTCTGCCCGCCGACGCGGGGCCCGGTCCGGTCGGGATCGCCGAGGCGATGGCCGCCGGCGACGTGGAGGCCTGCTACGCCGTGGCGACCAACCCAGTCGTCGGCCTGCCCGACGCCTCGACTGCTCGAACGGCGTTCGAGGAGACGTTCCTCGTCGTTCAGGACGCCTTCCACACCGAGACTACCGCGCTCGCGGACGTCGTCCTTCCGGCGGCGACCTGGGGCGAGTCCGCGGGGACCGCGATGAACATGGAGCGGACCGTCTCGCGGGTCCGGCCCGCGACCGACACCCCCTCGGGCGTCCGTTCGGATCTCGACGTCATCGGAGCGATCGGCCGGCAACTCGCCCCCGAGGCGTTCGATCGGCCGCCGCTCGAGCCCGCGGACGTGTTCGACGAGTTCCGCGCGCTCACCGCCGGCACGCCCGCCGACTGCTCGGGCATCAGCTACGAGCGCCTCGAGACCGATCTCGCCGTGCGCTGGCCCGCTCCGGACGAGACCAGCGCGAGCGGCTATCGCTACCGGACACGCGACGGCTGGTCGTTCGAGACGCCGTCCGGGTGTGCGCGGTTCTCCACGGGCGTCCACCACGAGGTGGCCGAACCGATCGACGAGGAGTTCCCCCTGACGCTGACGACGGCCCGCCGGCCCGACGCGTACAACACCGGCGTCCGGACGCGAACCGGCGAGACCGGGCCGCCGACCGCCCGGATTCACCCCTCGACGGTCGCCGAGTACGGGATGCGGATCCCAGAGGAGGACGCCGACCGTCGGACGACCGTTCGCTCTCGACGCGGGTCACTGACCGTTCGCGTCGAGAGCGACGAGCGGATCCCGGAGGGGATGGTGTGGCTTCCGATCCACCACCCGGCGGTCAACGACCTCACGCTCCCGGAGACGGATCCGCGATCCGACGAGCCGAACTACAAGCAGTGTGCCGTGCGACTGGCCGCGCCCTCGGAGTCGATCGGGCGGACGGTGACCGCCCGGAGCGACTGAGATCGGCCGCGGATCGACCGGCCGAGGTACGTTCGCCGACTCACCGCGGTTCGAAGCCAGCGTTCCACACGACCATCGAGCCGGTGACCCTTCTACTGCCTTCATCGATCGGCGTTCATCGGTCCTCTCGCGCTCTCGCCGCCGTCAGTCGGGAACGGGACTCGTTAGTCAGTCGTCGCTGCTCACGACGCGACCGCCGCCCGCCGCCGGTTCGTCGACGATCCAGCCGTCGGTCGTCGCCCGTTCGGCGACGTGGGGCTGGAACACCCAGGCACACAGCGCCAGGATGGGGATCATCGTGGCGGCGACGACGGCGTAGCCGACGTGGAGGTTCGGGAGAACGGGGGCGGCGAAGAGCAGCGGGTAGACGGAGCCGCCCGAGGAGCCGACGCCGCCGACGATGCCAGCGACGGCACCCGAGTCGTTCGGGAACAGCGCGGGGACCTGTGCGAAGATGGCCGCCGACGCCAACCCGCAGCTCGCGCCGACGAGGAACGTGGCGAGCACGGCCAGCCGGAGGTCCCCGACGAGGCCGGCCGCGGTCATTCCGCAGGTGCTGCAGACCACCAGCACGAGCGTCGCTAACGTCCACTGTTCGCGATAGCGGTCCCCGAACCACGGGAGGATCTCGAGCTCCCTGCGCGCGACCACGTCGCTGACGTAGCCGCCGATCGGCCGGAGCAGTCCGGCGGCGATCGAGAACGTCGCCGCTAACGTGGCCGCGACCACGATGTCGCCCTGGCCGAACGCCTCGCGGTAGTACGTACCGAGCCAGCCGTTCATCGCGAGTTCGAGCCCGAACGTCATGACGTACGCGACCGCGAGCACGACCGCCCCGTAGCGGGTCGTGATGTAGAGCCACCGACCCGGGCTCGTGCTTTCCCTGGTCGCCTGCCGTTTCTCATCGCTCTTGGCGGCCTCGCCGAAGGCGTAGTAGACGATCCCGAGGACGATCGCGAGGACGCCCGTGTAGAAGAAGGCGGCCCGCCAGTTCGTCGAGAACAGCGGCCCGGCGTAGTCCTCGCCGAAGATCCGCGGGAGCGTGAAGTACGCGCCCAGCCCCGCGCCGGCGTTGCCGACGCCGGCGAAGATCCCCTCCGCCAGCCCGAGGTTCTCCTCCTCGAACCACTCGGCGACGTGCTGGATGCCGATGACGAACGTGATCCCCGCCAGCGAGGCGACGACCCGCGAGGCCGTGAACACCTCGTAGCTCCGGGCGTACGCACTGATGATCGCGAAGGTGCCCACGAGCACCATCGTACAGCCCGCGGTCACCGGCGCGCCGAAGCGATCCGTGAGCGGTCCGATGACGATACGACCGAGCGGAACGGCGATGACGGCCGCGCTCGAGACGATCCCCAGCTCGGCCACTGAGAGCCCGAACTCCTCGGCGATCCCGCCGGTGAAGGGGGCGAACGAGAACCAGATCACGAACCCCAGGTTGAACATCGCCGTCGCGAGCAGCAGGTTCTTCCACTTACCGTCGATCACGGCGAGTCACCTCCACGAGCACCGCGACCGTCGATCCATCGTTTACAAACGTCCAAATATAATCGATCCTTTGTCGAATCCATTTCAGATATCTGCTAAACCTGGCTATCTGAACGTAATAATACCTTCGATGGTAGTATTAATAAACAATGGGGTGTGTGGCCACAACCCGGATGAGGGGGGTAATGATATAATACGTATAAGGTCCTCGCGGGAGTTGGCGGGTCCCGTTCCGCCGAACCGCGCTCGCCGATTCGGACGGTTCTCCCGAGCCACCTCCTCCGTTAGCGGGGACGTTCCGACGATACGTCGTGTGTCGGACGTAAAATACGACGAACCTACTGAGACATCCAGTAAGATCAATGAACGTCCAGAATCTTCGCGTATTCACCTTATACATACTAAGTGTAGCTAATGAAACTGGAAGGATACGGAAGTGAATGGACACTCTAGTGGACAGGTTTATCAGTACAGTTCGAACAGTAATAGTCGTAAGAAACTACAATGATGGCTAAAATAGACGAAATATCGGACATTCATTCAGACGAGGTGGACACGCATGGCGCCTGAGATCGAGGAGTGGAAGGACGAGTGCTACGGCGAGGAGCTTCGGAAGAAGCTGCTGGAGTTCGCGGAGGCCGGCTGGGATTCGATTCCCGACGACGAACGCGAGAAGTGGTTCTCGCTGTTCAAACACTGGGGGGTGTTCCACCAGCGCGACGGCCAGGAGAGCTACTTCATGATGCGCCTACAGAACGCCGGGGGCGTCCTGCGGCCCGGTCAGCTCCGCGCGATCGGCGAGGTCGCCCGCGACTACGCGACCGGGCCCGCCGAGAACCCCGAGTTCGGCAACGGCTTCATCGACCTGACGACCCGCCAGTCTGTCCAGCTACACTGGATCAAGCTCGAGGACGTACCGGCGATCTGGGAGCGACTCGAGTCCGTGGGCGTCTCGAGTCGCTCCTCGGGCGGCGACTCGATGCGGAACATGGCGGGCTGTCCGGTCGCCGGGCGCGACGAGCAGGAGTTCATCGACTCGCGGGACCTGCTCGAGCGGCTGAACACCGCCCTCCGCGAGGACGACGCGCTCGCCGACCTCCCACGGAAGTTCAACGTCTCGGTGACGGGCTGTCGGGAGGGCTGTGCCCAGGACTCAATCAACGACATCGGACTCGAGCCCGCCGAGAAGTCCGTCGGAGGCGAGCCTACGAGAGGATACAACGTCCGGATCGGCGGCGGCCTCGGCGGCCGCCAGCCCCGCGAGGCCCGCCCGCTCGACGTCTTCGTCACCGAGGAGGAGGCCTACCCCGTCGTCCGGGGGTTCGTCGAGCTCTATCAGGAGCACGGCAACCGCGAGAACCGCCAGAAGTCCCGCTCGCGCTTCTTCGTCGACGACTGGGGCGTCGAGGAGATCCGCGCTACCCTTCAGAAGGAGTACGTCGACTCCGAGCTGCGGACCGCGGGCGAGGACCTCCGCGAGGAGTATAGCTACAACGCGGGAACGTGTCGGGGCGGCGACCACGTCGGCGTTCACCGACAGAGGAACGGGGAGTACTACGTCGGGCTGAGCGTCCCGGTCGGCCGCCTGCGCGCGGAGGAGGCCATCGCGATCGCGGACTGCGCGGAGGCGTACGGCTCCGGCGAGGTACGTCTGAGCCGCCGGCAGAACCCCCTGATCATGGACGTTCCCGAGGGCGACCTCGACGCGCTGCTCTCCGAACCCGTCCTCGACACCCACAGCCCCGAGCCCCACCCGTTCCAGCGCGGGTCGATCGCGTGTACCGGCACCGAGTTCTGTCCGCTGGCGCTGACCGAGACGAAGGCCCGACTCGCCCGGACGATCCGCTGGCTACGGGACAACTGCGAGCTTCCCGACGACGTCGAGGACGTCCACATCCACTACTCGGGCTGTACGGCCGACTGCGGCCAGGCGCTCACGGCGGACATCGGCCTGCAGGGGATGCGCGCGCGCAAGAACGGCGAGATGGTCGAGGCGCTCGACATCGGCGTCGGCGGCGGCATGGGGGAGAACCCCTCCTTTATCGACTGGATCCACCAGCGCGTGCCCGCCGACGAGGCGCCGACCGTGGTCAAGAAGCTCGTCGAGGGCTACGCCGCCCACCGCGAGGAGGGCCAGTCGTTCCGCGACTGGGTCGGAGAGACGGGGGCCGAGACGCTCGTCGAACTCGCCGAGCCCGAGGAGAGCTCGTACGAGGACCCCTGGATGTACGACGCGAAGGGCTCGTGGTACCCGTTCGACGACGGCGAGAGCCCCGCACCCACGACGGTGGACGGCACGCCGCTGTCGGCCGACGACTGACGATGGCCGAACCCGAATCCGTCGCCGCCGCCCGCCAGCACGCCCCCTGCGATGCCGCGCCGGAGCTGTTCGCCCTCGAACGATCCGACGACCGCTGACGTCACCCTCCCCGTTCTCCTCCTTGTCCGCCCCGTTCGGTCGCGCCGACGGCGGGCCACGTTCGAACGGACCCTCGACGCGGGTTCGATACGACCGCGGCCCGCCCGGATCCGCGACGGTCCGGCACCCTCTCGACGGGATCACCCGAGGGCGGCGCGAACGGCACGGCGATCGGAGACGTCCCGTTGCCGAAACCGGGAAGGCCATGCCGGTCCGATCCACCCCATGGGCGGATCACGTACGCGAGCGGACTCGGCGACGACCGTTCGATCGACGGGAACGGGGTTCGACCGCTCGACTCCGTTCTCGACGCCTCGAACGAACTCGCGAACGCGCACAGCGAACGCCGCGGGCGCCGACTGACGATCGAGGATGCCACAACCCCACGCCCGCTCCGACGACGACCGGTTCGGATTCGACGAGACGACCAACTACCTCACGCGCGCGCTCTCGAGGCTCGTTCCGGGCTGGCTGGCGCGCCGTGCCGTGACCGTCTCAGTCGACACCTCGAAGCGGGTCTATCGGCGGGGCGAACCGGTCGACATCGTCGTGGAGTTCGAGAACCGTCTTCCGGTTCCCGTCTCCGTCCCCACCGTCGAGCGACGGCTCTGGGAGTGGCGCGTGGACGGCGTACTGGAGGCGACCGACGAGCCCCGGTACGTCGATCGCTCGCCCGCCTCGTTCGAGTTCCGCGGCGGCGAGCGAAAGCGTATCGTCCACCGGTGGAACGGCCACTTTTGGCGCGCCGAAGGTCTCGACGGCCTCCCGACGTCGGAGCCCGCCGCGGCCGGCGAGCACACCATCGCCGTCTCGCTCACGACGACCGAACCCGGCGAGCGTCCGGGAGACGCCACCACCATCACCGTTCGGTAGACGTCGATCCGCAGAAGAGACCAGTCCGTCCTCAGTCGGTCGACGCGGTCGATTCCGGCGTCGTCGATCCGCGTTCGGCGTTCCGTCGCTCGTCCACCAGTCGCTCGCCCGTCTCCGGGTCCAGACGGATCCCCTCCTCGCGGTGGAGGTGACACGCCGCGTAGTGGGAGCTCGAGCCGTAGTCCGTGGGGACCTCGTACGCTGGGACCTCCCGCGCGCAGACGCTCCGCTCGGCGAAGCGTTCGACGAGCAGCTCCGCGGCCTCGTCCCACTCGTCGCGCTCGATCCGGTCGAGCGCGTCGTCGACGACGTCGCCGGCCTCGCCCGAGGGCGCCGCGTCGTCGAAGTACTCCCGCCTGAGCGCCGCACGGTCGTTCGTCTCCGGCGTTCGGCGGTCGATCGCGCGCATGAACGCGCGCGTGTTCTCCCACTCGGCGGCCGAGAGGTCGTACTCGTCGGGGGCGATGAGCTCCGGACAGCGCGTCCGGAACCGACAGCCAGAGGGAGGGTCGATCGGACTCGGCACGTCGCCCTCGAGCACGCCGCGCGTACCCCTCGCACGCGGATCCGGCACCGGGATCGACTCGAGGAGTGCCCGCGTGTAGGGGTGTTGTGGGTTCTCGTAGAGCTCCTCCTTGTCCGCGAGCTCCACGAGCTGGCCGAGGTACATCACCGCGACGCGGTCGGAGATGTGGCGGATGACGCTCAGGTCGTGGGCGATGAAGAGGTAGGTGAGGTCGAACTCCTCCTGGAGCTCGTTCATCGTGTTGAGAACCTGCGCCTGGATGGAGACGTCGAGCGCGCTCACCGGCTCGTCGCAGACGATGAAGTCGGGGTTCACCGACAGCGCCCGTGCGAGGTTGACCCGCTGGCGCTGGCCGCCGGAGAAGGCGTGGGGGTGTCGGTTGTAGTGCTGCGGGTCGAGTCCGACCTTCGAGAGCAGCTCCTTCGCACGCTCCTCCCGGCCCTCGTCGTCGAGCATGCCGTGGGCCTCCATGGGCTCCTCGACGATCTGCCCGACCTTCATCCGGGGATCGAGCGACGACTGCGGGTCCTGGAAGATGAGCTGCATCTCGCGGCGCTTCTTGCGCAGCGCCTCGCCGCTCAGCTCCGAGAGGTCCTCGCCCTTGAACCGGACGCTTCCGTCCGTGGGAGTGATGAGCTGGAGAAGGGTCCGCGCGAGGGTGGACTTCCCGCAGCCGGACTCGCCGACGAGACCGAGCGTCTCGCCCTTTCGGATGTCGAACGAGACGCTCTCGACGGCGCGTACCTGCTCGGGGTCGTGGATCACCGGCGGGACGAGCCCGTCGGGGTTGCGTTTGAAGCCTCCCAGAAGCCCCTCGGCGTTCGAGAAGTGTTTGGTGAGCCCCTCGACGCGAACGAGCGGTTCGCCCTCACCGACGTCCTCGCCTTCTGTGTCGTTCATCGGCTCTCCTCCTCGGTACGGCTGACGCTGAAGCCGCCGGTCGCCTCGTTCTCGAGCGGCTCGCTCTCCCAGTAGCCGACGTCGAACGCGTCGTGTTTCACGCAGGCCGCTCGGTGTGCGCGCTCGTCGCGGGCGTCGTCGCCGACGGCCCGGAGGTCGGGATGGACCCGCCGGCAGACCTCGCGGGCGTCCGGACACCGCGAGTGGAACCGACAGCCCGACGGCGGGTTGATCGCCTCGGGCATGACGCCCTTGATGGGATCCAGCTCCTCGGTCGTGACGTCGGGACGGGGCATCGAGTCGAGCAGCGCGCTCGTGTAGGGGTGTTTCGTGTCGTAGAACAGCTCCTCGACGTCCGCCTGCTCGATCACCTCGCCGAGGTACATCACGTTCACGCGATCGCAGATCTCGGCGACGACGCCCATGTCGTGGGTGACCCAGACGAAGGCGGTGTCGTACTTCTCCTGGAGCTCCTCGACGAGGTCGAGGATCTGCCCCTCGACGGTAACGTCGAGCGCCGTGGTCGGCTCGTCGGCAATGATCAGACTCGGCTCGCAGGCCAGCGCCATCGCGATGAGCACGCGCTGGCGCATGCCTCCGGAGAACTGGTGGGGGTACTGCTCGTATCGCTTCTCGGGCTCGGGGATGCCGACCTCCCGGAGCATGTGGACGGCCTCCTCCTTCGCTTCCCCGCCCGACAGGTCGCGATTGAGCTCGATGAACTCCCGGAGCTGCGAGCCGACGGTGAACACCGGGTTCAGACTCTCCATCGGGTCCTGGAAGATGATGGCGATCTCGCGTCCGCGGATCCGCGTGCGCATCTCCTCCTCCGAGAGCATCTCCTCGCGGGGGACGAGCTCCGGCGGCTCGCCTTCCTCCCGGTCGGCGTCCGCGGCCTCCTCGTAGCCGACGATGGTCTCTCCCTTGAACGTCACCTCGCCGTCGACGATGACGCCGGGGCTGTCGATCAGCCGCATGACGCTCATCGCGGCGACGCTCTTTCCGGCGCCGGACTCCCCGACGATGCCGACGAGTTCGCCCTCGTACACCTCGAAGGAGATGCCGTCGACGGCGCGGACGGTGCCGTCCTCGGTGAAGAACTGGGTCTTCAGGTTCTCGACTTTCAGCAGTGGTTCCTCGTTCATGATCGGGTCAGTTGTTGATCCGCGGATCCAGCGCGTCCTGCAGCCCGTCACCGAGGAGGTTGAACGCGACCACGGTGATGAGGATGGCGATGCCCGGCCAGATGCTGAACGTCGGCGCCGGCAACATGTAGTTTCGCGAGGCCGCGAGCATCTGTCCCCACGACGGCGTCGGCGGCTGTGCGCCGAAGCCGAGGAAGGAGAGTCCCGCGACGATGAGGATGCTGACGCCGACCTGTAGGGTCGCCTGCACCAACACCGGCGCGAAGCTGTTGGGGATGACGTGTCTCAGGATGATGTTCCGGTCCTTCACGCCCGCGGCCTTTGCCGCCTCGATGTACTCCTCCTCGCGGATGCTCACGACGCGCGAGCGGATGAGGCGGTTGAACACCGGGATGGAGGCGATGCCGACGCCGACCATCGCGTAGCTGATGTCGCGACCGAACGCCGACATGAACGCGATGACCAGCACGAGAAACGGGATGGCGTAGATCGTGTCGGTGATCCGCTGGAGCACGTCGTCGACCCAGCCCCCGTAGTAGCCCGAGACCGCGCCGATCAGGGTACCGCCGACCAGACCGATCGCCGTCGCCATGAAGCCGACGGTCATCGCGATACGCGTACCGTAGAACAGCCGCGAGAGGACGTCACGGCCGCGGTGATCGGTTCCCAGCGGGTACTCCCACGTGCCGGTACCGATGCCGTTCTCCATCCCTACCGGCGGCAGGAGGGCCTCGATCGTGTCGGGGTCCTGCTCCGGATGCTGGAGGAAGGGGATCGACTGCGCGAGCGCGTAGTCCAGCAGGTAGTAGTCGACGCTCGCGAACAGCGCGACGGCCGTGATGGCCGAGATGACGTAGAAGCCCAACCGGGCCGTCGAGTCGCGTTTCACCTGTTTCAGCGTGTACGACAGCCCGACGCGGGCCTCTACCTCGTCGACGCCGCCCTCGGTGGGCGCCTCCTCGAACTCCTCCTGGGTTTGGGTTTCGTTCGTCGCCATCACTTCTCACCGTAGCTGACGCGCGGGTCGATGTACGCGTACGAGATGTCCGTGATGATGACGCCGACGAGGTAGACCGCTCCGAGCATGAACGTCGTCCCCATCACCAGCGGGTAGTCCTGGTTGTTGATCGCCTGGATGATCAGCCGTCCCATCCCGTTTATCTCGAAGACGGTCTCGATCAGCACCGCGCCGCCGAGCGCCGTGCTGAGTCCGAGCCCGACGATGGTGATGACGGGCAGCTGAGCCGCCTTGAACGCGTGTTTCCAGACGACGGTCCGTTCGTCGACGCCGTACGCCCGCGCGAGCTTCACGTACTCGTTCTGCAGGGAGTCGACCATCGAGGAGCGCTCGATCCTCGTGATCGAGGCCATCTGGAGCGTTCCGAGCGCGACCATCGGCATCAACAGCCGCTTGAACGACTCGACGACGACGTCAAGCTGCGTCGTCGCCCCGCGGACGTTCGCCGGGTCCGCCCACGGCAGGAACAGCCCCGTCGCGGGCAACAGCCCGAGCTGGTAGGCGAAGACGATGATCAACAGCAGCCCGATCCAGAACGAGGGCGTCGAGACGCCGATCAGCGCGACGATTCGCGAGACGTGGTCGACCGGCTCGTTCCGGCGCTGCGCGGAGATGACGCCCAGCGGAACCGCGGTCACCAGCGCGAAGGCGAACGCCGAGAAGACGAGATACGCCGTCACCGGCAGGCGTTCGATGATCTTCGTCAACACGGGCACGTCGTAGTAGATGCTGTGGCCGAGATCACCCTGCGCGACGCCGAGCACGTAGCTGAAGTACCGTTCGTGGAGCGGTCTGTCCAGTCCGTAGCGGGCCTGCACCTGCTCGACCATCTCGGCGCTCGGAGTCGGACCGAGCATGATGCTGACGGGGTCGCCCGGGATCGCGTTGGTGAGGAAGAACGTGATCGTCACGATACCGAGGAGCACGGGAACCGCCTGCAGACACCGCCAGACCGTGTATCGAAGGAGTCCCATGGGTTGTTTCGTGTCTAATTACCGTTTACGTCCGTCCGTTTGCGTGCGGTTCAGCGGAGCCATCGGCATAACGCCGTCGGTTCGGAAACCGATCGGCGCGACGGGTGCCCGTTCGGCTACGCTACTCCATCGAGGTGGTCGCGTAGCTCTCCGCCAGCGGGATGACCTGTGAGGCGGGATGTGACTGGTAACCCGAAACGTTGTCCTTGTACGCGTAAGCGTTCAGCAGGTTATAGGCGGGGAGATGGACGCGATCCTCAAGGATCGTCGTGGTCGAGTCGATGTAGAGCTGGCGACGCTCCTCCCGGTCGACGGACTGGCGGGCGTCGACGATCTGCTGGTCGACCTCGTCGTTGCGGTAGTAGGTACCCTGTGTGACGCCCTCGTTCTCCTGGGCGAACATGTAGTAGGTGAACGCCTCGGGGTCCGGCGAACCGGCCCAGCCCAGCGTGTACATGTTGTAGTCGCCCTCGTCGCCCGAGAGGTACGCTTCGGTGAACGCGCCCCAGTCGAGACGCTGGACCTCGACGTTGTCGAAGCCCGCCTCTTGAAGGCCGTTACCGACGCCGGTGCCGATCTGTTCGCGCATGTCGTCCGGCGGGACGATGATGCGCCAGTCGTAATCGGAGGGAACGCCCGCCTCCTCGAAGAGCTGTTGGGCCTGTTCGATGTCACGATCGTGGGGGATCTGCTCCCACTCGTCGGTCGGGAACTCCCACCCCTCGACGATCGACTGGGGGAACGGACTGTACTGACGGACGCCTGCGGGCTCGACGTAGTTCGCGACCTCCTGGTCCATCGAGAAGCAGTAGTCGACCGCCTCGCGGACCTGCGGGTCCGCCGTCGGCCCCTCGCCGCAGTTGAACGCGAGGTAGAAGTAGCCGATGCCGGGCTCCTCGTCGATCTCGACGTCGTCCATCCCCTCGACCTGATCGTACAGTTGCGGGGGAATGGTCTCGATGACGTCGTTCTCGCCGGTCTGAAGGGTCGTGACGCGGGTCGACTGTTCCTCGACGCCCCGGAACTCGACGAAATCGAGCTCCGCCGCGTTCTCCCCCCAGTAGTCGTCGTAGCGCTCGATGCGGGTGTACTCGCCCTCCTGCCACTCGGCGAACTGGAAGGGACCCGATCCGACGGGGTTCTCGTGGTTGAACGCGTCGGGGTCCTCCTCGCGAACCGACTCCGGAACGACATTGCGAATCAGCGTGAACTCGAACGCGCCGAACGGGTAGGTGAGGTCGAACTGGACGGTCTGCTCGTCGATCGCCTCGACCGACTCGATCATGTCGACCTCGCCGGCGTTCTCGGTCTCCTCCTCTAACGGGGCGATAAAGGAGTAGGCGACGTCCTCCGCCGTTACAGGGTCGCCGTTGTGGAACGTCGCGTTCTCGTCTATCTCGACGGTGTAGCGCTGGCCGTCGTTCTCGATCTCGGGCTCGTCCATCGAGGCGAGCTGGGGCTCGATGCCGGTCGCGTCCTCGTTGTACGCGTAGAGCCCCTCGAACATCTGGCCGACGATCTGTGCGGAAGGGACGTCGTTGAGGACGATGGGGTCGAAGTCGAGCGGGCCCTTCTCCTGGGCGAAGTAGAGCTCCTGGCCGCCACCGCCGCCGCCGTCGCCACTGCCGTTCGGATCGTCCTCGCCGGTGCCGCCGCCCGAACAGCCGGCGAGGCCGACGGCGGTACCGACGCCGACGTATTTCAGGAGGCTGCGACGATCGAGAACGCCGTGGGATGGGGATGAGTCCTTCATGATCTATGGTTTTGACGTACTTCCGGCAGTTTCGGATGGGTGAATAAAAATCTGTCGGAGATTCGACTACGTCTTCGAGGCCGACTTCGTATCGTGGACTCGAACGAAGGGCCTCGTCGATTCGGACCCGTCAACCGGAGGACGGCTCGATGATCTCTCGTCCCTCGCCTCTCGAGAGCGTCCCGCCTCGATTCGCCGTGATCGGTCCAACAGATCGGCGCGACTAGAGTTCGGACGCGAGGCACGACGATGGGTGTTTAGCCCTCCCGGGACATCTCCTGATATGGCCTCGGAACGGTGTGACGGCTGTGGGACGAGCGTTCGCATCGCCGGCGGGATCGCCGACCTCTGGTCGTTCTCCGGCCAGCCCTCGGGGGGGATGACCCTCGAGTTCGAGGACGGCTCCGAGCACTTCCTCTGTTACGACTGCATCGAGCGACTGCCCGACTACCCGGCGGCGAGCGACGTCGCTGCGCTCGAGGACGGGAGGTAGCCGCCACGGGCCGTCCGTTGGGCGTGCTCGCGACACAAGGCATATGCTCCGGTGTCTCGCTCTCCCGCCAATGGCTACCGACGACGCCGAACCCGCCTACTACGAACCGACGTCACGATGGTCGCTTGGAAACTGGGGACGCGCGGCGGTCGCGTGGCTTCTCGTCGGCGGGACCACCGTTCTCATCCTCGTTGCGATCACCGTCGTCACGGTGTCCGTCCTCGGTATGGGTGCGTGAGCACGGGCCGAACATCGTCGGCTTTACGACGCCGCCTGGCGATCCATCACGAGTGAACCCCGCCCGCATCGAACGGGAGTTCCCCGCGCCCTCCTACCGCGGCAATCAGCGCGAAGCCCTTCGAGACGTCCGGCGGGCGTTCGAGGCCGGCAACGACGTAGTGCTCGTACGCGCCCCCACGGGCAGCGGCAAGTCGCTGCTAGCGCGGGCGATCTGTGGCTGTGCGCGCACCGTCGAGGAGGCCGAACCCAAACAGGCAACCGGCGCCTACTACACGACGCCACAGGTCTCCCAGCTCGACGACGTGGCGAGCGACCCCCTGCTCGAGGACCTCCAGCTCATCCGCGGGAAGGGCAACTACACCTGTATCCTTCCGGGTGAGGAGCGCACGCCCGTCAACCGCGCACCCTGCGTCCGCGAGCGGGGCTACGACTGCTCGGTGAAGCATCGCTGTCCGTACTTCTCGGACCGGGCGATCGCCTCCAACCGGCGGATCGCGGCGATGACGCTCGCGTACTTCATGCGGACCGCCGGGTCGGAGCTGTTCGGGAAGCGTGACGTCTGCGTGATCGACGAGGCCCACGGGCTCGCCGAGTGGGCCGAGATGTACGCCACCATCGACCTCGGACCGCGGACGGTGCCGGTCTGGGACGACCTCTCCGTCCCGGAGATCGGGTCGTTGGATCGCCTCGCTCGCTTCGCCGACGCGCTCTCCTCGACCTGCGCTCGCCGGAAGGACGACCTGCTGGCGAAGGAGGAGCTCACCCCCGAGGAGGCCGCGGACCGCGACCGCCTCGGAGAGCTGATCTCGGAGCTCGACTGGTTCGTGACGGACTACCGCGATCCCGGGAGTCCGACGACGTGGGTGCTCGATCAGGAGGCCGACCGCTCGATCTCGATCAAGCCGATGAACCCCGAACGCTACCTCTCCCATACGGTCTGGGACCGGGCGAACCGCTTCGCGCTGCTGTCGGCGACGATCCTGAGCAAGGAGACGTTCTGTCGCGGCGTAGGGCTCGATCCCGACCGGGTGGCGCTGGTCGACGTCGACCACACCTTTCCCGTCGAGAACCGGCCGCTGTACGACGTGACCCGCGGAAAGATGACCTACGAGGAGCGCGACGAGACGATCCCGAAGGTCGGGCGCGTCCTGGCGCGGATCATGGCCGAGCACGACGACGAGAAGGGGATCGTTCACGCCCACTCCTACGCGATCCAAGACCGTCTCGCCGAACTGCTCTCTGACTTCGGCGTCGGCGACAGAGTGCGAACCCACGACCGCGATGACCGAGACGCCGCCCTCGAGGCGTGGAAGGAGAGCGGAGGCGCGGACGTGTTCCTCTCGGTGAAGATGGAGGAGGCGCTCGACCTGAAGGGCGACCTCGCCCGGTGGCAGGTGGTCTGCAAGGCGCCCTACCTCAACACGAACGACTCGCGGGTCGCCCACCGTCTCGAGCACGGTCAGTGGGCCTGGTACCGCCGCGAGGCGCTCGGAACGGTGATCCAGGCCTGCGGGCGGATCGTACGCTCGCCCGAGGACTACGGCGCGACCTACCTCGCGGACTCGAGCCTGCTCGACCTGTTCGAGCGTACGCGCGGGGAGATGCCGTCGTGGTTCGCGGCGCAGGTCGATCGGATGACCGAACCGGCGCTCCCGGCGTTCGAGGCGTCGACGGGTGCAGGTGCGGGTTCGGCAGCGGACTCCCGTCCCCCGCGAACGTCGGACGATGCGGCGCGCTCGCGCGGATCGGCGCGGGTGAACGAATCGTCGACGGCGTCAGTCCCCGATCGGGACCACCCGCTCAGCGACGTCTGGGGCGACGGCTGACGCTCAGATCAGCGCGACGCCGGCGATCATCGAGCCGACCATCAGCACGACCAGTAGCAGCGCGATCGCCTGCTGTCGATCCATACTGCGGGGGAAATCGTTCCATCCAATTAACCGCTACGGCCGATCCGCGCGTCGAGGACGACGTGGACGACGCCCTCGCTGTACCCCTTCACCCGACGTCGATCGAGAAGCTCGACCTCGCGTCCCGTGCGTTCGGCGGCGTCCTCGAGCCGCGAGACCGGCCGGTCCCACAACAGCGCCTCGGGCGTCGCCTCGTGTACGTGGACGATCCCGCCGTCCGTGAGCGCCCCGAGTGCGTGATCCAGGTACTCGTAGGACGTGCCGGACGAGGCCCGACCGTCGTCAGAACGTGGCTCGGCTGCGTCGTAGTAGCCCATCACGACCCGATCGACCTCCTCCTCGATCTCCACGTCGCGACAGTCCGCCCGGTATGCTTCGATCTTCTCCTCTACCCCGTTGAGTACGCTGTTCTCGAGGAGGTAGCGGAACGCGGTCGGGTTCCGCTCGATCGCCGTCACGTGCGCGCCGGCACGGGCCATCGGCAGCGTGAAGTAGCCGATCCCCGCGAACATGTCGAGGACGCGCTCGTCCTCGGTCACTACGTCGCCCATCCGGGCGCGCTCGGCCTTGTTGCCCGGCGAGAACATCACCTCGGCGAGGTCCAGCGCGTACCGCGTTCCGTGTTCGGTGTGGATCGTCTCGGTGTCGCCGGCGCCGGCTACCGTCCGAACCGAGGGTTCGCGGTGCTCGCCCGAGATCCCCTCGCGTGCGAGGACGGTGTCGGCCCCGCCGTGGAGCTCGAGAAGGGCGTCCCCGACCTCGCTCTCACGTGGACAGCCCTCGAAGTCGGCGAGGATCACGCTCCCGATGACGGCCCACGACCGGGGAACCCCCGCGAGTTCGTCCTCGCTCCACCCGCGATCGCGAAGCAGGTCGAGCAGTCCCGGCGAGCGCGGTTCGGGATCGGACTGGCGGCGTATCGCCCGGACGTCGGTTTCGGTCGGCCGTTCGGTCACGGGCAGCGCGAGCGCCTCGTCGCCGGCCTCGCGAACGCTCCGGGAGTCGTCGTAGACTCCTTCCGCGCGGAGGGAAGCGATCGCCCGTTCGCCCTCCGGTTTTGCGACGATCGCGACGAGCGGATCCGCCTCGGTCATCGGTCGTCCTCGAGCGCGTCCTCCGGCACGGCGTGGAGGCCGGCACGGCTCTTCAGGACGGGGATCGTCTCCCTCTCGACGTCGAGGAAGTCGGGCCGTGAGATCGTCTCCGTGTGGTAGGTCTCGGGGTCGAGAACCTGGATCGCCCGCTCGTCCTCGACGCTCACGAGGGTGGTCTCCTGGGCGTCCTCCGCGCGTCCGAGCCGCCGGGCGCCGGGGGCGTCGCCCTCCTCGAACCCCGACTCGTAGCGTTCGCCCGTCGTCAGGCGCCGGCCCTTGACCGTGTCGTGGACGCTGCGTACGAGCACCGGTCCCTCGCCGTCCTCGGGATCGATGACGTCTCCCCGAGTGAAGGGCGGCAGGCGCACCGCGTAGGTGACTCTGTACACTTCGTTTCCGTCCTCGTCCTCGGTGACGAGCGTCTCCGAGCTATCGAAATCGCCTCCGAAGCGGTTCACGACGCGACCGGCGATCTTCTTCCCGATCTTCGTCGTCGAGACCTTGACATCGAGGCCGCCCTCGCGTTCGGCGATCTCCGTGACGAACGCGTTCCTGTCGCCGGTGGCCTCCATCTCCTCGACCACGGTGTGTGCGATCTCCTTCGTCGCCTCGCGTTCCTCGCTCGTGGGCTCTCGGCCCGTGGCCCGAAGCTGGACCGTGCTCGCGTAGTAGTCGCCCGCGATCCGGCCACACCGGGTGCACGTCTCGCGCGAGATCGTCACCGGAACGACGACGTGTTCCTCGATCGGCTCGTCCCTGACCGTGCCCGTGAAGTAGCAGTGCATCCGGATCGTGTTCTGATCGACCTGTTCGGGTTCGACCTGCCAGGCCACCTCGCGGGCCTCGAGGTGTACGCCAAGCGACTCGCTCACCGCGTCGATCGCGACGTCGGTGTAGTCCTCCGCGCCGACGTCGACCCACCGGTTTCCGCGGTGGACGGCCCCGCACTGCGCACAGACGCGGATCGTCAGCCGGTCGGGGGCGGAGACGAGTTCGAAGTCCTCGAAGTAGCAGGCGTCACAGAGCCCCGTCTCGCGGGCGGCGGGCGCGCCCGGCAGATCGGGGCGTTCCCCGCCCTCGACGGGATCGCCACAGCGGGGACAGAAGGCGGATCGGCTCATTGCCGACGCTAAACGGTTGGGCCGGTTAAGCGTCGCGCTCCGACCGAAGCGGCGGTTCTCCCGCCGCTCAGAACGGCAGCTCCTTGCTCTCGTCCGCGATCTCGTCCCAGCTCACCCGGCCGCGGTCGACGATCCGCTCGGGATCGAGCGCCGGATCGCCGAGCACGGTCCCCGCGGCGAACACCGGCGGGCGGAGCTCCTCCCCTTCGCCCTCGCTCTCGTCTTCGGCTCCGTCCTCTCCGCCGGACTCGCCTTCGCCTTCGTCCTCGGGTTCCGGGAGCGGCTCGGCTCCGGGACCCGTCGCGGAGCCCGCGACGATCCGCCCGGCGTGGCCGAACGACTCGTGGGGACCGCAGTGGAAGTCGTAGACGCCCTCGGTCTCGAACGTGTAGAGCCAGTAGGCGCCGCCTCCGAGGACCGGCGAGGAGAACGGTGGAACGCCGTCGGGAACGCGCTGGACCTGCCCGAACGCCGGGTGGTAGGCGGTGACGGTGTGATGCGGCGTCGCGAGGGTGAACCGGACGGTGTCGCCCGGCTCGACGGACAGCCCCGTCGGCTCGTAGAAGAACTCGGGGATCTCGCGTCCCTCCACCGGTCGGATCATCGCCTCGATCTCGTGGTCCGGCTCGACCGGCGGCTCGACGTCGGCCTCCAGTGCGCTGAACCCGAACACGGGATGGACGTCGTCGCCGGAGACGAGCTCCTCCGGATAGCAGTGATCGTCGGCCGCTGCCGTCCCCGTTCCGAGGCCCACGAGCGCGGTGCCCGCACCGAACGCCTGGAGCACGCGTCGGCGGTCGAGCGTCGGACCGTCGACGTGTTTCTCGTCCTGCATGACGACTGACGCATTATCGTGTGAATAGTTAACTATTACCCTAAAAATTGTCACACGAGTCACAGCCGTGAAAACGGACCACCTTAGTCAGCGATCAGGGATACCGAGACGGACTCCTCGGCGGCCGTCCGCCAGTCGTGTTTCGGCTTCCAGCCGAGCAGGTCGTGGGCCTTCTCGGTCGAGAACGCGGACTCCTCGCCCTCGAGCGAACACCCCTCGGGCAGGGCGCCGAAGTACTCCTCGATGGCGTCGACGGTGGGCCGGTCGAGGTAGTTCTCGTCGGCGACCGCGAGGAACGCCTCGTGACCCTCGAGCGGGCTCTCGAGCGCCGCGGCCACCATCCCGGCGACGTCGCGGGCGTCGACGTACGACCAGAAGTTGCCCGCGCCGTCGGAGAGGTCACGACCCTCGCGGCAGTGGTACCGACCGGGCTCCTGGATCCACGACGGTCGGATCGACGCCACCGGCACGTCGTACCGGCGGGCGACCATCCTCCCCACCTCCTCGCCGACGACCTTCGAGGTGCCGTAGGGGTCCTCCGGGCGCAGGGGGTGGTCCTCGTCGATCGGTAGGTAGTCGGGAAGCGTCTGCTCGCGGGCGAATGGGAACCCGTAGGTGCTCTCGCTGGAGGCCCAGACGACTCTCGCACCACTGCGTCCGGCCGCGACCAGCGTGTGATAGGTGCTCATCGCGTTCGTCTCGAACACCCGTCCGTCGGCGTGACGGGTCGGCGACGGGTAGGCCGCGAAGTGGACGACGGCGTCGGGGTCGAACTCCGCGACGAGGTCGAGCGCCTCGGCACGCTCGGTGAGGTCGGCCGCCCGGAAGGTGATTCCCTCGCGTTCCGCGACCTGATATCCGGGGTGGGTCAGGTCGACGCAGATCACCCGCCAGCCGTCGCGTGCCAGCCGGTCGACGACCCACTGTCCCGCGTGGCCGAGTCCGCCGGTGACGATCGCGGTTCGGCTCATCGCTTCACCTCGACGCGTGCGCCGGTCCCGTCGGGATCGGCCGTCCGGCTCGATCGACGGACGTTGGTGCGGTCCTCGAGGCCAGTACCGTCGGTAGCGAAGGCGCTCATCGCGTCGGTCAGCGGTGCGTCAGTCGTCGTCCCGATCGTCAGTGGCATGACCGGAGCAACCGCCGGCGGGGAGAAAGAACCCCCGCTTCGTTCTCCCTCAGACGAACTCGCCCTCGCTCTCGTAGATCGAGGGGTCCTCCTTGAACTTCTCGGCGACGGTCTCGAGCGTGGTGAACTCGACGCCGTCGTGGCCCTTCATGTACTCGATGAACTCCTCGAGCAGCGGGATCATCTGTGGGCGCCCGTGGACGTCGGGGTGGATGGTGAACGTGTAGACGCCCGCGCCGCGGCGCTCGTAGAGGTAGTCGAAGTGGGCCTCGTAGAGCTCCTCGTAGACCATCTCCGGGCTGGTGTAGCCGTAGTTGTAGTTAGGCTGTTTCATGAACAGCATCGGCGGGACGTCGTCGCGGTACCACGAGATGGGGATCTCGACGACGTCCGTCTCCTCGCCGTACTCGTAGGGGTGCATCCACGACTCGGCGGGCTGGTCGTAGTCGATCGACTCCCAGCTGTCGCCGATCCGCATGTAGAGCGGCTCGAAGTCCCGCTCCATCAGGCTGCTGTCGTAGGTGAAGCCGTACTCCTCGACGAGTTCGGGCGTGTTCTCGCTGTACTCCCACCAGCTCGCACGGTGGCCCGCCGGCCGTTCGCCCGTCAGGTCCTCGACGAGGTCGATCGACTTCGCGAGGATCGTCTCCTCCTGCTCGCGCGAGAGGTCGGTCGGGTTCTCGTGGGTGTAGCCGTGGACGCCGATCTCGTGGTCGGCGTCGGCCACCGCGCCGATCTCCTCCTCGAAGGTCTCGATCGTGTGGCCAGGGACGTACCAGCTGGTGTCGATCCCGGCGTTCTCGAAGACCTGCAGCATCCGCGGGACGCCCTCCGTTCCCGCGAGCAGCCCGCGGGTGAGGTCCGACGGCGAGTCGTGCGCGCTGTAGGTGCCGAGCCAGCCGGCCACGCAGTCGACGTCGATGCCGATCGCCACGTCTATGTCTCCCATGTCATTCCACCACACGAGACCTCGACGTCCGTCCACATAGTCGCACTGCCTGCAGGCGTTTCATGCGCGATCCTCTACGGAAACACTCAACGTTTTAACCGTCCGAGGCCGTAGGATATTCCACATGGAGTGGAAAACGGACTGGGGTCTGCGCGGGCGCATGGCGCTCACCATGTTCCTGCTGTTCGCCCTGTATCTCGTGTTCGCCGCGGTCGTCGCCGCCTATCTCGGCGGCGGGGCACTCACGATGTTGGTCTTCATGGGCGGGTTCTCGCTCGTTCAGTACTTCTTCAGCGACAGGCTCACGCTCTGGAGCATGGGCGCGAAGGAGGTCAGCGAGGCGGAGTACCCCGAGTTACACGACGCGGTGACCCGCCTCTCGCGCCAGGCCGACCTGCCGAAGCCGACGGTGGCGGTCACCGACTCGCGGGTGCCGAACGCCTTCGCGACCGGCCGGAACCAGAGCAACGCCGTCGTCTGCGTGACGAGCGGGCTCATGCGGACGCTCGACCGGGAGGAGCTCGAGGGCGTGCTCGCCCACGAGCTCGCCCACGTCAAGAACCGCGACGTGATGGTGATGACGATCGCGTCGTTCCTCTCGACGCTCGCGTTCATCGTCGTGCGCTGGGGGTGGCTGTTCGGCGGCGGCGACAGCAGGAACCAGGCGCCCGTCTGGGTCGCCATCGTGGTCTCGCTGCTGGTGTGGATCATCAGCTTCCTGCTGATTCGCGCGCTCTCGCGCTACCGCGAGTACACCGCGGATCGCGGCGCGGCGATGATCACCGGAAAGCCCAGCGCGCTCGCCTCGGCGTTGATGAAGATCTCGGGACAGATGGACAAGGTCCCGAAGGAGGACCTCCGCGAGGAGGCCGAGATGAACGCGTTCTTCATCATCCCGATCAACAGGGGGTTCATCGGTCGGATCGCGAGCACCCACCCGCCGACCGAGAAGCGCATCGAGCGCCTGCGCGACCTCGAACGCGAGCTCGAGACCGCCTGAGCGGGGACTCGTTCTGTAAGCCTTTAGGCCCGTTCGCCCATCCGTGAGCCATGGGCATCTTCGACACCATCCGCGCCGTGCTCGGCACCAGCGCCGAGACCGACGCGACCCGCGAGGCCGACCCCGAGGACCTCTTCGGGATGAGCACGGCCTACATCACGATGGAGGCCGAACTCGACTACCCGAACGCGGACGCCGCGGCGCTCTGTTTCTCCAGCGTGGACAGCACCGACTTCGAGGACACCCTGCGGGAGGTCCGGGACATCCTCGAGGCCGGCGAAATCGAGACGGGGACGAGCGCCTCGGTCCGGCTGGACGAACACGGCTACCACTGGGTCGTCCTCGAGGACAGCGATCCCGAGGACCTCGTGACGAGCATCCACTTCGCCGCCGACACGTTCATCGAGCGGGGCTACGGCTCGCGGCTGCTGGCGGCGCTGTTCGCGTTCGAAAAGGGCTCGCGATACGTCTACTGGATCTACTCCTTCCGCCGGGGCTCGTACTACCCGTTCGCGCCGAAGGCCGGCCGCGAACGCGACCAGTCCGTCGAGTTCAAGCTCCAGAGCGTCCTCGACGGCGAACTCACGGTCGAGGACGACACCTCCTACTGGTACCCCCTGTGGCCGGACTCGCCCGACCGCCATCCCTGGAACTGATCGCACTTCAACCCGCGTGGTCGCTCCATCGAACCCCCTCGACCGCTGCCATTTTCACTTCCGGTATGCTGTTAACGACACTTTATACGCTCCGGAGCTCAAGGGAGGAGTATGGCAGCGAAACCTGACCTGGAAGACCTCCCCGGCGTCGGTCCCGCGACCGCAGAGAAGCTCCGAGACAACGGCTACGACTCGTATCAGGGTCTCGCGGTGGCGAGCCCCGGCGAGCTCTCGAACACGGCCGACGTCGGCGAGTCGAGCGCGGCCGACATCATCAAGGCCGCCCGCCAGGCCGCCGACATCGGCGGCTTCGAGACGGGTTCGGACGTCCTCCAGCGCCGCGAGGAGATCGGCAAGCTCGAGTGGCTCGTCCCCGAGGTCGACGAGATGCTCGGCGGCGGCGTCGAGACCCAGTCGATCACCGAGGTCTACGGCGAGTTCGGCGCCGGCAAGTCCCAGGTGACCCACCAGCTCTCGGTGAACGTCCAGCTCCCCCGCGAGCAGGGCGGCCTCGAGGGCAGCGCGATCTTCATCGACACCGAGGACACCTTCCGGCCCGAGCGGATCGACGACATGGTCCGCGGGCTCGACGACGAGGTCATCGAGGCGATGCTCGAACAGCGCGAGATCGAGGGCACCGCCGACGACGAGGAGACGCTCGAGGCGCTCGTCGCCGACGTCCTCGATAAGATCCACGTCGCGAAGGCGTTCAACTCGAACCATCAGATGCTGCTGGCCGAGAAGGCCCAGGAGCTCACCGCCGAGAACGAGGAGACCGACTGGCCCGTCCGGATCGTCTGCGTCGACTCGCTCACGGCCCACTTCCGTGCGGAGTACGTCGGGCGTGGTCAGCTCGCCGACCGCCAGCAGAAGCTCAACAAGCACCTCCACGACCTCTCGCGGATCGCCGACCTCTACAACACCGCGATCCTCGTCACCAACCAGGTCGCCTCGAACCCCGACTCGTTCTTCGGCGACCCCACCCAGCCCATCGGGGGCAACATCCTCGGGCACAAGTCCACCTTCCGGATGTACCTCCGCAAGTCGAAGGGCGACAAGCGGATCGTTCGTCTCGTCGACGCGCCGAACCTCGCGGACGGCGAGGCGGTCATGCGCGTCGTGAACGACGGGCTGAAGCCCGAGTAGCCGACTCCCCGATCGAACCCGACCGTTTCGTTCCTCCCCGACTCGTTCTCCGAGACGTGCCGTCCCGATGCCTACGTATACCTCCGGGATCAACCGTCGGTCGTGAGCCACGAGATCACCCTCGAGTGGCCCGGCGATCGCGAGGAGACGTTCACGGCCGAGCCGGGCGAGACGGTTCTCGAGGCCGCCGCTCGAGCGGGCATCAGGCTTCCGTACGACTGTCGGACCGGGACCTGTGCGGAGTGTGTCGGACGGGTTCTCGAGGGACGGACCGAACACCGACGCATGCCCCGCGCGCTCGAACCCGGCGACCAGGAGGAGAACTACGCCCTGTTGTGCATCGCTACGGCGAGCGAGGACTGTCGGATCCGCGTCGGTTCGAGAGTAAAAACGGGGCTCGGAGGGAGCCCGTGGGGATAGAACAGGGGTGGCTCAGTCCTCGGTCGAGGTCTTATCGAGCTCCTTCTCGCCGCGGTAGATCTTCGCGCCGTCCTGGGCGACCTTCTCCGCGAGCACCGCACACTTGATCCGCATCGGGCTGATGTCGATGCCGAGCATCTCCGTGACGTCGTCGCGGTCCATCCCCTCGAGCTCGTCGAGACTCATTCCCGGTAGCTTCTGGGAGAGCAGGCTCGCGCTCGCCTGGCTGATCGCACAGCCGTCGCCAACGAAGGAGACGTACTCGATGGTGTCGTCGTCGTCCTCCAGCGTGACGTCGACCCGGATCTCGTCGCCGCACATCGGGTTCTCGCCGACGTGTGAGAAGGAGGGATCCTCGAGTTCGCCGTAGTTGCGGGGGTTCTTGTAGTGATCGAGGATCTGTTCGCGGTACATGTCCGATCCCATGCTCATGATGTGCGCGGGTAGGGGTGTGGCCGGCAAAAGGGTTCCGCAGCCTCAGGAGAGCGCGTACACGTTTCCGTCGGTGCTGCCGACGTAGAGGCGCCCGTCGACGACCGCCGGTGACGAGAAGATCACCTCGCCGATCCCGGCCGATCCCTGGTTGGTACCTTCTGCGGCGTCGAGCGCGTAGACGTTCCCGTCGCGGTTGGTGACGTACACCACGTCGTCGGCGACGGTCGGCGAGGACCACGTCTCGGCGCCGGTCTGAAAGCGCCACCGTTCGTCCCCCTCTGCGGCGTCGAGCGCGTAGACGTTCCCGTCGCGATTGGCGGCGTAGACGACGTCATTGGTGACCGCCGGCGCGGCGCCGGTCCAGTCCCCGGCGTCCAGTCGCCACCGTTCGTCGCCGGTCCCGGCCTCGAGCGCGTGGAGGGTCCCGCCCCGGTCGCCCGCGTAGACGACGCCGTCGCCGACCGCGGCGGCGGCCTCGAACTCGCCGCTTCCCTCGACGCTCCAGAGCTCGGTTCCCGTTTCGGCATCGATCGCGTAGAACCGGCCGTCGAAGCTGCCGACGTAGACCGTTCCGTCGACCACCGCCGGGGCGGCGACGACCTCCGCGTCGGTCCCGAACGTCCACTCGTACTCGCCGAGCGCGTAGACGTTACCGTCGTCACAGCCGACGTACAACGACCCGTCGACGGGCGTCGGCGAGGAGCCGACGTCGTCGCCGGTCTCGAAGCGTTCGGCCACCTCGCCAGTCGCCGTCTCGAGCGCGTAGACCGTGTCGTCGAAGCCGCCGACGTAGCAGTAGTCGTCGACGATGGCCGCGGACGAGAGGACGTTCTCGCCGACGTCGAACGCCCACCGGTTCTCTCCCGTCTCGGCGTCGAGCGCGTACATCGTTCCGTCGTAGCTGCCGACGTAGACGACGTCTCCGGCGACCGACGGCGAGGCGTACACCGCGCCGCCGGTCTCGAACGTCCACTCGGTTTCGAGGGCGGAAGGCCCCCCTGCGTCGGGCTGGACGCCCGTGTTGGCGGCGTCGTACCGGAACGTGGGCCACGTCCCGTTCGAACCCCCGTCGTCCGAACTCTCGTTCTCCGTTTCGCTCGAACCGTTCTCGGACTCGGTCGACTCCTCGCCGTCAGCTCCCGCGTTCGATTCCTCGCCTCCGCCGCCTTCGTCGCCGCCGTCGGTACATCCCGCGAGACCGGCGGCGGCCACCCCACCCAACGTAGCGAGCAGGCCGCGACGCGTTCGTTCCGTCGTCATGCGCCAGTAGTACCAGCCGGATGCCCTGAGCCTTTCGTCTCGTCTCGCCGGAACCGACGCCGACAAGCGGGTCGCTCGCGTACCGTTCGTGATGGACGAGCGGACCGTCATCCGTCGTCGTCGGCTCCTGTTCGGATCCGCGATCGGCGGAGCGTTGCTCATGACCGTCGGCACGAGCGCCGTCTTCGCCGGTACGCCGATCGTTGGAATCGCGCTGGTCGGAACGAGTCTGCTCCTGCTGATCGGGGCGATCGTGATGCTGTTCCGGTGACGCGCAGCTCGGTTCTCCCGGCAATGAACCCTGAATCGCGGGTCGCCCTGGAAAACCGACTTCGGTTTTCCCAGCGTCGGAGCGAGAGTCCCGGGCACGTCCCTCTTCCCGTTTTCCGTGAGAGAGGCCAGGACTGCTGGTCGATCAGCGCCGGTGAGTGCGACCGCCGATCAATCGAACTCACACCTATCGAGGTTCCTAGCCCGAGGAACCCGCAATCCATCTTGAAACTGTATTATCATTCACGATCAATATTATATGAAGAAGAATAACATCTAGTATGTGTTCAAATCACACCAGGATTCGTTATCTGTTCTGCTATACGCTCCAAGCCGGGTCAAACACCCCGATATCGAATGAAAGGGACTATCAGGTGTATTCACCGCAGCTTACGATACCTGATCGTCTATCTAATATACATTTAAAAATAGATACCATAAAATCTCTTATAATACTAGTTCGTTTTATCTTTCATATATCTTGTAGATTAACACATCAGACAGATTTATTACTTAACTAACTGTCAATTAGGTCGCTCCGGAAGGGGAGCACGCTATGAACGGAAAGAACCGCTCGAGCACGAACCGTCGACGTCGCACGTTCCTGAAAGCGACCGGTCTCGCGACGGCCGGTCTGTTCGGGTTCACCGGCGTCGGCGCCGCTCACGACGATCACGAGAAGAACGATGAAAAGAAAGACCCGGTCTTCCGCGGGTTCAAACACGGCTATCACGGCGAGAAAAAAACGGAAGCACCACGGTAACGGATACCATCCCGGATACCGATACGGGAAGAAGAAACGTCGTGAGTACAGCGGCAAGAAACTCTACTTCCGCGGGTTCAAACACGGCTATCACGACGAGAAGAAACGGAAACGCCACGGCAAGGGCTACCACGACGGCTACCGCGACGGCAAGACGGCGCACAAGGAAGTCGAGAAACGTCACAAAAAGCGCGACGAAAAGAAGCACACGCACGATCACGACCACCACGACCACAAAAAGGACGAGAGGCACAAGAAAGACAAAAAGGACGGACACCACCACGATCACGACACAGACGATCACCACGACCACAAGAAAAAGCGCAAGAAAGGTATGAAGCGCGGGAAAGACAAGCACCACCACGGCTGACCGTTTGATCGACTCCGACGGTCCTTCGACCGTCGAAGAGACGCCGCTCGGGCGTTCGGCTTACTCTTGAGCGGCGTCATACTGGGGATTCTCCCCCCTTCGAGTAGCGGCCTCAAATAGTAACGGTCGTGGTCGACGATTCGAATCAGTTCGGCAGTCGATGCGATGGCGCTTCGTCTACGCGAACAGCTGTCGCGCGTCGTCGATGGCGTCGATCAGTCTGTCGACCTCCTCGCGGGTGTTGTAGAGGTAGAAGGAGGCCCGCGCGGAGGCCGCCGTGCCGAGTTCGTCGTGCAGCGGCTGGGTACAGTGGTCGCCCGCCCGGATCGCGACCGCGTGGTCGTTCATGATCGAGGCGAGGTCGTGGGCGTGGACTCCGTCCAGGTTGAAGCCGACGAGTCCGCCGCGCTTCTCGGGGTCGCGCGGCCCGTAGAGATCAATGTCGTCGAACTCCTCGAAACGGTCGATGGCGTACTCGGTGAGCCACTCCTCGTGGGCTCGAATGCGGTCCATTCCCACGTCCTCGAGGTACTCGATCGCTCGATCGAGGGCGATCCCCTGGGCGATCAGCGGCGTGCCGGCCTCGAACTTCCAGGGGAGGTCGTTCCAGGTCGAGTCCTCGAAGGTGACCTTCCGGATCATCTCGCCGCCGTAGAGGAACGGCTCCATCTCCTCGAGGATCTCCTTCTTCCCGTAGAGACAGCCGATCCCCGTCGGACCGGCCATCTTGTGGCCCGAGAAGGCGTAGAAGTCGGCGTCGATCGCCTCGACGTCCACCGGTCGGTTGGGAACGGCCTGGGCGCCGTCGACGAAGATCAGCGAGTCGTCTGCGTGAGCGAGGTCGGCGAGCTCCTCGACGGGGTTGATCGTGCCCAGCGCGTTCGAGACGTGGACCACCGAGACCATCCGCGTGTCCTCGCCGATCAGCTCACGGGCGTGTTCCATGTCGAGTTCGCCCTCCTCGGTGATGCCGATGTACTTCACCTCGGCACCCGTTCGTTTCGCGATCTGCTGCCAGGTGACCAGCGAGGCGTGGTGTTCCATCTGCGTCAGCACCACCTCGTCGCCCTCCTTGAGCTCGTTCAGTCCCCAGGCGTAGGCGACGAGGTTCTCCGCCTCGGTGGTGTTCTTCGTGAAGACCATCTCCTCGCGCTCGCCGCTCGCGCCGACGAACCTCGCCACGTTGTCGTGGGCCTCCTCGTAGGCGATCGAAGCCTCCTGACTGAGATGGTGGATCCCGCGGTGGACGTTCGCGTTGGTCGCGCGGTAGTAGTCGGAAATCGCGTCGATCACCTGGTTCGGCGTCTGCGTCGTCGCGGCGTTGTCGAGGTACACCAGCCGGTTGCCGTCGAACTCGCGCTCGAGGATCGGGAAGTCCTCCCGGATCCGTTCGACGTCGAGCGGTGCGGATTCCTGAACACCCATTGACGGTGCGGAGGGGCCCGAGGGAGAACATTCCTTCGGTCCTACGGCGGATTCGTAACCGGAACCGGTTATCTCTCCGTCGCCCGCTCCGGGCGCTCGCCGTTCGATCGTGCCGTGCGATCACCTACCGATAAGTGGGGATGCCGCGATGGGCGAAGCGTCAATGACACGCATCACGAACCGACCGCTCGGCGACGCCCCCTCGGGTGAGGCCCCGGAACCCCTCGACATCCCCTGGGTCGACATCCACCAGCACACGCAGTCGCTCACGTGGAACGACCGGGAGGCGTTCGACCTTAGCGGCGGACAGGCAGCAGTGATGATCGCGGCGGGCTACTACTGGGCACCCTACCGGCCCGTCTCGGCCGACGACGTCCGCTTTCTGTGGGACGACGCGCTCCGGCGGGCGGCGTGTTTCGACCACCGTCACTTCTACGACCAGTACGTCGCGGTCGGCGTCCACACGTGGGCCGGCGTCGAGGGTGCTGAGGAACTGCTCGCGGTGCTGCCCGACTACTGCGAACACGAGCGGGTGATCGCGCTCGGCGAGACGGGGATCGAGTCCACCCACCACACCTCGGGATGGGGGCTTGACGAGCAACGCGAGGTCGTCTCCGAGCAGTTCCACGTCGCCCGCGAGACGGGGCTGCCGGTGCTGGTTCACACGCCCGGATCGAGCAAGGGAGGGCTCCCCGCGAAGTACGGCCACAGCTACGAGGAGGCCAACGAGAGCTTCACCGACCCCCTACTGAATCCGGAGACGGCGAAGACCGACGCCGTCGAGATCGACCTCGAACTCGTCGACGAGGCCGGGCTGTCGGACGAGCAGGTCGTGATCGACCACGCCAGCCCCGAGATCGTCCCGCTGGTGATGGAGACCACCGACTGCTATCTGAGCTTCAGCGTCAGCGCGCCGTGGCTCCGCGGGTTCGATCCCGCGGACGTCGCCGAGGCGATCGAGGAGTACGGCCCCGACCGAATCGTGCTCGATTCCGATCTCATCGGCGCCATGCAGCACGACGCGTTCGCGATGAAGCGGACGATAATGGACCTCCGTCGGTTGGGCGTCGACCGCGAGGCGATCGAAACGGTCGTCCACGAGAACCCGAGACGCGTGCTCGGGCTGGATCGGTAGATCCGCCTACATCCGCAGGAACTGGGCGTGGGGCGTCCCGTCGATCTCAAGAACGTTCGCCTCGTCGACGTGGCCGCGCTCGATCGCGAGCGTCACCGCCCGTTCGCCGACGAGGTTCGCGACGCTCGCGCGATCGAGGCTGTTCGCGGCGTCGCGTTCCTCGACCTCCTCGCCGCCGTAGAACTCCTCGGTGACCGTCAGCGAGAGCTCGCCGTTCTCGAAGGTCTCTCCCAGAACGTCCGCGTCGCAGACCGCGACCAACAGCCCCTTCGGCGTCTCGTGTTCGGTGACGATCATCGCTCCATCAGCTGCTGTTCTGCGTCGGAACGGAGCTCCTCGGCCTCCTCCGCGAGCTCCTCTGCGAGATCGTCCTCGCCGAGCTGCTCGTGGGCGCGGGCCTTCTCCTCGAGCACCTCGGCGCTCCGGGTCCCGAGCCGGATCGCGTTGTCGAAGCAGTTCACCGCCTCCTCCGCGAGGCCGCGCTCGAGCAGGAAGAAGCCGCGGTTGTACCACGCCTGCGAGAAGCGCTGGTCGATCTCGACGGCGCGTTCCGCGTGTTCGAGCGCCTGCTCGCTCTTGCCGGTCTCCCAGAGCGCGTAGGCGAGGTTCGTCTCGGCAACGGCGGCGTGCTCCGAGCGGTCGTCGATCCGCAGCGCCTCACGGTAGGCGCCGATCGCCTCGTCGTACTCCTCCATCTCGGCGTGGGCGACGCCCTTGTTCGCCCACGCCTCCTGGGCGAGAAGCGAGTCCTCCTCGGCGAAACGAGCGGCGCGCTCGAACGTGTCGACCGCCTGCTCGTGGCGGTTGATACCCATGTAGGAGAGCCCCACGTCGATCAGCGACCCGACGTCGATGTCGTCGCGGGCGACGTTGTGCTCGTCGAGGAGGTCGGTCAGCACGCGCGAGTCGACGGGATCGACCTTCTCGGGGTCGATCTCGAGCTCGGGCGGATCGAGATCGAACTCCTCGTAGGCCTCGGAGAAGCCCTGCCCCTCGGAGAAACGGTGGTCTCGGTCCTCTGAATCGGTCATACTCGCCGTAGGCGAGTCGGCGTGTTAAACCCTGCGCGAGATCCCCGTTCGATCCCGCCGAGGCGCTTTCCGGCTCCGTCGCCCTGGGACGCCCGACCGCTCCAGCCGGAACCGTCCGTCGGAAGGGTGCTCTCCCACGTGAGACGTCCCTTTCACGTCCACAACCGATTAACCGACTCCCGACGAACGCCTCGGCATGCGCCTGTTCGTTAGCGTCGACGTTCCCGACGAACTCGTGGACGCGGTCGCGGAGCTCCAGGAGGCGTTCGCCGGCGCCGACGGCCTCCGGTTCACCGATCCCGGATCCGTTCACGTCACGCTGAAGTTCCTCGGCGAGGTCGAGGAGGAGCGCCTTTCCGAACTGACGAGCGCGATCGAGACGGCCATCGAGGAGGCCGGCGTCTCGGCGTTCGAGACCGAGTTCGGCGGGCTCGGCGTCTTCCCCTCGCCCGAGTACATCAGCGTCGTCTGGTTTGGGGTTCGCGAGGGTGCCTCGGAGATGACCCGGCTCCACGAGGCGATCGAACGCCGAACCGTGGAGCTGGGATTCGAACCCGAGAGCCACGAGTTCACGCCCCACGTCACGCTCGCACGGATGGACCACGCCGGCGGAAAGGAACTCGTCCAACGGCTGGTCCGCGAGCGCGACCCGACGATCGGTCGGACGACCGTCGAGGAGGTACGACTGACCGAGAGCGAACTCGGCCCCGATGGTCCGACCTACTCGACGATCGAGCGGTTCCCCCTGTAGGTTACGTCCGTCCTAACGCCGGTTACACACATCAAAAAACCTAGAACAATATATTGTATTTATTATGTTTACGTACCATCGACCGGACATGGCGAACTGTGACCGATGTGGTAGCTACGTGTCGGCGGATTACGTCCGAGTGTTCAGCGACAACCAGGGCCGGATCCACTCCTGTCCCGACTGTCCGACCGGTCGAGAGGAGGAATCGACCGCGAGCGAGGAGTCGCGGCGCGGACTCACGTTCAGAATGAGCGAGTACGAGACCGGGACCGACCGCGAGGACGGGACGACCGACTCGGCGTCGTCGGCCGGCACCGATAGTCGGCTCGGTCGCGTGAGCGCGGCGGTGTCGGGGCTGTTCTGAGCCGGTTCGAAGGGACAGCATTTTATGCGCCCGTAGGGTAGATGCGGCTACTATGGGTAAGAAGTCGAAGGCGAAGAAGAAGCGGCTGGCGAAGCTCGAACGGCAGAACTCGCGGATCCCCGCATGGGTGATGCTGAAGACCGACCGTGAGGTCACGCGAAACCACAAGCGCCGCAACTGGCGGCGTAGCGACACCGACGAATAATGAGCTCGAGCGACTTCGAGGAGCGCGTCGTCACGGTGCCGCTTCGCGACGCCAAGGCGCAGGCCGGCCACGAGCGTGCCGACAAGGCGATGACCATCGTCCGCGAACACCTCGCGAAACACTTCAGCGTCGAGGAGGACGCCGTTCGGCTCGACTCCTCGATCAACGAGGCCGTCTGGGAACGCGGGCGAAGCAAGCCCCCGCGAAAGCTCCGGATCCGCGCGGCTCGCTTCACCGAGGAGGGTGAGGCGACCGTCGAAGCAGAGCTCGCACAGTAGCGTGCTCCGCGCCGCGTTCTTCGGTTCGTCGGCGATCGGCGTCTTCACCCGTGCCACCGACGACTGCGTGCTGGTTCGCCGCGACGTCGAGGACGACCTCCGGGAGGAACTCGAGGCCGAACTTGAGGCGCCGGCGATCCCAACGACGATCGGAGGCTCCTCGACGGTCGGTGCGCTCTCGGTCGGCAACGAGAACGGGTTGCTCGTAAGCAGCCGCATCACCGACGCCGAGCGCGAGACCATCGAGGCCGTCTCGGACCTGCCGATCACCGAACTACCGGGACGGATCAACGCCGCGGGCAACGTCGTGCTCGCGAACGACACCGGCGCGTACGTCCACCCGGACCTCGACCGGGAGGCGGTCCGTGCCGTGAAGGACGGACTCGGCGTCCCGGTGGAACGCGGCGAGCTCGCGGGTCTCAGAACCGTGGGAACGGCGGCGGTCGCCACCGAGAAGGGCGTGCTCTGTCATCCCAAGACGACCGACGGCGAACTCGACTTCCTCGAGGAACTGCTCGACGTCTACGCCGACATCGGTACGATCAACTACGGCGGCCCGCTGGTGGGCTCCGGCCTCGTCGCGAACGACGCCGGCTACGTCGTCGGCCAGGACACCACGGGGCCCGAACTCGGGCGGATCGAGGACGCGCTGGGCTATCTCGACTAGGAAGATACTTCCGACTCGCTGCTCGATGTGTGGACATGACGTTCGCTTCTAACTCGACGGTGATCGCACGATGAGCATGGGTGGCATGGGCGGCAACCCCGAACTGCAGGAGCTCTCACAGCAGCTCCAGGAACTCGACGCCCAGCAGGAGTCCCTGGAGGACGAGATCGAGCGGCTCCAGAACGAACAGACCGAAATCACCGAGGCGATCGACGCGCTCGAGTCCCTCGAGACCGGCTCGACGGTGCAGGTGCCCGTCGGCGGCGGCGCCTACGTCCGCGCGACCGTCGACGACATCGACGAGGTCGTCGTCGGGATCGGCAGCGACTTCGCCGCCGAGCAGCCCCGCGACGACGCCATCGAGACGCTCCGAGCGAAGCGCGACACCCTCTCCGAGCGGATCGACGAGTTCCAGGGCGAGATCGACGAGGTCGAGAGCGAGATAAGCGAGCTCGAACAGAAGGCCCAGCAGCTCCAGCAGCAACAGCAGCAGCAGGCGATGCAGCAGCTCCAGCAGCAGAACGACGAGCAGTAGAGTAGCGTAGGCCATGTTCGACAGTCTGAAGGACAAGCTCGGCCGGTTCCGCGAGGACGCCGAGGAGGAGGCCGAAGCGGCCGAGACGGAGGAGACGGAGGAACCCGCGGAGACCGTAGACGAAACCGGGGGAGAGAAGCCACCCGCGGGATCGCGGACGGACGCCGACTCGACGCAGGGAACGACCGAGCCCGCGGCGAGTGTGGAACCCGACGCCGAACCCGAGCCCGCCGGCTCCGGCGAACCGATCGAGCCCGCCGGCTCCGGCGAACCGATCGAGCCCGACGTCTCCCCGGACGCCGACTCCGATTCCGCCACTAGGGCGGAGCCGAGCGAGACGCGAGTCGAAGCGGACGAACAGACGTCCGAGTCCCGGACCGAGTCCGAGGAGGGTGGGGACAGTTCTAGCGGCTTCATGCACCGGGCGCGCTCGCTCGCGACCGGCAAGATCGTCATCGACCCGGAGGTCATCGAGGGACCGCTCGACGACCTCGAGATCGCGCTGCTCGAGAGCGACGTCGAGCTGACCGTCGCGAACGAGATCATCGAGGGCGTCCGGGACGAGCTCGAGAACGCCACTCGCGGGATGCGACAGACGGTCGACGACGTGATCGAGAACGCGCTCCGCGAGGCGCTGCTCGACGTGATCGCGGTCGGCCAGTTCGACTTCGACCAACGGATCGCCGAGGCCGAGAAGCCCGTCACGCTCATCTTCACCGGCGTCAACGGCGTCGGCAAGACCACCACGATCGCGAAGCTCTCCCAGTACCTCGAGAAGCGGGGCTACTCGACGGTGATCGCGAACGGCGACACCTACCGCGCGGGTGCGAACGAGCAGATCCGAGAGCACGCCGACGCGTTGGGGACGAAGCTCATCAGCCACCAGCAGGGTGGCGACCCCGCCGCGGTGATCTACGATGCCGTCGAGTACGCCGAGGCCCACGACGTCGACGTCGTGCTCGGCGACACGGCCGGACGGCTCCACACCAACGAGGGGCTGATGGACCAGCTCGAGAAGATCGATCGCGTCGTCGGTCCCGACATGACGCTGTTCGTCGACGAGGCCGTCGCCGGCCAGGACGCCGTCCAGCGCGCGAAGAAGTTCAACGACGCCGCCGAGATCGACGGCGCCGTCCTCACGAAGGCCGACGCCGACGCCAACGGCGGCGCGGCGATCTCGATCGCCTACGTCACCGGCAAGCCGATCCTGTTCCTCGGCACCGGCCAGGGCTACGACGACATCGAACGGTTCGACCCCGAGCGACTTGCCGACCAGTTAGTCGGCGCGGAGTAGCCGTCCGCCTTCGGCCGAAACCCCTATCGTACCGTCGCGACGGAATCGCACGATCTCGAGGGTTTGACACGCTCCACGCACCGGAGTAGGGTTCGTCGCCCGTATCGTCATCACTCCTTGTCGGCCCTATCGAGTACGTGGACCTCGCCGTCGCGGACGTCGACCCTGACCAGGTGGCGGACGGGCACCGGCAGGTCGTCCTCCGCTCCCCGCCGGATCACGACGACCACCTCGGTCGGCTCCGCGCCGAGTCCGACCAATGCGTCGTGCAGCGCCTCGAGCGTCCCGCCGGTCGAGAACACGTCGTCGAGCAACAGGACGCGCTCTCCGGGTTCGACTCCGTTGATGTAGAGTTCGTCCTCGGAGTAGCCGGTCTCCTGGTGGACCGCGACCTCGTCGTCGAACCCGTAGGAGCGCTTTCTCGCGACGCTGAACGGCACGTCGGTCTCGAGAGAGACGGCCGTCGCGTGGTGGATCCCCATCGCCTCGGCGGTGAGGATCCGATCGACGTCCTCGAGGTTCGCCACCCGCTCGACGCCGGCGGCGATCTCGCGCAGCAGGGGGGCCTCGACGCTCGGGATCCCGTCGGTCACGGGGTGGACGAAGTAGTCGTACTCCCCTCGGCTGACGACCGGCGCCTCGCGCAACGACTCGACGAGCCGATCCATACCGCCCCACCGGGAACCGACGGCAAAAGCCTGCCGGCCCCGATCCTCGGACCGGCGAGTCCTCCCCGCCGGCAGAGCAATCACGCCACGTACCGGCAACGATCGCCTCTTATCGCGTCGACAGCGACGCTGGACGAGCGAGAACGTCGCTACACCCTCGGATTCGGGATAGAGGCGTCGTCGGTAGGGGCAGCGATTGCCGACGATTCCAAGCGTCGACACGCTTCGCCTCGAAGAGGACGGCTATACGTCTCCGGCCTCACCCGTACTATGAGTGGCGTGACCAGATACCAATGGTCCGCACGGTGAGATCATGATTCGTTCTGACAACGGCGAGAGGCGACTAGAGGGGCGCGGAATCGATACGGGGCGGCGCGAAGCGACTGGCGTTCGCGTGAACTGTCATAAACCATCGGCTCGTCCGGCTTACGGCGACCGGGGGTGGCCGCCATGAACGACGACGGACAGTCGGTCCGTCCGGCTCGCGGCGACCACACGAGGTGGTCGCCGTGAACACGGTCGAACGGTGGAAGCAGGAACAACACCCCCTGGACGTCATCGACGACGTCTACGAGTACGCCGAGGAGGGCCTGTCGTTCGACGAGATCGAGCAACGGGGAGGTGAGGGCGTCTGGGAGCGCATGAAGTGGACCGGCATGTACACCCACGGCCGCCAGCGGGGCTACCTGATGAAGCGCACGAAGGTCCCCGGTGGCTACCTGACGCCCGACCAGGCCGAGGTCATCGGCGAGGTCGCCGACGAGTTCGCCACCGCCCCCGAGGAGTACGGCGGAAGCGAGCAGAACGAGCTATGGGGCGACGCCTTCCTCGACATCACGACCCGCCAGGACATCCAGATGCACTGGATCGAGATCGAGGACGTCCCCGAGGTCTGGGAGCGCTACGACGAGGTCGGACTGACGACGGTCCAGGGCTGTGGCGACGGCGCTCGGAACGTGCTCGGCTGTCCGGCCGCCGGACTCGACGATCACGAGTGCTTCGACGCCCAGCCGGTGATCGACGCGGTCTCGGAGTTCTTCACGGGCAACCGCGAGTACGCGAACCTGCCCCGGAAGTTCAAGATGACGATCACGGGCTGCAGCCAGGACTGCGCGCAGTCCCAGATCAACGACGTCGGGCTCGTCCCCGCGAAGCGGGAGATCGGCGGCGAACCCCACTACGGCTTTCACGCTCGCGTCGGCGGCGGGCTCTCGGACGGACCGCGGATGGCCTCGCCGCTCGACGTCTTCGTCCGCCCGGAGGACGCAGTCGAGTTCTGCCGGGCGGTCGCCCAGACGTTCAAGGAGCTCGGCGACCGGCACAACCGCGGCGTCTGTCGGATGCGCTATCTCGTTCAGCAGCTCGGACCGGAGAAGTTCGAGGAGGCCGTCCGTGACCGCTGTTCGGTCGACCTTCGATCGCGAGGCCGGGACCTCACCGAGGGCTACGCCGGCGATCACGTCGGCGTCCACGACCAGCGCGAGGACGGTCTCAAGTACGTCGGCTTCAACGTGATCGCGGGTCGGATGGGCGGCGACGAGTTCGTCGAGGCGGCCCGTGCGGCCCGCGAGTACGGCACCGAGGAGAGCTCGATCCGGCTGGCGACGGATCAGAACTTCCTGATCACCCACGTTCCCGAGGAGAACGTCGAGGATCTCCTGGCCGAACCGTTCGCCGCGGACTACCAGCCCGATCCCGGCCCGTTCTCGCGGGGCGCGGTCGGCTGCACCGGCTCCGAGTTCTGCAACTACGGCATCATCGAGACGAAGAACCGCGTCAAGCGGTGGGCCCGCGAGCTCGACGAGCGAATCGAGACGCCCGACGAGCTCGAGGTGGTGCGGATGCACATGAGCGGCTGTTCGGCCTCGTGTGCCCAGCCCCAGATCGCGGACATCGGTTTCCGCGGCGAGACCGTGAAGATCGAGACCGAGGGCAACGCCGACGACGACATCGTCGAGGGAATGGACTTCGGCCTCGGGGGCAGCCTCGGGAGCGACAACGACTTCCTCGACTGGGTGGAGACGGCCGTCCCGGCCGAGTCGGTCATCCCGGCGCTCGAACAGCTCTTTTCGGCCTACGCCGAGGAACGCCGCGAGGGAGAGCGCTTCTACGAGTGGACGCGGCGGGTCGAGAACGGCCGCCTGCGAACCGTGATGCAGGGAGCCGAGGCGAACGTCGCCGGAGGTGTCGCCGCCGATGACTGAGCGCGATCGCGGCCCGTTCCCGCGCGTGCCGGACGGCGGCGATGACGGCGACGGAGCGAGCGTCCCGCCCACGAGCGGGGCGCGCGATCCCGCCGGCACCGATCCCGACGCGAAGCCGATCCGCTATCGACGGGCTGGTGCCGAGGAGGAAGCGAACACCGAAACCGAGGCCGCCGGCGACGACTGCGGCTGTGGAAGCTGCGGCTGCAGGGAGGGAAGCGGGGAATCGAGAGTCGCCGCCGACGGCAGCGGCGGTGCGGTCAACGTCAGTCCTGATGGAAGCCTCGGCGACGTGCAGTTCACGGAGCCGGCGGCCGAGGGCACGAGCCAGGACCTCGCGGACGATCCGGCCGAGCGCGTCGGCGTCCCTGAAGGCGTCGATCTCGATACTCCGACGTACTCGATCCGGAGCGAGATGAACGACATCGAAACGCCGGACGAGAAGACCTGGTTCATGGAGCTCGACGCGGCGGTGATCGACGACGGTCGTTGCATCCAGTGTGGCACCTGCGTCGCGGCCTGTCCCTCCGACTCGATCGGGATCGGCGACGACGACCTGCCCGAACTGGTGAAGATGTGCACCGGCTGCTCGCTCTGCTGGGACTTCTGCCCGCGCGGCGGACTGCGATACGAGCGCCAGTGGAAGATCACCGGCGGCGAGGACAACGTCAAGGGTGCGGGCGACCCCATCACGGAGTTCTCCGCCAAAGTGAACGAGGAGTGGCGCGAGGGCGCCCAGGACGGGGGCGTCGTCACGAGCGTGCTCTCGCACCTGCTCGAGTCCGGCGAGATCGACGGCGCGTTGATCGCCACCGAGAGCGACGACGAGCCCTGGAAGGCCGAGAGCTTCCTCGCTACCAGCCACGAGGACCTCGTCGCGAACGCGGGCAGCTTCTACAACCAGACGATGGCGCTCGGCAACCTCGACCTCGATAAATGGGAGCACAAGCTCCCGGACAAACCGCCGGAGGAGATCAGCCTCGCGATGGTGGGGACGCCCTGCGAGATCGAGGGAATCCGCGCGATACAGGACTTCGAGTGGGAGTACGGCTCCCAGGAGGAGGGCGTCCGAGCGATCGACTACACGATCGCGCTGATGTGTACGAAGAACTTCAACTACCGGCGGCTGATCGGCGAGCAGCTCGAGGAGAAACGCGGGATCACGCCCGACGAGATCGGGAAGATGGACGTCCTCCACGGGGACATGATGGTCTACGGCCACGACGGCGAACTCCTCGTCGAGGAGGACGTGAAGAACTTCCACGACGCGACGCTGAAGGGCTGTGACGAGTGTGCCGACTTCACGGGCTACTGTGCCGACCTCACCGTCGGCTCGGTGGGCTCGAGCGACGAGTACTCGAGCGTCATCGTCCGTACCGATCGCGGGATGGAGGCCTGGGAGCTGACGGCGCCCGACCTCGATTATCACGACCTGGAGGACCGAAGCGCGGTCGGCAAGCTCCAGAGCTGGGACAAGAAGAAGGCGTTCGAGTCGCTCGAACGGCCGTTCGACCCCGACGCGCCGCGGTTCATCGAGTACACGGAGCACGCCGAGAACTACGGGACGACGCTCAACCCCCACGAGAGCGACCACTGAACGGGACCGGAGCCGCGCCGGACGTGGCCGGTCAGGCCACGGGTCCGGAACCGAGCCGCTCCGCGAGGTCCACGACGTCATCGGCCACGACGTCGTACGCCGACTCGTCGGGTCGCTCGACCTCGTCGGCCCGTTCCGGGCCCCACTCCAGGGGTCGATGAACGTACGCGGTCCGGAGCCCCGCCTCGCGGCTCGCGTCGAGATCCCGCTCGTGGGCCGCGACCATCGCGACCTCCTCGGGCCGGAGGTCGAGCAGGTCGACGGCGGTCAGGTAGGCCTCCTCGTCCGGCTTGTAGTGGCCCGAGAGCTCGGCCGAGAGGATCAGATCCCACGGAATGCCGGCGCGCTTGGCCATGTTCGTGAGGAGTCGCACGTGGCCGTTCGACAGCGGAGCGACGAGGAAGTCCGACCGGAGTCGATTGAGGCCGGGGACGGCGTCGGGCCAGGGATCGAGTCGGTGCCAGACGCGATTGAGGTGCTCCGTCTCCTCGGCGGTCATTTCGTCCACGTCGAAGCGATCGAGGAGGCATTCGAGCGATTCGCGGTGGAGGGCGTCGAGGTTTCGCCAGGGGATCTCCCCCCGTCGGACGCGGGCCAGCGAGGGCTGGTACTCCTCGCGCCAGGCGTCGGCGAACGCCGCCCAGTCGACGTCCAGTTCCTTGGCCTCGCCGAGCGTCCGGCCGTCGCGGACGACCCCGCTGCGCCAGTCTACGACCGTGCCGAACACGTCGAACACGAGTGCGTCCACGTCCGGGAGCGTCATTCGGACTCACCCGGCGCCGGGTCGATCCGTTCTGTGACATCGTTTCGCGGTTCGTTCGTCGGGGTCTCGGGTCGGAACACACCGACCAGTGACCGCGGGTGATCTTCAGGTTACGGCTCGCGGTCATTCGGTGATCGAGGCTCGCGAGTGGTCGGTGATTCGCGACCGGCTGCTCGCCGATTCGTCTACACGACGGTCGATCGAATGCCGTCGAGGACGTCGATTCCACCCCCTCCCCGGCTACTCGGAGCGACACCCGTCGCCCTTGTCCGGGAACGCTAGGCGACCGGTACGCATACCGTATCCGGTGTGCCGTTCCGACGCTACGTCCGGTCGAAGACGACCGCGTAGTGGTGCGGCGAGACCGAGGTCGTTTCGCGGGCCTGGAACCCCGCGGGCTCGACGGCTGCGATCGTCTCCTCGGGCGTCAGCCGCAGCTCCTCGGGCGGACCGCGTGGCTCGTCGAGCACGGGCGTCTCCGACGGCGGCGCGTCGATCCAGTTGATCACGACGAATCGGCCGTCCGGATCCAGTACCGCTGTGACGGCCTCCGCGAACGCCGTCTTCTCGGGGATCCCGTGGAGGGTGTTCGCGAGCAGGGCACACTCGACGCGTTCGGGGAGGAGGTCGGGAAGCGCCATCGCGTCGCCTTCGATGGTGGTGACGGGACGTTCGACCCGGTCCTCGAGCGCGGCGAGCAGCTCCCCGTCGAGGTCGAGCGCGTAGATCGGTCCCTCGATCAGTTCGGCGGCGGGGGCGGTGAAGTGGCCGTCGCCACAGCAGACGTCGACGAGCGACCCACACTCCCCGAGTCCGAGCCCCTCGAGGGCGTCTCGTGGATCGGGCCACAGTGCCTCCCACCAGTCGCGGTCGGGCTGTGCGGTGTTGCGAAACTCGGTCATCGGCCACGAATCGAACGGACAAAGCCTTTAGCGCCTCGGTCGCGTACGGCGAACAAATGGTACTCGACGATCTCGGAAGCTCCCTCAGGGGAACCCTGGAGGAGCTCCGCGGGAAGTCACGGCTCACCGAGGAGGACGTCCAGGACGTCGTGAAACAGATCCAGCGATCGCTGCTCCAGGCCGACGTCGACGTCTCGCTGGTGATGGAGCTCTCCGACTCGATCAAGACTCGCGCGCTGGAGGAGGAGCCGCCGGCGGGCACGACGGCACGCGATCACGTCCTGCGAATCGTCTACGAGGAACTCGTCGCGCTCGTGGGCGACTCGACCGACCTGCCCCTCGAGGAACAGACGATCATGCTCGCGGGGCTCCAGGGCTCCGGGAAGACGACGACGGCGGCGAAGATGGCGTGGTGGTTCTCGAAAAAGGGGCTCCGCCCCGCCGTGATCCAGACCGACACCTTCCGTCCGGGCGCCTACGACCAGGCACGGGAGATGGCGGGCCGCGCGGAGGTCGACTTCTACGGCGATCCCGACGCCGAGGACCCCGTCGAGATCGCCCGTCGCGGGCTCGAGGAGACCGCCGACGCGGACGTCCACATCGTCGACACCGCGGGTCGACACGCCCTCGAGGACGATCTCATCGAGGAGATCGAGGCGATCGGGGACGTCGTCGATCCGGATCGCAACCTGCTGGTACTCGACGCCGCGATCGGCCAGGGCGCGAAGGAGCAGGCCCGACGCTTCGAGGAGTCGATCGGCATCGAGGGGGTCGTCATCACCAAGCTCGACGGGACCGCGAAGGGTGGCGGAGCCCTGACGGCGGTCAACGAGACCGACTCGACGGTCGCGTTCCTCGGCACCGGCGAGGAGATCGGCGACATCGAGCGCTTCGAGCCCAACGGCTTCATCTCCCGGCTGCTGGGTATGGGCGACCTGAAGCAGCTCGCCGAGCGCGTCGAACGGGCAATGACCGAGACGGGCGAGGAGGAGGACGACTGGGACCCCGAGAGCATGCTCGAGGGCCAGTTCACGCTCCACGACATGCGCCAGCAGATGAACGCGATGAACCGCATGGGTCCGCTGGACCAGATCATGGACATGATCCCCGGACTGGGCGGCGGGCTGATGGACCAGTTGCCCGACGACGCGATGGACGTCACCCAGGACCGGATGCAGCGCTTCGAGTTCGTCATGGACTCGATGACCGACGCGGAGATGGAACACCCGCGCGCGATCGGCCAGAGCCAGATCGAACGGATCGCCCGCGGTTCGGGCACCGACGAGGAGATCGTCCGCGAGCTACTCCAGCAGCACAAGATGATGGAGCGGACGATCAAGCAGTTCCAGGGGATGGGCCAGGGCAACATGGACATGGAGCGCATGATGAAGCAAATGCAGAAGCAGGGCGGCGGCGAAGGCGGCCCCGGCATGGGCGGCGGCGGGCTGTTCTGAGGTGGCGACGCGACTCGGCCGGCTCGACCGGTTCGTCCGGTTCGACGCGCTCGTCGTCACCGCGGCGATCTGGTTTCTCGCGAAACTGCTCCGATACGCGTTTCCTCCGCTGTTCGAGCCGCTGCGGGCGACCTACGGCGTCTCGAACGCCGCCATCGGAAGCGCCTTCACCGGGTTCATGCTCGTCTACGCCGCGATGCAGTTCCCCAGTGGCGTGCTCGCCGACCGCTTCGGCTCGGTTCGGGTGATCGTCGCGGGCGCACTCGTCGCCGCAGGCGGCGCGCTCGCGCTGATCGTCGAGGCCTCCTTTCCCGTGCTGGTCTTGGCGATGCTCGTGATCGGCGCGGGCACCGGCGCACACAAGACCGTCGCCGTGCGCCTGCTCTCGGGGATCTATCCCGCCCGGACGGGCCGGGCGCTCGGCGCGCTCGATACGTTCGGCACGTTCGGCGGCGTCGTCGCGCCGATCGCCGTCGTCGCCTTCGTCGGAACGAGAGTCGGTTGGCGAGGGTTCTTTCTCGCGGCCGGCCTCGTCGGCATCGCGCTCGTGGGGCTGTTCGTCCGGTGGGTACCGCGGCGGGTCCCCGACGGTCGGTCCGGCGCCGACGATGGCTCGTCCCCGGCCGAAACTCGCGAGTATCTCGCGCCCTTCCGCGACCGGCGCTTCGCCCTGTTCGTCCTCGTGACCGTCGCCTTCTCCTTCGCCTACAACGGCGTCGTCGCCTTCCTGCCGCTCTACCTGGTCGAGGAGGCGGGACTCTCGGGCGCGGTCGCCGGTCTGCTCTACAGCGCGCTGTTCGCCGCGAGCCTCGTCCAGCTGGCGACCGGGGAGCTGAGCGATCACGTCGGTCGGCTCCCCGTACTCGCCGCGAGCGTCGTCCTCGGGCTGGTCGGGGCCGTGCTGCTCGCGTCGTCCTCCTCCCCGGTCGCACTCGGAGTCGCCGTCGTCGTCTTCGGACTGGGGTATCACGGCTTTCGACCCGTCCGGGGGGCGTATCTGGTGGCGATCATCCCCGAGGCGGTCGTCGGCGGCACCCTCGGTAGCGTACGGACGGTCCACATGGCAGCCGGGGCGCTCGCGCCCGCGGCCGTCGGACTGCTCGCCGATCTCGCCGGCTTCCGCGTCGCCTTCGGAACGCTCGCGGGCTCGGTCGGGGCGTCGCTCCTCTGTACCGTCGTGCTGATCGTCTCACATCGACACGACGATCAGTGAACGATGACCTCGACGTCGCGCCGGCGGGGACCGTCACACTCGACGAAGAGGACCGACTGCCAGGTTCCGAGCGCGAGTTCGCCGTCCTCGACCGGCACCGTCACGCTCTCGCCGAGCAGCATCGCTCGGAGGTGTGAGTCCGCGTTCTGCGGCTACGCCGCAGAGCTCGTCGAACGGTGTTCGACGCTGTTATCGTCGATCTCGTCGTGATCCCATCCCTCGTCGGCGATCAGGTCGTCCACGGCGCGCTCGACGTCGCGAAGCAGCCGCGCCTCCGCCTCGTTCACGACGACGCCGGCGGTCGTGTGGCGGACGAAGACCGTACAGACGCCCTCGGCGTCAGCGGGCAGCACGTCGGCCACGCGGTCGGTCACGTCCCGAACGTCGGTTCGAGCCTCGGTCTCGACGGTGAACGTTATACGATCGCTTGGACCGCCCGTTCGAAAAGGGTAGCTACCGCCGGTCGTCGGCGTCGCCTGCCGTGATCGGCCTGCCGTCCTCGGTCGGCGGGGCGACGTGGTCGATGTACGACTCGACGTCGGGCTCGTCCACCCGGACCTCGACGTCGATGTCACCGAGTTCGCTCTCGTTGCCGACCGCGAAGTTCACTACGCCCTGGAAGGCCGCCTGCTTCTTCAGCGAGAAGGAGAAGTACGGCCCCGACTGTCGACGGAAGAACTCGCTTCGGGCGGTATCGAGGATCTCCTGGCGGTGCAGCAGTTCGGAGAACCGGCCGAGCGAGTGGGTCGTGGCGTCGATCCCGCCCTCGTGACGATCGATCTCGGCATTGGGAAACAGGTTCTCTACGGCGTCGACGACCCGATCGCCGACCTCGGTGTCCTCGATCGGCGCCGTGATCGTCGCCTCGATCCGGTAGATCGCCGTCATCGCTCGATCGCCTCCCCGGTGAGGATCGTCCGGACGCGCTCGCGAAACCGCTCGAGCGACTCGGTGTTCTCGATGCTGACGTCCGCGCGTTCGATCGCCTCGCCCATTCCGAAGCCGAGTTCGCGCTCGTCGCGGATCTCCAGCGATTCGACGTCGGCGTTGTCGCGTCCGCGGACGCCGATGCGTTCCTCTCTGAGTTCGAAGGGAGCCTCGACCGCAACGAGCAGGAAGTCCTCGCCGAACGCCTCCTCGAACCGATCGACCTCGGCGCCCGACCGGAGCCCGTCGACGAGCACCGTCCCGTTCTCCTCGAGATCCTCCTCGATCAACGGCAGCGATCGTTCGGCGATGGCGAGCGGGCCGTCCTCCTCGCGGAGCGCCCGAGCGACCTCGCCGTGGTGGTCCGCGGGGTCGAGCCCTCGGTTCCGGCACTCCCGGCGGATGACGTCCCCCATCGTGACGACGGGGATTCCGAGTTCGCGGGCGACGGTCGCGGCCTCCCCCTTGCCGCTTCCCGGCAGTCCGACGGTTCCGATGACGCGCATTCGGCGGGGATAGACGCGGTCGGCGAATAAGTCCTCTGGGTCTCGTCGCCCGAACGCGGTGAGTCCCCATCGCAATTCCCCACGTTCTACCCGGGCGCCGGCTGGTCGGTGACGCGACCCCGGTGGATCGACGCTCGAGGCCCCGAACCCGTACTGCTCGTACGGGATGCCGGCTTCGCATCCACTGAAGTATCGGTCGACGCCATCGCGACGTTCCCTCAATCGTGACGGTACGCCCAGTCCTCGAGGGGCGTGAACCCGCCCTCGCCACAGGCTCCGCAGCCGTCGGGCGCTTCGTACTGATGTCCCGAGTCGGTGTGCTCCACCACGGTACCCACGTGAACCGTCTGACACGCGTTACAGACGTACTGCCTCGGACGTTCCGGCGAGTGTGCCATGCTCTCCCCTCACTCCCGACCCGCATAACTGTGATCCCGGTGACTGCGGTCACGTCTCTAACCTCCATCGGACAGGCACCACGACCGAGACGCGCCACCGAACCGACCGAAACCGGCCAGTCAAAGGGTATAAAGCGAATCGAGGAGTAAACGCCGAGTGCGACCCATCGGGGCACGTAGCTCAGTCCGGATAGAGCGTCGGACTTCTAATCCGACGGTCGTGGGTTCGAATCCCATCGTGCCCGCTCGCTCACTCCGTTCACTCGCGGGCACTCTTGAGTCCCCCCTCGCTTCGCTCGCGGGACTCCCATCGTGCCCGTGTACCTTTTTACTCGTCGGGTGTCCTCGCGCGATCGCGCTGCGGGCACCGCTCCGAGCAAAAAGCTACGCCAAAAAGGCCGCTCGCTCGCTGCGTTCGCTTGCGGAACCCCCCTCGTGCCCGCATACCTTTTTCCTCGTCGGGTGCGCTCGTTCGACTCGCGAACCGCTCCGGCACAAATCTGCACCATCACCAGAACGCGGAGCGTTCTGGTTAGCAGCCAGAAACCGCAAGCTTCTGGCGACAAAAAAGGCCACTCGTTCACTCCGGGAGAGCCGGCTCGGCCATGCTTCCATTGCTTCGATCGCGGGACTCCCATCGGACGGCGACCGCGCCGCTTTTGATCCGCCCCGCGAGACTCCGACCATGGCCGACGCGGAACTCATCGAGGCGCTGCGGGAGGCGGAGGCGATCAAATACGGCGAGTTCGAACTCTCCCACGGGGGGACGAGCGACTACTACATCGATAAGTACCTCTTCGAGACCGATCCCCGCTGTCTCTCCCTGATCGCGCGCGCCTTCGCCGAGCGGGTCGACGGGGAGAAACTCGCGGGCGTCGCCCTCGGGGCGGTACCACTGGTAGCGGTCACGAGCGTCGAGACCGGCCTGCCGTACGTCATCGCACGCAAGCAGCAGAAGGAGTACGGCACCGGGAACCTGATCGAGGGCGACCTCGAGGAGGGAGAACGCGTCGTCGTCCTCGAGGACATCGCCACTACCGGGCAGAGCGCCGTCGACGCCGTCGAGGCGCTCCGGGAGGCCGGCGCCGTCGTCGATCGCGTCGTCGTCGTCGTCGACCGCGACGAGGGCGCCGACGAACTGCTCGCCGATCACGGCGTCGAACTCGAGGCGCTGCTCACCGCCGAGGAGCTGCTCGCGGCCGAGTGAGTATCCGTCCCTGTGGTGCTTCAAGGATCGAACTGACCCGAACTATTCAAGTTCGTGTAGTGTCGTGGACGCGTATGAACAGAGTCGAGAAGGCCACCCTCCAGTTGGGGGCGGTCTCGATCCTGGGTGTACTCAAGGGGAGCCGCACCTACGAGGAGCTCGCCGAACTGACCGGGCTTCCGGCCGGCGACCTGAACCGCTACGTCAACGGCCACGTCCTCCCCGGCGTCGAGCGGGCCAGGGCCGTCGTCGAGGACGTCGGTCGGGAGACGCTGGCGGCGGAGCTCGACGCCCGCATCGAGTTCGACGCGGAGGGGTACGTCGACAACTCGGAGGTCGTCTTCGACCAGCCCTTTCTGGATCTGGTCGCGCCCGTCGTCGCCGAGTCCTTCGGCTTCGACCGGCCCGACGTGGTACTCACCGCGGCCACCGACGGGATCACCCTCGCGGCGGCGATCGCGAGCCACTTCGACGCCCGGTGTGCGTACGCCAAGAAATCGAAGGAGACCGCGGTCGAGGAGTTCATCGAGGCCCGGGAGCGCCTCGAATCGGGGATCGAGCTCACCTACTACCTGCCCGCCTCGGCGCTACGGTCGGGCGAACGGGTGCTCGTGGTCGACGACCTGATCCGATCGGGCGAGACCCAGGAGCTGCTGCTGGAGATCGTCGAGGGCGCCGACGCACACGTCGCGGGCGTCTTCGCGCTGATCGCCGCCGGCGACGAAGGAATCGAGCGCGCCAGAGCACGGACCGACGGCCCCGTCGACGCACTCACTCGCGCCGACTGAACCAGCACGTTCGTGCATATATACTCCAAACAGAGACGAAAACGGTTAAATAACGTGGTGTCGCTATGCTCACTCGTGCATCATGTCCATCGGTGACCGCCTCGGCGAGTACTTCGACGTCGAGGAGGGGGGCAGCGACGTCCGGACCGAGACGGTCGCCGGGCTGACGACGTTCCTCGCGATGTCGTACATCGTCCTGGTGAACCCGATCATCCTGGCCGAGGCGATCACCGTCGAGGGCTACACGCAGGTGGAGGTCCAGCAGATGCTCGCCATCGCGACGATCCTCTCCGCGTTCGTCGCGACGCTCGTGATGGCGTTCTACGCGAGACGGCCGTTCGCGCTCGCGCCGGGCATGGGCCTGAACGCCTTCTTCGCCTTCACGGTCGTCCTCGGGTTGGGCGTTCCCTGGCAGACCGCGCTCGCCGCGGTGTTCGTCGAGGGACTGATCTTCATCGCCATCACCGCGGTCGGCGCCCGGAAGTACGTCATCGAGCTGTTCCCCGAACCGGTGAAGTTCTCCGTCGGCGCGGGCATCGGCGTCTTCCTGCTGTTCATCGGGCTCCAGGAGATGCAGATCGTCGTCGCGGACGAGGCGACCCTCGTCGCGCTGGGCGACGTCGCCGGCAGCCCCGTCGCCGGGCTCGGCGTGCTCGGGCTCGCCGCGACGTTCATCCTCTGGGCACGCGGAATCAAGGGGGCGATCGTCATCGGCATCCTCGGCACGACGGCGACGGGCTGGCTGCTCACGCTCGCGGGCGTCTTCGAACGCGGCGTCGTCACCCCGGAGACGCTCGTGAGCCCCCAGTACGACGTTACACCACTGGCTGGCGCGTTCCTTGAAGGGCTCCGTGACGTCGATCCGCTGACGTTCACGCTGGTCGTGTTCACCTTCTTCTTCGTCGACTTCTTCGACACTGCGGGCACGCTGATCGGCGTCTCGCAGTTCGGCGGCTTCCTCGACGAGGAGGGCGATCTCCCCGAGATGGAGAAGCCGCTGATGGCCGACGCGATCGGCACCACCGTCGGCGCGATGATCGGCACCTCGACGGTGACCACCTACATCGAGTCCTCGACGGGAATCGAGGAGGGCGGCCGAACGGGGCTCACGGCGCTGGTCGTCGCCGCGTTCTTCGCGCTCGCGTTCGTCGCCGTCCCGCTGATCGCGGCGATCCCCGCCTACGCCTCCTACATCGCGCTCGTCGTCGTAGGGATCATCATGCTCCAGGGCGTGCTCGACGTCGACTGGCACGACCCGGCATGGGCCGTTTCGGGCGGGCTGACGATCACGGTGATGCCGCTGACCTACTCGATCGCGAACGGACTCGCCGCGGGGATCATCGCCTACCCGGTCATCAGGACCGCGACGGGCGAACCCCGCGAGGTCCGACTCGGGCAGTGGCTGCTCGCGGCCGCGCTCGTGGGCTACTTCTACGTTCAGACCAGCGGCATGCTGCTCTGATCGTCGTACTGCCCCACGGTCGTGCGACCGACGGGCACCCGCACCGTACATTCTTCCCGCTCGAAGTCCTACCGACGGTGATGGCACCGATCCAGTTCTACGAGCTTGACGGCTGTCCGTTCTGCGCGAAGGTTCGAACGACGCTCGACGACCTCGGCGTCGAGTACGAGACCCACTCGGTTCCGAGCAGCCACGGCAAACGAACCGAGGTGGAGGAGATCAGCGGCCAGACCGAGGTCCCGATGATCGTCGATCCCGACAACGGGGTCGAGGGGATGCACGAGAGCGACGACATCGTCGAGTACCTCAACGAGACGTACGCCTGAGCGAGGGACCCTCTGACGGGCCGGTCCGTACGGATCGACGCGGATTACCCGCCGTCCCGATTGTCGAACGGCGGCTCCGGTCGAACCCGTCTGAATCTGACGAAGCGGTAGCTGTTCGTCGTTCGATCCTGCTAGATGGAGCTTCCTCCGGCGGAGCTACGCGTGTTCCTCCGGCGGGGTGGTGCGCTCGCGAATCAGCTCGCGGAGCTCCTCGCCGTCGCGCATCGATTCGGCCTCCTCGCGCTCGACGAACGCGGTCCCCTCGACCTCGCGTCGGGGGATTCGATCGACGAAGTAGACCGATCGGGTGCGCGTTACCCTTCCGATCGACCCCATGATGCGGGCGCGTTTTTCCGCGGCCTCGGTGAACGTCGAGTTGCCGGTGAGGACGTTCTCTTCCTCGCTGGTGTCCTCGCCGACGGCCTTGAAGGGCGCACGGTTCGTCGGGTGGACGTCGAAACCGGCCTGCGTGAGCACGGCGACGATCCCCTCGTCGTCGGGGCTGACGTCGGGGTCGGCGGGCGTGGGTTCGGCGTCGCGGACCTCCTCGGCTCCGTCGAGGACGTCCACCGGGCTCGTTAGCGGCGCCTCGAACAGCTCCTCGAGCTGCATCGCGACCTCGATCGAGGCGTTCATCCCGTCCTCGTACTTCGAGACCGTTCGCCGGGAGACGCCGAGCTCGGTCGCGAGCTGGCCCAGACTCCAGCCGCGCCGCTCGCGTTCGTCGGCGAGGACGTCGGCGTCGATGCTGACGTACAGTCCGCCCGGGGCGGCGTAGATCAGCGGCGGAACCTCCTCGACGAACAGGTCCATCGCGGTGTCGGGGCTGAACGCGGGAACGCCGTGGCGGAAGTAGACCACGCCGGGCTTGAGCTCCTCGTCACGGGTACGGAGCCCGATGACGAACGGCGTCGCGTCGAGGTACGTGCCGAGCCGGCGCATCTCCCCGCCCGTCGCCGCGTCGAAGCCGTCGACGTTGCCGAGGATCTTCACCAGGATCAAGTCCGCTCCCCGGCGGGCGGCCACGTCGAAGCTCTTCGGACGGATCGCACACCGGTCGCTCACCACGAAGCCCGCGTCCTCGAGCATCGCGGTCACGTTTCCGACCAGTGCTGACCGGGACATGTTCCTATATAAGTCATTCGTCCCATATAGGTGTTGTGACGGGTCGGACCCGCGAGCCGCCGTTCTCCCGCGCACGACCGGGGGTATATACCGCCAGTCGAAAGCCGTTAGCCGCTCGGCCGGTTACGACTCCCGATGACGACCGTCGGAATCGACGACACCGACTCGCGCACGCGCGGGATGTGCACCACCTACGTCGGCGCTCGGATCGCCGCCGCCCTCCGCGAGCGGGACGTCCGGGTCGATCGCCCGGCTCTGGTTCGGCTCAACCCCGCGATCGAGCACAAGACCCGGGGCAACGCGGCCGTCGCCGTCCACGCCGACTGCGACCCCGAGACCGGCTTCGAGGTCGCCCGCGACCTGATCGACCGCCTGGCCGAGACCGACGATCCGAACACACAGCCCGGACTCGTCGTCACGCCCGGTGTCGACCGACCGCCTGAAGCCGTCCGCGAGTTCGCCCGCCGGGCGGTCCGTGAGCGCCACGACCTCGAGGACGCACTCGCGCTGATCGAGAGGGCCGAGTACCGGCAGGCCGGCTGGTCGGGCGGACGCGGACGGATCGGCGCGCTCGCCGCGGTGGGCGCCCGGGACGCGTTCGAGGGGTGGACCTACGAGCGGATCAGCTATCGCGAGCGCGAACGCTGGGGGACCCCGCGGGAGGTCGATCCGGAGAGCGTCTTCGCTGCCGCCGACGCGGCCTACCCCGAGGCCTGGGACACCGTCGACCGGGGGACCGGCGACCTCGTCTGCGTTCCGAGCGCCCCGGGCCCGATCCTCCACGGGATCCGCGGCGACGACCCCGAGAGCGTCCGTGAGGTCGCCGACGCGATCGAGAGCGAACCGATCGAGCGAAGCGCGCTGTTCGTCACCAACCAGGGGACGGACGCCCACCTCCGCGACGGGGAGGTCGCCACCGTCGAGGACGGCCGCGCCTACCGCCTCGAGGGCCGTGTCGCGAGCGAACCCGAGACGCGCCGCGGCGGCCACGTCTTCCTCGCGCTCGAGGACGGCGGGACGACGATGGCGTGTGCGGCGTTCGAGCCGACCAAACGGTTCCGGAATCGGGTGCGTGTGCTCCGTTCCGGCGACCGGATCGTCGCCTGCGGCGAGGTCTCGGAGGGGACGCTCAAGCTCGAGAAGTTCGCGGTGCGCGAGCTGAACCGAATCGCCTACGAGACGCCCGACTGCCCCCGTTGTGAGCGGTCGATGGAGAGCGCCGGACGCGACCAGGGTTATCGGTGCCGGGACTGTGGGACCCGCGCGGAGCGAAAGGTCGAAGTCGAGATGGACCGCGCGATTGAGACTGGCTGGTACGAGGTGCCCCCCTGTGCGCGTCGACACGTCGCCAAACCGCTCGTCCGCGGCGGGTTCGACGCGCCGATACACCCTGAGCGGTAGGCCGTCGTCCGTGTGGATCCCGTGACTTTTCTCCCCCCACGATCCACCCTGCACATGGACCGAGCGGTACTCCTGATCGCGGTCGTTCTCGGCGTCCTCGGCGCGGCGCTGGCGCCGATCTTCCCGCCGACCGCCGCGCTCCCCCGCCTCCTCGTCTTCCTCGTCTGTGCGCTCGGCGGGTTCCTCGGGCTGTGGGTCGTCTCCTACGCGCTCTCGCTCGAGTGACCCCACTCGGCCTTCAGCCCGCTGCCGGTGAGGGGGACGACCACGTCCTCGTCCTCCCCGATGACACCCCGCTCGCGGTACTCGCGGAGCGCTGCGGGCGCAGCGGCGGCGGTCGGCTCGACGAAGAAGCCCGCCCGGTGGAGCCCCTTGAGCTCGCGTTCGGTCGCGTCCTCCGGGACGGCGATCGCGTCGCCACCTGTCGCCTCGATCGCTTCGAGGATCTCCTCCTTTCGGACGGGCTCGCGAATCTGAATCCCGTCGGCGAGGTCGTTCCTCCCGTCCTCGTCCTCCTCCGATCCGTCGTGAAGCGCCGCGACGATCGGCGCGTAGCCGTCGGCCTGTGCCCCGAGTAATCGAGGAAGCGAGTCGATCCACCCCGCCTCCTCGAGGGTTCGAAAGCCGCGATACGCCCCCAGAAAGAGCGTGCCATGACCCAGGGGAAGCACGAGCGCGTCGGGCGCCTCCCAGCCGCGCTGGGCAGCGATCTCGAAGGCGACGGTCTGGGTACCCGCGAAGAAGGCGGGGTTCCACGCGTGGCTGGCGTACCAGCCCTCGCCGCGTTCGACCGCCTCGACGCACGCCCCGGTGACCGCCTCGCGCGAGCCCTCGATCCGGACCGGCCGTGCGCCCGCCCGCTCGATCGCCGCGAGCTTCGAGGCCTTCGCGTCCGCTGGTACGTAGATCTCCGCGTCGATGCCCGCGCGGGCCGCGTAGGTCGCGACCGCCGCGCCGGCGTTGCCCGAGGAGTCCTCGAGCACCCGAGAGACGCCGAGCGTCGACGCCCGCGAGAGCAGCGTCGTCGCGCCGCGGTCCTTGAACGATCCCGTGGGGAAGACGTACTCGAGCTTGAACGCGGCGTCCCACTCGGGGGCGTCCACCAGCGGGGTGGACCCCTCGCCGAGGCTCACCTCCCGGGAGACGGGGAGGAGCTCCTCGAACGCCCACAGTCCCCGCCGGGCGTCGGCCTCAATCGGACGCTCGGGGAGCGTCGGGGCGGGGAGCTCGAGGGGGCTCCCGCAGTCACAGCGCCAGGGTTCCTCGGGTTCGGCGGGGTACGTTCGATCGCAGTTCGGACAGACGAGGCCGGGCGCCATCTAGTAGGTGTTGAGGCCGGTCGCGACCGAACAGACGTACTCGCCGGTCGCCACCTGCGGGAGGCGCCGCGAGCGCCAGAACAGGCCCGAGCCGTCGGCTGTCACCTCCGCCTTGACCGTCCCGAAGACGTTCCGGACGGTGAACAGCGTCTCGCCGTTCGAGACGTCCTCGCCGAGCGCCTTCTCGAAGCGCACCAGTCCGCCCCGCGGGGTGCCGTACTGGTCGAACCCCGTCGCACGGGTCTGGGTCTCGGTGGCGACCTCGCCCTCCAGAAAGCCGTAGTACCGGAGCACGTTGAAGACGCCCCGGACCCCGTACTGGATGCTCTCGTCGTTCCAACCGACGCTGCCGCCGAGCTCGGGATCGACCGTGGGGATGCCCTCGTCGGGGCCCACGCGCGCGAGCTGGCCGTCGGGTCCCTTCTGATCGAGGACGTGGCCACAGCCGAACACCTTCGCGAGCTCGAGACACTCGTCATGGAGCCGGTGGCGGCTACCACAGCGCACCCGCACCTCGTTTATCATCCGGCTGGTCGAGCCCTGGTGGAGGTCGAGAATCAGGTCCGCACGTTTGGCCGCGTCGAAGGTGGCCGCGGCGATGCGTTCCGAGGAGGTGCCCTCGGCGTCGCCCGGGTACGCCCGGTTCATCTTCGTGTCGTCGACCGGGTTGCGGTGCTCCGCCACCTGGAAGCCGTGATAGTTGACGATTCCCACCACCAGTACCGTTCCACTGATCTCGTCGGGGTCGAGCCGCGGGACGACCCGTTGGATCACTCCCACCCCGTTGAGCTCGTCACCGTCGCTCGCAGCCTGCAGATAGAGCGTCTCGCCGTCCCGTGCGCCGTTCACGACCGCGACGGGGAGGCCGAACTCCCCGCCGTCTCGCGTCTCGCCGACGGGGAGGCGGCCCGTGTCGATCTCGCCGGGGTCGGCCTGGGCCGTTCCGAGGCTCGTCATTACCCGTACACGGCGGGGCCACGCTCTTTAGCCGTTCGATCCCCCATCCGCGGCGATCCGGTGTCCCTTTGATCGCCCGTCCCCAATCCCGGCCGTGAGCGACGACCGATCGGACGAGCCCTCGTTGGCGGCGCTGTTGATCGCACTCGACGTCCGGCGAAACGCGCTGATCGGCATCGTGACCGGGGTCGTTCTGGCGACCCTCGCGTACGTCTACCGGGTGGTCGTCGTCGAACCGGCCCCGGGCGTCGAGAGCTCGCCGTTGTTGTTCGGGACGCTCGCCGTGACGCTCGCGCTCTCGGCGGCGGCGTTCGTCACCCTCGTGCTGACGGTCGGGTCGGCGGTTCGTCGGGCCCGACGGCTCGACTGACGGCGCAACGGTAATCCTTAACCGGGATGGAAAAGAAGCTCACGTCATGGCCGACGACCTGAAGAAGGGACTGGAGGGCGTGCTGGTCGCGGAGTCCTCGCTCAGCTCCATCGACGGCGACGCCGGAGAGCTCATCTACCGCGGGTACTCGATCGAGGACCTCGCCCGCGAGGCGAGCTACGAGGAGGTGCTCTACCTGCTCTGGCACGGCGAGCTCCCCGATCGGGATGAGCTCGAGGAGTTCAACCAGCGGATGGTCGAGGAACGCGCGATCGACGACACCGTCCTCGAGACCGTCGGAAACCTCGCCGAGAAGGACCCCGAGCCGATGGCGGCGATCCGAACGGCCGTCTCGCAGCTCGGCGTGACCGACCCCGAAGGGTTCGAGACCGAGCCCGAGGACCGCGAGACCAACCTCGAGAAGGGGCGCCGGATCACCGCGAAGCTCCCGACCATTCTCGCGGCGTTCGCCCGGCTCCGCGACGGCGACGAACCGGTCGAGCCGCGTGACGACCTGGGTCACGCGGCGAACTTCCTCTACATGCTCAACGACGAGGAGCCCGACGACGTCGCGGTCGAGACGTTCGACGCCGCGCTCGTCCTCCACGCCGACCACGGGCTGAACGCCTCGACGTTCTCCGCCATGGTGACCGCGAGCACCCTCTCGGACGTCCACAGCGCGATCACCAGCGCCGTGGGGACGCTCGCCGGCCCGCTCCACGGCGGAGCGAACCAGAACGTCATGAAGATGCTGAAGGAGGTCGACGACAGCGATAAGGACCCGATCGACTGGGTCGAGGACGCGCTCGACCGAGGCCGGCGAGTGGCCGGCTTCGGCCACCGCGTCTACGACGTAAAGGACCCGCGCGCGCGGATCCTCGGCGACATGTCCGAATCGCTGGCCGAGGAGGCCGGCGACATGAAGTGGTACGACTACAGCGTCGCGATCGAGGAGTACATGCAGGAGAACAAGGGGATCGCCGCGAACGTCGACTTCTACTCCGCGACCACCTACTACCAGATGGGGGTCCCGATCGCCCTCTACACCCCGATCTTCGCGATGAGCCGCGTCGGCGGGTGGACGGCTCACGTCCTCGAACAGTACGACGACAACCGAATCATGCGCCCACGCGCACGCTACGTCGGCCCCACCGACCAGGAGTTCGTCCCTCTCGACGAACGCTGACCCACCCGCCGATCGAAGAGGCGTTTCGACGGATCAACCCGATGGACACGTCGTTCGAGACGAGTACACCCACCGTGGCCGAGGTGGAGCACCGGATCCCGTGATCGTCGTGCGGTTCGAGTCCGATCGCCCGCGTTCTCGTATCGTCGGATCGTGAGCGCCGGGCGTCCGACCGGTCCGCGCCCGGACGCGACGCCGGCAGCGGTCGTCTCCGAACGATCCGGCCCGTCGGGTAGGGCTACCGTAACGGGGAACCGGTCCGCTTCGGTATCCCCTCCATGGTCCGCGTGTTCGTCTACGGGACGCTCACCGATCCCGACCGAGTGGAGTCACTGCTCGACCGCTACGAACTGGGGAGCGAGGCGACCCTCCACGGTCTCCGTCGCGTCGAGGGCCGGTATCCGACGCTGGCGCCCGGCGGCCGGACCGAGGGACGGCTGCTCTCGACCCAGGAGATCGGCCGTCTCGACGCCTACGAGGGCGTCGAGAGCGACCTCTACGTTCGCGTCTCGATCCCGCTCTCGGAGGGCGGGACGGCCGAGTGCTACGTCGGCGATCCGGAGCCCCTCGGCGCCGACGCCGTCTGGCCCGGCGACGGTCCCTTCGAGGACCGCGTGCGCGCGTATCTCTCCGAGGAGCGGGTCGTCATCGGCCGCAACGAATGACACCCGTGTGCCGTCCGTCTGACGGGGTAGAAAGGCGCCGCAGTCTGGTGGTTCCACTCCCGGACTGGACGGGTTGGTTTTATGTACCCCCGGACCCGTGATACGGACGCACGTCACACGGTTCGTGCATTCCCCATCCGTTCTTTCCCGGAGAGAACCGTTAACACCCCCACTCGCATAGGCGCGGGTATGCTAGACGTAGCGGACGTTCGCGCGGCGCGCGAGCGAGTCGCGGAGACCGCCCGGCGCACGCCGCTCGAGTACTCGCATACCTTCTCCGAGCGGACGGGCGCCGAAGTGTATCTCAAACTCGAGAACTTCCAGCGAACCGGCTCGTTCAAGATCCGCGGGGCGACCAACCGGATCGCCACCCTGTCGCCGGCGGAACAGGAGGCCGGCGTCGTCACCGCCAGCGCCGGCAACCACGCCCAGGGCGTCGCGCTGGCGGCGACCCGGATCGGTGTCGACGCGACGGTCGTCATGCCGGAACACGCGCCGATCTCGAAGCTGAAGGCGACCCGGACCTACGGCGCCGAGGTGGTCCTTCACGGTGCGGACTACGAGGCGGCCGCCGAACGCGCCCACGAGATCGAACGTGAGGAGGGACGCGTCTACGTCCACGCCTTCGACGACGAAGCGGTGATGGCGGGCCAGGGGACGATCGGCCTCGAGATCCTGGACGAGCGTCCCGACGTCGACGTCGTGCTCGTCCCGATCGGCGGCGGCGGGCTGATCTCGGGGATCGCGACTGCGATCAAGGCCCGGCGTCCCGAGGCTCGTGTGATCGGCGTGCAGGCCGAGGGCGCCGCGAGCGCCGCCGACTCCCTGCGGAAGGGATCGATCTCCGAGTGGGAGCACGTCGACACCATCGCGGACGGGATCGCCGTCGGCCGGGTCGGCGATCTGACGTTCGAGGTGATCCGCGAGCGGGTCGACGAGGTGGTGACGGTCTCGGACTCCGAGATCGCCACCGCGCTGACCGCGCTGCTCGAACGTTCGAAGACGCTCGTCGAGGGCGCCGGAGCCGTGCCGCTCGCCGCACTCCTCTCGGACGCCTTCGAGTACGAGGAGGGCGAGACGGTCGTCCCCGCGCTCTGTGGTGGCAACATCGACCTCAACACGCTGACGACGGTGGTCATGCGCGGGCTGGTCGAGACCGGACGGTATCTCAAGATCCGCACGGTTCTCGAGGATCGACCGGGGGCGCTTCGCCGACTCATCGACGTGCTCGCCGAGAACCGCGCGAACATCTACGCGATCCAGCACGATCGGACCTCCCGCGACATCGCGATGAACGCCGCCGAGGTGGTGATCGACCTCGAGACGCGGGGTCCCGGCCACGTCGAGGGGCTCGTCGGCGACCTCCGCGAACGCGGGTACGAGGTCGAGATACTCGTGTAGCTTTAAGGCCGGGCCGACCGACGGTGGTGCCATGAAGCGGATCATCAACACTGGCGACGCGCCGGAGGCGATCGGTGCGTACAGCCAGGCGACGACCGCGAACGGTCTCCTGTTTAGCGCCGGACAGATCGCGCTCACCCCGGAGGGGGAGTTCCTCGGCGACGAACCCGTCGCCGTCCAGACCCGTCAGTGTCTAGAGAACCTCAAAGCGATCCTCGAGAACGAGGGCCTCTCGACTCAGCACGTCGTGAAGACGACGGTCTACCTCGACGACATCGACGACTTCGACGCGATGAACGAGGCCTACGCGGAGTACTTCGACGACAACCCGCCCGCGCGAAGCGCGCTCGAGGTCGGTTCGCTCCCCAAGGGCGCCGCCGTCGAGATCGAGGTCATCGCCACGACCGAATGAATCCGCGGCTGAAGGCGAGCGTCCTCTGGGGGGCGACCGGTGCGCTCTCGTTTCTCGTTCTCGTCCAGGGCTACGAACTGCTCTCGGACGTCAGTCTCTCGTTCGCGCTGAAGTTCGCCGTCGCGGGACTCGTCGCCACGCTCGCGACCGGTTCGACCTACTTCGCTGAACCGCTGCTCGCCGCCGGGAACGGAAGGACTTAACCTCGGCCGACCGGTAGGGATCGGTGAGCCGGGATGGCCGAATGGTAAAGCGCACGCCTGGAAAGCGTGTTCCCTGACGGGATTCTGGGTTCAAATCCCAGTCCCGGCGTGGCTCCGTCGCATATCACTGATACCTCGATCCGGCGTACCGACGCCGAGGCGCCTGCGATCACGTCTAGTTATTCGACGAGAATTCCTTAACCGTCTAGGGGGTGTCTCTGGGGTACCATGGCCACGATTATCGACTACCGCGTTCCCGTAGAGCAGTTCGCACTGGCTCATACCTTCGCGCTCTGTTCCGATCTCAGCGTCGATATCGAACGATTCGCCGCCCAGGACGCGGACTCGGCGATGCCGTTCGTCTGGGTTACGGTCGACGACTTCGAGGCGTTCGAGGCCGCACTGGACGAGGACCCCACCGTCGAGACGTACTCCTCGCTGACCGAGTTCGACGACGAACGGTTCTACCGCATGAACTGGGTCGAGGAGGTGGAGCTCGTGATGCAGCTCCTGATCGAGGAGCAGTGTGCGCTCACCTCGGCGAAGTCGAGCGGCGACTCGTGGCAGCTTCAGGTGATGTGTCCCGAACGCGAGTCGCTCTCGCGGACCCACGAATACTGCGAGGAGAACGGGCTGTCGCTCACCGTCGACTCGATCTACGAGCTCGACGAACAGGACCACTCGGAGTACGGCCTGACCGAGGCCCAGCACGCGACGCTCGTGGAGGCGAAACGAATGGGATACTACGACGTACCGCGGAACGTCTCGCTGAGCGAGCTCTCAGAGCGCCTCGACGTCTCGCATCAGGCGCTCTCCGAGCGGCTTCGGCGAGCACACGCGAACCTGATCGATCGTACGATCTCCTCGCCGGACGAGCTCGATCGCGCGCACCCCGAACCGCTCAACTGACGCCGAACCGACGCCGACTCGAGCGGCGTCGGATCCCTTCCGTCGCGTTCGGGTCCCTTCCGGCGGACGTCGGATCGTTCACCGGGTCTCCTCGATGGCGACGTACGAACCCCGTTTCGCGGCGATCCATCGTCGATCGAGACGACCACGCGTCGCGTCGAACACCACCACCTCGTCGGGTTCGAACGTCCCCCGTAGGCCGATGCCCGCCGGATTGAACGTGTATCGCAGTGCGAACGTCGGCCAGCTGTCGACGGCCGAGGGCTGCTCGGCACCCGTTTCAGTCATCGGTCCGCTCGTCGTGAAACGAGTCCTCGAGCCGGTCGAGGAACTCGAGCGCCTCCATGAGGTTCGCCAACTGTTCGGCTCGGAGGTCGTCGTGTTCGTCCGGGATCTTCTCCAGGAGTTCCCTGGCCGCGGCGACCCGGGACGGCAACGACGCCACGCTCATCACCGCCCCTCCGAGAGGACGACCGCCACGGATCGCCGATCCGTCACCGCCTCGAGTCCGACGCGGCGCCCCACTCGGGGTCGAACGCCGCCCGACTCGTCGGGATCGAGCGACGGGGCGGTCACGCCGGCGTCAGACAACGGTTCGCTCGTTACGTCTCCTCGTCCACTCCGATACGGGCACTGCGTGACGGTTCGGCTCGCGCGAGTCATGTTCGATGTTTCCTCACGAGTCCGAGAGATCCGCCCACTACATGTATCCTCTGTAACACGTACGTGACCCGATCCCTTACCCGGAAGTAAGCGACATGGGCGATAAACTCTTAATTTCTATGCATAATCTAACGGATAAAGCATATACGTTCTCGGAGAGGACTGCATCCATCGAACCGTTTCAACCATGATCACCGTTCTCCACGTAGGCCGGTCCGTCGACCTCGTCGAACGGCTGCTCTCGGCCTCCGTCGATCCCGCGATCTCCGTCTGTAACGCCCCGACCGTCGACTCGGCGGTCGGGAGAGCGGGCGAGTGGCGACCCGACTGCTGGCTGTTCGATCGCGAAGCGCTGCCCACCGACCCGCAGACGAGTCGACGAATCGCGTCCGCCACGTTCGGTTCCCCGCTTCTGATCTGCGGCGACGGGCCGATCCCGTCGTCGCTCGCCGAGGACCACGAGGTCCGTCGCGTCACGCCCGACGGCCTCGTCGACGCCGTCCTGGAGGCGGTCGAGGGACGGGAAGACCGGCCCGGACCGCCCCCGTCGTCCGTGCTGCTCTCGCTGCTCGATCGATCCGCCGACCGGGTCGCTCGTCTCGATCGTCACGGCAGGTACCTATCGGTCGACGACCGGATGGCGGCCCTTCTCGGCGTCTCCGCCTCCCAGGTGGTCGAAACGACCCTCTCCGAACACGCGCCGGGGGCGGACCCCGACACCCTCCGCACGTGGGGAGGCAGAGCGATCGACACCGGGACGATCCAGCGTTACGAGAACGACGTTCATCGGTACCTGTTCGTTCCAAACGACGACGAGTTTCGGCTGATCGTTCAGGAACGGATCGACGGCGCGACGAACTCGGAGCCGGAACCGGTCTCGGACTTCGTCGGTACCGTACTCAACCGATTGACGGACATCTTCTTCGTCTTCGATCTGCAGGGGCGGTTTCTCCACTGGAACGATCGGCTCACCGAGACGACCGGCTACACCGACGAGGAGGTCGCCTCGATGAACCCGATGTCGTTCTTCGTCGAGGAGGACCACGACCGGGTCGCCGCCGCCGTCTCCGAGGTCGTCGCCACGGGCGAGGCGACCGACGTCGTTCGTATTCGGACCCGAGACGGGCGATTGCTCCCCTACGAGTTCACCGGATCGCTCGTCCCCGACGGGGATGGCGAGCCGCGGTACGTCTGTGGCATCGCTCGAGGCGTCTCGCGTCGGGAACACGCCGAGCGCGCGCTGCGCGAGCGCCAGCAGGCGCTGTCGAACCTCATCCGCAACCTCCCGGGGGTGGTGCTGCGCTATCGCACCGAGTCGGGCTATCCCGTCGAGTTCATGGGCCGGGGGTGTGTCGACATCGCCGGCTACACGATGGAGCAGTTCGAGCACGGCGAGGTCTCGTGGATCGAGGACGTCGTCCACCCCGCCGACCACGACCGCGTCCGGACGTGCGTTCGAGACGCCGTCGAGGCCGCCGAACAGTACCAGATCAGGTATCGAATTCGAACCGACGACGACGCGCTTCGATGGGTGTGGGAGCAGGGCGCGGTCGTCGAGGGTTCCGACGGGTCGATCGACTACGTCGACAGCTACGTCTCGGAGATCACCGACATCGTCTGGCTTCAACGCGAACTGCGCCGCGAGCGCGCGTTCACCGAGAGCGCGCTCGACGCCCAGCCGGATCTGTTCTACGTGTTCACCCCGCAGGGACGGATCCTGCGCTGGAACGACCGCTTCGCCGACGTGACCGGCTACACGGACGAGGAGATCGCCTCGATGCATCCGACCGAGTTCCTCGAACCCGACGACGCCGAGCGCGTCATCGACGCGATGACGCGCGTCGTCTCCGAGGAGCGGACGCTCAGCGTCGAAGCGACGCTGGTCACCAAAGACGACGACCGGATCCCCTACGAGTTCGTCGGCTCGGTGATGGAGGACGTCAACGAACCGATCGGCGAACCCGACGCTCGTACCGACGCCACCGATCTGTACATCTGTGGTACCGGACGGGACATCACGCAACGAGTAGAGGCCGAGGCCGAACTCGAGGCGGCCATCGCCGATCTCGAGCGTTCGAACGACGAACTCGAACGGTTCGCCTACGTCGCCTCCCACGACCTCAAGGAGCCGCTTCGGATGATCCACAGCTACCTCGATCTCATCCGACGCCGGTACGAGAACCAGCTCGATGAGGACGCCGACGAGTTCATCGAGTACGCGATCGACGGGGCGGATCGCATGCGTCAGATGATCGACGACTTGCTCACCTACTCGCGGATCGGTACGAGCGACGCGGAGTTCGACCGCGTCGACTGTCAGGACGTGCTCGACCGCGCTCTCGATAACCTCCGGCTCGCCATCGACGAGACCGACGCGGCGATCACCGTCGACCCCCTGCCGACGGTCACGGCCGACGACCAGCAGCTCGTCCAGCTCTTCCAGAACCTCCTCAGCAACGCCATCGCTTACGCCGGCGAGGCGGAGCCGCGGATCCACGTCTCGGCGTCCGAGACCGACGACGGATGGTGCTTTTCGATCTCGGACGAGGGTATCGGCATCGCCGAGGAGCAGATCGAGGAGGTGTTCGAAATCTTCTCGTCGGGATCGAACGGAACGAACAGCACCGGGATCGGTCTGGCGATCTGTGAGAAGATCGTCACTAGACACGGCGGCGACATCTGGGTCGAATCCCGTCCCGGAGTCGGATCGACGTTCCGATTTACCGTCCCCCACGACGGTCAACCGGCGCCCGATCGATCGAGCCGACGGCTCGACGCCTGATCACCTCTTGCTACCTACCTCTGTTATTACGGGATTAATAGGTGAAACGACGTGAAACGGCGACGTCCGACGTACCACATTCAATTAATGATGCCGTTATAACGTCGGTAGAAACCCTCTCATCCGTCCGTAGACGGCGTGGAGTCTCCGATAGTCCTCTAGGTGACGTGTAACGTCGTGAACCATCGCCTCGTTATATACGTTCTGGACTCGATACGATAACCATGAGGTGTACTGCGTGCATGATTTGACGGGATTCCAGCGTGATCTGCTTCTGGTCATCGCTGGCCTCGACGAACCGAAGGGTCTAGACGTGAACGACGAACTCGAACGCTACTACGGCACCGAGATCCGCCACGGTCGGCTCTACCCCAACCTCGATACGCTGGTCAACAAGGGGCTGGTGAAGAAGGGGAAACACGACCTCCGGACCAACAAGTACGTATTGACCGACCGCGGCGAGCGCGAGATCGAAGCCCGTCTCAGCTGGGAGCTGTCGTACATCCCCGACGAGATCAAGGCCGAACTCGATGGCGTAGCCCCCCGGACACAGACCCAGTAGCTACACGCACGAGTCCGCCGTCGGAACCTATTCGAGGTAACCGAGATCGGCCAACCGCTTCTCCACCGTCTCGTCGCCCGCCGTCGTCGCATCTTCATCCGAGTACGTCGGGTACTCCGTGCTCTCACCCTCTTCGACGACCGGCAACGCCGACCCGTCCATCCTGTCGCTGTGGGGGACCCCGAGCGCGGCCATGATCGTGGGGGCGACGTCGAAGAGGTGTGCTCCAGAGAGGTCGGCGTCCACGTCGATCCCCTCGCCCGCAGCGACGAACAGCCCGTCGAGCTTGTGGTTCCACGGCTCGGTCGGCGGGCCGAACTGCGTACCCACCAGCTGGGCCGAGAGGAACTGTTCGAACTCGTTCGGAACGGCGATCACGTCGACCGCCTCGTCGACGTAGGGCCCGTGGAAGTACTCCTCGCGCGGGACTACCTCGCCGAACACCGGATCCCCGTCCGGCGTCTCAACCCGGCTCAGGCGCTCGATCAGTTCGTCGCGGACGTCCTCGTATTGCTCCTCGGGCACCTTCCCCTCGGGGTCGCGGCCCTCGAGGTTGATCCGGACGCCGAGTTCGGTGCGCGCACGCATGTACGCCCGTGAGCCGGCGAAATCGACCTGCTTGCTGCCGGTTCGGGTGACGCCCGAGGGAACGTACTGCTTGACGACCGACTCGAGGCCGACGCGGCGCAACAGTGCTCCGACCTGGCTCGGCGTGATCCCGATCGAGGCGGCCTTCGCGGCCAACCGTTCGACGGTGCCCGGCTCCCACCTCGTCTCGTCCTCGCCGGCCCGGAGCTGATTCCGGATGGGGTTCCACGACGGCATCCCCTTCCCGCCGGTGATCGTTTCAACGTAGCCCTCCTCGCGGAGGAACTCGTTGACGCGGAACTCGTAGTTCTCGTAGGGTCCGATCCCGTGGTCGCTCGCGACGAACACCCGGTCGGGATCGCACTCCTCGAGGATGCGGCCGATCTGCTCGTCGGTCGCCTCGTAGATCTGCCGGACCTTCTCGACGTCGCCCTCGAACTCGTGGAAGACGGTATCTGTCTTCTGGAACTCGACGAAGCCGAAGTCGGGTTCGAACCGCCCCGTGAGGTAGCGAAACGCCTCCCCACGCATCCGTGCGAGCGTACAGTACTCCTCCATCTTCTCGTCGTCCGTGTAGTGCTCGTCGCCCCGCGAGTAGTTCGGGTAGACCCGGTACTCGCCGATCGCCTCGCGAATCTCCTCGAGGATCCCTTCCGGGTGGCTTCGGGGGCTCTCGGGTCCGATGAACCCGGGGACGATCGCGCCGTCGATCTCGTCCGGGGGATGCGTGACGGGGACGTTGACGACGACGCTGGTGAGGTCGTGTCGATCGAGAAGCGTCCAGAGGGCGTGTTCGCGCACGTGGTTGGACGTGACGACCTCCCAGTCGTAGCCGTCGAACGCGACGAAGCCGTAGACGCCGTGCTTCCCGGGGTTGACTCCGGTGTACATCGACGGCCACGCGCTTGGCGTCCAGGGGGGGATCTGTGAGGTGAGCGGTGCGCTCGTTCCCCGCTCGATCAGCGCCTTGAGGTTGGGAATGCTGTCGGTCTCGTACAGCCGGTCGAACACCGGCTCGCAGGCGGCGTCGATTCCGATGAGGAGGGTATCGAGGTCCCCGCTTCCGTCGCTCATCGTCTCTCCGACCGCGTCATTCTGAACGGTCGTCGCTCGGCCGGCCGCGTGCTCCGGTCATCCGTCTTCGTTGGCTTCGCGGGGCCCATGTCATCGTGTGATTGGTCGCACAGTCATTTCAATGTGTCCGATGGCGTCGGTCGCTTCAGCCCTCGGCGTCCTCGCCGGCGCCGAAGTCGCCGCCGGCGTCGTCGCCGGGATCGATCTCCCAGGTCGCCGGGCAGACCGTCACGTCACCGTTGTCGTAGCTGTAGTGGCGCTCTGCGCTACACAGTTCGCTGCGCGACATCTCGGGGGTGATCCCGCCTTCCTCCTCGTCCTCGATGAAGAACGTCGATCCCAACTGCTGTTGATCGCGATGGATCAGCACGTCGGTGTTCTCCCGTCCCTCGTCGCTGATGTTCGCCACCCCGGACGGTCCGGGCCCCGACCGGCTGAACACGGTGTTGTACGGGTGGTCGGTGTGATAGCGTTCACCCTCCTCGAGGGGGTGGATCGCGCCGATGGTGTCGACCGCATCGAGCTCCGGCTGGTCGTAGCTGTACTTCGTCTGTGCGCCCTCGAAGCGCGGGTTGTCGATCGTCGAGTTGGTCGCGGCGATCGACACGGCCGGGAAGACGAGGGTGAACACGAGCAGTATCGCTACGATCGTCGGCGGGTTCAACCGTCGTGCCAGATACGCGACGCCGAGCGCCGAGAGCACCGCCATGGGCGCGGTGAGGAAGGCGTACCATCGCTGGGGGATGAACGTCCGGATTCCGAACATAGGGAAGCCGAAGATGAACACCAGCATGACGACGATCGACACTCCACACATGAACGTCCCGTGCGAGATGTTCCGCCGTCGGAGGATGTACAGACAGCCGACGACCGTGAGCGCGAACAGCGAGAGGAACACCGCCGCGTCGATGTAGTTAACTGCCTGTTCGATCAGCGTCGGGGCCGCCGTCGCGGCGGTATCACCCCGTTCGCCGCTGAGGTCACCGAAACCGCCGGACTCGGCGAGCGTCGTCCGGAAGAAGCTGAACGTGGTCGCGAGGAACGTGTCCCCGTGATACGGGGTCAGCGACCACATGAACGTGATGAAGCCGAGGTCGAACGCGAGTAGACCGGTGAGGCTCACCGAGTCACCTTGTCTGGCCCGGATCCCGCGGACCTGGCTCGGCGGCGAGAGCAGATCGAACCGCAACAGCACGTGTGCGAGCAGCCCCGCCCCGGTCAGCACCAGCATGATGAACGCCGAGATCTGGTGGGTGAGGATCGTCCCGATGCTGAAGACGACGATCATGAAGAACTCACGTCCGCCGGGCTCGACGTCGAGCGCCCTGATGAGCAGGTAAAAGACGCCCAGAAAGAACACCAGCCCCAGGCTGGTCGGGATGAGGTGGATCGACCACTCGACGGTGTGGGCCGTGATCGCGAACACCGCGAGCGCGAACAGGCTCCACCGTTCGGAGACGAACAGCCGCGCGGCGGCGTAGACGAACAGCGGCGAGAGCGCTACCGCGACTCCGACCGAGAGGAACAGGCCGTAACGGATCGAGATGCCACCGAGGAGGCTCGTCGCGACCGTCAGCAGGTGAAACAGCGGCGAGGCGTAGTACTTATTGCCCGCCAGCGGCGCGAGCGATCTGGTCTCGAGGATCGCCGCCGACCAGTTCGGAACGTGCGTCCAGACGTCGATCCCCGTGAACCCCGGCGTGGTGAGCAGCGACATGAACCGGATGACCACGGCGAACGCCATGATCTGCACGACGAGCAACGCCGGAACGAGGTCCTGATCGCGCGTGAAGAAGACCTGCGCGAATATCCCCATCCCTACGAGCGTCGCGACGTTGTAGAACGCCGGCGTCCGACCGCCCTGCCAGAGTGCGAGGACGATCAGCAGCGTCGTCCCGAGAAACACCAGGCTCGGCAAGATCCGACCGAGCCAGACCGGCATCGTCGGAAGTCCTTCACCGTGGTCGGTTCGGACCGCGAACAGGTAGAGCCCCGACGCGAGCCCGATCATCACCGGGATGCCGACGATGAAGAGGTTGGAGGAGATCAGCCGCAGCGGCAGCATCGCTACCGCGAGCAGTAGTCCGATGACCGCCCCAATCACGTCGAACCGCTGGCTCGCGAGCCAGCGGTAGACCCCATTTGAGCTACTTGCCATGCCGTCCTCCTTCGGTAGGGGCGCCGATCCGCCGATGGTGGCCGTTGGATACGTTCATCGCTTATCGCTCCGGTTGGTATCGAAACTCGTCGACGTTGTATCGCTTCTCGATGAACTGTTCGTGCATGAACCGTCGCGTCCGTTCGAGCTCGTTGTCGGTCTCCTCGTACAGTCTGGTCTCGAAGTCCGCGTCGTCCTCGCCCCACAGACCCGGATGGGTGAGGATCTGCAGCTTCTCGGGGCGCTCGCCCGCGAGCGGGTGTTGCTCTCGCCAGCGCTGGTTCGAGTCGCCGCGGTAGTCGATCTCCGTGAAGAACCGCTCCTCGTAGGTGCTGATGAATCCGTCGAACGATCGCCTGAACAGCCACTCGTCGGGCCGGTGAAAGGAGACGGCCCCGCTCACCTCGCCGACCGCGGCCGATAGCGCATCGCGCTCGGCGCCCACACGTTCGCTGACGGCTTCGTTCGGGGCCTCGCCGTTCCAGTACTGGTGGGTGCTGAAGTGAAGGCCGATCGTGTGACCGAGCGACTGTAGCTCCTCGAGGACGCTCCGGACGGGCTTGTAGAAGACGTTGTAGAGCGGCGAGTTCATCAGTACGAAGTAGGTCGATTCGATCCCGAGGTCGGCCTCGATTCGCCCTATCGTCAGCGCCTTCCGCGGCGAGAAGTCCACGTCGTGTCGGAGAATCACATCGCCGGCCGAGAGCGATTCGCCGTAGTCCGTCGGCGTGTAACCGGCATCGAGCAGTCGGCGGAGGAATCGTTCGTACCAGTCGTAGGTGAACTCGACCGGAGCCGGAAGCGGCTGGTCGGAGGTGGATGTGTCGATCGTCATTGGTGAGAGGGATTGATTGGACGTGCGGGGGTGCCGACCACGGTCGTTCCGTCTGGGACGTCCTCGAGAACGCCGGCGTTCATGCCGACCTCGGCGTCATCACCGATCGAAACGTCTGTCGCGACGGCGACGTGCGGGTGGATCGTCGCCCGTTCGCCGACGGTCGCGCCGCCGGAGAACCCGCTGTTGTACGCGACCGTGGTGTCGGCGCCGATCCGCACCTGGTGTGCGACGTGCACCTGCCCGCTGAGCTTCGCGCCGCGTTCGATCACCGTCTCGTCGAAGACGGCCCGATCGACGGAGGTGTTCGGCCCGATCTCCACGTTGTCCGCGATTCGAACGCGGCCCTGATGGATCTGTCGGTACAGTTCGCCAGATCCGGCGCGTGCGAACCCGAAGCCCGCGGTTCCGAGGGTCGCGCCTGCCCGAACCGTACAGCCGTCGCCGATCTCGACCCGTTCACCGACGTGGACGTGCGGACCGATCACGGTCCGCTCGCCGACCGTCGCGTCCTCGTGGACGGTCGCGGTCGGGTGGATCGTCGTCTCCTCGCGATCCTCGACGAAGAACTCCTGTGTCGCCTTCACGAAGGCGAGCTTCGGGTCGGTCGCAAAGAGCAGGGTACGGCCGTCGATCGGACCGATCGACGGCGGACAGACGATCGCACCCGCATCGGAGTCGCGGACGTACTCCGGATCGTCGTAGACGCAGAACGCGAGCTCTTCGGAGCCGGCAGCGTCGAGCGCGTCAACGCCGTGTATCGTGACCTCCGGCCCGTGGTGGTCGGCGTCGAGGAACCGCGCGACATCGGTGGAACTGGGAGTCATTCGGGTCGACCAACTGCTCCTACCTTGTCCCCGAGGGGTACTTTATTACCGCGTTTCTAACGCGATCGGGTCCGGTCGGACGGTCGGTGTGTGGTAACACGCGTACGCACATGCATCACACATAATAAAGGCCCGTGACCAACGAGCTATCGACGACCTACTCTATCCATGTATAACGACAAGACGATCGCTGCGGTCATACCGGCGTACAACGAGGAGCCGTTCATCGGCGAGGTCATCGAGACGCTCCCCGAGTTCATCGACCGTGCGTACGTGATCGACGACCGTTCGACGGACGACACCTGGGCGGAGATCCGGCACAAGGCCGATGCGGTGAACGAGGAGGGCGAGACCACGCTCGATCGGGTCGTGCCGATCCGCCACGCGGAGAACAAGGGAGTCGGCGGCGCCATCAAGACGGGCTACCTCCACGCGCTCGAGGACGAGATGGACGTGACGACCGTGATCGCCGGCGACGGCCAGACCGAGCCCGACATCGTCGAACGGATCGTCGCGCCCGTCGCAGACGGCCGGGCCGACTACTCGAAGGGCAACCGACTGCTCGGTCAGGAGCGCCGTGACATGCCGCTGTTCAGACAGATCGGCAACTTCACCCTCACCCTGATCACCAAGATCGCCAGCGGCTACTGGAAGATCATGGACCCCCAGAACGGATCGACCGCCATCTCCCACGAGGCGCTCGATCGCGTCGGCATCGAGGAGATGTACGAGGGGTATGGCTACTGTAACGACCTGCTCGTCCGGCTCAACGCGAACAACGTCCGCGTCGCCGACGTCAAGCGACGTGCGGTCTACAAGGACGAGGAGAGCGACATCGACTACAAGACGTATATCCCGCGGGTGTCCGGGCTGCTCCTCCGAGGGTTCCTCTGGCGTCTGCGCACTAAGTACCTCGTGCGCGACTTCCACCCGCTCGCGCTGTTCTACTACGTCGGTGCGGCGACGGCCGGCGTGGGTCTGCTCTCCGGACTGAAGAGCGCGGTCGATCGCGATTCGGGAACCTCGCGCGGTTCGTCGCTCGTGCTGTTCGTCCTCGGCTGGCTGTTCCTCCTGATCGCGATGGTCTTCGATCTGGAGGAGAACGAGGACCTCGAACTGCTGCTCTACGACGAGTACGAGTAGTCGCTAAAACGAAAACGTTCGTTCGAGCTCGACCGTCAAACCTCCGCTGGCCGTTCAGTAGTGGTAGACCTCGTTACGAACGCCGCCGTCGACGTCGAGGTCGTCCGTCTCGACCGGACCGGCGCCCGAGGTGACCGAGATGGCGTCGCGTGCCCCGCCGCCATTGATCGAGCAGTCCTCGATGTCCGCCGACTCACATCCCGGCATCACGCGGATGGCCTCGGTCTGGCTGATCGACATGTAGATGTCGAGGCCGCTGATCTCGATGTCGCCGCCGTCACAGCGAACCGGGCGCTGGCCGCCGAAGCCGGGGATGTCCTCGTCGTACTCGAACTCCGCGTCCTTCAGCGAACACTTCTCACCGTCGAGGCGGACACCCGCGACGTTGGTATTCACGAACTTCCCCCCCTTGACGTGGACCTCGCCTTCGCTGCTCGTACAGTAGATCCCGTTGTCGGGGAACGGGCCGATGACACAGTCTTCGATCGTGAGGTTTCCGGCGTGGTGGTTGCTGACGAGCATACCGGTACCGCCGTTGCCGCTGCTCGAGTCCTCGCCGCCGTCGGGCATCTCGACGTTCGAAACGTTGCCGTCGCCGTCGTCCGAGTGGAGGCCGACGAGCATCGGTCCCTTGCCGGAACCGCTGTGCTTGCCTCGGAAGCTGACGTTGCTCACGTCGAGGTCGTCCCGCGCCTGGCACTCGAGGGCGCGTCCGTCTGTGCTGCTCCCGGTGAGATCGAAATTGAGATCTCTGATCTCCAGGTCGTCGATCGGACTCTTCGAGGTCCCGCATTTGAGGACGTAGCCGCTCGTGGAGGGGACCTCGATCGTCGCGCCGTTGCCGTTTATCGTGAGCTCGTCGAGACCGGTAGCCCGTATCGTGTCGTCTATCTTGTAAACGGTATCGGAGTCGAGGTTGACCGTCCCCCCGCTCTCGATCTCGTCTTCGAGCTCCGATTCGCTGCCGACGTCAGCCGCACCGACGGCCGAACCGATCATCGGCGTCGCGGCGACTCCCGCGATCGCACTCAGATAACTTCTGCGGTTAATACTACGATTATCTCCGTCAGTCCTCTGCACCATTACGTTGTAACGACATCGACCCCGACATGTATCTTTTCTGTATTCGAGACCGGCTTCAGAGTACATCATACGGGTTATATGTATCGAATCGATGGGATGAAGGCAGGCGTTTAGAACGAGTCAGAACACCGTTTTATTCTCTGTATTTCACGTTCGATTGACGGGTAATCGACCTCGCGATCCGTCTCGCTGCTACGAGGACCACCGTCCGTCGGTTGCAACCGGTTCTATATCCCGGTCCCGTTTCCCGTCGAAACGCCGTCTCGACCTCTAGTATCCGGGACGAAATAATAGTCTGACAGTAGTTACCACGAAACGATCTGTCGTTGGTAGCGATCTGAGTCTCTCTACTGGACGAATTAACCGAGATATAAGTAAAGGGACGCTGGATATAGATGAACTATGACAGTATCCTCTCGCAACGATCTCCCGCGCCGGTCATTCCTCCGAACCACGGCTGGTGCGGCCGTTCTCGCGTCGACGTCCCTGACGAGACCGGCATTCGCACGGACGGACGTGGACGGTGAACCGGCCGGCTATCTGGTGTTCACGTACGACGACGGCACCATCGAGGACTACGAGAAGACCTTCCGAGTGCACGAGGAGTACGACGTTCCCGGCTGTGTGGCGGCTTCTCCCGGGATGCTCGGCTCCTCGGACGACTGGGTCGATCCCGCCCAGCTCCGTGAGATGTACGACGCCGGCTGGGAGGTCCTCTCGCACACGATCAAACATCGCGCGATCGGAGAGATCTCGGTTACGGAGGACGTCGAGGCGGGAGACACCGAGATCGCCGTCGCCTCGAACCGTCACGGTCGCTATGCCGGCGACCCCGTTGCACTTCTCGACGCCGAGGGCATCGTCGCCGAAGCCGTCGTCGCCGGCCGGAACGGGAGCGGTGACGGCCAGTACATCGAACTCGAGGAGCCGATCGAGACGGACGTCTCGGGGGACGACTGCTACGTTCGATACACCGACGAGTTCACCCGCGAGATCCTCGCGGAGTCGAAGGCCCAGTTAGAGGAGATCGTCGGAGAGGACCAGGTAACGGGGTTCGTCTACCCCTACGAACGTCACGACGGTCTGGCGGCGGAGATCGTCCCCGAGTACTACGAGACTACGCCGCGTGCCTTCACCGGCAACGGACTCAACCCCTCTCACGGTTCGGATCCGTTCTCGATCTCCCGGGAGTACTACGAGGAGGGCCGGATGAACGAGGAGGAACTCGCGACGTTTCTCGATACGGTCGCGAACGAGCCCGACTTCGGGATCCTCGCCTCCCACAGCAGCTACGATACCCTCACCGAGGAACGGATCTCGACTGCGATCGAGATGGCGCTTGAGCGCGACATCGCGATCGTTACCCTCCAGGAGGCGCTCGACGTCTTCGGCATCGTCGAAGCACCCGATCGTTCCACCGAGGCAGCCGACGAGAACGCCGACGAAACCGACGCTCCGGAGGAGACCGAGAGCCAGGAGCGCGAAGAGGACGAGGAGGAGCAGTCCGAGGGCCGTTCGCCCGGTTCGTCGACTTCATCAAGTCGGTGTTCGACTCGATCGCTAGTTCCGGTGAGTAGAACGACAACATAGTATCTTATTTCCATCATGAAATAGAAGACATATAGTGGGTGGAGTCGTTCGTACGCCGGGCGAACAACGGTGAAGGGCAACATCGATCGAGCACAGCGGGTCGCCGAGACCGTGGATCTCATCTCGAAGAAGTGGCATCCAGTGATCATCCAACGGCTGATCGAGGACGGACCGCTGGGCTTCAACGAACTCAAGGAACGAATCGAAGACGTCTCCGCGAAGGTGCTGACGGACAGCCTCGAGGATCTCACGGAGAACGAACTAGTCGAACGGACGGTGATCAGCGAGTCGCCGCTCCGGGTCGAGTACGAACTAACGGAAACGGGGCGGGAGCTACAGGGGGCGATGGAGGCGCTGGCGACGTGGGGCGATCGCCACCTCGATCCGGAGCCGAACCCGACGGTCCTCATCGTCGACGACGATCCGCGCCTACTCAACATGCACGCCGACTGGCTCGAGGACGACTACACCGTCGAACGAGCCTACGACGGTCAGGAAGCGTTTCGAAAGCTCGACGAGTCGGTCGACGTCGTCCTGCTCGACCGGCGCATGCCGGGTCTCTCCGGCGAAGAGGTGCTCGAACGGATCCGTGGCTGGGGAATCGACTGTCGGGTGGTGATGCTCTCGGCGGTCGATCCGGACTTCGACGTCCTCGACATGGGTTTCGACGGCTACGTCGTCAAACCCGGGTTCCGCGACGAGATCCGTGACGTGATCACGGACGTGCTCGCGCGTGACATGCACGAGCAGCCGGTCCAGGAGTACCTGGCGCTGTCGGCGAAGGAGGCGCTGCTTCGGGCGGAGAAGACCCGGACCGAACTCCGAGAAAACGACGCGTACGTTCGGCTCGTCGAGCGACTCGAGCGCCTGGAGACCGAACTCGACGAGACGACGGAACGGGCGACGGAGGACGAACGACTTAGGGCGCTGATAGGCGGCCCCGGCGAGCAGTAACGTGATTGAACGGACGGCTCTACCATGACCTGGATTCCATTCCTGCGGACGAACACACGACCAGAACACGACCACCATCGACGACGGCCGATCGGCTCTTCTCGATTGCCGATCCTCCACGATCGATCTAACGACGCGACCATCGGTGTCCACTCATGACGGGGTCGACTCGTCCCGACCGGGTCGTGTTGATCGAGGACAACCCCGGTGACGCTCGCCTGATCGAGGAGATGCTCGCCGAGTGCCGTCGTTCCGGCGAACCGACGGCTGACGTCCACCACGCGGAATCTCTCGCCGCCGGCCTCGATCGGCTCACCACCGACGAACCGGACGTCGTTCTGCTCGATCTCCAGCTTCCGGACAGCTCGGGTCTCGAGACTCTCGAGACGCTCCTCGATCGTGTCGAGGGCGTTCCGGTGGTCGTCCTGACGGGGATGCCCGAGACGGCCCTCGGTATCGAGGCCGTCGCCAACGGTGCACAGGACTATCTCGTAAAGGACGACGTGACCCCCGAGGTGCTCTCGCGGACGATCCGTTACTCGATCGAACGAAAGCGAACCGAGCGCGAACTCGAACGCCGAACCGAGGAGCTCACGATCCTGAACCACCTCACTCGTCACGACATCCGTAACGACATCAGCCTCGTCGTTGGTCGGGCGCGAGAGCTGGCAGAACACGTCGAACCCCGGGGTCAGAGTGCCCTCGACGAGATCGTTCAATCGAGCAACCACGTCCTCCAACTGACTCGCACCGTCGGCGACGTCGTCGAATCGATCTCGGAGGAGGAGACTGACCTTCGGCCGGTCGTGTTATCACGGGTGCTCGGGATCGAGATCGAGAAGGCCCAGGGATTGTATCAAGGCGCCGAGATCTCGCTCGAGGGCGACGTCGCGGGGGTTCGCGTTCGCGCGAACGATCTGCTCTCCTCGGTCGTGGGGAACCTGATCAGCAACGCCGTCTTCTACAACGACAAGGCGGTCCCCGTCGTCGTCCTCACCGTCGAGGCCGACGAGGAGATCGTGACCCTTCGCGTCGCGGACAACGGGCCCGGCATCCCCGACCGACGAAAGGACAGCGTCTTCGCGAAGGGCGAACGCGGTCCGGGGAGCGCGGGGATGGGAATCGGCCTCTCGTTGGTGGATCGTCTCGTCGAACGGTACGGAGGCGAGATCCACATCGAGGACAACGAGCCCGTCGGATCGGTTTTCCGTGTCGAGCTGCTTCGGGCGCCGGCCACGAACCCCTGATCGCGTCGTGACACCGATAACACCATGTCGGGCGATCCGGATGGGTACGCACGTGACTCACAGGAGCCGACCGACGGCCGTGGTAGGATGGTAGCGGAGCGACTCGACGTGGCGTTCGTCCCCGCGGAGTGTCCCGGCAGCGAGGGCAGCGGCGCGACCCATAGTTCGACGGTCTACATCGAGCGGCTCTCACGCCGCCACGACCTGACCGTGTACGTCTCGACTCAGATGGACGCGTCCGACGCGGACCTGCCGGCCCGCGACCGGGTCGAGTACGTCCTTCACGACCGGCTCCCGAAGCTTCCCCACCCGATCTTCACGAAGATCGACGCGCTCCGCGAGGAGAGCGAAGCGCTCGAGAGCCACGACCTGGTCCACTCCTACTCCTCCGCGTTCATCCCCGTGCTGGCCGATCTCTCGGTTCCGACGTTGATGACGCTCAACTCCTATCTGCCGGTCTGTCCGAAAGCGGATCTCCTCTATCACGGCGAGCGCAAGTGTTCCGGCCCCGGTCCGCTCAAGTGCGCCGGCTGCGTCCCGGCGACGGCGTTGAAGCGCCGGCAGGGGATCGAGGCGGAGCTCCGGCAGGGTTACGTCTCGGCCGGACAGATCCCCTTCGTCAGACGGTCGATCGAGCGCGCCGACGAGGTCACCGCCTACCACGCGCTCTCACCGCATCTCCGCGAGGACTACGCCGACATCGGTTTTCCCGAGGAAGCGATCACCGTCATCCCTCACTTCTACGACGACCACTTCCATCGACCGGCGGAGTCACCGGGCGAGCCCACCGATCCGGTCTCGCTGCTCTATGTCGGCGCGCTTCAGGACATCAAGGGCGTCGACACGTTGGTTCGAGCGCTTCCTCTACTTCGCGAGGCCGGCTACGACGTCGAACTCCGGATCGCGGGTCGCGGACCGTACGAGTCGACGCTCCGTTCGCTCGCCCGTGAACTGGGCGTCCAGGGCTCGATCCACTGGTACGGCTACGTCGACCACGACGAACTCCCGGACCTGTACGCGGATTCGGACGCGTTCGTCTACCCCGGCGTGATCGACGAGCCGTTCGGCCGAGTGATGCTCGAGGCGCTCGCGAGTCAGACGCCGATCCTGAGTTCGGACGTCGGCAGCATGGACTACATCGTCGGACCGGCGGGTGCGCTGTTCGAACCGGGCGACGAGCGCTCGCTGGTTCGCGCCTTCGAGAGCCTCCACGAGAACTACGCCGATCACCAGGAGGCGATCTCCCACCAGCTCGAGCGCTTCTCCGAGGAACGGGTGATCGACTCGCTGAGTTCGCTGTACGCCGATACGGCACTCTCGTCGGTCGATCACGAGGTCTGATTCGGTTCCGACCGGCGCTCGACGAGGTGGCGGTCGATCCTCTCGCGTCCGGTGGACGCACCGCTACCGTCGTTCGTCACCACCGCGAAAAAACTTCGAGAACTCGATGTCGACTCGGACGTTTACAGGTCGGACTCGTTGTCGGACTCGTTGAGACCGGACTCGTTGTCGGACTCGTTGAGACCGGACTCGTTGTCGGACTCGTTGAGACCGGACTCGTTGTCGGACTCGTTGAGACCGGACTCGTTGTCCTCGCCGCCGAGACCGGACTCGTTGTCCTCGGACTCGTTGTCCTCGCCGCCGAGACCGGACTCGTTGTCCTCCGATCCGTTCTCTTCTTCTTCGCCGCCGTCGCCGCCGTCGCCGCCCTGGTCGGTACAGCCCGCGAGCGCGAAGATGCTTGCCGCGCCTGCCGCCTCGACGAATCGCCGTCTGCTGAGTTTTTCTCTCATTGGTTAACCCATCGACCCGTACAGGCCCCAAGGGGATTACTATACTCGATCTAAGGGACGGGAGCCGGCCGAACCCGGTCTAGCTGGGTGCAAATCCGTGAAACTGAGTGAAAGAGTCCGTAACGATGGGTTTAGCCACTCCCTTTGCGGCCCGGTTCGTCGGAGGCACGTTCGTATTAGATCCCGGATAATTCGGGAGCGGCAATTAATGCATATAAAAAAAGCCTTTACGCCGCGGCCGGTACTGATCGCACGAAGACGTATGACTCGGCTCTCGCCTCGCCTCCGAACGCCCCCTCGATTCGACGCCCGAACGCCGTATGGGTGAGCGCACGCTCCTCGTCGTTCTGGCCGGCGTCGTCCTCGTCTGCGTCGCTGCCGGGGTCGTCGGCGTCGGATCGGGGGTGGGTTCGGCTGCTCCTATCGGGGACGACACCGGCGGTGCCAGCGGGGCGGCCGCCGGCGACGGCTCTCCGGGCGTCCACGCGATGGACGTCTCGGGACCGGGTTACATCGACGACCAGTACGAGACGGTCGGCGACCATCCCGGCCCGCCGTACGTCTGGAGTACCGAACCGCTCGAGGTCGAGGCCGTCCTCGGCGGCGAGGAGGGTGCCGAGTACGTCGTCTGTGCCAGCGCGACCGACGAGGAGGGGAACGAGATCCACGACTACGGCTGCCAGACCACGACGGTCGGAGCCGACGGCGAGGAGACGGTCTCGTTCACGACCAAGTGGCCGGATGAGAACGAGGAGGGCGTCTGGATCACCGTCGAGGCGGAACACCAGGGGACGGGCGACCGCTACTACGAGACCACGGCAGTGACGCTGATTCACCCTGAAGGCGATCTCTCCGGCGATGGTCTGAGCAACGCCCGCGAGGTCGAACTGGGAACCGACTTCACCACGCCCGACACCAGCGGTAACGGACTGACCGACTGGGAGGAGGTGCGGGTGTACGGTACCGACCCGTTGAAGGCCGACACCACCGGCGATGGAGTGGACGACGGGACCATCGCCCGCTTTCCGGGTAACCTCGACCCGACCCAGCCGTACGTTCTCCACCTCTACATCGGCGGCATCCTCGTGGTACTGGGTCTGTTGATCGTCGGCGGCGGGGCGCTGGGATGGAAGGCGATGCAGCGCTACACGGGGAGGACCGAACGCGACGCGAGCGCCGGCGACGATCGATCCGAACCACCGGTCTCGACGGAGTCCTCACCACCGTCCGTCGAATCGGAGGCGTCGTCACCGCCGTCGGTTGAGACGGCTGGTGAGGGCGAGGGGCCGCCGCTGACCAAGGAGGAGGAGATCTGTCGGCTGCTCCGCGAACACGCCGGACGGATGAAGCAGTCACAACTCGTCGAACGGACCGACTGGTCACAGGCGACCGTGAGTCGGCTGTTGACCCGACTCGAACAGGAGGGGACGGTCACGAAGCTCCGGGTCGGACGCGAGAACATCGTCGAACTCCGCGACCCCGAGTCGACCGAACGGCAGGGGGCCGCCGACGCCCAGTGAGCGGCTACGAGACCGTCACCGTCAGTCGGGTGGTCCGGTCCGCGTTCTCGGGTGACGGGTCGTCAGGGACATCGCCCCGATAGAGCAGGAACCAGACGTGGACGTCGCCGCTGCCGGTCGGAGTCAACGCGTACTCGGTTCGTTGGGTCTCCCCGTCCTCGACGGTCGTTTCGAATCGATCGAGCTCCTCCTCGCTCTCGACGCTCTCGACGGTCGAGCCGTCGTCAGCGAGCGTTACCTCCTGTTGAAGCACGACGGTCGTATAGGTCTGCGTCTCGCCCTCCTGGTTCTCGATTCCGACGTAGATCGGCTCGGCGCTACCCGTCGATAGCTCCGTCGGCAGGTCGTTCGCGGTTAGTTCACCCTCCCCGTCCTCCGAGAGCAGGTAGTACTCGGTGTGTGGCTCCGAATCGGGCAGCGACGGGGCCGCGATGGCCAGATACGCCCCTCCGCCGAGCAGGACGACGACGCTGAAGACGAGGAAGACGTTGAGCAGGAGCTGTCGGCCGTTCTCGGGCTCGAACGGGCCGCGTTGAGCGTGAATTCCGCGTTGTCGAACCGAGAACAGCGTCGGGAGCGTGCTGTCGCCGGCGTTCCACTGTAGCCGATAGCGGTCCGGGGGTGCGACCCGCGCTCGTCGCACCAGTCCGATCACGGCGAACGTGACCGACCAGCCGACGACGGCGATCAACACCGGTGCCAACCGGATCCCGTACGGCGTGAAGTTCGCGAGATACGCCGCGATCGAGACCACCGCGAGACTGAGCGCGACCGAGAGGACGAGGCGTTCGAGCAGGTCGAACCCACGATCGCCGCGCTCGGGAAAGAGCGCACTCAGGAACGCGTAACCGGGTGCCAACAGGACGAGAGGGAGCGCGAGCGCGAGCCGAACCGAGGTCCACGGGAGATCGACCGCTAGGATCCCCACCAGGGCAGTCGTGCCGAGGACGAGGATCGAGAGCAGATCCAGCGTCCATTGATGGGCTCTCATTTCCCCAGCCTACGCAAGGTGTAGTGAAAAACCCCGCGAAGGTTCATCACCGTAGGGAATCGATAGGATCGCTGATGTGAATCGGATGGAACGCGTCGCTTTCGTTCGTTTCGCCCGTTATAATGGCCCTTAACACGTTTATAACAAAGACCGGGCGTTTCGTGGGTTGGGATGAGCACGGCTTCGGTCCGCCAGTGTTTCGATCCATGCAACAACGAGAGAGCCGCCCCGTACGCCCGGTCCGACCGTGGAACGTGGGGTACGACCCCGATCCGCGGCGAGCAGCCCGCTCGTCGCCCCGTATCGCCCCTGGAGCACCGCTCGCGCGGGAGGTGAGACTCCCCGGATGACGATCCCGATCGCGAACCCGGACATCGGCGAGGCGGAACGAGAGGGGGTCGTCTCGGTCCTCGAGTCCGGCTACATCGCAAGCGGCGACGTCGTCACGACGTTCGAGGAGGAGTTCGCCGACTACTGCGGCGCCGAGCGCGCCGTCGCCACGGCAAACGGCACCGCCGCACTCCACGCCACCTACGAGGCGCTCGACGTCGAGGGTCAGGCCGTCGTCACGACGCCCTTCTCCTTCGTTGCCACCGCGAACTCGATCCGGCTTGCCGGCGGGGAGCCGGTCTTCGCCGACATCGAACCCGAGACGTACAACCTGGATCCCGACGCCGTCGAGGCGATCCTCCGCGAGCGTGACGACGTCGCGGCGATCATGCCGGTCCACCTCTACGGACTGCCCGCCGACATGCGCCGGTTCCGCGAGCTCGCGGACGATCACGACGTCGCGCTGGTCGAGGACGCTGCCCAGGCCCACGGTGCCTCCATCGACGGCCAGCGCGTCGGGTCGTTCGGCGACGCCGCCTGCTTCTCCTTCTACCCGACGAAGAACATGACCACCGGCGAGGGCGGGATCGTGACGACCGACGATCCCGAGATCGAGGCGGGGATCCGGGAGTTCATCAATCACGGGCGCAACGGCGGCGACGCCTACGCCCACGTCTCGGTCGGGCACAACCTCCGGCTGACGAACGTCGCCGCCGCCCTGGGACGCGCACAGCTCGATCGACTCCCCGCGTTCACCGAGGCCCGCCAGGAGAACGCCCGGCGGCTCACCGAGGGGCTCGCGGACGCCCCGGTCGAGACGCCGACGGTCCCCGACGGCATGGAACACGTCTACCACCAGTACACGGTCCGAACGGCGGACCGCGACGGACTCCGGTCGGCGCTCGAGGAGCAGGGGGTCGATAGTGCGGTCTACTACCCGACCTGCATCCACGAGCTCGAGGCGTACGAGGGGTACAGCGCGGAGACGCCGGCGGCGAAGCGAGCTACCGAGGAGGTGCTCTCGTTGCCGGTCCACCCGAACGTATCGACCGACGACGTCGATCGGATCGTTGAAGCAACCACGAACGCAGGTATCAAACATGTCTGAACAACCAGCCCTCCGGGTCGGCGTCATCGGCGTCGGCAGCATGGGACAGAACCACGTCCGAGTCTACCGGGAACTGCCCGAAACGAACCTCGTCGGCATCACCGACGCCGACATCGAACAGGCCGAGTCCGTCGCCGACGCCTTCGGCACGGACGCCCTCGAGATGGACGAACTGCTCGAGGCCGTCGACGCGGTCTCGATCGCCGTTCCGACGCCGTATCACTACGAAACCGCCCGCGAGTGCATCGATGCCGGGGTGAACGTCCTGGTCGAGAAACCGTTCGTCGAGAAGCTCGAGAACGGACGCCGGCTGATCGAGTTCGCCGACCAACGCGACGTCGTCCTCCAGGTCGGCCACATCGAGCGGTTCAACCCTGCGGTGATGACGCTGATGGACCTGCTCGACGACCTCGACATCATCGCGCTCGACGCCCAGCGGCTCGGACCGCCGCTCGATCGCGACATCGAGGACACCGCAGTGATGGACCTGATGATCCACGACCTCGACATCCTGCTCGCGATCCTCGACGAGGAAGTCGAGAAGGTGTACGCCGCCGGGACTCGCGAGTCGAACTACGCGACCGCGACCATTCAGACCGAGTCGGGACGGATCGGCGAGCTGACCGCGAGCCGCGTCACCCAACAGAAGGTCAGACAGCTCACGATTACCGCGGAGAACTGCCGGGTAATCGTCGACTACACCGACCAGTCGATCGAGATCACCCGCCAGTCGCTGCCCGAGTACGCTCGTGAGAACGATTCGTTCCGGTATCGCCACGAGAACGTCATCGAACAGGTGCTCGTCGAGCGCCGCGAACCGCTGAAGAACGAGCTTTCCGCGTTCGCCGAGGCCGTCCGGACCGAGTCCGAACCGCTCGTTACCGGCGAGGACGGGATCCGTGCGCTCGAACTCGCCCGAGAGATCGACGAACTCGCGAGCGAGCGGGTGCCCGCACCGGCCGATACGGTCTGACGGTTCGACGACCGAACCGATAGCGTCGTATGGCCGGTGCGTTAATACCGGCCGAACGGAGACCTAGAGCACGAACCATGACCGAAACCAGACCCCAGACTACTGACCCGCCGTTCCCCCTTCTGCGGCCGGGAGTCCGATCGTGACGAACCGCTCACGGCTCGGAGAGGACTGCGTCCTCGACGAACCGGAGAACGTCGGCTACGTCCACGACGAGGACGCGGAACCGGCGACGGTCGGCGACCGCGCCCGGATCCGCCAGGGAACGATCGTCTACTGCGACGTCGAGATCGGCGACGATCTGACCACGGGTCACAACGCCCTGATTCGTGAGGACACGACCATCGGCGACGACGTGATCGTCGGCACCGACACCGTGATCGACGGACGGACGGAGATCGGCTCGAACGTCAGCCTCCAGACCGGCGTCTACGTTCCCACCGACACGACGATCGGCGACAACGTCTTCGTCGGCCCGCGTGTAGTGATGACGAACGACCCCTACCCCGTCAGGCAGGACGTCGATCTGGTCGGACCCACCCTCGCCGACGGCGTCTCCGTGGGTGCGAACGCGACGATCCTCCCCGGCGTGCGGATCGGCGAGGGTTCGTTCGTCGCGGCGGGTTCGACCGTTACCGAGGACGTCCCGGCAGACACCCTCGCGCTCGGCACGCCCGCGCGCCATCGCGAGCTTCCCGAGAACCTCTCGGGGGAGAACACCTTGTATGAGTGACAGCGTATCCACGAGCGCCCCAGCGCTCTACGGCTCGGACGCATCGAGCGACGAACAGCGAGCGGCGCTGACGGACGGGGAGATCCCCGTCGCCGTCTATGGCCTCGGGAAGATGGGGCTGCCGCTGGCCTCCGTCTACGCCGACGTGACCGAGAACGTCACCGGCGTGGACGTCGACCCCGAGGTGGTCGAGTCGATCTCCGCCGGCGAGAACCATATCGCCGGCGAGCCCGGTCTCGACGAACTGGTCTCCGGCGTCGTCGAATCGGGCTCGCTCGCCGCGAGCGTGGACGGCGCCGCCGCTGCCCGGGACGCACGTGTCCACGTCGTGATCGTCCCCACGCTGGTCGACGAGAGCTCTCGACCCGACCTGTCGGTGGTCGAGTCGGTGATGAGCGACATCACGGAGGGGCTCTCGCCGGGCGACGTCGTGATCCTCGAGTCGACCGTGCCGCCGCGGACCTGTATCGATCGGGTGCTCCCGCTTCTGGAGGAGGGTAGCGGTCTCGACCGTGGCGAGTTCGGGGTGGCGTTCTGTCCCGAGCGAACCTCGAGCGGCCGCGCCATAGAGGACATCCGCGGCGCGTATCCGAAGATCGTCGGCGGCGTCGACGAGGAGAGCACGCGCGTCGCGGAGTTGATCTACGGCGAGATCAGCGACAACGAGGTGATTCCCGTCTCGGACGCCACGACCGCGGAGGCCGTGAAGGTGTTCGAGGGGGTCTATCGCGACGTCAACATCGCGCTGGCGAACGAGCTCACGAAACACGCCGAGGAGCTCGACATTAGCGTCCTCGAGGCGATCGAGGCCGCCAATACCCAGCCGTTCTGTGACCTCCACGTTCCGGGTGCAGGCGTCGGCGGCCACTGCATCCCCTACTACCCGCACTTCTTGATTCAGGAGTTCGACGCGGACTCCCGACTGATGGAGACCGCCCGCGACATCAACGACACGATGCCTGGCTACACCGCGGAGCTCGCGCTGAACGGCCTCGCCGAGCAGGGGATCGACAGCGAGGGTGCCGAGGTGCTCGTGCTCGGACTCACCTACCGCGCGGGCGTCGACGAACTCCGTGCGACGCCCGCGATGGGCGTGATCGAGCGGCTGGCCTCGGCGGGTACGAACGTCACGGCGGTCGACCCGATCACCGACACGTACGAGCCGTTCGAGGAGGCGGGTGCGTCCGTCGTCTCGCTCTCCGAGGCTCGTGAGGGAAGCTACGACGCGGTGATACTCGTCACCGCCCAGGAAGCGTTCGAGGAGCTCGACGTGCCGGCGCTCGGCTCCGGGCGCGGCTCACTGGTGGTCGTCGACGGCCGCCAGGCGCTGACCGAACTGCAGGAACGCGACGTCTACTACAAGGGAATCGGTATCAATGCCTGAACACGAAAGCGAGCTCGACTCATCATCGATGTCTGAACACGGAACCGGAACGGTCTGTATCGTCGGTCTCGGCTACGTCGGTCTGCCGCTCGCGAGCGCCTTCGACGAGGAGGGGCTCGACGTAATCGGCTTCGACGTCGACGAGGCGAAAGTAGCGAGGCTCTCGGAGGGTCGGGACCCGACCAACGAGATCGGCGACGAGGCGGTCGCCCGAAGCGGCATCGAGTTCACGACCGACCCGACGCCGATCGAACGGGCGGAGTACGTCATCATCACCGTCCCGACGCCGGTCGACAGCATGAAGAACCCGAACCTCGACTTCGTCGAGAGCGCGGGCCGGACGGTCGGCGAACACCTCTCATCGAGCACGACGGTCGTGCTCGAATCGACGGTCTATCCGGGCGTTACGCGCGACGTGCTCGCGCCCGCGATCGAGGCCGTTTCCGGTTTCACGCTCGGCGAGGAGTTCAACGTCGGCTACTCGCCGGAACGGCTCGCGCCGGGCACCGACAAGAGCCTGCGCGAGGTCGTGAAGATCGTCAGCGGGGACACCGACGAGACGCTCGCGGATCTGGCGACGCTCTACGAACGGGTCGTCGACGCGGGCGTCTATCGAGCGCCTACCATCGAGGCCGCGGAGGCGGCGAAGGTGCTCGAGAACGTCCAGCGTGACGTGAACATCGCCGTGGTGAACGAGCTCGCGCTGATCTGCGATCACATGGGGCTCGACACCCAGGAGGTGATCGACGCCGCCGCCTCGAAGTGGAACTTCCACGCGTACGAGCCCGGGCTCGTCGGCGGCCACTGCATCCCCGTCGACCCGCTCTTTCTCGTGCACGGTTCCGAGCGGGCGGGCTACTCGCCGAAGCTCATCCTGCAGGCGCGCGAGGTAAACGAGTACATGCCGAAACACACGGCCGAACTGACGTTGAAGGCGCTCAACCAGTCCGGAAAGGTTCTCCAGGACAGCGAGCTCGTCGTGCTCGGGCTCGCCTACAAGCCCAACGTTGGCGATCTGCGCACCTCCGAGATCGGCGGCGTCATCACCACCCTCGAGGAGTACGGGATCGAGTGTGCGGGTTACGACCCGCTCGCGCCCGACGAGGCGATCCGCGAGAGCTTCGGGATCGAACCGCTCGCCGAGCCCGATTTCGAGGGGAAGGACGGGATCATTCTCGCGACGCCGCACGACGAGCTCGTCGAAGGGCTCGATCTCGCGGCCGCGCGCGAGGAGCTCGCCGATGATCCCGTTCTGATCGACGTGAAGGGCGTATTGGACGAGGACGAGGCGACGAAGGCCGGCTACGCCTACCGAAAGCTCTGAGATGCGCGTCTGTATCGCCATCCAGCACCCGGCCCACGTCCACTTCTACAGACATGCGATCCGGGAGCTCGAGGCCGACGGTCACGAGTGTTCGATCGTCGTCCGTGAGTCTGAGGTCGCGACCGACCTGCTCGACGCCCATGGCTTCGACTATCGCGTGCTCGGCGGCTCCGCCTCGGGGCTCCGGCTGCTCGCCTCGCAGGCGAGCTACGAGGCGAGGATGCTCCGTCACGCGAGGCGGTTCGACCCCGACGTGATGACCGCGATCGGCGGCTCGGCGGCGGCACACGTCGCCAGCCTCGTCGGAGCGCGAAGCGTCGTCTTCACCGACACCGAGCACGCGACGCTTACCAACCGGTTGATGGCACCGTTCGCCGACGAGATCTGGACGCCCGAGTGCTTCCACGCCGACTTCGGCCCCAAACAGGTCCGCTATCCCGGCTACCACGAACTCGCCTACCTCCATCCCGATCGTTTCGAGCCCGATCCGTCGGTGCTCGACGATCTAGGGGTCGCCGACGAGGAGTACATCGTCCTCCGACTCGTCTCGTGGGACGCCTCGCACGACGCCGGCGCCGGGGGGATCGATGACGTGGGCGACGTAGTCGACCGACTCGAGGCGACCGGCGCGCGCGTGCTCGTCACCGCCGAGGGCGACATGCCCCCGCGGGTCGCCGACCGAACGGCCGACGTCGAGCCCCACCGGATGCACGACGTGCTCGCCGGTGCGTCGCTGTTCCTCGGCGAGGGGGCGACGATGGCCGCCGAGAGCGCCGTCCTCGGCACACCGGCGGTCTACGTCAATACGCTTCGGATGGGCTACACCGACGAGCTCGAGGCGCGCTACGGGTTGCTGTACAACTGCCAAGGCGCCTACCGCCACCACAACGCACTCGAGACCGCCGAGACGATCCTCTCGGGCGAGGAGGGCGACGACTGGGCCGAGCGGCGCGAACGACTGCTCTCCGAGAAGGTCGATACGACGAACGTCATCCTCGCGGCGCTCACCGATGGCGAGTACTGACCTCGACGTCCTCCAGCTGGTCACCACCCCGCGGTCGTTCTTCGACCAACAGGTGCGCGTCCTCGAGGAGCGTGGCGTCCGTTCGACCGTGGTGGAGGTACCCCGGTCCGAGGCCGGGAGACGGCCGAGCGACTTCGGCCGGTTCTACGCGCGAGTCCTCCGAGAAACCGCCCCGCCGTCGGGTTACGACCTCGTTCACGCCAACTACGGATTGATCGGTCCGTTCGCCCTCGCCCAGCCGACGCGCCCCGTCGTGCTCACGGTCTGGGGGTCGGAGGTGATGGGTTACTCGCGACGACTCGACCTGATCACGCAGCGGGCCGCCGAACACAGCGACGCGGTGATTGCCCCCTCGAAGGCGGTCTCGCGCGAACTCGACGCACCCCATACGGTGATCCCGTTCGGCGTCGACACCGGACTGTTCCGGCCGATGGACCGCAGTGAGGCACGCGAGCGCCTCGGATGGGACGCCGACGCTCGAATCGTGCTCTTCCCCTACGACCCGGTACGGGAGGTGAAGAACCACAGGCTGGCAAAGCAGGTCGTCGAGCGCGCCTCGGTCGACGCCGAACTGCGGACGGTCTCGGGTCTCGATTACTCCGAGATGCCCTACGTGATGAACGCGAGCGACGCCCTGTTGGTCACCTCCGACCGCGAGAGCGGTCCAATGGTGATCAAGGAGGCAGCCGCCTGCGACCTCCCGGTCGTCTCGACCGACGTCGGCTTCGCCCGCGAAATCCTCGAGGGGCTGCACCGATGTACGGTCGGCGATACGGAAACCGAACTGGTCGCCGGACTCGAACGCGCTCTCGACTCCGACGAACGCTCCAACGGACGCGAGGTTACCGACGACCTAGACCTCGATCGAATGGGCGATCGACTCCTTACGGTGTACACAACCGTCCTTGATCTGTAGCCAGAATCGGAGCGGTATCGATCCCATCAACCTCCGTTTCGGCCCCTCGAAAACTCCTCGAGAAAGGTATGTTACATCGCGGCGAACCGAGCCGCGAGCTCCCGAATGCCGATTTGAGCGCCAGTTACGGATACGAAGCGTTGGATCGGGGACGTCCTAAACGATACACAAATCGTATGGTTCTTGACGCCGCCGATCCGATCACAACAACTAACTTATTAGGCACCGCCTGATAATGCCTAAGTGATGAAATGATGTCGACCGCCGACGCGAAACGGTCGTCCTCGGACGAGACCGGCTCGGAGACCCCATCCCGAGCGTCCAGCCTCTCGAAGGACGATACGTTCCACATCCTTCAGAACGAGCGACGTCGGCGGGTTTTGCGGTATCTCTCCGACGCCGAGGGCCCGGTGGACATGCGAGACATCGCAGAGCAGGTCGCCGCCTGGGAGCACGATACGACCGTTCAGCAGCTCACGTCGGATCAGCGCCAACGGGTCTACATCGCGCTCTATCAGTCCCATCTCCCGAAGCTCGCGGATTTCGGGCTCATCACGTACAACCGGAGCCGAGGCGTCGTCGAGCGAACGCCGCTGGCCGACCAGATCGCGTGGTATCTCGACGATGAAAACGGAACCGAGGAGTCGACCGGCGCTCGGGACGACTGGGTGCGATACTACGTCGGCGTGACGGTCCTCAGCCTCCTGTTGATCGGCGTGGTCTGGCTCGGGGTCGTCCCTTCGACCCTGCTCTCGAACGTCGGACTCGCGGTGGTGATCACCCTCCTCTACGCGGCCGTAACCGCGGCGATGGCAGGCCTACCGACCGGAACGTAGACGTCACCTTCCGAATCCGGCTACGTCGCGGACGTGCCCTCGCCGACGACCGAACCCCGTTGACCTCGTTCGAGTCCCGAACGTTCCACAGAGCCAAGCACCGACCGCTTTCCCTTCGCCGGGGCGAACGGTTCGGTCGACCGATCGTTCCTTGGTGCATCCTACCAATACGCGCGCAGTACCGGCGAAAACGATCGTTTCCGTCGCTCGGCTGATGTGCCGTTCCGGATGTTTATCATGTCGTTTTAGCTAGCCTATAGTAATGCTTGAATCGTTCATATGTCGGATACCGATCACCGATCGCCGGTGCGAGACCACTCCACGCATGATCCTGTACGCTTCCCCGGTCGAGACACGTCGAGAACAGTCCTCCAGCCACCCCGACGACGAGGTGGCCTAAGATGTGTGGCATCATCGCCTGCGTCGGTGCGGACGACGCCGTCGATACGGTCCTGACGGGGCTGAACAACCTCGAGTACCGTGGCTACGACTCCGCGGGCATCGCCGTCCAGAACGGGCGAGGGCTCGCGATCCGGAAACGGGCGGGCGAGATCAGCGATCTCTCCGGATCGTTCGTGGAGAGTCTACCTCAGGCCACCGTCGGTATCGGCCACACTCGTTGGAGCACCCACGGGCCGCCGACGGACGACAACGCGCATCCACACACGAGTCGCTCCGGCGACGTCGCGGTGGTCCACAACGGCGTCATCGCGAACTACGCCGCCCTCCGTGAGGAGCTCGAGGGACTCGGATACGAGTTCACGAGTGAGACCGATACCGAGGTCATCCCCCACCTCGTCGACCGGTATCTCGAAGACGGCCTCGACGGCGACGCCGCGTTCCGCCGAACGGTCGAGCGTCTCGAGGGGAGCTATGCCATCGCGATGTTGATCGAGGGCGAGAACACCATCCGAGCGGCCCGGCAGGGTTCGCCGCTCGTCGTCGGTCTTCACGACGACGCCTACTACCTCGCGAGCGACGTCCCGGCGTTCCTCGAGTTCACCGACCGGGTGATCTACCTCGAGGACGGCGACGTCGTCGCCGTCGATCCGACCTCGCTGTCGATCACCGACCTCGATGGCGAGCCGGTCGAACGCGACGTCGACACGGTCGACTGGAGCCCCGAGGAGACCGGCAAGGGCGGGTACGATCACTACATGCTCAAGGAGATCGAGAGTCAGCCGGAGGCCCTCTCGAACACGATTCGCGGTCGGATCGATCCCGACGAACCCGCGATCACCCTCGAGGAGTTCCCGCCGGGATCGTTCGAAGGGATCACCGACGTCCACTTCGTCGCCTGTGGTACCTCGTATCACGCCGCACTGTACGGGGCTCGTCTGCTCGATGAGGCCGGGTTGCGAGTACGGACGAGCAGAGCGAGCGAGTACACCGGTAGCGTCCCCGATCCCGAACACACGCTGGTCGTCGCCGTCACCCAGAGCGGTGAGACGGCCGACACCCTCGGTGCGCTCCGAGCCGCGAAGGCGACGGACGCCAGGACGCTCGCGCTCACGAACGTCGTCGGCTCCACCGCGGCGCGCGAGGCCGACGATGCCCTCTACATTCGCGCGGGTCCGGAGATCGGCGTCGCCGCGACCAAGACCTTCTCCTCGCAGGTCGTGACGCTCGTCCTGCTCGCGGAACGGGTCCGCCAGGACGTCGAACCGGCGACCGAACGCGATGACCTCGGTGCGCTGCTTCGGGCGCTCTCGCAGCTCCCAGACCAGCTCGAGGAGGTGATCCGTACCTCGCGAGCGGAGGCTCTCAGTAGGGCTTACGAGGGGCGTGAATCGTACTTCTTCATCGGTCATCGGCTCCTCCACCCGGTCGCGCTCGAGGGAGCGTTGAAGTTCAAGGAGATCACCTACGAACACGCCGAGGGGTTCGCTTCCGGCGAACTCAAACACGGCCCGCTTGCGCTCGTCACGCCCGGAACGCCGGTGTTCGCGATGTTCGATGGCGTCCACGACGAGAAGACCCGTACCAACGCCACGGAGGCACGCGCTCGTGGCGCGGAGATCGTCGCGATCACGGCGAGCGAGCAGCGCGTCGAGGAGTGTGCCGACGAGGTGCTCGTGATCCCCGACACCCATCCCGACCTCAGCGGTCTGCTGTCGAACGCTCAGCTCCAGCTCGTCTCCTACTACACCGCCCGGCTCCTCGACCGTCCGATCGACAAGCCGCGCAACCTCGCGAAGAGCGTCACCGTCGAGTAGCGCCCCCTCTCCTGACGGACCCTCGGTGCGAACCGCGGGTCTCGATGTCCTCGGTGACTACGGATCCGGAGCCAGGAGGCCCGTCTGCCGGTAGATCGATTTCGATCGCCGAAACGACCGTCTCCGCCGAACCCGTCCTACGAGTCAACTGGTATCGGCGTGTCCTCGAGTGTGCAGCTACCCGAAGACGAGTCCGGTACGGGGCGTCCATCGATTTCGACCGGTCGTCGGTTCCCACTCTCCGTTCCCCATCCGTTCTTCCCGCCGATACCTGCGCTCACCGTGCGGTCGGCGAGTGCGATACGTGAGTGGTGCGGTTGCTCTTGAGAAACGCGAACGGAGTAGCTCCGATGCTTTCGTCCGCCTTTCGGCGTTGTCCGGCACATATCGTGCGAATCGTGACCTCGTCGATCGGCTCCTCGAGGAATGATGTCCGCGTTCGTGAGACATCCGGTATTCGTGTGCCGGCGTCGAGGACGCCCAGGCCCTCGTCCTCGAGACGACTCGATACGTTCGCGATCGGCGTCCGTACTCCGTCGTCGGGCGAGCGAACCCCGAGTCTCCTCCTCGTCGGCGTCTCGTTCGATCCGACACGAACCGGGTCACCGGCTCGATGGAGTCGACCCGTCCCTCGAACCCGACCCATTGCCCCGGTGCTCGCCTCCCGGTTCGCCACTGAACGAGGGACCCGAAGCGTGTTCGGTCGATTAGAACAGTCGTTCGGCCCGAGGAACTCGCTCGTGCGTTCCGTCCCGGTCCCCGCTATCCGAAGATCGGACCGTCGGTGCTTTCGGTCTCGTTATCGTTATCACCCTCTCCGTCGTCGTCCGTGTCGTCGCTCCCGTCGGTCCCGTCGTCCGTGTCGTCCCCACCGGTGCCGTCGGTCTCGCCATCGGTGTCGTCTTCGTCCTCGTCCGGGCCGAAGATCGGTGCATCATCCCCGCTGTCGTCACCGCCATCGTCGTCTCCGCCGTCGTCACTGCCGCCCCCGTCGGTGCCGTCACCGGTGTCGTCGGCTCCGTCGTCTCCGCCACCGTCGCTTCCGGCCGAGTCGTCCGACGCATCGTCGCTGCCCGACGCATCGTCCCCCTCCTCACCATCGTCGGCGGCCGGCTCCTCCGGTTCGGGCGCGTCCTCCTCGTCGTCCGGTGCCGTCGTGCCGAGATCGCCGCCGGGTAGCCCGGCAGTGATCGCCAGTCCGACGATGAACAGGCAGACGCCGAGGATCAGTAGCGCACGTTGGATGACGACCTGGTCGGGTCCGGTCGTCGACGGCCCCGATCGAAATCGTCCTCGAATCGGGGACGAGACCGACGATACGCGTGAAACGGCCCACATCGATACCGGCTACTACAGGCCCTCGCTTTATTATCGGTTCGATAAACCATGAGCGACGCGCTGGTACCCCACTCGCGTCACAATCCGTGTAACTAAATTCGATGCGCTGCAATCGATGACTGATCTTCGGTATGAACGCTACGAACGCCGATCGACTCCAGTTCTCCGAACGGTCGGTGGACGATACGTGGTCTCTGTACGTCGCCGGCGACTGCATCTACACCGGATCGGACGAAACCGATCCGATCGGCGATGGCGTCCGATCACGCATGGACGGAGCGGATCTCTCGATACTCAATCTCGAGGCGCCGATTCCGACGGACGACTCTATCCCCAAGTTCGGGCCACGAAAGGGATCCCACGAGGGGGTCCCAACGATGCTCGCGGACGCGGGTATCGACGCCGTCACGCTCGCGAACAACCACGCCATGGACTACGGGTCGACGGGACTGTTCGCGACGATCGATGCCTGCCACGAAGCCGGAGTCGATACCGTCGGCGCGGGAGCGGGAATTCGTGAGGCGCTCGTACCCCTTCGATACACCGTCGGTGATACCGCCGTCGCCGTCGTCAACGCCTGCGAACGCGAGTTCGGGATCGCCGACGACGACGCTACGACGGGTGCCGCCTGGATCGCCCATCCCGAGGCGTTACGGACCGTCGAACGCGCGACCGAGGACGCCGACGTGGTGGTCCTGTTCGCCCATGGCGGCATCGAGTACGTACCCCTGCCGCCCGTCCAGTGGCAGCGCCGCCTGCGGCGGTTCGCCGACGCCGGCGTCGACCTCGTCGTCGCCCATCATCCGCACGTCCCCCAGGGGTGGGAGCGATACGGCGGAACGCCGATCTTCTACAGCCTCGGAAACCTCCTGTTCGACCACATGACCCGGCCAAAAACGGGATGGGGACTCTCGGTCGAGATATCCTTCGACGGGACGACACCGGTCGCCGCCGATCTCGTCATCACCGAGGAGTCCGATGGGGGCGTCGACGTCATTGAGGAGGGGTCGCGTCGCAGCGACCGGCTCGAGCACCTCCATCGGCTCGCGGCGCTGACGAGCGACTCCGATGTGTTGGTTCCGCTCTGGCAGGAGCTCTCGGTCCGGCTCTTCCGCCAGCGGTACGCGGGCTGGTTACGCCGATCGGCCGGCGGTAACCCTTACGCCTTCCTCAAACACCCGCGCCGCCACCTCGAGCAGGGCGCACTCTGGGACGGCGAAACACGCCAGGAGGAACTGCTCATCCTGCTCAACCTCGTTCGAAACGGCTCCCACCGCTCGGTGATAGAGACCGCACTCGAGATCGAGGCCGGCGTCGTACCGGACCGACGAACCCCGGAGATCGAACGAGAGGTGCGCGAACTGCTCTCCTGGACGGAGGACCGAGACGTCTACGATCGGCCCTCCGCGATCCGTCGGAAGCTGACCGAGATCGTCGAGGGTCTATTGCCGGATCGCCTCGTTCGATCAGAGGATTCGAGCGGCTAACCCGTCTCGTCGGAATCGACGAACCAACGTTCGAGGGCCGCGGCGCGATCGCTGATCGGGGCGGGCAGTCCGTTGAGAAGGCTGAGGATCTCCTCCGGACGGATCGCGCCCGTCAACAGGGTCAGAGCCGCGTAGACGACGAGCCCGATCGGCGGGATCAGTAAGAACGCGATCAGCGCCGCACCGATCGACACCGATCCGACCAGCGGGAGGCCGACGGTCACCACCGTCTCCGGGATCACGTAGTCGATCCCCAGAGCGAGGGCGACGAGGACGACCGCGGTTCCGACCGCGGTGGTCGCGACGCCCACCGGGCGGACGTCGCCAAGCGGGTTGTAGCCGATCTGTTTGGCCCCCCAGAGGTGGAACATCGGCATCGAGATGTAGCCCAACGAGGTCGCGATCGCAGCGCCCTCGATGCCGAACAGGGGAATAAACAGCAGGTTCAGCAGCAGGTTCATCACCGCCGCCGCCCCCGTCGCGAGGATCATGACCCGCATGTCTCCCCGTGCGTGGCTCACCGAGAGGATCGGCCGGGCGACGGCGAATCCGACGGTGCCGGGAAGCAACAACAGCAACGGCGCGATCGTCGGCTCGAACTCCGAGCCGTAGTAGCGCGGAACGAACTCGGCGGAGAGCACCGCGATCCCGATCGCCAGCAGCGTCGTCAACAGCAGTGTATAGCGCGTCGCCTTCGAGGCGAGGTCGGTGATCTTCTGGATTCGATCGCGGTGCCAGAGCTCCGAGGCTGACTGGATCATCACCGACTGGACCGCCTTCGGCGCGAGCCAGAGGAACTCCGCGAGCACGAGCGCCGCCTTGTAGTAGCCGACCTGAGCCTCGGTCGTGTACGCCTGGAGCATCAGCACGTCGACGTGATACAGCGACGTCAGCATGAAGATGTAGACGATCGAGAGGTTGTTGAAGCTGAGCAGTTCCTTCCGAGGGAACTCCTCGGGTGTGCGCTCGAACATCTTCGACAACGAGAGCTGTTTCGAGAGGAAGAGGGTTCCGATCGTCGTCGTGAGTGCGTCGGCGATGATGTGTCCCGCGAGCACGCCAGTCACCCCGTAGCCGAGATACGCGAGCGAGATCGCGAAGATGAAGAAGAACACCTTCTGTGCGACGTACAGGGGCTCCGAGATGTGTTCGAGTTTCAGCCCTAGCAGCGAGCGATGGGCGAACTCCCGGAACTGCGCCATTATCGTGACGATCGCGAGCAGGAAGAAGAAGAAGGCGTACTCCTCGCCGAGGGTTGCATCGACGATACCGATCTGGGCGACCACGAGCAACAGCGCGCTCGCGGCCAGCGCCAACACGGTCGCGACCCGGAAGTAGTAGCCGAAGACGTTGTCCTGCCACTCCGGTTCGTCGCGGTCCTCCGCGAGGTACTTGCGCGTCCCGCTGTCGACGCCGGAGCTGACGACGATCATCAGCAGCGCGAACACCGACATGACGGTCGCGTACGTCCCGTAGCCGGTCGGTCCGAGGATGCGGACCAGGATCGGCGTCATCACCGCTCCGAGCATCGCGACTGCGATGTTCGAGCCGGCGATCGAGATGAAGGCGGTGACGAGCGTCCGTCTCATTCGTGGAGGTCCGGTGTATGCATGGACAGGGGGCCGTTATCGCGGCGTGGTCAGCGATCGCGCGTGACGCTCTCTCCCGGCGCCGTCGTCGCGCCACACGAGAGCGTCACGCCGGGCGAGAGACTGGTGTTGATACCGGTCTTGGCGCCGTGGCCCGCGACGACGCCGAACTTCCGTCGTCCGGTCGAGACGCGGTCACCCTTGACGGTGAGTTTCACGTCGCCGCCGTCGTGGCGTAGGTTCGCGACGTTGGTTCCGGCGCCGAAGTTGACGTCGCGTCCCAGCACGCTGTCGCCGATATACGTGAGGTGCGGGACGTTCGTCCCGCGCATGATCACGCTGTTCTTCACCTCGACGGCCTGGCCAATATGGACGTCGCCCTCGAGCAGCGTCGCCCCTCGTACGTACGCGTTGGGACCGATCGTCGAGCCCGCGCCGACGTAGGCGGGCCCCTCGATCGTGACGCCCGACTCGATCTCCGCACCCTCCTCGACGACGACGCGGCCTTCGAGGGTGGCATCGTCGGCGACGTCGCCGTCGATCCGCCGCTCGTGCTCGCCCAGTAGGAGCTCGTTCGCCTCGAGCAGCTCCCAGGGCCGTCCGACGTCCATCCAGCGCTCGAGCTCGACGGGGGTGACGTCGTAATCCTCGATGACCCGTGCGAGTACGTCGGTGAGCTCGTGTTCGCCGCGCTCGCTCATCGGGACGTCGAGGTACGAACGCGCCTCGGCGGGGAAGAGATAGACCCCGGCGTTCGCGAGGTTCGTCGGCGGCTCGGCGGGCTTCTCGACGATGTCCGTCACTCGTCCCCCCTCGACCGAGAGCACGCCGTAGTTCGAGGGGTTCTCGACCTCGAAGACGCCGATCCCCGGTCCGGTACCGAACAGCTCGACGATGCTCTCGGGGTCGTAGAGGTTGTCGCCGTTGAGGACGGCGAACTCCTCCTCGATGTGCTCGCGGGCGGCCGCCACCGCGTGGGCGGTCCCGAGCTGCTGCTCCTGGGTGGCGTAGCTGACGGGGACGCCGCGGTAGCTCTCGCCGAAGTGCTCCTCGACGACCTCGCCCATGTACCCCGTGACGAAGATCAGCTCGTTCGCCCCGCCGGCGACCGCCGCATCGGCGACGTGGGCGGCGATCGGCCGGCCGGCGACCGGTAGCATCGGCTTCGGTATCAATTCCGAGAGGGGACGCAGTCGCGTCCCCTGTCCGGCGGCGAGAATGACGGTCTGCATTGTGGTGTGTATCCCGTCTGGCGATCTTTGTTATCTTCCCGTTAATACGTGCCGGTACGGTCCGTTCTCCGGGGTTCGTGAACGCGTCACTCGGCGCTGGCGTCGGCCACGAACTCCTCGGCAGTCGCGAGCAGCTCCTCGGCACGGGCCTCCTCGCGGGCCTCGGCGGTCACGCGTACGAGCGGCTGGGTTCCGCTCGCCCGGATCAGGAACCAGCCGCCGTCGAACGAGACGCGGATCCCGTCGAGCGTCGTGAACCGGTCGGAGCCGTACTCCCGTTCGACCCGCTCGCGAACCCGTTCCATCGTCGCCTCCTTCGCCGCTACCTCGACGTTCGTCCGTCGAAGGGGGAGGGTCGGCACCCCGTCGACCAGCGCGTCGAACGACCCCTCCCGGGCGACGGTCGCCGCGAGCTTGCAGGCGGCGAGCGGTCCGTCCGGACAGAGCGTCTCCTCGGGCCAGATCCACGCGCCGCTGGGCTCGCCGCCGAAGACGACGTCAGACTCCCGGGCCCGTCCGGCGACGTGCACGTCGCCGACGGGAGTGTAGGTCACCGACGCCCCGAGCGGTTCGAGGGCGTCCTCGACCGCGAGGCTCGTGTCGACCGGCGCCGCGACCCGGTCCCCCTCGCTCGCGGCCTCGCGGGCGAACAGCGCGAGGAGCACGTCGCCGTCGGGATACCGCCCCGACTCGGTCGCCGCGCGCATTCGGTCGGCGTCACCGTCGTGGGCGATTCCCAGGTCGGCGTCCGCCTCGACGACCCGTTCGCGGAGCGCTCGACAGTTCTCCGCGGTCGGCTCGGAGGGACGGTTCGGAAACGAGCCGTCGGGCTCGCCGTTCATCACCTCGACCTCGCAGCCGAGGCGTTCGAGTGCGCCCACGACCACCCCGCCCGCGCCGTTGCCCAGGTCGACGACGACGGAGAGGTCGTCGATCGAGCCGACCGCCTCGACCAGGGCGTCGGCGTGGCGTTCGGTCGCGTCGTCGATCGTCCCTCGGCCGCCGCCCCCGCTCCAGTCCGCGAGGTCGTACTCGCCGCGCTCGATCCGTTCCTCGATCTCCCCGGCCTGGGCGGCGTCGAACGCCTGTCCGGAGGGATTCCAGAGCTTCAACCCGTTGTCCTCCGGCGGGTTGTGTGACGCCGTCACGACGACGCCGGCATCGGCGTCCTCGCGGCCCACCGCCCGCGCGAGCGTCGGCGTCGCCACCATCCCCGCGTCGAACACGTCGGTCCCGCACTCGCGGGCGCCCGCCGCGACGGCCTCGCGCAGCCACCGTCCGCTGTCGCGGGGGTCGCGACCGACGACGATCCGATCCGCGTCGCCGGCGACGGCTCGCCCGACCGACAGCGCGAGCTCGCCGGTGACCACGTCGCCGACCGGTCCCCTGATTCCGCTCGTTCCGAACAGGCTCATGAACACTCTCCTCATCGACGCACGCCCGCAAACCGTTTGCGGATCGCCCGGCCTCGACGACCGACAACCGAGAACGGATCGGCCGACCGCTCGGCGGTGGGGCCGGTCGGGACTACCGACGTCACGCCTCGAACGCGGGCTACGTCCGGTAGAACGTCACCTCGCCGCTGGAACGGACCGAGACGAGGTAGTCGTCGAGCGGGAACGCCAGGTAGCCGACGTCGTCGGGGCTCGGATCGAACAGCTGCTCCAGCGCGTCCGGATCGATCGTCTCGCCCAGTCGAACGTCGAGCTCTATCGGCGATTCGTCTTTCAGCTCCGCGAGCGCCTCGATGATCGTGGTCGCGAGGTCGCTCCACTCGTCCGGAGTGGTCGTGTAGACGGCGTCCGAGAGTCGGGTCGTGGTGGTCATCGACTCGGAACAGGCCGAACCGGCTTATGAGTTTCAGCGAACCCTCGAGTAACGCGGCGGGTTACCTCAGGCGGGGACGAACTCCGCCGCATAGAGGTGGTTGAGCAGGACGTAGGTGACGACCCCGAGAACCAGGCTGAGGATCCAGGTGGCCGCGGCGATCCGCCCGACAGTCGCGTGGCGAGTCCCGGTCAGCTCCCGCGGACTGTGGGTGAGCCCGAGCACGAGCGCGTAGAGGACGAGCGGTACCGCCAGCACCGAGAGGCCGATGTGGATCGTGAGCATCAGCAGGTAGGTCGGGTAGATCCAGCCCCAGAGCGGTACCCAGGCATACGCCGACTCGAGCACGAAGTGTTTCTCACCGCCGCCGCCGACCTTCGGCAGGTACAACAGGAGAAAGAGCACGATCAGCACGAACGCGCTCACCATCGCGACGCGGTGTTTGGCGACCTCGCCGCGGCGGATCCAGTACCAGCCGAGCACGAGCGCGACCGTCGCGAGCGTGTTCACGACCGCGATCGCGTGCGAGAGGAGATTCACGCCGGTCTCGCCGATGTCGGGATAGAGCGGCACGACGCCGGCGAAGGTGCCGATGACGAGCGCGTAGCCGATCGCGCTCAGCAGAAGCGTCGTACCCAGTGGCCGATCCCGTGCCCGCCGGTGTACGTCCGCAGTCGCCATGTCCGCGTTCGGGGTCGCACGGTAAAGGACCTCTCGCTTTACCGTCGCTACGTCGAATCGGGGACGGTCGGCTCCTGCGTGTCGATCTCGATCTCGCCGGTGCTGTAGATCACCGCCCTCTGGCCGAGGACGTGGAACTCGACCCAGCCGCGCTTCTCGTCGTCGGCGTCGCGAAGCGGCGTGAACAGCGCGTCGAGCGAGTCCGGATCGAGGTAGCTGTAGAGCTGGAAGTCCGTCGGGTCGATGCCGGCACACTCGCTGATCGCCGTGACGAGCGTGGCCGAGAGCGAACCCGAACCCGTGTGTCGGACGCGATACGTCCCCGACGACGCTTGGGGCGTCGGAGCGACCGTCGTATCGGCCGTCGCGTCGCTGGTTCTCTCAGGCATCTCCTCTACCTCTGATGACGGGCCAAGCCATCGGGACCATATCCTCGATAGAGGATCATACATAATATATCTTACTGTAAAAAAGATGGAACAATAAGACGGCACGGCCGGAACGGCGAGGCTCGGTTTCGAAAGGACGGTCGGACGGACATTCGACGACGCTCACATCGAGGAGTGGGACCGCCCGGATTTGAACCCCGGTCGTTTCGTTCGCTGGCGCTCACTTCACACCCTGGATCAAACCCGTTCGCCGTCCAGTTCTGCTGCTTGTGAGTGTACTCGCAGCAGAGACATGGGACCGCCCGGATTTGAACCGGGGTCAACGGCACCCAAGGCCGCAAGGATACCAAGCTACCCCACGGTCCCGCACTCCGGCTTCGCTGTACGACGGGGAAAGCGTTTCGCTCGAGGTCGGCGGGTATAAACCGGGAACGTCCCACCGTCCGATATGGTCACTGTCCTCGAACTGGGCGTCCTCGTCTTCGCCATCGCGCTGCTGCTCGGGTCGTATCGGGTGATCGACGCGGTCCGGCCGTTCGTCGTCAACGCGGTCGTCGGTCTGGTGGTGCTGATCCTCGCCGCGTTCTTCGGGTACGGCGTGGAGATCACGCCGATCGTCCTGCTGATCGTCGCCATCGTCGGACTCCCGGGGGCGGTTCTGGTGGTCCTGCTCGCCTACCTCGGGATCGCCTTTACACCCGTCGTGTTCTGATCGGATCGACCTCTCTTCGGCGGTGCTCCCTGAACGGGACAATATACAGAAAGCTTATGGAGGCAAAAATACATGTCTGGGTATGTGTTCCCGTCGACCGACACGAGGAGGCGTTCGGTGAGATGTTCCTCCTCCTGCTCGCACTCTGGTTGCTGTTGTTACTTCCGATGATCGGCCTGTTCGTCGCGGAGGGTCGGCGTACCGATCGCGAGCGTGCGGACCGTCCTCGACTCGGATGAGCGCGTCCGTTACCGATCGTCGTCGACGAGTTCGAGTTCGGCGACGATATCCACCGAATCGTTCCCCTTCCTGATCCCGTCGAGGATCCGGAACGCGTCGTCGGGCGAGAGAAAGTGCGTCGTGACCGCCCGTCCGAGCGGCGTCGGCTCCAGCCCGTCGATGAAGCCGTACTCGAGCAGCTTTCCGATCGCGTGCTTCGTCGGCACCTCGCCGATCATCCGATCGTTGAGCGCCTTCGTTCGTTTGCCGGCGACGGTGACGTTCGCGAGCGTCTCCTCGACGGCGGCCGACTGGTCGTAGAGCGTGTGGACGGGCTCCATCTCGTCCTTCAGCAGCGTGAACGCGACCTCGTCCTCGGTGCGCTCCATGCTGTTGTGGTAGGTACAGTCGGGCTCGACCAGCAGGTAGACCACGCCGCGGTCGTGGTAGTCCGGCCGACCCGCGCGCCCGAGCATCTGGTGGAACTCCTGGACCGAGAGCCACTCGATCCCCATCGCGAGCGAGTCGAAGACGACCTGCGAGGCGGGGAAGTCCACCCCGGCGGCGAGCGCCGCCGTGGTGACGACGGCCGAGAGCTCCTGATCGCCGAACATCCGCTCGACCTTCTTCCGGCGCTTGTAGTCGAGACCGGCGTGGTACGGTGCCGAGGCGTACTCGAGCTTGCGGCTGATCTCGTGACACCGCCGCCGCGAGTTGGTGAAGATGATCGTCTGGCCGCGATAGCCCTTCGAGGACTCGCGGTCGAACTCCCGGCGGACGAGCTTGTTCTCGATGCGGGTCTTCTCACGACCGTCCGCGAAGGTGACGTGGCGCTCGATCGGGACGGGGCGTTCCTCGAACTCGACGAGGCGTGCGCCGAGGCTCTCGGCGAGCCAACCGGGGTTGCCGACGGTCGCCGAGAGATAGATCCACTGGGCGCCCCCGTAGCCCGAACGGTTCGCCGCGCGCTGCTCGCAGTAGTCCTTCAGACGGGCGATCAGCCCGTCGAGACGGTGGCCGCGCTCGCCCTCCTTCAGCGTGTGGACCTCGTCGATGACGACGGTGCCGACGTCGCCCAGGTCCCGTCCCGTCCGCAGCGCGTGGTCGATCCCCTCGTAGGTACCGACGATCACGTCCGCGCCGGGATCGAAGCGGTTGCCGTCGTCGCGCACCCGGCTCGCGCCCACCCGGATGGTGACGTCGACGAGGTCGCCGTAGGTATCGAGAAAGTCCTCGTGTTTCTGATTCGCGAGCGCGACCAGCGGGACCAGAAACAGCATCTTCCCGTCCCCCTTCAGCACCCGATCGATGCCCGCCATCTCCCCGACGAGCGTCTTTCCGGTGGCGGTCGCGCTCACCACTAGTTGATCCTCGCCGTCGAACAGTCCGCTCTCGACCGAGAGGCTCTGAACCGGAAGCAGCTCCTCGAACCGTCCCTCCAACAGCCCCTGGAGGTCGGGATGGAGGCCGAGCGAGTCCACGGGAACGGGGTCGACGTCCTCGACGGTGGCGCTGATCTCGTCGAACTTCGTCAGCTCGGGGTCGAGCTGGCCCTGGAGCAGGTTCACGATGCGCTCGAGGTCCTGGACCTCGAGCAGGAGGTCCTTCAGCCGGTCCTCCGCGGCGCCGGTCACGCCGCCGGCGTACGAGAGCTCGCGTTCGAGCTCCTGCATCGCGCAGTCCGGACAGATCCGCTCGCGGTCGGTTCGGATCGCCGTCTCCTCGGTGATCGGCGAGTACCGCCCCGCCGAGGCACAGAACCGGCACGTCCGGACGACGCGCGCCTCGAGCTGGTAGCCCTCGAGCATCGCGCGCAGCTCCCCGCGGCCCTCGCGGGAGGTCTGCTCGGAGATGCGGATCCGCTCGGCTCGGCGGGCGATCTCGACGAACTCGTCGGGACTACGCGGGTCCTCGTTCGAGCCGCGCTTGATGCGAAAGCGCCCGGGTCGGGGTCCCGCACTCGTCTCCTTCAGCCCGAGGGTCGCCCGAAAGAGGCGTTCGCCGTCGCGGTCCGCGACGACCGAGTACCCTTTGTCGGTTTCGTGCAGGAAGAGGGTGTCCACCTGCTGGACCTGCTGTGCCACGCTTGTCGACGTTACTCGGCCGGAGTATTTCAGCCGTTCGTCTCGACCAGTTCGATCGTATCGTCGCCGTTCGGGACCACACAGAGGAACGTTCCCCGCTCGTCGCCCTCGTTTCGATACCAGTGGACCGTACCGGCGGGGATCAGAAGCGAGTCGCCCGGCGTGACGACGTGTTCCTCCTCGCCGTCGACGGCTTCCTCTCGCGGGCGCTGCCCGCTCGAACGGTCCGCGGAGCTTCGTTCCGCGCTATCGCCGTCTGCTCGATGCGTCTCCGATGTATCGCTGATCCCGACGACGTACTCCCCCTCGAGCACGTACTGCTCGTGTTCGACCGCGTTGGTGTGTCTCGGAACTTCGGCACTGGGTTCGAGGACGAACCGACGCATGGCGAAGTTCGGCGCGCCGTCGCTTTCGGCGATCAGAACGCCCTTCCGGAGACCTGCCGCCGCCTCGACGGGTTCGTACTCGATCGCTTCGCCGCGTCGGACGCGTGCGGACGGGTTCGGGTTCGACATGCGTTCCGATACGGGCGGCTGGCTAATCGATCTGGCGTCCGGTTCGACTGAACGCTTTTGTACTCCGACAGGTAATAGCTAGCAATGAACGAGCTGCGGACGGATCACGAGGACGACGACGCCGACCGGGAGTACCGGCTGGTCGTCGCCGTCGGCAACCCGACGTACGCCGAGCAGCTCGCCCGGACCGCGGTCGACATCGCACGAGCGAGAAACGGCGAGATCCACGTCGTCAGCGTCGTCCACAAGCCCCCCGAGTCACCGTTCGCGCTCTTCTCCGACGAGACGATCAGGACGGAGTTCGCCGGCGACCGCCGGGAGATCCTCGACCGGGCGATCGAGACCGCCACCGGCGACGTTCCCGTCAAGGGTGAGGTGGTCGTCGGAACCGACGTCGCGCGTACCCTCGTCTCGGCCGTCGAGGAGCTCGAGGCGGACGCGCTGTTGGTCGGCTGGCACGGCCGTCCCCGTCGATCGGAGGTCGTTCTCGGAACGACCATCGACACGGTCCTTCGTCGCGCCCCCTGTGACGTGTTCGTCGAACGGATCGGCCCGACCGCCGACGGCGTCGAGCGCGTGCTGCTGCCGGTCGCGGGCGGACCCCACGTCCCGCTCGCGGCGAGCGTCGCCGACGCCATCGCGACGGCGAACGACGCCACGATCGACGTGCTCTCGGTCGTCGCCCCGAGCGCCGACGAGAGCGAACGCGAGACCGCCCGGGGCTACCTCGAGGAGGCGCTCGCTCAGCTCACCGCGCCGACCGAGACCGCGCTCCGCGAGGCGTCCGCGATCGACGACGCCGTTCTCGAGGCGGCGAGCGACTGCGATCTGGTCGTGTTCGGGGCGACCCGTCAGGGCGGGGTGCGGCGACGGCTCGTGGGATCGATCCCGCAGGCGGTCGGACGCCGAACGGATCGGACCGTGATCCTGGCTCGGCGTCGTCCCGAGCCGTCGGTGATCGGTCGTCTGACCGGGCGACTGTGGTAGATCGGTCGGATGGCTCGACGGCGAGCGGGACGAGCGGATCCGGAACGCTTCATCACCCGACTACGGCCGACACCGACACGTAGCTGTCCGCGGATTCTTTTAGCCCCCGGCCCAAGGGTTCGTCAATGTTCAAGAGTTTCCGGATCGGCTCGCTCTTCGGGATTCCGATCAAGCTCGACGTCTCGTTTCTGCTGATCCTGCCGGTCTTCGCGTGGCTGATCGGCTCGCAGATCGAGGTGCTCGTCGGCCCGCTCAACGCCGTCCTCGGGGCGGGACTCGAAACGGAGGCGCTGACCGCCGGCTCACGGCCCTGGCTGCTCGGCCTCTCCGCGGCGATCGGACTGTTCGTCGGGGTCGTTCTCCACGAACTCGGTCACTCGCTGGTAGCGATCCGATACGGCTATCCCATCGATTCGATCACGCTGTGGATCTTCGGCGGGCTCGCCCAGCTCAGCGACCAGCCCGAGGACTGGAAACAGGAGTTCGCGATCGCGATCGCCGGCCCGATCGTCAGCGTGCTCGTCGGAATCGGTTCGTATCTCCTGATGCTGCTGGTCCCGGTGCGGTTCGACGGCGCGACCTTCGTCCTCGCGTATCTCGCGCTGTTGAACGTCGCGCTGGCGGGGTTCAACATGCTTCCGGCGTTCCCGATGGACGGCGGACGGGTGTTGCGGGCGCTCCTCGGCCGGAGTCGGCCGTTCGCCCAGGCCACCCAGATCGCCGCCGAGGTGGGAAAGCTGTTCGCCCTCCTGATGGGGTTGTTCGGCCTCCTGCAGCTCAACGTCGTCCTCATCGGAATCGCCTTCTTCGTCTACATCGCCGCCTCAGGCGAAGCCCAACAGACGGTGATGACCGCCGCCTTCGAGGGCGTAACGGTCAGTGACATCATGACCGACCGGGAGGACCTCCACGTCATCTCGACCGACAGCTCCGTCGCCGACCTCCTCGAACGGATGTTCTCGGAGCGCCACACCGGTTATCCCGTGATGGACGACGGCCGGCTCGTCGGCCTCGTGACCCTCACTGACGCCCGAGAGGTCGATTCCGTCGAGCGCGACGCCTACAGGGTCGAGGACGTGATGTCGACGGAGCTCGAGACGATCGGCCCCGACGACGAGGCGATGGACGCGCTCAATCGGATGCAACGGGAGGGCATCGGCCGCCTACTCGTCGTCGAGGACGGCGACCTCGTCGGCCTCATCTCGCGGACCGACCTCATGACCGCGCTCGACATCATCCGCTCGAGCGGCTCGATCGAGACCGCGAACCGAGCAGCGGACGGTCGCGAACCGGACCGGTCGCCGGCCGGCGACCGAGACGCCGATCGGGGCTGGGAGTAGTACGAAAGAACTCAGTCGATGTCGATGCGGGTTCCGGGGTCCTCGTCGTCAACGGACTCGGGGGTCGGGAGGTGAACCTCGAGCACGCCGTTGTGGTAGGAGGCGGCGATCTCCTCCTCGATGATCTCGCCGGGGACGTGGATCCGTTCGTGGACGTGGCGGGCGTGGTGGCGCGCGGAGACGCCGTCCTCCTCGCTCGTCTCGTGGGACGCCTCGACCGAGAGGCTCCCGTCTTCGAACCGGAGGTCGATCTCCTCCTTCTCGAACCCCGGCACGTCCGCGACGACCACGTAGCCGTCGTCGTCCTCGTCGAGACTGAGGTTGATGCCCCTGTTCCCGGCGTCGAACGCCGGAAGGCCGGTACGGCCCTCGTACACCGCACGGCGCATCTGTTCCATCATTCGCTCCATCTCATCGAAGGGGTATCGTCGCATTGCCATAACGATCACCGATATATTGTACACGTTCGTTTATCTCGGTTTCGTGATCGATGATAGCAGTCGTCCGACGAATTAACTCGATTTCGAATCACAGTAACTTCTTATGGTTCGCGACTGTACCTGGGCGTGATGCCAGAAATCACCGTCTCCGACTCGCTGTACCGACAGCTCGAGAACGCCGCCGAGGAGGATCTCGAGGCGGCGCTGTGGGAGATGACGTACCTGTTCCAGCGTGGCAACGACCCCTCCGAGTAGACGCTCGTTTTCACGCGGCTCGACGTGATCGTCACCGAACGCTTCCGCCGTAGCTACGGCTCTAGACGGTAGTGGTAGACGAGAGTGGAGAGAATGAGGGATGGTCGAAGCGAACGCTACGGTCGGGAGACGACGGAACGTAAGAAGGTCCAGGTGCGAGAATTGAACCTCGGTCGCGTCACTCACTTCGTTCGTTTCGCTCCCTGCTTCAATTCTTTCCGGTCGGACTTTTCGCTCCTCACGTCCGTTCGTCGCGAAAAGGTCCAGGTGCGAGAATTGAACCCGCGTCTCAGCCTCCACAAGGCTGAAGGATGGGCCACTACCCCAACCCGGACACGTTCCTCCATAGTCGCCGTACGGCTAAAATACGTTACGACTCCCCCGCAGGGTGTGTGTTCGTGTCAGTGTCACGCGCCGAGATGAGCATCGGTGGAATGATTGGTTCGCTTCCGGTAACCCCGCTCGAATGTCCCACCGATCGACGCGACGAGACACGCCCCGACGAACCGCGAGTCCTGGCGATACGGCCGCTTCCCCGTCGAAAGCCGAGGAGGATAACCGATGAGGGAGACCCTCAGTAGACGGCGATTCGTCGAGGCGGCAGGCGCGGCAAGCATCTTCGCGCTCGCGGGCTGTACCGATAGCGAAAACGGCGGCGACGGCGGCGAGAACGCCAGCGACGGTGAGGACGGGAACGGTACCAACGAGACCAACGAGACCAACGAGAGCGACGGTCTCGGCGGCGACGGGAACGAGAGTAACGAGAGCGACGACGAAACCGGGAACGAGTCCAACGAGACGGACGACGAGCAGACCCAAGCCATTCGCCTCGGTGCCGAGACGGCGGGATGGCAGGGCCAGGCGCCCAACGACATCGAGGATGAGACGAACCCCACCATCTCGCTCCAGGCCGGAACGACCTACGACCTCACCTGGGAGAACCTCGACGGTGAGGAGCACGAACTCATCGCCGAGGACGCCGACGGAAACGAGATCGCGGCGTCGGACGAGTCCGAACAGGAGGGTGAGACGGTCTCGATGACGCTCGAGATCACCCAGGAGATGGCCGGTCGGTCGGGAACCTACTACTGCGAGTACCATCCGGAGGCGATGCGCGGCGAGTTCTCCGTCGAATAGCGCACCCGGAGGCTTTTGTAATCCGGACGCGTACGACCTGATACTGTGGCGATCACGGACAAGATCTACCTCAAGAACCACCGTCAGCTCGCCTCACAGCTCGATACGAACCTCCCGAAGGGTGCGTTCAAAGGAGCGACGCTGGACCTCCTCTTCCAGGGCGAGGGCCTCGAGAAGCTCGACGACGCCTCCCAGCAACGCGTACTCGACTTCACCCAGGACTTCCTCGACTGCGACTGTCAGGACAACCCCTACTGTGGCTGTGCCGAGCGGAAGTTCATGCGGTATCTCCTCGAACTCCGTGCCGACGGACTCGGCCCCGAGGCGATCGTCGACGTGATGACCGACGACTACATGCTGTACGCCTACCCCGGCGACGTCCTCTCGTTTCTCGACGATTCGGTCAGAACGCTCGAGGCGATCGAGTCGCTCGCATCGGTCGAGGGCAGCGGTGAGGCAGAGCGGCAGGCGGCCCGGCGAAAACAGGAGCTCTCGGGCTAGCCCAGCCGGTAGGGCTCCTCACCCTTCCCGTTCTCGCGATCGATCTCCTCGAGGTGGACGATCTCGTCGATGTCGTCACCCTCGTCGATGCGTCGGCGGAGGTTCGTGATGTAGCGCTTGTGCTCGTCGAGCTGTTCGCGGAGGTGTTCGGCCTCGAGTTCGAGTCGCTCGTGTTCGCGGACGAAGCTCTTCGGTACCTCGACCTTTGGCGGGAAGTCGTCGGTCGTCTCACCGTCGAGTTCGTGTTCGGGGACGACACGCACCTGACCGTCGTGGGCAACCAACAGGTCGACGTAGTCGCGAAACACCGCCGAAAGCGAGATGTCGCGCTCTTCCGCGATCTCCCGGAGCGTCTCGAAGGCGTCCTCGTTGACGCGAAAGGAGATCGTCTTGTTCTTGTTGCCCATCCGTCGGTAGTTGTTTCCGATCGTACTTAACGGTTCGTCAGACGTCGGTCCTCAGTCCGACGTCACGGCGTTATGACCGTTTCGCTCGGTCCGGTCGTTCGTCCGGGACGGCACTCGGTCGGCGTACTCGTCGAGCGTGTGGTCGTTACGCGCCTTCGACGACGTCTCGGTTTCGGCTCCGCCATCGGACGGGACGCCCATCGCGGCGTACACCGCTCGCCAGCCGGCACTGGGAGACGTCCGCTCTTCGGTTCGGTCGATACGTTCTTGTCTTCGGCTTGTATCGGTGGTCATGGGCTTCGGATACGGCCCTGTTCGGGTGCTGGAACCACCCGGGCGTCTTCGGTTCCGACGACTGTCGGGCCGCTGTTTTCGAAAACGGTGCGCGGCTACGCCGTCGCTTCCGCGTCGGCCTCGGTCTCGTCGAGACTCTCGAGCGCGGTCAGCAGTTCGCGGTGATAGTTCTCGATCGGGAGGTCGTACTCCTCGCGGGCCATCTCGGCGTACTCGTTGGTCTCGTCGTCGAACCGGTCGATGCGTTCGAGCGTTCGGTTCGCGGTCTCGACGACCCACCGATCGCGCGTCGCGGCATCGACCTCGGTGATCGACTCGGGCCGTAGCGAGACGTTGATCGAACCGTCGTCGGTCTCGTAGGTACGGGGCTTCCCGACGACGGCGACGTACGTGGGCGGCTCGGCCTCCCGGAGGAAGTTCGTCGCCTCGGGCTGGTACTGGCCGGCGTAGACGAAGAACGTCCCCGTCGGATCGACCACGCGGCCCTGCCAGTACTCGCTCTCCTCGCCGACGTCGGTCTTCTCGGTCAGCGTGCCGACGACGAACACGCGGTTCGCACGTTCGCCGGTCGGGAGCAGCAGGTAGAGCGGCGCTCGTTCGTCGTCCGATTCCTTGAACGTGTAACTGGCGTCGTTGAACTCGCGTGCGAAGACGCGCTGGGCCAGTTCTCGGGTGGGTGCTTGACTCATTTAGATCGACCTCGCTTTGATCAGCGTCTCCTCCGCATCCGCCGGTCCGCCGAGTTCCTCGACCTCGTCGGCGAGCACGTAGCGGCCGAACGTCGGTCCGGTCACGCGGTAGTACTGACCGAGGATCTTCGCACGGATCTCGTCGGCGACGACCGTCGTATCGAGCGCGTCCATTGCCATCTGTTTGGCCTCCGCGAGGTCGATTCCGGCGACGTCCTCGGTCGCCTCCTGATTGAAGATGACCTCCTGGACCTCACGGCCGTCGTCGAGCACGCCCTTGATCCGCAGGTCGAACTCGCCGTCGACCTCGCCGTGTTCCGAGCACCGGCCGTTCTGGAGGACGCGCGTACAGCCCTCCTCGGGACAGCGCTTGATCAGTCCGGATCCGGACTGGATGTCGACGAGCGCGCCCTCGATCTCCGTCGTGTCGTCGCCGACCTCGAGTTCCTCGTCGAGTTCGGTGATGGTCGTCGTTCGGTTGAGCTTCACCGAGTACTGACCCTGGTACTCGTCCGTGACGACGTTCTCGAGCCGGTAGACCGAGCCCTCCTCGAGCTCCGGCAGCTCCGATTTCGCCCACTTGGTGAACTTCATCCGCCCCGAGGGGTCGCCGAGCAGGCCTACCTGGGCGATCGAGTCGCTGCGTGGCTCCCAGAGGTCGATCACCTTCGCCGTCAGGTCGACCCACTGTTCGGCAGCGTCGATCTCGGCGAGCTCGACCTCGGCGTTCCCACCGCGGCCGAGCTCGTCACGGTCCATGTCGGCCTCGTCGAGGTAGTGGTTCGTTACGCTTCGTCGGGCCTCCTCGGCGGGGATCTTGTACTCGCTAACGAGGGTGTCGAGTCGAGCTTCGACCTCGTCGACGTCGACGTCGAGGTGCTCCGAGAACTGGTCCGCTATCGCTTCCGCTTCTTGTCGCAGGTCTGTCATGGTCTCACTGTCTCCGCTTCGTTTTCCAATGGGAGACATACGGTGGTTGGAGCCCGATGGTATAAAAAGTTCCGCGAGCGTGGTGAAAGTGAAACGACGGGGCTTACCAGTACGCCTTCGCGGCCTTGAAGCGCGCGGCGACGTCGTCCCAGTCGACGACGTCCCACCAGGCGTCGACGTATTCCCCCCGTCGGTTCTCGTACTGGAGGTAGTAGGCGTGCTCCCAGACGTCGAGCCCCAGCAGCGGCGTTGCGTTCTGGTGAGCGAGGCGGTTCTGGCTCTCGACCTGGCCGACGATCAGCTGATCGGCCACCGGTTCGTAGAACAGCCAGGCCCAGCCGTTGCTCTCGACGGCCTTGGCCGCCTCGCTGAACTCCTCGCGAAACCGCTCGACCGAACCGAACTCCTCGATCAACCGCTGGCAGAGCGTTCCTTGAGGATCGCCGCCGCCGTCGGGACTCATGTTCCGCCAGAAGATCGAGTGGTTGACGTGACCCGAGAGATTGAACGAGAGGTCGCGCTTCGCACGTTTGATCCCCTCGAAATCGTCGGATTCGCGCAGCCCCTGGAGCCGTTCGAGGGCGTCGTTCGTCCCGTCGACGTAGCCCCGGTGGTGCGCCGAGTGGTGCAGTTCCATGATCCGGGCGTCGATCGTCGGTTCGAGCGCGTCGTACGCGTACGGCAGGTCGGGAAGCGTGTACTCGCCCGCCTCGTACGACCCATCGAGGCCGGCGTCCGACCCCGGTTCCTTCTCGTCCCCGCTCGCGCCGACGCCCTGAACGCCCGCACCTGCGAGCGCGCCGGCGCCGGCGAGGCCGAGCCCCTGCAGGACCCGGCGTCGGTCGAGTTCGATGATCGGGATGTCCCGGCTCATCTCACTCGTCCCGTTCGTCTGAGTCTCCGTGGTCGTCCTCGACGCGGGCTCGGGCCTCGTCGTAGCGCGCGCTCACGTCGTCCCAGTCGACGACGTCCCACCACGACTCGACGTACTCGCCGCGTTCGTTCTCGTACTGGAGGTAGTAGGCGTGTTCCCAGACGTCGAGCCCCAGCAGCGGCGTCGCACCCTGATGGGCGAGGCGGTTCTGGCTCTCGACCTGGCCGACGATGAGTCGGTCGCCGACGGGCTCGTAGAACAGCCAGGCCCAGCCGTTGCTCTCGACGGCCTTAGCCGCCTCGCCGAACTCGCTTCGGAAGTCGTCGAACGAGCCGAACCCCTCAGCGATCGCGTCCGCGAGCTCGCCGCCGGGTTCGCCGCCGCCGTCGGGACTCATGTTCTGCCAGAAGATCGAGTGGTTCACGTGACCCGAGAGGTTGAACGAGAGATCGCGCTTGGCGTGCTTGATCCCCTCGAAATCACCCGACTCACGCATCCCTTCCAGCTCGTCGAGGGCGGCGTTGGCGCCGTCGACGTAGCCCTGGTGGTGCGCCGAGTGGTGCAGTTCCATGATGCGGGCGTCGATCGTCGGTTCGAGCGCGTCGTACGCGTACGGCAGGTCGGGTAGTTCGTAGACCATCTCCTCCGATTTCGATGGCTCGCCACTTGGAGGCACACACCTGCACATGAAAGGGGAGGTGATTCGAGGGCGACGGGTCTTTGTACGCCGATCCGCTACCGACGACATGGTCGATCGGCGACGCGTGAACCGGTTTCTGCGCTCGAAGATCCGGGAGGCGGGTCGGCAGTACGAGCGGGCCCGTGGCTCCTCTCGGAACGGTCGTGGCGCCGACCGCGAGGGACCTCCACGTGATGAGTCCGGTCGCGTGAGGATCGTCTGCCGGCGCTACGCGGAGAAACGCGCCGTTATGCTCGACGAGGAGGACCGCCCGGCCTGTTTCGATGCCGATCACCCCGATTGTGAGGGTTGCGTCGAGGACCTCCACGCCGACACGATCGAGACCTGGTAGTCCCCTACGCCGACGAGGAGTCGGGTGTTTCGACGCGTTCCCATCGGCGCCCTCGTCCCGTTCGACACCGCCGTCGTGGTGCGGGTCGACCGAAACGCTACTCGACCCTCGAGCGGCGGACCTGGACGCTCCCGTCGACGGTGACGCCGACGAGCAGGTCGCGCTTGACCGCGCGCCCGCTGATCGCGTCGCCGGCGGCGTCGCTGACCGACTTCATCAGTTCGGGCGCGGTCTGGTTCACCTTCACGCCCGCGTCGTCGCAGGCCGCGTACACTCTTGATGGGATGTCGTAGAGATCGGTGCCCGCCTCGACCTCCACGCGGACGGGTGCGTCGAGCGCCTCGGCGAACGCGACCGTCTCCCGCGCCTTCTCGACGTTCGTGCGTGCGCTTGCTTCGATGCTCGAGACGTTCGCCCGGGACGTGCCGAGCCGGGTGGCGATGGTCGTCTGTGCGACGCCACGCTCCCGCAGCGCGAGCACCTCCGCCTGTCGGCGGGTCAGGACGTTCGTCTCCGCCTCGAAGCCGACCTTCTCGAGGATCGATTCGGCGTCGAGGTCGTCGGCGCTCGGGTCGTCCATGACTGTCCGTTCTCACGTGGGGGGGTCGGCTGGATAAATGTCGCGTCCGCTCGCTACGAGCCCCAGAAGTTGTCGCGACTGCCCAGTCGCTCGCGGGCCGGCCGGCTCGGCTGCTCGTTCGACTCGTCGTCCCCGTCGTCCTCGGTTCCCTCGACCTCCTCGTCCGACGTCTCGTCGTCCGCCTCGTCCATCGGCAGACGTTCGAGTTCGTCCGCACGGGCGTGGTTCGATCGAACTTGCGAGATCTTCACGCGGGCGCGGGCGTCGGGCAGGATGCCGTCGACCAGCACGATGAAGCCGTCGTCGGTCCGTCCGACTCCGGCGCCGCTCTCGTGGATGTCGGTGACGTCGACGACGACCTCCTCGCCCGGCTGGACCGGCTGTCCCTTGAGATCGCGGATCGGCTGGCTGTAGTGGTTGCACCACTCGGCACCCCCCCGATCCCCGTAGTGTTGACACCCCATGCCCGAGATCCGCTCGGAGTAGCTCGGGCACTCGTCCGCGAGTGGACAGTCCGACATGTGCCCTAGTTGCCGAGCAGTGGTCTAAACGCTTGCGAACCGATTTCTCGTTGCCTCCGTTCTCCCGCGCTGAACCTGCAACCGGAACCGTGAGTCGTCACGCCAGCGGCGAGCGTTCGACCACCCTGCCGTCCGACCTCTTTCGGTACGGGATCGCAGAGCGACCCGCTCACCGGAAAACGTCGACGAAAAGCCGCCTACGCTAACGGCGTTCGCTCGCGGAAAAACCCGCACCAAAAACGGCTGATCATGCCAGCGGCGTTCGTTCGACGACGGTACCGTCGTAGGTCGGATACTGCTCGACGATCTCGCCGTTCGCGACGTCGCCCTCCTCGACCATCTCCTCGAGGAGCCACCACGCCAGTTCGACGTGCTCGGACTTCGCCGTGTAGAACTCCTCGGGGACGCCGAGTTCGCGAAGCCGCGTCTCGGGTTCGCGGGTCTTCCCGTAGACGAGCGTGCCGTCGTCGGTGATCTCGTCGAACTCTCGTCTGACGGTTCGGGCCATCCGCTTGAGCCGGTTTCGGTGCTGGGCTGCGTCCTTGAACACGCTCGTACAGAAGTAGACCTTCGGGTGATCGCCCATCTCCTCGAGGATCGCCTTCGAGCCCTCGACAGCGCTCATGTGGCCGTCCTCGAGCTCGTAGCCCTCCTCCTGCATCCGGCGGTAGTTGCCGTCGCTCATCTCGAACTGGTTGACGTTACAGAACTCGGCAGCCCCCTCGTCGAGGAAGTCGAGGAACTCGCTCTCGGAACGGATCCCGGGGATCTCGAACGCCGGCGTCAGTCCCTCCTCGCGGGCGACGTAGAGGATCTCCTCCCACTCGGTACCGTGGAGTTCGCCCCACTGCTCGAACGGCGGGTGGAAGCGGATCTCGTCGAGACCCGCCTCCGAGAGCCGGCGCATGTTCTCACGGCCGCCGGTGATTCCGGTGTAGAGGTGGGTGTGGTGGTCGTCGCCGAACTCCTCCTTCAGCAGGCGGAGATACCGGCAGGTCCGGTTCATCGCCTCCTGGGGCTCGCCTCCCGTGATCGAGGTCCCGAGCGCCTCCATCCGTCTCGCCTCCTCGAGGACGTCATCGTCGGTCTCGACGGGCCGCTCGTTCGCGTACACCTGGGTGACGTTCTTGCGGTTCTCCCCCAGGGGACAGTAGAAGCAGTCGCGCTGGTCGCAGTAGCCGTAGACGAACAGTACCATCTTGCCGCCCTTGGCGCACTGCTCACAGCCCTTCGAGATCATTTCGTACCGGACGAACGGTCCCGACCGACAAAAGACGTGCGGGATCGATCGACGCTCGCGATCGCCGGCGCCGTTCGCTCGTCCCGTCCCGCCCGGTCCGGCGCCGAAGAGCCGAGAGCCCGAAGGTCCTTATCCGACCGCCGCGTAGACCCGATCGATGTTGCTGGTGTTGTGCGTCGACCTCGACGACGACGTCGGCCGCAAGACCGACTTCGAGACGCCGGTGGTCGGTCGCGGAAACGTCGAGGCGGCCGCCGTCGCGCTCGCGACCGCGGATCCCGAGGATTCGGACGTGAACGTCCTCTTTCAGGGCGTCCACCTCCACGACGACCTCGCCGGCGAGGGCGAGACCGTCGAGGTCGCCGCCATCACCGGCAACGAGAAGGCCGACGTGAGCGCCAACCGGGAGGTCGGCGCGGAGCTCGATCGCGTGCTCGCCGGCCTCGCGACCGGCGAGTCGGTCTCAGCGATCGTCGTCACCGACGGCGCGCAGGACGAGAGCGTCGTCCCCGTGATCCGCTCGCGGGTGCCCGTCGACGGCGTCCGGCGGGTGGTCGTCCGCCAGGCACAGGACCTCGAGTCGATGTACTACACGATCAAGCAGGTACTGAACGACCCCGAGACGCGGGGGACGATACTCGTTCCCCTGGGAATCCTGCTGTTGATCTACCCCCTCGTCGCCGTCGCGAACCTACTCGGTCTTCCGGGAAGCGTCTTCGGGATGCTCTCGGCGCTCCTCGGTCTCTACGTCCTCTTCCGGGGGCTCGGTCTCGAGGAGACCGTCGACGAGTACGCCGAACGCGGCCGACAGCTGCTCTACACCGGCCGAGTGACGCTCATCACCTACGTCGTCGCCGCCGCCCTGCTTTTCATCGGCGGTGTCGGCGGGATCGAGGCCGTCGAGGAGGTGCGAACGGAGATGGATCCGAGCGCGCTCGAGATCATCGCGGCGCTCGTCTACGGCGCAGTCCAGTGGTTCGCCGCCGCCGGGATCACCTCTAGCCTCGGCCAGATAACCGACGAGTACCTCGCCGATCGCTTCGAGTGGCGCTATCTCAACGCGCCGTTCTACGTCGTCTCGATCGCGGTCGTCCTCTACGCGGTGAGCGCGTTCGTCCTCGGCTACCAGACGCTGCCGTACGTCGCCGTCGCGCTCACCGTCGGCACGCTGCTCGGGCTGGTGAGCACGCTCACATTCGCCATCGCGGAGTCGCGCTTCGAGCGCCGAGCGGAGCCGACGTGAACGCGAACTACCAATACTAAACGTCCGATCCCGTAGCCACGGACCATGGACGAACTGACGCCGAGCGAGACCGTCCTGCTCAACGGCGAGCGATTCGCCGAGAAACGTCTCGTCGGAAACGTCCGTCTCCTCCACGCGGATTGAACGGTCGCCGCGGACCGGCTGGGAACGGCGATTCTGATGGCGGCGTTCCTCTCGAACGAGGAGAGGGACGCGATCCGGTTCGAGACGGGCGAACTATCGCGCTGGTTCGGGCTCCGATCGCGGACGGCCCTGTTCGTCGAGCACGCCGGGGAAGCTCCGTCCTGGCCCCGATTTACCTTCGAGTGGGCGATCCCGGCGTTCCTCGAGGAGATCCAGTATCAGGAGGGCCCCGATGGGTACTCGTCGCCGCCCTCGTCGACGCGTTCTTCGACGGGGGTCGGGAGGACCCCTGGAAGTACGTGATCGATAGCGCCAAGGACGGGTTGGCGGATCGGGGCCTTCTCGAACGTCGGCCGAAACGGGTGTTCCGATTGCAGACGGGGAGGATCGATTACGTGCTACCCGATGCGACCGCGGAGCTCGCGGCCGAACACTCCCCGGAGGACGTCGAGCGGCTGTTCAGTGCCACCGAGACGTCCCGTCCGGAGCTCTGGGAGCTCCTCCGCTGGGAGATCGATCGCGCCGTTTCGGCACGACGTACCACGGATCCAGGTCCCTACTACGGCGGCGACCACTGGTGATCTCTCGTACTGCTAACGGCCGGTGACGGCAGCACCGATCGCGAGAAATGGCTCTGCGGGGTTGACGGTGGATGGTGTGATCGGTCGATCTCTAGACCCGCCCGCGTTTCCGGTTTGTAGCTCTCGAGCGCCCAGGTGCGGGTTCGCCGATGGCTGAACGGACGGACCCACCGGCCGCCGCGCGAAGCTCCGTTACCATCAGCCGGACGGCGAGATCGTCCGAACGTCCGCCCTCGCGGTCGTCTTCGCCTTCCCGTCCGTGTCCATGTCCGCGTTCCGTGATCCGAGTAGTACGGTTGGGGCAGCGACACTCCGGCGTCGGTGCGCGCTCGCGGACGATCCAATACGCCATCGGTCGGACAGAACAACAGTGACTCCCTATCGGGCGGACTGTCAGGGACCGGAACGGATCGAGGTGTCACGCGAACGTAGGACATCGAATCGGATACCGCTGCTGGACGCCTCTGAACCGGACTACCGTTCTCGGATGACGACGAACTCGGCGAGATCTCGGAGGTACTCGTACGCCTGCTCGTCCTCGACGTCGATCCGGGAGAGCGCGTCCAGCGCGGCATCGCTCTCCTCGTGCGCGCGTTCGTTCGCCTCCTCGGGGCTGAGGTCGGTCACCTGCAACAGCGAGGGTCGATCCATCTCGTCGTCCTGGCCCGTCGGTTTGCCGAGCTCCTCGGAGTCCGCCGTCGCGTCGAGCACGTCGTCGCGGATCTGGAAGGCGATACCGACCCGCTCGGCGTACTCGCCGACGGCCTCGACGATCACCCCATCGGCGTCGGCGGCGATCGCGCCCAGCTCCGCCGCGGCACGAAACAGCGCGCCGGTCTTGCGCCGGGCGAGCTCCATGTACTCGCCCTCCGTCTCCGGCTGGGCGACCAGCTCGGTCGCCTCGCCCTCGCCGAGCTCGACCATCGCCTCGGTGACCGTCTGCATCGCGCGCGGATCCGCCGAGAAGAGCGCGAACGCCTCGCCGAGCTGGGCGTCGCTGTCGATGATCGCCGGCCCGTAGCCGAACGTCGCCCACGCGCTCCCGACGCCCCGGCGCATCGCCGAGCGGTCGATGACGTCGTCGACCACCAGCGAGGCGTTGTGGACCAGTTCGATCCCGACGCCGAAGTCGACGGCGTCCTCGGGTTCGCCGCCGATCGCCTCACAGACCAGCACCGTGATCGTCGGTCGCACCCGCTTGCCCCCCGAGAGGGCGGTGTGGCGCACCTCCTCGGCCAGTCGATCCGGCTCGAGCTCGTCGAGGACGGCCTCCAGCCGGTCGTCGACGAGCCCCCGACGACGCTCGAGATACTCCATTACCGGAAACTCGGGCCGTTCGAGGCAAGTAGGTGACGAAACGGCGGCGATCGAACCGACGTCGGGAGTTAACCGGTCCGGACGCGTACGCCGTCCATGGCCGTATCCCTCCCGCTCGCGTTCGGGTGGGGACATCTCCTGTTCGCGAACTGGCCGATCGACGCCGACCGCCTCGATTCACACCTCCCCGACGCGTTGTCCGTCCAGACGTACGACGGCGTCGGCTGGCTGACCGTCGTCCCCTTCGTCAACGTCGACACCCGCCCCCGCGGGCTCCCCGCGTGGACCGCGTTCGACGTCCCCGAACTCAACCTGCGGACGTACGTCACCCACGAGGGCGAACCCGGGGTCTACTTCTTCAGTCTCGACGCACGGAGCGTCGCGACCGTCCTCAGCGCGCGTCTGTTCCATCGACTCCCGTACTACTACGCCCGGATGGACTGGCGGTGGACGGGCGAGCGCGTCGAGTTCGCGAGCCGACGGTTCCACCCCGGCGACCGTCCGGCGCGCTTCGAGGCGACCTACGGACCGGCCGGCGACCCCTTCACGCCCGAACCCGGCTCGCGCGCCGCGTTCCTCACCGAGCGCCGGCGCCTCTACACCCAGGGGACCGACGGTACCGTCCGCCACACCGATATCGATCACGAGCCGTGGACGCTCCATCCGGCGACGACGTCGATTGCCGAGAACACGCTCCTCGAGGCCAGCGGGTTCGACCGTCCGAACGTCGATCCCGTCTGTTACTACAGCCCCGGCCTCGACGTCGTCACGGCCCGAAGCAAGCGCCGGGGACGAAGCGACGGGGTTCTGGGCCGGGTGGCCGCGGCCCGCGATCGGATCGGCACCCGGCGGTGAGACGTCCATGAGACCGGACCGGACGGGCCTTCGGCGGATCACCGGCTCGGTCAGGGGAGGAGAACGCGCCGACGTCTTCGGTACCGTCTCCGCGCCCGTGCTCGACGTGAGGCTGTCGATACGCAAACCGGTCGAATACGCCGCTTGCGCCCCGCTCCGCCCCTACCAGAACCTCGCGAGGACTTCGCCCGGCGGGCCGAGTGGGCGGTCGGCGGGATGGACGTACCCGGGGGGACCTACCGGGGGATCGTCGAGAAGCCGTTCGAGGGAACCGGCTGATCGAGAACGAGCTGTTCGGCGGCGGCGAGCGCGTCGACCTTGACGCCATCGAGGTGCCGGTGGTGCTGGTCGTCGGTGCGGAGGACGGCTTCGTCCCGCCCGGGGCGTACGAGCCGTTCCTCGATCGCGTTCCGAGCGAGGACGCGGCGACCATCGAGTTCCCGACGACACACGTCGGGCTGTCGGTCGCTCCCGAGGTCCACCAGGAGGGCTGGCCGGCGGTGTGCGACTGGCTCGAAGCACGTTCCTGAGCGTCACCGACCGTCGAGAAACGCCAATATCCGCCGCTCGAACGTCGGCTTGTGGGTGTGGAACGCGCCGTGTCTGGCCCCCTGAATCACGTGAAGCTCCGCGTCCGGAATCGCCTCGGCCGTCTCCTCGAGGATCGCGGGCGGGAAGAACGGGTCGTTCTCGCCGCCGATGACGAGCGTCGGCGCGCGGATCCCGCCGACGCTTCGTCGACCGTCGTAGTCGAGCAGCGCCTCGATCGAGATCCAGGCGTCCGAGGGGACTGCCGGCGTCGGCAACGTGAACCGACCGACCGATGCCGTCATCGACGGATAGACCATCCGTCGCCAGTCGCTGAACATTCCGGCGGCGATGGCCGCGCGGATCGCCTGCCAGTCGTGATCGTACGCGCGCCGTCGCATCTCGTCGACGCGTTCGCGAGCGCCCTCCGCGATCCGGGTCCCCGTGACCCCGAGGACGAGTTCGTCGACGAGGGTGGGGTGTTCGACCGCGAGCTGCTGGGCGATGCAACCACCCATCGAGAGGCCCCAGACCGCTGCCGTCCCGATTTCCTCCTCGAGAACGCGTGCGTAGTCGTCGGCCATGTCCCGGATCGTCTTCCCCGCCTCGAGTCCGCGGGGTCGGCTGATCACGTAGACGGTGTAGTCGTCGGTGAACCGATGGTAGTACCGCCCGAGGAGGTGGACGGCGAGCCGTGGGTAGTTCCCGTCAAACAGCGGATCGGTCGCGCCGGGCAGGACGACGAGCGGCCGGGAGCCGTCACCCAGGCGAACGTACGGGAACTCGTCTAGAAGCCATCCCGACTCTCCCCGAGCCATGACGCGTACCGAGACGGGTCGTCGACAAAAGCCTACCGTCGATCGACCGTCGTACCCCTCACGTGATACGAAAACGTCCGTTCTAAACCTCAAAACCCGAAACCCTTCAAACCCGAATTCAGGCCGGAACCGCCGACGGCTCCTCGATCGTCGTGTCCGTGCTGAGCAGGTCGTACCCGATCAACGCCCAGACGGCACAGACCGGGCCGGCGAACAGCACGATATCGAGGACGGGTACGCCGATCATGACTCCCAGGATCATCCCGGGACCGACGGCGGTCATCAGCCCTGCGATCGCCCGGGAGACGATCTCGGTCCGCAGGAGTTCGATGCCCAACACGAGCGATCCGAGCGTGAAGAGGAGCATCATGCTGGGGGCGGCGATCATCTCGCCGATCATGGCGACGTCTCCGAGACCGGCGAGGCCGGCGAGTGCCGCGAAGCCGAACCCGAGAGCAGTACCGGCTAACCCGAGACTTACCGCGCCCGCGCCGACCTTCACCAGACGGTCGTCGGTGCGCATCACCAGTGCCGCGAATCCAAGCGATCCGAGGAACAGCAAGCCCCACGCGAGCGAGAGACTGCCATAGCTCAGGAAGAATCCGAGCGTGCCGGGGACGTCGATGGTCCCGTCGATGCCGCGATACCGAGCGACTTCGTGTCCGATCAGGCTGATCGCGAGCGCGATCGAACCCGCGATGGCCGCCATACCCGCCCGGTTGATCCGGGTCGTCGTTCGAGCGTTCACTCCGAGAGACCGTACGTTAATCGTCATTAGCTGTATCCGACTCTGGCCAGCAGAATCACGTTCTTAATGGTTCCGCACGGCAATAAACATAGATGGAGCGGTGCTAGCACGGGTTCCCCGACGAGGACGATGGTCTATTCGAACGCCTCGGTCACCTCTCGAACTCCTCGATCAACGCCGGCACCACGTCGAAGAGGTCCTCGACGATGCCGTAGTCGGCGATGTCGAAGATCGGCGCGTTCGGATCGGTGTTGATCGCGATGATCGTCTCGCTCCCCTTCATGCCGGCGACGTGCTGGACCGCACCGGAGATCCCGATCGCGATGTAGATCTTCGGGGTGACGGTCTTACCCGACTGGCCGACCTGTCGGTTCTTCTCGAGCCAGCCGCTGTCGACGATCGGTCGCGAGGCCGAGAGCGTCGCGTCGAGCGCGTCGGCGAGCTCCTCGACGAGTTCGAGGTTCTCCTCCTCGTCGATGCCCCGACCCACGCTCACGAGCACCTCGGCGTCCGCGATGTCGACGTCGCCGCCGCCGACCTCCTCGAACGCCCTGACCGTCGAGCGGACGGCGCTCTCGTCGATCGACGCGTCGCGCTCGCGGATCTCCGGATCGCCCGAATCGTCGGCGCTTGGCCACTCGCCGCCGCGGATCATCACCACGGTGCGCTCGGCGTCGACCTCGACGGTGGTCTCGACCTTCGATCCGTACATCTCGCGGGTCGTCGAGAGCGCCTCACCGTCGAACGAGGCGTCCGTCACGTCGCTCACCAGCGGGCGTCCCAGCCGGTTCGCGAGCGCGGGGCCGTAGTCGAGCCCGTTGACGCTGTTCGGGACGAGCACTACACCGGGATCGATCTCCTCGACGAGCCCCTCGGCGATTTGGGTGTAGACGTCGTGGTTGAACTCCTCGCCGTTGGAGACGGCGTGGATCACGTCGACGCCCTCCTTCGAGAGCAGCCGAGTGAACTCCTCGAGGTGACCGCCGATCACTGCGAGGTGGAGCTCGCCGTCCGTCTCCTCCGCGAGCTCGCGCCCGGCGGTGATCAGCTCGTAGCTCACGTCGCGCAGCGTTCCGCGGCGGTGTTCGGCGATCGCGAGGACGTCCGTCATTCCGCGCCCACCCCCTTCTCGCGCAGGACGCTCGCGAGCTGGACGGCCGCGTCCTCCGGGCCGCCCTGGATGATCGTCGCGTCGCTCTCGACCTCGGGTTCGTACATCTCCGTCAGCCGAAGCCGGCTCTCGACCGCCGACGCGTCGAGTCCGAGGTCCGCGAGTGACGTCGCGGCGATCTCCTTCTGCTGGGCCTGGCGGATCCCCCGCAGGCTCGCGTAGCGGGGGTCGTTGATCCCCGTCTGGATCGTGAGTACGGCAGGCAGTTCGACGTCGGTGAGCTCCTCGACGCCGCCCTCGAGTTCGCGACGAACGCTCGCGACTCCGTCCTCGAAGTCGTGATCGAGGCCGTTGACGACCGCGGCCCACTCGACGCCGATGGCGTCCGCGAGCGCTACCCCGGTCGCGCTGAACATGTCGTCGCTGGCCTGGACCCCCGTTAGGACGAGGTCGGGCTCCTCCCGCTCGACGACGGCCTCGAGGATCCGCGTCTTGGCGGCGACGTCGAGCAGGGTATCCTCGAACGACTCGTCCCAGATCCGGATCGCCCTGTCGGCCCCCTTCGCGAGCGCCATCCGGATCGTCTCCTCGCTTCGCTCGGGACCGATCGTGACGGCGACGACCTCGTCTGCAACCCCCTCCTCCGCGAGCTGGACGCCCTCCTCGATGGCGTAGTCGTCCCACTCGTTCAGGTCGTACTCGAGGTATCGCTCGTCGATAGCCGATCCGTCGATCTCGAAGTCCTCCTCGACGGTCGCCACCTCCGCGACGGTCACGAGAACCTTCATGACCGACCTTCTCGACCAGGGGTGCTAAACGTTTCCGAAGCCTCAGTCCCCGTTCTCCTCCTCGACGAGGGTGATGAGGTTCTCCCGACCGATGCGTAGCTTCTCGATCCGTCCCTCGTCGGCCATCGACGACAGCAGCTGTGAGACCTTCGCGTTCGACCAGTCGGTCTCGGCGACGATGCTCGCCTGCTTCATCCGCCCGCCGTTGGCCTCGAGCAGGCGGACCACCCGCTCCTCGTCGGAGAGCAGCTCCGGATCGATCCCGCCGAACGGGTCGTCGGGCTCCGTCGGCGGTTCGGGTGCGGGCTCCGGCTCCGATTCCGGCGGATCGGACGTCTCCTCGCCGCCGTCCCCCGCGGTGGGGAGCAGCGCCTCCCAGCCGCGTTCTCCGCGCTCCTGTCGTCCGGCGGCGGCCGTCCGGCGTCGCGAGAGCAGGTAGACCAGCAGCACGATCGCGGCCACGAGTGCGATCCCGATCCCCACCGTGAGCACCGAGATCCCGGTTCGGCTGCTCGGAACCAACGTCGCGTTCGGCTCGCCCGGCTCGAACTGCCGCGGTCCCTCCCAGATCAGCGTGCCGTTGTCGACCGACGCGTCGGGGTTCGCGCCGTCCACGGCGTACTCCTCCGGGGCGTGAATGACGAGGCGCTGGCCGTCCGAGAGCGAGGGGAGCCACTGCTCGCCGTCGATCACGAAGACGTCACCGACCTCGAGTCGGTCCTCCGGGGTGGCGGCGAAGCCGGTCCACCGGAATCGTAACTCGAGCCTGCCAGCGTTCTCGCCGCTCTCGCTCTCGCGAGCGACGTCCTCGATCGCCATCTCGCGGCCGGCGTTCTCGCTCGCCGCCTCCGCGATCCGCTCGAAGACGGTCGCCGAGAGCTCCCGGTCGGCGTCGCCGCTCTCGAACTCCTGGGCGAGACGATCGAACGCCTCGCGGTCCTCCTCGGACTCGAACGCGAACCGCTGTGAGACCGAGACGATCGCATCGCCGTCCGCCTGGAGGCGGATCTCGATGGTCTGGCCGACGGCGCCCTCCGCCTCGACGCCGTCCTGTGCCGCCACCGGCGCCGAGACGACGCCCGTCGCGCCGCTCGCGACCAGCAGACAGAGGATCCAGACGGCGACGACGGGCATCCGCATCGAGTAGCAGTGACGTCCGGGGGGAGAAAATGCTTTCCATGCTAAGTGAACTCCCCTACAAGGATACCCCGTCGCCCGCGGGCCGATTCTCGTCGCCGGTTCGTTTTTATAGTATGAACATCTGATGGAATCTATATGAACTACGCGCTCCCGCTGGCGCTGGCAGCCCTTCTGGTCTGCTCGTTGCCCGCGGCGGCGTTCCCGGGGGGGCCGCTCCACCCACAGCCGGGCGATTCGAGTCCCGCGCTGGAGGACGGCGACTGGCTCGCACCGGCGGGCGACGACGTCGCGAGCGGCAGCGGGCACGTCGCCATCGACGCGAGCGCGACCCTCGCCGCCGACGCCTCCGGACTGGAGTCGCGCTACGACGAACACCGCCTCGACGTGCGTCTCGAACGGGCGGGATCGGACGCGGAACGCCGGGCGATCGTCCGCGAGGAGACCAAGGAGCTGGAGCGGGCCGTCGTCCGGCTCCGCGAACGCGAGCGCGACGCCTATCGCGCCTACCACGCCGGCGAGATCGACGAGCGGGGGCTTGCGGTCGAACTCGCTGCGGTCCACTCGAACGCCGTCGACCTCCAGCGGTCCGTCTCGTCGCTCTCGGATCACGTCGGGAGCGTCGCCGGAATCGAGCGCGGGAGCGAGTTCGAGGCGATGGCGGTCGAGACCGAGACGATGCAGGGGCCGGTCCGCGAGCGGCTCGCCGGCGCGCTCCGCGGCGAGATCGACTCGACCCGCGTCCACGTCGAGGCGGACGACAGCGACGTCGTCCTCGCAACCGTCGAGGACGACTACTTCTACCGGGAGGCCTACCGGGCGGACGCCCGCGATCCGGCGGCGGAACCCCACCTCCACAGCCTCGGCGAGTCGGAGGAGCGCATCGCCGAGCTCTACCCCGAGGTCTTCCCTGCGGCCCGCTGGAGCTACAGCGAGGTCGGCTACGGCACCTACCGGGGCGTCGGCACGTACACCGAGGGGACGATCGCCGTCTACCTCGATCGTGCGACGACGGACGTGTATCGCGAGTATTTGGAGCTTCGGCTCGACGGCGTCGAGACCGCATCCCTCGGAAACGAGACCGAGGACGGGGCTCGCCTGAGCGTCGAGGGGACGGCTCCCGGCGGTCCCGCGGTCGTCTCGCTGACGAACGCCGAGACCGACGCGCCCCTCTCCGGCGTCGTCTCGCTCGACGGCCAGCGTCTCGGGAGCACCGACGACGAGGGCGAACTGTGGCTCGTCCTTCCCCACGAGCCGACGACGATCACCGTCTCCGTCGGCTCGACGACGATCGAGTTGACGGTCGACGGGACGGCGGCCGGGGAGCGTGCGTCGGAGGGCCGGATAGCACCCCGTACCGAGCGCGGAGGTTTATAGCCGAGACCGGCCCAACCGGGTCGTGGATCGTGCGCTCTCCCCGGTCGTCGGCGTCGCGCTCCTGACGGCGTGTGTGGTCGTGCTCTGCGGCGTCGTCGGGACGATGGTGCTCGCCTACGAGCCGTTCGAGTCGGCCTCGCCGGTCCTCGTCGGCGCGACGGTCGACGCCGATGCCGACGAGATCACCCTCACGCTCGAACGCGGCGGCCCCCTCGACGTTCGAGAGCTCTCGCTTCTCGTCGAGGTCGACGGCGAGCCGCTCGCGCACCAGCCACCCGTACCGTTCGTCGGCGCGACCGGGTTCTCGACGCCGTCGGGGCCGTTCAACGCCGCGGCGGACCCCCACTGGGAGCGCGGCGAGAGCGCCGTCCTTCCGATCGCCGGGACGAACGGTCCGCTCCCCGAACCCGGCAGCAGGCTGACGATCCGGCTGTTCGAGAACGAGCTTCCGATCGCGGTCGTCGAGACGAGCGCCGACTGATCTCCGTCGTCGGGCGGCCGGTCACTCTGGGACGCGTGCGACGGTGGTGATCGCGACGTCGGGGTCGTAGGAGGGGCCCATCAGGCGGTGTTCGACGTCGTCGAAGCCGGCCTCGGCGAACATCCGGTCGGCCTCGCGGTCGTCGTAGAAGAGCATGATCGCGTCGGCGAGTCGCTGCATGAGGCCGGTCTTGGGGTAGTTCGGACCGACGACGAGCACCTGGCCGTCCGGCCTCGCGACGCGGCGCAGCTCTCGGAGGGTCGCGACGGGGTCGGGCCAGTACTCGATCGAGCCCGACGACCAGACGACGTCGAACGAGTCGTCCTTGAACGGGAGGCGTTCGGCGTCGCCGAGGTAGAACCGGACGGGGTCGTGTTTGCCGAGCTTCGCCCACGCCTTCTCCATCTGGTGGCGGCTCTGATCCAGCCCGTGAACCCGGCTCGTGTGTTCGAGCAGGCCCTCGGTGGCGAAGCCGGTGCCACAGCCGACGTCGAGCACGCGGTCGTCGTCGTCGATCTCCAGCATCGAGAGCGCCTCCCCGCGCATGCGCTCGTTCCAGACGAACGGGTTGATCCGGTCGTACACCTTCGAGAGGTATTTGTAGAACAGCCGGGCGCGAGCCTTGTCCTCGAGGATTCCCATCGGTTCGCGTTCGGGGCCCCGTTCATATAATCCCTCCACCTTCGACGCGATCCACGTCACCGAAATACACACCATCGGGGCGGGCGTGAGATCGACCATGGCAAACGAGATCCAACCGGCGGAGCTCGACCGCGAGTCGATCCTGACGCTCGAGGACCCCCGGTTCTCGTCCGATCGGGTCGCGATCGTCACCGGCGCCGGCTCGGGCATCGGTCGGGCGACGGCGCTCGCGCTCGTCCACAACGGGCTCACGGTCGTCGCGACCGACGTCGACGGGGAGGGCCTCGAGGAGACCGAGGAACGCAAGGAGGAGCTCGGCCTCCGGGGGGAGATCGAGACCGTCGAGGCCGATCTGACCGACGACGCGGACGTCGCGGCGATCGTCGAGGCCGCAGCGGGGCTCGGCGAGGTGACCTATCTCGCGAACATCGCGGGGTTCCAGCACGTCGCGCCGCTCGAGGAGTTCCCCGTCGAGACGTACGACGCGATGCAGCGGGTGATGGTGCGCGCGCCGATGCTGCTCGCGAAGCACTGTCTCCCCCACATGCGCGGCGGCGAGGAGCCCGCCGGGGTCGTCGCCAACATGTGTTCGATCCACGGCCACTACGTGACCCGCGACAAGGTGGGCTACAACACGGCGAAGTTCGCGCTCCGCGGGCTGACCCAGTCGATCGCCGCGGAGGGCGAGGGCGACGTCCGCTCCTTCTCGCTCTCGACGTCCTACGTGAAGACGCCGCTGGTCGTGAACCAGATCGCCGATACCGCCCAGCAGCGGGACATCTCGGAGCGCGAGGTCGTCGAAAAGGTGATGCTCGAGGAGGCACGAACCAAGGAGCTGATGGATCCCATCGAGGCGGCGAACGCGTTCGTGTTCGGCTTCTCGGAGCACGCGCGCTTCCTCAACGGCGCCGACCTGCTGTTCGACGGCGGCTACACGCTGACCTACTGACGACGCCGGTCGTCCCTCGTCTCCGGCGGTGTGCGCCATCGTGGAAGTGCACGACCCGCCGTAAACGCCCTGCTTCGTAAGTACCTTATAGCCCCTCGAGCAAACTTCCGCCTGATCACAGCATGCCGAGGCCAGAGGTTCTACAGAACATCAAGGAGGCCGAAGCGGAGGCCGATGAGATCGTCGCCGAGGCCGAACGCGAGCGCGAGGACCGCATCGCCGAGGCCCGCGAGCGCGCCGAGAAGATCCGTGAGGAGGCGCGCGAGGAGGCGAACGAGCACGCCGACGAACGCCTCGCGGAGGCGCGCGAGGAGATCGAGGCCGAACGCCAGGAGATCCTCGCCACCGGCGAGGAGGAGCGCGAGGCCCTCGAAACGCGCGCCGAGGACAACGTGGACGACGTCGTCGAGTTCGTCGTGAGCCGGTTCGAGGAGGCGGTGCATGCTCAGACCTGAACGGATGAGCAAGGTCTCGGTGACCGGCTCCAAGCCCGTCATGGGCGAGGCCATCGAGACGATCCACGACCTCAACCTGGTCCACCTGGTCGACTACGACGACTCCTGGGAGGGGTTCGAGCCGGGCGACCCCGAGGCCGAGGCCGAGGAGATCTCCGAGAAGCTCGTCACCGTTCGGGCGATCGAGAGCATCCTCGACGTCGACGAGGAGGACGCCGGTCCGAGCCGGATCGTCGAGGACGAGGAGATCGAGGCCGAGATCGAGGAGGTCCGCGAACGGGTCAACGAGCTCGACGACAGACGCGTCGAGCTCCGCGAGGAGCTCCGGGACGTCGACGAGCGCCTCTCGTCGGTTCGACCGTTCGCGCGCCTCGGCATCGACCTCGATCTGCTCTCGGGCTACGAGAGCCTCGAGACCGCCGTCGTCGAAGGCCGCGAGGAACGAATCCGGGAGGCGCTCGAGGGCGCCGAGGGGATCGACGAGTACGAGACCTTCGCCGAGGAGGGCGTCGTCGCGATCTTCGTCCGTCCCGAGGAGGGCGTCGAGGACGCGCTCGCCGACGCGCTGGTCGGCGTCGAGGTGACGATGCTCTCGGTGCCCGACGCCGAGGGCAGCCCGCAGTCGTACGCCGAGGATCTCGAACACCGGAGACAGCAGCTCGACTCGAAGCTCACGAGCGTCGAGGGCGAGATCACCGAGCTGAAGCTGGACGTCGGCGGGTTCCTGCTCGCGGTCGAGGAGGAGCTCTCGATCGACGTCCAGAAGGCGGAGGTGCCCCTCTCCTTCGCGACGACCGAACGGTCGTTCATCGCGGAGGGGTGGGTGCCGACCGAGCGCTACGAGGAGCTCGAGGCCGCTCTCGCCTCGGAGGTCGGCGACCACGTCGACTGTGAGGAGCTCGAACGCGTCGACTTCGACGACGTCTCGCACGGCCACGGCCACGGCACGGCCGACGAGGAGTCGGGCGACGCGGGCGACGCCGACCGCCAGCCCGCCGCGGCCGACGGCGGCGAGCGGAAACCGCGCGCCGACGGCGGGCACGCCGCCACGAGCATGCACGGCGACGAACCGCCGGTCGTCCAGGACAACCCCGGCACCGCACGGCCGTTCCAGCTGCTCGTCGAGGCGATCAACCGCCCACGGTACTTCGAGCTCGACCCGACGATCGTCCTGTTCCTGACATTCCCAGTGATGTTCGGGCTGATGATCGGCGACGTCGGCTACGGGATCCTCTACATGGCGATGGGCTTCGGGCTCTATCGGGCGTTCGACAGTCCCGCCATGAAGAGCCTCGGCGGAATCGCGATCTGGTGTGGGATCTTCACGACGATCTTCGGCGTGCTGTACGGCGAGATCCTCGGCTTCCACACCATCTCGACGATGCTCTGGGAGGGCGTCGTCGGGCTCGAACACGCCCCGATCGAGAAGGGCCTCGACAGCGCCTATGCGCTGTTCTGGCTCGTGGTCGCCCTGCTGATCGGGCTCGTCCACCTGACGATCGGCTACGTCTTCGGGTTCGTCAACGAGCTCGAGACGGAGGGGCTGGTGCCCGCCGCCGCGAGCAACCTCTCGTGGGCACTGCTGGCGATCGGGGCCTGGATCTGGATCTTCAGCACGACCTACGCGTCGTCGAAGCCAGAGTTCCTCTTCACCGTCTTCGACGGGGAGCCGATGGCGCTCGGATTCGCCGGCTTCAGTCCGGCCGTCGGCGCCGCCGGCCTGGGCCTCGCGGCCGTCGGGCTGGTCGGCGCGGTCTACGGGGAGTACCTCCACCAGGGCTCCGCCGGGATCCTCATCGGCCTCATCGAGAGCATCACGAACGGGCTCGCCCACATCATCTCCTATACGCGGATCACCGCGGTGTTGCTCGCGAAGGCCGGCATGGCGTTCGTGGTCAACCTGCTCGTCGTGGGCGCCTACGAGGACGAGGAGGGACACTTCCACTTCATGACCGGTGCCCACTCGGAGGTACCCGAAGGAGGCGAGCTGATGTTCAGCGGAATCCTCACCACCGACGCCGGCCTCGCGATGGCCGCTCTCACGGTTCTCGCCGGCGCGCTCGTCTTCGTCGTCGGCCACGTCATCGTGCTAGGACTCGGCATTACGAGCGCCGGCCTGCAGGCCGTACGCCTCGAGTACGTCGAGTTCTTTGGGAAGTTTTATGACGGCGGTGGTGAGAACTACGAACCGTTCGGATACGATCGAACCCACACGACGGAGTAAGACAGTCACAACCTACAATGCTAGAACTCGAATTCGCTAACGCACTCGCAGACGCAGTCGTAATGCAAGCAGAGGGACCCTCGGTCGAGAACTCCGGGCTGGCGGCGCTCGCGGTCGGCCTGGCAGCGCTCGGCGCAGGGTACGCAGAGCGTGGCATCGGAAGCGCGGCGATGGGCGCGATCGCCGAGGACCGCGACCTGTTCGGTCTGGGCCTGATCCTGACGGTCCTGCCGGAGACGCTCGTGATCCTCGCGCTGGTCGTCGTGTTCGTCGTCTAAACGCCCCCCTTTCCCCTTTCATCAATGAGTTTAGAAACGGTCGTCGAGGACATTCGGGACGAAGCCCGCGCGCGTGCAAAGGAGATCCGCGCCGAGGGCGATGAGCGCGCGGAGGAGATCGTCGCCGAGGCCGAACGCGACGCCGAGGAGATCCGATCGGAGCGCAAACGTGAGGTCGAGCGGACGATCGAACAGGAGCGCGAACAGCGCCTCTCGAGCGCGAACCTCGAGGCGAAACAGAAGCGCCTCGAGGCCCGTCGGGACGTCCTCGGCGACGTCCGCGAGGCCGCTGAGCGTGAGGTCGCGGCCATCGACGGCGACCGACGCGAGCGGCTCACCCACGAGCTGATCGAGGCGACCGCAGCGGAGTTCGACGAGGACGCGGCGGTGCAGATCTACGGCCGTGCGGACGACGCGCAGCTGCTCACGTCGCTGCTCGCGGAGTACGACAGCCTCGCGCACGCCGGCGAGTACGACTGTCTCGGCGGCGTCGTCGCCGAGAGCAAGCAGTCCCGGATCCGCGTGAACAACACGTTCGACTCGGTGCTCGACGACGTCTGGGAGGACAACCTCAAAGAGGCCAGCGCCCGACTGTTCGAGCAATGAGCCCCAGGACGCAGACGATCGGGAGTTCGAACCCGGAGTACGTGAACGCCCGCGTCCGGGCCCGACGCGCCGCGCTGTTCGGCGACGACGAGTACCGGAAGCTCGTCCGGATGGGACCGAGCGAGATCGCACGGTTCATGGAGGAGACCGAGTACGAGACCGAGATCAACGCGCTGGGTGCACGCTACGGCGGCGTCGACCTGATCGAGTACGCCCTCCACCGGAACCTCGCGAAGCACTTCGACGACCTCCTCCGCTGGTCGGAGGGGCGGCTCTACGAACTGATCGCGAACTACCTCCGGAAGTTCGACGCCTGGAACGTGAAGACGGTGATCCGCGGCGTCTACACCGACACCGATTCGGAGGCCATCGAGGCCGACCTCATCCGAGCCGGCGAGTTCTCCGATCGCGAGATCGATCGGCTGCTCGAGGCCCGATCGATCGAGGAGGTCGTCGAGCAGCTCGACGGCACGATCTTCGGCGACCCGATCGCGGAGGCCTACGAGGAGTACGAGCGGACGGACGTGCTCGTCCCCCTTGAGAACGCGGTCGATCGGACCTACTACGAACACCTGCTCGACGACGTCGGCCGGATCAGCGGCGAGCGCGACGACCCGATCACGCGCTACGTCGAGTTCCTGCAGGCGGAGATCGACTTCCGGAACATGCGGAACGCGCTCCGGCTCGCGCGGACGGGCGCGGAGATCGACCCCGCGGAGTTCTTCATCGAGGGCGGGACGCTGTTCACCCGATCGGAGCTGTCGGCGCTGGTCGGCAACCGCGAGGAGCTGCTCGCGCGAATCGAGGAGAGCCGCTACGGCGACCGCCTCGACGAGGCGCTCGCGCAGCTCTCGGAGGCCGACAGTCTGATCGGGTTCGAGCACGCGCTCGACGTGGCGCTGCTCGAGTACGCCGATAAGCTCGCGAACCGCTATCCGATGTCGGTCGCGTCGGTGCTGTCGTACGTCCTCGCGAAGGAGCGCGAGGTCGACAACATTCGGGCGATCGCCCGCGGGCGCGAGGTCGGACTGAGCGAGGAGGAGATCACCGAGGAGCTGATCGTCACATGAGCCAGGAGATCGCCGTCGTCGGCAGTCCCGAGTTCACGACCGGCTTCCGCCTCGCGGGCGTCCGGGTCTTCGAGAACGTTCCCGAGGAGGAGAAGAGCGAGGAGCTCGACGACGCCGTCGAGCGCGTCCTCGAGAACGAGGCGGTCGGCATCGCGATCATGCACGAGGACGACCTCGAGCACCTCTCGCGGAAGATCCGCCAGCGTGCCGAGACCAGCGTCGAACCCACGTTCGTGATGCTGGGCGGCGGCGCGGGCAGCGGCGGACTCCGCGAGAAGATCAAGCGTGCGATCGGGATCGACCTCATGGAGGAGGAGTCCTAACCACGACTTATGCAGGCCGAGTTCCAACACCAAACACAATGAGCCAAGCAACACAACAGGAGATCGACGCCGTAAGCGAGGGCGTGATCGAGAGCGTAAGTGGCCCCGTCGTGAGCGCCACGGATCTGGACGCCCGGATGAACGACGTCGTCTACGTCGGCGACGAGGGGCTGATGGGCGAGGTCATCGAGATCGAGGGTAACCTGACGACGATTCAGGTGTACGAGGAGACCTCGGGCGTCGGCCCCGGCGAGCCCGTCTCGAACACGGGAGAGCCACTGAGCGTGGACCTCGGGCCCGGCATGCTGGACAGCATCTACGACGGCGTCCAGCGTCCGCTCGACGTCCTCGAATCGCAGATGGGCGCGTTCCTCGACCGCGGGGTCGACGCGCCCGGCATCGACCTCGAGAGGACCTGGGAGTTCACCCCCGAGGTCGACGTCGGCGATAGCGTCGAACCGGGTGACATCGTCGGTACCGTCCCCGAGACCGAGAGCATCGACCACAAGGTGATGGTCCCGCCCGACTCGGAGGGCGGCGAAGTGAGCGCGATCGAGTCGGGCGAGTTCACCGTCACCGACACCGTCCTCGAGCTCGAGAACGGCGAGGAGATCGCGATGCGCCAGGAGTGGCCCGTCCGTCAGGCCCGACCGACGGAGAACAAGCACTCACCGGACCGACCGCTGGTGACCGGCCAGCGCGTCCAGGACGGCCTGTTCCCGCTCGCGAAGGGCGGGACCGCGGCGATCCCCGGTCCGTTCGGCTCCGGGAAAACGGTGACCCAGCAGTCGCTCGCGAAGTTCTCCGACGCCGACATCGTCGTCTACATCGGCTGTGGCGAGCGGGGCAACGAGATGACGGAGGTGATCGACGACTTCCCCGACCTGCCGGACCCCCAGACGGGCAACCCGCTGATGACGCGGACCTGCCTCATCGCGAACACCTCGAACATGCCCGTCGCCGCCCGCGAGTCCTGCGTCTACACCGGGATCACGATCGCGGAGTTCTACCGCGACATGGGCTACGACGTCGCGCTGATGGCCGACTCGACCTCGCGGTGGGCAGAAGCGATGCGCGAGATCAGTTCGCGCCTCGAGGAGATGCCCGGCGAGGAGGGGTATCCCGCGTATCTGGCGGCGCGCCTCTCGCAGTTCTACGAGCGCGCGGGCCTGTTCGACAACATCAACGGCACCGAGGGCTCGATCTCGGTCGTCGGCGCGGTCTCGCCGCCGGGCGGTGACTTCTCCGAGCCGGTCACCCAGAACACGCTGCGCATCGTGAAGACGTTCTGGGCGCTCGACGCCGACCTCGCCGAACGGCGGCACTTCCCGTCGATCAACTGGAACGAGTCCTACTCGCTCTATAAGGACCAGCTCGACCCCTGGTTCATCGAGAACGTCGCCGAGGACTGGCCCGACGTTCGCCAGTGGGCGGTCGACGTCCTCGACGAGGAGAGCGAGCTCCAGGAGATCGTCCAGCTGGTCGGTAAGGACGCCCTGCCGGAGGACCAGCAGCTCACCCTCGAGATAGCGCGCTACCTCCGCGAGGGCTTCCTCCAGCAGAACGCGTTCCACGACGTCGATCAGTTCTCGCCGCCGGAGAAGAGCTACCTGATCTGGCAGGCGATCAAGACGTACAACGACGAGGCGTTCAACGCGCTCGAGGCGGGCGTGCCGGTCGAGGAGATCACCGCGATCGACGCCGCCCCGCGCCTGAACCGGATCGGCACCCAGGAGGACTACGAGGCGTACGTCGAGGAGCTTCAGGACGACATCGAATCACAGCTCAGGGAGAAATACTGATGAAGGAGTACCAGACCATCACCGAGATCAGCGGACCGCTCGTGTTCGCCGAGATCGACGAGCCCGTCGGCTACGACGAGATCGTCGAGATCGAGACGCCCAACGGCGAGATAAAGCGCGGCCAGATCCTCGAATCCGAGAGCGACGTCGTCGCCATCCAGGTGTTCGAGGGTACCTCCGGGATCGACCGCAACGCCTCCGTCCGGTTCCTCGGCGAGACGATGAAGATGCCCGTCACCGAGGACCTCCTCGGGCGCGTGCTCGACGGCTCGGGCAACCCGATCGACGGCGGCCCCGAGATCGTCCCCGACGAACGCCACGACATCGTCGGCGAGGCGATCAATCCCTACGCCCGCGAGTACCCCGAGGAGTTCATCCAGACGGGCGTCTCGGCGATCGACGGGATGAACACGCTCGTGCGCGGCCAGAAGCTGCCGATCTTCTCCGGCTCGGGGCTGCCGCACAACGAACTCGCCCTGCAGATCGCCCGCCAGGCGACCGTCCCCGAGGAGGCCGCCGAGGACGAGGCCACCGACGAGCCCGGCGATGAGGAAGAGGGCGACCTCGGTGAGGGCGCCGACGACGAGGGCAGCGAGTTCGCGGTGATCTTCGGCGCGATGGGGATCACCGCCGAGGAGGCAAACGAGTTCATCGACGACTTCGAGCGCACCGGCGCGCTCGAACGGTCGGTCGTCTTCATGAACCTCGCGGACGACCCCGCTGTCGAGCGGACGGTCACACCGCGGCTCGCCCTGACGACGGCGGAGTACCTCGCCTTCGAGAAGGGCTATCACGTGCTGGTCATCCTCACGGACATGACCAACTACTGTGAGGCGCTACGGGAGATCGGTGCCGCCCGCGAGGAGGTCCCCGGCCGTCGGGGGTACCCCGGTTACATGTACACCGACCTCGCGCAGCTCTACGAGCGCGCCGGCCGGATCAAAGGAAGGGACGGTTCGGTGACCCAGATCCCCATCCTGACGATGCCCGGCGACGACGACACCCACCCGATCCCCGACCTCACCGGTTACATCACCGAGGGTCAGATCATGATGGATCGGGACCTCAATTCTCAAGGTATCGAGCCGCCGGTGAACGTCCTTCCGAGCCTCTCGCGGCTGATGGACGACGGGATCGGCGAGGGACTCACCCGCGACGACCACGCCGACGTCTCCGATCAGCTCTACGCGGCGTACGCCGAGGGGGAGGACCTACGCGACCTGGTGAACATCGTCGGTCGCGAGGCCCTCTCCGAACGGGACAACAAGTACCTCGACCTCGCGGATCGGTTCGAGGAGGAGTTCGTCCAGCAGGGCTACGAGACGAACCGCGACATCGACGAGACGCTCGACATCGGCTGGGATCTGCTCGGGATGCTGCCCGAGGCGGAGCTCAACCGGATCGACGAGGATCTCGTCGAGAAGTACTACCCGCGCGAGGAGTCCGAGGCCGAACCCGAAGAGGTCGGCGTCGAGGCCGACGACTAGCCGTTTCTCGCCGCTCCTCTCGTTTCACTTCTACCCGTTCGGGTGCGCTACGTGCTACTCGGCGTCGCCCGGCTCGTCGTCCGGTAGTCCCCGCTGGAGGACGAACGGGCCGAAGTCGGCGGCGGTCCGACGAGCGACCGTCGCGATCCTGAGCACGTAGACGATCAGTACGGCGAACGGGCTGAACAGCGCCGTGATCGTCGTGCTCACGACGGCCACGTAGACGTACGGATGGAGTTCGAGCTCCAGCAGGTTGCCGTAGCCGAGGATGACGAACCCGCCGCCGAGCAGCGTGGGGAAGCCGACGTAGAGGAGCACCTTCGAGAGGTCCGCGAGCTCCTGTTGCATGTGGACCGTCTTGAAGTACTGGCGCGCGACGTGGACGTCCTGGAGCAGCTCCTCGAGACGGTCGAGCTGACCGTCGGCGGCCTCCGAGAGCTCCTCGGCGTAGTGCTCCTGTATTCGGCGCACGACCTGGAGCTGCCAGGGGTCGTCGTAGTCGATGATGACCCCGATGACCTCGAACGTCCCGAAGGTCGCATCCTCCAGGACCTCCACGGCCTCCTGGTCCCTCGTCTCGGTCGTCTCGACGAACTCCTCGACTTCGGCACGGAGTCCCTCTGACGCGTCGGTACACACCTCCCTGAGGCCGAGCGCAGTCTGGCGCTTCTTCGCGATCAGCACCCGGAGGAACTCGGAGGGTTCGACCGGGGTCGGGCGGATCCCCGTATGGTTCTCGATGCCGCGTCGGTACTCGCGGGTCTCCTCGAGGCGTTCGAAGAACGTTCCCGTCGTGCCGAACTCCTCCGAGAGGATCAGCTGGTTGATCGCGAGCACCACCGTGATGAACGGGAGCATCCCGCCGATCAGCGAGCCGGCGAGCTCCGTGACGTCGCCGGCCTCCGAGGGAGTGATGAGTCCGCCCCGAATGAGCACGAGCGAGGCGACGAAGACACAGACGAGCAGCCCGGCCGAGAGCAGCCCCCGGTGACCGTCGAGGTAGATCCAGCGCGTCACCTCCTCGACGTTCAGTCGCTCGCCGAGGCCCGGATCCGGCTGGGATTCGGGCGGGTCGTCCTGGCTCCCCATCTCGTCCGTCTCGTCCATGGTGGCGTACCGCCCGCCGAACGGAAAGAGCCGTGGGATCCGATCTCGAAGCCGCCGCTCAGTCCTGCTCGTTCCAGCGGCTCTCGCCTACGACACACGCCCGGCCCGCGCTCGAGTCGTCCTCGAACGATCCGCGCAGGCCCGCCAGTTCGTGCTCGAGTCGCTCGCGGTTGAGGATCGCGAAGCCGGCGAACACCACGAGGAAGCCGAGGACGGTCGTGGGGGTGATCGTCTCGCCGAGGAAGACCCAGCCCCCGAGCGCCGCGACGACCGGAACGAGGTAGAACGCGAGGTTCGTCCGGATCGCGCCGATCTCGTCCAGCAGGCCGAAGTACGCGATGTACGCGAGCACTCCCGAGAAGACGCTGACGTAGCCCAGCGCGACCAGCCCGGTCGACGTCCACTCGATCGCGGCGACGCGTTCGCCCTGCGAGAGGGCAAGCAGGTGACAGAGCAGTGCTCCCACCGGAAGGCCCCAGGCCGTGCGGGCGGTGCTCGGCATCGAGGCGTCGGCTCGCCGGATGAGCACTCCGCCTAACGCGGCCCCGACCGCGCCGGCGAGCAGGAGCGCGTGAACGGCGCCGGCGCTCGCGAGCAGGTTCACCGGATCCAGGTCGATCACGATCGCCACGCCGACGAGCGCGACGACCATGCCGACGGCCTCCGCCGCGGTCAGCCGTTCGTCCGAGAGCAGGAAGGCCGCGAACACCGGCGTCAGGATCGGATTGAGGCTGAAGACGATCGACGCGACGGCGCTCGAGACGTACTGCTGGCCGAGGAAGAGCATCGCGTTGGCGAGTCCGATCGACAGCAGGCCGGCGGCGGCGATGCCGGCGAGGTCGGCGCGCGTCCTCGGGAGCCACTCCTCCCGGGGGTGGGTGAGGACGACGTAGCCGAGCAACAGCACCGCCGCGACGTCGAAGCGTACCGCGACGAACAACAGCGGCGGCATGTACTCGAGGCCCGCCTTCGCGGCGACGAACGTCCCCCCGAAGAAGACCGCCGTCGCCAGAAACATGACGATGTTGCGGGCGGAGGAGTCTATCGCCACCACCCCTTCGACGAACGACGTTCCGTGGGACCCATCTCGTCTTCGGGTACGCCCGTGACGGGTTTATACCTGTCCAGAAATACGATCGATAAGTGAATGAATCGGACGAAGAGAAAGCCGGTCGAGGGATGAAACGCTTTCACGCTACGAAACCGTTTTGTGAGGTTGCCGTCGAGAGGCCGTATGGAGTCGGCGCTCGCGGAGATCGAGTTTCTCGTCCTCTCGTCGAACCGGGTCGCGATCCTCGAGGCGCTCGCCGAGGAGCCTCGGGATCGCTCGGCGCTCGCCGAGGCGACGGATGCGTCCCAGCCGACGATCGGCCGGATCCTCCGCGACCTCGAGGAGCGCCGCTGGATCACCCGAACCGAGAGGGGGTACGAGGCGACGGCGACCGGCCGACTCGTCGCGGAGGGTCTCACCGACCTGCTCGCGATCGTCGAGACCGAACAGCGACTGCGTCCGGTGATGGAGTGGCTGCCCGTGGACGTGATGGCGTTCGACCTCAGGCGGCTGCGAGACGCGACGATCACCGTCCCGAGTCGGACGCGCCCGAGCGCACCGGTTCGGCGGGTGAACGGGATGATCCGCGAGGCCGAGGACGTCCGGGTCTGTTCGCACGCCTTTAACGAACAGAGCCTCGAGGCCGTTCGCGAGCGGGCCCTCGACGGGCCGGGGACGTTCGAGGGGGTGTTCTCCCGGACGGCGATCGACGCGCTCGCCGAGGACGACTCCCTGCGAACGCGGCTTCGCGAGCTCGCCTCGTCGGACGGCGCGGCGATCCGCATCCACGCGGAGGAGATCCCGATCGCGATCACGATCGCCGACGACCGGGTCCACCTCATGCTGCGAGACGACGACGGGGTGTTGCAGGCGGCGATCGACACCGACGACCCCGAGGTACTGTCGTGGGCACGATCCGTCCACGAGGCCCACTGGTCGGCGGCGGCTCCCCTCGACGCCGAGGGGCTCTAGCGTCGAATCGTTCCCGCCGGTTTACCGGCCGAGCGGGGCGAACCGGGTTCCTCGACTGAAAAGGATTAACAGCGTTCGCGTGCAACCCCCGCGTAATGGCCAAGGACGTCAAACCCACCCGGAAGAACCTGATGGCGATCGAGGATCGCATCGACCTCTCCGAGCGTGGCCACGACACTCTCGAGAAGAAGCGCGACGGGCTGATCATGGAGTTCATGGACATCCTCGATCAGGCCCAGGACGTCCGATCCGACCTCGACGACGACTACGAGCGCGCCCAGCGCACGCTCAACATGGCCCGATCGATGGAGGGCGACGTCGCGGTGCGGGGCGCCGCGGCCGCGCTGAAGGAGCACCCCGAGATCACGCTCCAGTCGAAGAACATCATGGGCGTCGTCGTCCCGCAGATCGAGTCCACCCGCGTGAAGAAGGGCCTCGACCAGCGTGGCTACGGCGTGCTCGGCTCCTCGGCGCGTATCGACGAGGCCGCCGACGCCTACGAGGAGCTGCTCGAGACGATCATCCTCGTCGCGGAGGTCGAGACCGCGATGAAGAAGATGCTCGACGAGATCGAGACCACCAAACGCCGCGTGAACGCGCTCGAGTTCACGCTGCTGCCGACGCTCTACGACAACCAGGAGTACATCGAGCAGAAGCTCGAGGAGCAGGAGCGCGAGGAGATCTTCCGGATGAAGAAGATCAAGGACAAGAAGGAACGCGAGGAAGAGGAGGAGGACGAACTGGAGGAGACGACGGAGGAGTCCGTCGACGCCGGTATCGCGGAAGCCGACGACTGAGCTCAACTGCTGATCTGCCTTCGACCACCCGTAGTCGCAGCGGTGAAACCACGCCGACTTCCGTTCCTTCTAGCCACTCGATCGAGACACCGTGTGACGGACACTCGGGCCGACCCTTTACGTCCGAACGCCGTAGTGCCGGCGATGTCACAGACCTCGACTGCCGACCCGCTGTTCGAGGAGTTCCGGCTCTCGGAACTCGAGCTCGACAACCGGATCGGCCTCTCGCCGATGACGCGGATCAGCGCGACCGAGACGGGACGGGCGACCGACGAGATGGCGGAGTACTACGCCCGGTTCGCCCGCGGCGGGTTCTCCGTTCTCATCACCGAGGGGATCTACACCGACGAGGCACACAGCCAGGGCTACGACGGCCAGCCCGGCCTCGCGACCGACGAGCAGGCCGCCTCGTGGGAGGCCGTGACCGACGCCGTCCACGAGGAGGGCGCCCCGGTGATCGCCCAGCTCATGCACGCCGGTCCGCTCGTCCAGGGCAACCGCTTCGTCGACGAGCCGATCGCCCCCTCCGCGGTCGAGCCGAAGGGCGAACCCCTGGCGGCCTACGGCGGCAGTGAGGAGTTCGCGACGCCGCGAGCGATGACCGACGAGGACGTCGAGGACGTCATCGAGGGATTCGTCGACGCCGCCCGCCGGGCGGAGGACGCGGGCTTCGAGGGCGTGGAGATCCACGGCGCGAACGGGTATCTACTCGATTCCTTCCTCACCGAGTACACCAACGACCGCGACGACGAGTACGGCGGCTCGCCCGAGAACCGCGTTCGATTCCCCAGGGAGGTCGTCGAGGCGGTTCGCGAGGCGACGCCCGAGGAGTTCGTCGTCGGGATTCGGCTCTCCCAGAGCAAGGTCAACGATCCCGACTACCGCTGGTCCGGCGAGGAGGAGGCCGAGACGATCTTCGGCACGCTCTCCGCGGCGGGCGTCGACTACCTGCACGTCACCGAGGCCGCCATCACGACGCCGGCGTTCGACTCGGAGTCGGGGCCGACGCTCTCGGAGCTGGCCGCACGCCACGGCGACGTCCCCGTGATCGCCAACGGCGGGCTCACCGATCCGGAGCTCGCGCGCGAGGTCCTCGAGACCGGCGGCGCGGACCTCCTCACGCTCGCGACGGGCGCGCTCGCGAACCCCGACTGGCCGAATCGCGTCAGGGAGGGCCGGGAGCTCGACGCGTTCGACCCGGAGGAGACGCTCCAGCCCGACGCCTCCATCAACGAGTTCGAGCTCTCCGAGTAGGCGAGGGGTTTTCACCCTGTTCGCCCTCCTGCCGGTATGCAGTGTCCCGAGTGCGACGGCGACGTCCTCGTCGTCGCCGTTCCCGACGAACTGCGCGGCTACCTCCCGAGCGATCCCGATACCGTGGCGGTCTGTGAGCGCTGTCTGACGACGACGCCGGTCGACGGTCCCGCCACGGACGACGCGGCGGCCGTCGCCGCCCTCTCAACCGAACTCCCCTCGGCTCCCGAGACCGCCCTCTCCGTGGCGGTGTTCGTGACGCTCTGTGGGTCGCTCGCGCTCCACCGTGCGGAGATCGAGAAGCTGGTCTCGCGGATCGAGCACGCGGGCGTCGACCCGCTCTCGGCGCTCGATCGGCTCGGGGCCGATCCCGCCTTCGACCTCGCGCTCGACGTCGAGCGTCGACGGACACAGCTGACTCAACTGCTCGATTGATCGAAACAAAGACTAACCGGCGTCGGCCGAGAGAGCCGATGCATGTCGGATACGAACGACGATCGACGGCGACGCGTGCTGCAGGGAATCGGTGCACTGCTCGGCGGCTCGTCCCTCGCGGGTGTTGGCGCGGGTAGCGCCGCTGCCGGCGCGGACGACGGCGGCCCCGAAGACGAAACCGAGGAATCGGACGGTGAGGGGTTCTGCTTTCGCGACGACGGGCTCGTCACCGTCGAGAGCGGCGAGGACGTCCCCGGAACGGTCGGCTGCATCGAGCGCGCCATCGAGGAGGCGGGTCTGTTGCACGTCGCGACGATCGATCACGCCGAGAACGCGGCGTCGATCGGCGAGGAGCTCCGGCCGACGACGCTGCTGATCTTCGGCAACCCCGAGGTCGGAACGCCGCTGATGCAGGAGGACCAGTCGATCGGCATCGACCTCCCCCAGAAGCTGCTGGTCTGGGAGGGCCCCGATGGGGACGTGAACGTCACCTACAACGACCCGGAGTACCTCGCCGCCCGCCACGGGATCGATCAGGACGAGCGGATCGGCATGATCGGCGAGGCGCTCGCCGGTCTGGCCGGGAGCGGGCGATCCGACGAGTAGACTCGTGAACGATCGGGCGTGCGAGCGCTCGGCGTCCTCGAGCGACGATCGAGGCGGGGTAGCCGGAAGAGGGGGATCGAGCCGTTAGACGCCGGTCGAGTAGCGCAGGATGCCCGCGATCCCGCCGAAGGCGTCGTAGAGCTGTTCGCCCTTCTCGAAGTCGGTCGAGATGAACTTCGTCTCGGTGCCGCGCTGTTCGGCGATCGAGATCAGGTGCTCGATCGCGTCCTCGCGTTCGACGACCTCGGCGCTCGAGCCGCTCTCACAGGTGTGATCGGGTGTGTCGCTCCGGCGGTCGATGAGCTCGAACTCCTCGGTGCCGTCGCAGTCGTAGGTGACGACGTCCTTGCGGAGGTCCTCGCTGATGAGCAGTCGCTCGACCGAGCCCATGATGAGGTTGCGTCGGGTGGCGTCGAAGCCGTAGGTGGCGAGGTCGCCCTGATGGAGCTGCTTGAAGAACTCCTCCATCTGGGACTTGTCCTTCATCACCTCGGCGTCGGCCAGCGCGTCCTGAGCGGCGTCGACCAGGTCGTAGAGGCCCGACTCGTCGGTGTAGGAGACGTCGAACTTCCCCAGCACCTTGTCCTGGAGCTCGTGGTGGAGGTAGTCGCCGTCGAGGAACTCGTCCTTCGTCGGGGAGGGCCCGCCCACCAGGATGCCGTCGAGCTCGTGGCGCTGGGCGACGAAGAGGTCGTTGGCCATCTCCGCGATCTCCTGGTAGAAGTTGTCGATCGCCTCGAGTCGGAGGCGGGCGAACCGCTGGGCGGACTGGCCACCCTTTCGCTGCTTGCCGGGGACCAGCGACGACGCCGACTTGACGGGTTCGACGCGCTTCCCGCGGAGCCAGCCGACGTTGGCCTCCCGACGATCGAGGACGACCAGGCCGTAGAGGCCCTTATCCGCGAGCATCTGCTCGAGCGGCTCGGTGAGGAAGTCAGAATCGCAGTGGTAGCGGAACGACTCGACGGGCTGGGGCGGGTTCTCCAGCACCCGCGTGATCATCTCGGTCTGGCCGCCCCCCGAGTCGACCGCGCCCGAGAACAGCACCATCCCGTTCTCGGGCGGGTAGTTGTCGTAGTACTTCAGGCGGTCCTTGATGCTGGTGAGCGCGTCCTGGACGTTCGTTCGGGTCTGCTTCGACTTGATGTTCGACGCCTCGCTGTGCTCCTGGGTGACGTGGGCCGCGACGTCGGAGACCTGCCTGTCCGGAGGAACGTAGATGGTGACGAGCTGCGTGCCGGAACCCTCGAACTCGTCCAGCTCCTCGATGACCTTCCGGAACTCGTACTTCTTCCGGTCGGACTCATCGCCCTCCTGAGTGCTCATTACCTCCACTAGCCCGGCCGACCGATAAGAACCCTTTGACCCGAGAGAAACAACTAACCCGCTGCTTGAGAGACCTCGATCCATGTCGGCGACCAACGACACGAACGGCTCGGTTCCGCTCGGCTGGATACTGCTGTTCATCCTGATCACGATCGGCGCGACTCTCGGCGTCATCTACTACGCCGGCGGCGGCCAGTTCAGCGCGAACGTGATCCTGCCGGCGATCGGCGGATTCGACCTCCCTGGTTGAGGTCGTCCCGTCGTCACATCGAGTCGGGCGCCTCGACTCCGAGGACCGATAGCGCGTTCGCGACCGTGTGTCTCGACGCCGCGACGAGCGCGAGACGCGCCTCGCTCAGATCGCGGTCCTCCGAGAGCACCTGACACTCCCGGTAGAAGGTGTTGAACGTCTCGGCGAACTCCCGCGTGTAGGTCGCCACCTGGTGTGGCTGGCGGTCCTCGGCGGCCTCCTCGATGACCGCGGGAAAGCGTGCGATCACCTCGAGTAGGTCGCGTTCCTCCACGGTCTCGAGGACGGCTGGATCGACGTCGTCGGGTTCGAGGTCGGCCTCGGCGAGAATGCCGCAGGTTCGCGCGTGAACGTACTGGACGTACGGCGCGGACTGGGCCTCGAAGTCGAGCGCGCGGTCCCACTCGAAGGTGATCGCCTTCGAGGGCTGTTTCGAGACGATGTCGTACCGGACGGCGCCGATGCCCACCTGCCGAGCGATGCGCTCGACGTCCGCCTCGTCGAGCTGGTCGTTCCGGATGCGGGTGTCCAGACGGGATTCGACCTCCTCGCGGGCGCGCGTGACCGCCTCGTCGAGTAGATCGTCGAGATCGACGCCGGTCCCCGCGCGCGTGCTCATCTTCCCCTCGGGGAGGTTGACGTAGGAGTAGAGCACCTGGTCCAGCGGGTCGGCGTCGTGTCCGAGCAGTTCCAGCGTCGTCCGGACCTGCTGGGCCTGGAGGTTGTGGTCCTCGCCGAGCACCGTCACCGCTTGGTCGAAGCTCTCGAGTTTCCACTCGTGGTGGGCCAGATCCCGGGTCGGATACAGCGAGGTGCCGTCCGACCGGAGGAAGACGAGGTTCTTCTCGATGCCGTGCTCGGAGAGGTCGAGCTGCCAGGCGTCCTCCTCGTAGACGGCCTCGTCGAGCGCCTTCAGCCGCTCGACGAGCTCGTCGGTCGAGCCGTCGCGGATGAACCGGGTCTCCTTGACGAACTCGTCGAACTCCGCGGGCAGCCGCGAGAGCGACTCGCGCATCCCCGCGAGCACGGCGTCGACGACCCGCTCGACGCGCTCGTAGGCCTCCTCGTCGCCGTTCTCGAGGCCCTGCATGATCGAGGCGATCTCGGCCTCGGCGGCCTCGACTTCCCCCTCGGAGGCCTCCTCGAGAAACGCGTTGCCCTTCCGATAGTAGCGAACGAGCTCGTAGTCGCGTTTCTCGCGTTCGGGATCGGGGAGGTCGGCCTCGTCGAACGTCTCGTAGGCCCACGCGAACACCGCCATCTGCCTGCCCGCGTCGTTGACGTAGTAGTGGGTCTCGACGTCGTGGCCCGCGAACTCGAGCAGCCGGGCGATCGCGTCGCCGATGATCGGGTTTCTCGCCCGACCGACGTGGACCGGTCCCGTCGGGTTGGCGCTGGTGTGCTCGACGACGACGCGCTCGCCGGTCGACTCGAGGTGACCGTACGCCTCGTCGCGTGCAGCATCGAGCGTGTCGGCGTAGTACGCCTCGCTCGCGAGCACGTTCACGTACGGACCCTGCGGCTCGACGCGTTCTACGTACTCGTACTCGCCGGGGTCGATCGCCTCCGCGACGTCGACGGCGATCTCGCCGGGAGCTCGTCCGACCTCGCTCGCGAGCCGGAAGGCGACGCTCGAGGCCAACACGGCGTCGACGTCCTCGGGAGGCTTCTCGATGCCGAGATCGTCCGTGGGAAGCCCCAGCGCCGAGAGCCCGTCGGCGACGGCGCGTTCGGCCTCCTCGCGGAGCGATAGGAACATACTCGCCGTAATACGACCGCCGGATAAAGCCGTTTTCAATCGGTCAGCGCGACGACCTCGCCGTCGGTCTCGAGCGCCGTCAGACAGTCCCAGACGCTGTAGACGGTCGACCGGTCGTCGTCGGCACACGGGAACACTCCTCGGAGGTCGTCGTCGGCGTGGACCGCGATGCAGATCATCGGGAAGACGATCAGTCGTCCGTCGGTACGCTCGTGTTCCTGAAAGAACGGCTCGATCGAGTGGTTCCGCTCCTCGGCGTGTCGCTTGAACGACTCGAACGCCTCGACGGCGTGGGTCTCGACGGCGTCGGGTCCGTTCGAGACGACCACCCGGTCGTCCCACCGGCGGATGGTCACGTCCTCGATCCGATCGGTCTCGACGAGCCGTTCGGCCCGCTCGACCACCTCGCGCTGGCGTTCGCGCGCCACCCGGGGCGTCGAGGCGCGGAGGTAGACGGTCAGTTTCGGTCGTTCGGCCTCTTCGGTCATGGTTCCCTCCCTCACACGGCGTGTGGTATACCGAGAAAGTCGGCGGCCAGCTACAAAACTCCGTAGGGCGGATCGGCCGGGTTACTCGGGGAGGTCGTCGATGAGGACGACTGCCTCGCCGTCGATCAGCTGGTTGCCGTCGTCGTCGGTCACGGTGGCGGTCAGGCGATACCGATCGTCGCCCAGGTCCTCGACGATCTCACACCGAGCGGTCAGCACCGATCCGATCATCGCCGGTCCCTTGAACTCGAGGCTCTCCGAGAGGTAGATCGTCAGACCTGGAAGCCGGGCGAGGGCGGCGCTGATCAGTCCGCCGACCAGCGTGCCGTGGACGATCCGACTGCCGAAACGCGAGCGCCCGGCGTACTCGTCGTCGAGGTGAAGACGGTTCGTGTCGCCGCTGGCCTGCGCGAACGCGTGAACGTCGGCGTCGGTCATCAGCTTGGTGAACTCGACGTACTCGCCGACGCCGAGCTCCTCGCGCGTGTCGGCGGAGCGGTCCATCGACCAGCCGACTGAGCCGTAGGAGAGCTCCTTGATCGGGGGTTCGACCTGGACCTGCTCCTCGTCGTTCCCCTCGGGGCCCGCCAGCCCCATACCCGCGAGTATCGCCTTGTTCGCCTCGAAGTAGCTGTTGATGACGTGTTTCGAGGCGTCGGACCACGAGTCGACGAACTCCGTCATCGGCGTCTCGTCGCTCGGGCTCTCGCTCTCGCTCATCGTCGACCTCCGTCCACGATGAGGCAGTACGCGAGCTGCATGGCGTGTACCATGACCCCATCTATACCGTCACCAAGGTTAAATATGCTGCTTGTAATCGCTCACGCCGGCCGCTCGTCCCCGCGTCGCCCGCCTCGTACCCGGGCGCTTTTGACCGCCCGCGTCCAAGCGACGCGCCATGAGCGGGCCAAAGCAGGTGTCCTCGCCGGACTACCACAGCGAGAACCACACCGCCGCCCAGACCTGTGGCTGGACCGCGAACGCGCTCCGCGGCGAGGGTAAGTGCTACAAGTACGCCTTCTACGGCATCGAGTCCCACCGTTGCATCCAGATGACGCCCGTCGTGAAGTGCAACGAGCGCTGTGTGTTCTGCTGGCGCGACCACCAGGGCCACGCCTACGAACTCGGCGACGTCGAGTGGGACGACCCCGAGGCCGTCGTCGACGCGAGCCTCCGGCTCCAGAAGAAGCTGCTCTCGGGCTTCGGCGGCAACGACGAGGTACCCCGCGAGGTCTTCGAGGAGTCGATGGAGCCCCGCCACGTCGCCATCTCGCTTGACGGCGAGCCCACGCTCTATCCCTACCTTCCCGAACTCATCGACGCCTTTCACGACCGCGACGTCACCACCTTCCTCGTGAGCAACGGCACCGATCCCGAGATGCTCTCGCGGTGTGATCCCACCCAGCTCTACGTCAGCGTCGACGCCGCAGAGCGCGCGACGTTCGACCGGGTGGTGCGGGCGGTCAACGACGACGCCTGGGAGCGCCTGATCGATACGCTCGACGTGCTCGCCGAAAAGGACGACACCCGCACGGTGCTGCGGACGACGCTCGTCGGCGGCGAGAACATGCACGACCCCGACTGGTACGCCGCGCTCTACGACCGTGCGGACCCCGACTTCGTCGAGCTCAAGGCGTACATGCACGTCGGCCACTCCCAGGGCCGGCTCGACCGCTCGGCGATGCCCGACCACGAGGACGTCCTCGCGTTCGCCGAGGCGGTCGAGGAGCACATGCCCGAGCACTCCCACATCAAGGACGTGCCGGTCTCCCGGGTGGCGCTGCTCTCGAGGACGGCCGACACCTGGGTTCCGAAGCTCCGGAAGGGAAGCGAGTTCTGGGCGCGTGACCCCGCCACCGGCGACTGACCCCACGTCCGTCGCGCCTCCGACGCCCGGCCGTCTCGTTTTCGTCACGCATCTCACGTTCGGTATGCTTATACGCGACGCGTTCGAAGCTCGAACCATGTCACGAACCGCGGTACGGGAGGTCGGCCACGACGAACTCGCCGCCCTGAAGCGGCTCGCGCTCGACGGCGCGCTCGCCGGCGAGGTGAAGGTCTCCTGCTCGGCGTTCGCGGGTCGGCTCGACGCCTCCAGCCAGACCGCGTCGCGGCGGCTCCAGGGACTCGAGGACGCGGGACTGATCGAACGGGAGACGGTCGTGGACGGCCAGTGGATCGTCCTCACCGAGGCGGGAGAGCGCGCGCTTCGCCGCGAGTACGACGCCTACCGTCGGCTGTTCGAGGGTGCCTCGAGCGTCGAACTCGAGGGGACCGTGACGGGGGGGATGGGCGAGGGGAAACACTACATCTCGCTTCCGGGCTACATGCGCCAGTTCGACGAACGGCTGGGCTACGAGCCGTTTCCCGGCACGCTGAACGTCGACCTCGAGGACGAGAGCGTCCGTCGCCGGGGCGCGATGGAGACGTTCGATCCGGTCCACATCGACGGCTGGGAGGACGACGACCGCACGTACGGCCCCTGCGTCTGCTACCCGGCGACCGTCGTCGCCGACGGGGGGGAGTACGACTCGGCCCACGTCATCGCTCCCGAGCGAACCCACCACGACGAGGACCAGCTCGAGCTGATCGCCCCCGAGAAGCTGCGCGACGCGCTCGGGCTCGACGACGGCGACGCGATGGTCGTCCGCGTGGAGGAGCGATAGCGATGACCCAGCACCACGCGAGCGCCGCCGAGGGGGCGATCGACGCCTTTCGCGCCGGTGAGCCCGTGTTGATCCACGACGCCGACGACCGCGAGGGCGAGACCGACCTGATCTACCCCGCCAGCGCGGTGACGCCCGAGGCCGTCGCCCGACTCAGGAACGACGCCGGCGGGCTGGTCTGCGTCGCGCTCTCGGCGGCGGTCGCGGACGCGCTCGAGCTACCGTTCGTCCAGGAGACCATCGAGCATCCTGCCGCCGCCGACCACGACCTCGCGTACGACGACCGGTCGTCGTTCTCGCTCACCGTCAACCACCGCGAGACGCGGACGGGGATCACCGACGAGGACCGCTCGCTGACGATCCGGGCGCTCGGCGAACTCGCGGACGAGGTACGCGCCTCCGAGCGGGGACCCGACGCGGCGGCGTTCGCGGAGACGTTCCGCGCGCCGGGCCACGTCCACCTGCTGCGGGCCGCCGAGGGGCTGCTCGATGAGCGGCGCGGCCACACCGAGTTCGGGGTCGCGCTCGCCGACGCCGCGGGGCTCGCGCCCGCGGTAGTGGTCTGTGAGATGCTCGACGACGCGACCGGGCGGGCGCTCTCCTCGTCGGCCGCACACGACTACGCCGACCGCCACGGTCTCGCCTACGTCGAGGGCGCGGAGCTCGCCCGGCGCCTGGACTGAGCACCCCGACCGATCCGCAAACTCATTACGGCGGGGTTCGAGGGGTCGAGTATGGGATTCGACGAGATGGACGTCGATACGATCTGGAAGGACGGCGAGTTCGTCGACTGGGAGGACGCGCAGGTCCACGTTCTCAGCCACGGTCTCCACTACGGCAGCGGCGTCTTCGAGGGGATCCGGTGTTACGACACCCAGGAGGGATCCGCGATCTTCCGCTGGGACGAACACGTCGATCGGCTCTATCAGTCGGCGAAGCCCTACGATCTCGAGATCGGGTACGAGCCCGAGGAGCTAGAGGAGGCGACCAAGGAGCTCATTCGCCGCCAGGATCTCCGGGCGTGTTACATCCGCCCGATCGCCTTCTTCGGCTACGACAGCCTCGGGGTGAGCCCGAAGGACTGTCCGACCGTCGTCGCGATCGCGGTCTGGCCGTGGGGAACCTATCTCGGCGAGGAGGCCCTCGAGAACGGCGTCGAGGTGAAGGTCTCCTCGTGGCGCAAGCACGCCTCGAGCCAGATCCCGACCAACGCCAAGACCACGGGGCTGTACGTCAACAGCATGCTCGCCGGCGAGGAGGCGCGACGCCACGGCTACGTCGAGGCGATCGTACTGAACAAGGAGGGCAACGTCGCGGAGGGGCCCGGCGAGAACCTCTTTCTGGTGCGCGACGGCGAGCTCTACACTCCCGGCCTCGCGGAGGGGATCCTCGACGGGATCACCCGCCTGAGCGTCATCGAGATCGCCCGCGATCTGGGCTACACCGTCCACGACCAGGCGACGATCAGCCGCGGGGAGCTCAACACCGCCGACGAGCTGTTCTTCACCGGCACCGCCGCGGAGGTGACGCCGATCAAGAAGGTCGACAACGTCGTCGTCGGCGAGCGTGGTCCAGTGACCGAGGAGATCCAGTCGCGCTTCTTCGACGTCGTCGAGCGCCGGACCGACGCGTACGACGACTGGTTCACGTACGTCTGAGCCGGCAGGAGGCGGCAAAAGGTTCCTATCGCTCGGCGTTCTACGGACCGCGATGACACACCACGAACACGGTACGACGATCGACGTCCGCGAGATCCAGGGCGTGCGAGTGGGCGTCGGCACCGGCCCCGACGAGATCTTCCTCGACCTGCCGATCACCCGGCCGATCTACATCCGGGTGAGCGAGGGCGATCGCATTCAGGAGGGCGACGTCCGGGCGCGGGGCTCGTTCGAGCTCTCGGAGGGGGGCGACGAGCTCGCCTCGACGACGCTCCGGACCTGGGAGGTCCTCGATATCGGTCCCGAGACCGTGGTACTTCGCGACCTCGCGAGCGACGGCCGCGAGGAACGCGACCGCGAGGCACTCGAGTACGACCTCGCGACGGGCGTCCTCAGCACAAACCTCACCGAGTTCGAACGAGTCTCGGTCGTCCGGACCGGACCATGGGACGAGGAGGACGACACCCCGCCACACGTCACGGTGACGGCGTACGGCAACGACGGGCGGAAGTTCTCACGGGTGTACCACCTCGGGGAGGGGACTACCCTCGAGTACTGGCGCCAGGACCGAGCGATCACCGAGTTCAGCGACGCGCTCCGGGATCGGTTCGAGCGGCGAGTGGCGGGGGCGCTCGAGGACGACGGTTACTCCGTCGCCGAGTAGGGGACGTGGTTCTCGCGACGGATCTCGATCCCGTCGTCCCGCCGGCACAGCTCGGTGATCGCGCCGTTCCGGTAGTCGGTTCCGAGGACCGCCTCGATCAGGTCGACGCCCTTGAGATGCCCGAGGAGCACGTACAGCGGGCCGCCGTGGGTGACGACGACGACCGTCTCCCCGCCCCCGTCGGGCAGGCGTCCCCACGCGTCGAGGACGCGCTCTCGCATCCCGAGGAGACTCTCGCCGCCCTCCGGGACGGTTCGGGCGGCCTCGATTCCGATCTCGCCGAGGGCGAACTCCGGGAACCCCCCGAACAGCTCCTCGTAGCTCAGCCCCTGGAGCCGCCCGAAGTCGCGCTCGCGCCAGCCGGGGTCGAACTCGATCCCGGCGTCGATCCCGCCGGATCGCCGCAGCAGGCGTGCGGTCTCGGCCGTTCGGCGTAAGTCCGAGGCGACGATCCGGTCGACGGCGTGTCCCGCCGCGATCGCACGTCCGGCGGTGCGTGCCTGCTCCTCGCCGCGTTCGGTGAGCCCGGTCGGTGCCCACCCCTGGACGCGGCGCTCGCGGTTCCACGTCGTCTCGCCGTGGCGCACGAGCAGGACGGTCCCCGCTCCGGTTTCGGTCATCTGCCGACCCACTTCAGGATCAGCAGCGTCCCCTCGAACAGCCCGACCATCGTCAACGCGATGATGATCGGCGCCATCCCCGTCGGGTCGGGACTCGAGATGAACGCGACGCCGAGGAAGCCGCCCCAGAAGTAGAGCCGGCGCTCGGTGAGCCACCGCCTGGTGGTGAGCCCCATCATGATCGCGAGCATGATCATCAGCGGGATCTGGAAGACGATGGCGAGATACGCCATCAGGATGAGGATCAGGTCGAACGTCGAGGAGAGCGCGAACGCGATCTCGCCGGCCTCCTGGGAGTAGGTGAGGAAGTAGGTGAAGATCGCTGGCAGGACGACGAAGTACGCGAAGAGCACGCCGACGACGGCGAGCACGAGGCTGGTCGGCACCGCTGCGAGGTAGTACTTGCGCTCGTTCTTGTAGAGGCCCGGGCGCATGAACCGGTAGGCCTGGTAGACGACCACCGGCAGCGCGACGATCAGTCCCGCCAAACTGGCGACCTTGATGCGCGCGAGGACGAACTCGAGCGGGCCGTAGACCCGGGGTTGGGTGACCTCGCTGTTCGGCAGGATCGAGTACCAGAGGAAATTGATGAGCTGATCCGCGAGCGGGAAGACGACGATGCTGATCGAGCCGGCGACGACGATGACGATCGCCAGCCGCTTTATCATCTCCTCGATGTGGTCGGCGAGCGGCATCTCCTCGTCCTCGGTGGGGGCGGAGAGGCCGCCGACGTCCTCGTCGTCGGCGTCGGCGTCAGCCGTGGCCGTCGCTCGGGTGGTCGTCCCCCCATCGGTCGCGACGGCAGGCTCCGTGGTCGGCTCGCGGGGCTCGCCCATTCATCCGGACGTAGGCGTCCGCGCCACTATAGGCTTTCTTGAACGCGTCCGAGGTTCGTCCCCCGAACGCCACGTTCGATATCGATTCGGCCGTTCGTTCGGGTCCGCGAGCCGTCGAGAAAAGAAAGTTGATATGCACGAACGCGCTATCACGAGGTGAATGTCGAGTTCGATCGTCGACGAGGACACCGCCCGCAGTCTCAACAGCGGGAAGGAGTCGATCGGGGCGGTGCTGTCGACGGCGCAGACTCATCTCCAGAAGGTCTTCATCATCTTCGTCGTCGGCTTTCTCGGGACGTTCTACGCGCTCAGGGCCTACGTCTGGGACTGGCTCAAGTGGGTCACCGTCTCGGAGATGGCGCCGGAGGTGGCCGAGGAACACGAGATCATCGTCCAGACCCCCTTCGAGGTCATCCTCCTGCAGGCGAAGATCGGGATCGTCGCGGGGATCCTCATCGCCCTTCCGCTGCTCCTCTACCTCTCGCGCCACGAACTCAGAGCACGCGGCTACTGGCCCCAGACGCCGATCTCGCGGTGGAAAGCCGTCGCGATCGCGCTGCTCTCGCTCGGGCTGTTCGTCGGCGGCGTCGTCTACGCCTTCGCGGTGTTCTTCCCGCTGATCCTCGGGTTCCTCGCGACGTTCTCGCTCGGCGTCGGCGTGACGCCGACGTGGTCGATCGTCATGTGGACCGAGTTCCTCGTCCTGCTGACCATCTCGTTCGGGCTCGCCGCCCAGCTCCCGCTCGCGATGAGTTCGCTCGCGTACATCGAGGTCGTCCCCTACGAGACGTTCCGGGACAAGTGGCGCTACGCGATCCTCGGGATCTTCATGTTCGGCGCGCTGTTCTCCCCGCCCGACCCGATCTCCCAGATCATGTGGGCGCTCCCGCTGATCGTCCTCTACGGGTTCAGCCTCGGGCTGACCCGCTTCATCGTCAACCTCAAACGCGGCGGGCGAGCGGAGATCGGGCCCACGTTCCGACGCAACGCCGGAAAGCTCATCGGCGCGCCGTTGTTGCTCGCCGCCGCTCTCTACGCCGCGCTCGTCTCCGGCGCCGGCCGGTACCTCCACGACGAACTCCTCGCTCCGCGGGGCATCGCCCTCCCCGAGGCGCTCTGGCTCCAGCAGGTGCTCGGCGTCTCCCGCGAGATCGCGCTCGCGGTCGGCGCCGCGGGCGCCACGTTCCTCCTCGCGTTCGCCGTCCTCGGGCTCTACTACCTGTTCACCTCGGTGAACGTCGAGGAGTCCGCCGGCGGTCGGATGGGCGACCCGGCCGGGATCGACCTCGCACCGCTCGACGCGGCGGGGGTCCGTGCGGCCCCGGATGCGGCCTTCGAGGCGCTCTCGGAGGAGGAGGCGCTCAAGCTCGCCCGCTCGGCGATCGACGACGGCGAGGGCGAGAAGGCCGAGGCGATCCTCGAACGCTTCGACGCAGCCCACGAGGACGACGCCGACGGGGACGCCTCCGCTACGAACGCGGAGACGACCGCCGGGACGGAGACCGGGGCGGACGCCGGCGCGGAGACAGCCGCCGGGGAGGGCGGCGTGGTCCAGGACACTGCGACGGGGATGTTCGCCGCGTTCTCCGAGGAGAAGGACGAGGACGACATCGGCGGCTACATCTACGACATCAAGTACATCGCCGACAGCCTCCGCTCGCGACTGTTCGTGATCTTCGCCGTCTTCGGACTCGTGCTGATGGGGACGTTCACGTTCTTCTACCTCGGCGGAGTGCGGGTCATCACGGAGGACTTCGTCTCGCGGATGCCGGCGGCGATCGTCAGCGTCGAGGACTTCCGGATCATCGACCTCCACCCGGTCGAGACGCTGATCTTCATCATCAAGGTCAGCACCATGCTCGCGGCGCTCGCGATCCTCCCGATGCTGCTCTACTACGCATGGCCGGCGATGCGGGACCGCGGACTGACGACCGGCCAGCGCTCGGTCGTCTACGAGTGGACCGTCGCGTTCGTGTTGGCGCTGGTCGGCGGTACGCTCCTCGGCTACTACTACATCGCACCCGGGATCATCGGCTTCCTCGTCTACGACGCGGTCCGAGGGGGGATGATCATCTCCTATCAGATCAGCAAGTTCTCCTGGCTGATCATCTACACCACCGTCGGCGTCGGTCTGCTCGCCTGCGTGCCGATCACGATGTGGATGCTCTTTCGCGGCAAGGTCTCCTCCTACCGGGCGATGCGGAACCGCTGGCGCGAGATGACGATCGCGGTCTTCGCCGTCTCCGGGGTGTTCACACCGATCAGCGTCCTGACGATGTTCCTGGTCGCGATCCCGACCATGCTGGCCTACGGGCTCGGACTCGCGGGCCTGTGGGTCGTCACCGCCGGTGGCCGCCGGGACCACGTCCCGCCCGACGACCGGAGCATCGGAAGCGAAAGCGACGAGGGCAGCGCGAAGTGGCTCGCGCTGATCCTCGCGATCCTCGTCCTCGTCGGGATCGGCGTCGTCGCCGGCGGCGTCAGCAGCGTCGTCGACGACACGTCGTTCGGCAGCGACGACCCGCCGGAGGAACCGCCGCTCGAGGAGGACGACCCCGGCGAACCGGCGGACGACGACTCGACGGCCGCTGACGACGAGGCCGCCGACGAGAACGCGAGCGGCGGCGACGCGAACGAGGCGGAGCCGGCCGGCTCCGGGTCGGACGACGAGACCGAACGGGACGAACCCAACGCCACCGACGACGACGAAACCGACGGTGATAACGCGACCGACGGCGATAACGAGACGGACGCGGCCGAACCGAACGATACCGAGAACGAGACCGACGATGCGGACGAGGACGGCGGCATCGACGACGGTGACGACGACGGCTCCGGAATTGACGTCCGCGAGCCGATAGACGGTTGAGGACTACCGCTTACTGCTCGCCCGGCGTAGCGTCCTCGGTGATCGCGAGCGAGAACGAGAAGTCGTCGGATACGTTCGCGGGCGCCTCCTCGGGGGTCAGGTAGCCGACCGCGTACGCCGTGTAGACGCTACCGGCCTCGAGATCCAACGCGAACCGTGCCAGTTCGTCCTCCTCGCCCGCCTCGCGCGTCTCGAGGATCTCCTCGTCGACCGGGACGTCGACGTAGACTCCCTCCCCGAACTCGAGTCCCTCGGCCAGGACCGTCCCGTCGTCGGTCGCAACGTCGATCGCCGGCGCGTCGGGCGAGGCGTGGACCGCCCGTAGGCGGGCGTGGCCCGGTTCGGTCGGTCCGTTCTCGTCCTCGAAACGCACCAGTTCGAGCGGGCGCTCGCTCAGCGAACACACCTCGCCGATCGCCGCCAGGGTGTACTCGCCCGAATCGAGCCGGACGTCGGTCTCGAAGATCGCCTCCTCCGGGCGTTCGCCGGCCGGGGTGAACGAGAGGGCGTAGCTCCTCGGCTCGTAGGAGACGTAGTCGCTCTGGGTGAGCGGGTCGACGTTCTCGAAGGCCGGGTCACCGTTCGCGTAGACGTCGACCGTCGGGACGTCGGGCGAGAGGTGAACGATCCGGACGGCGTCCTCGCGTTCCCCGTGGGAGCTCGCCCCGTCCACGCCCGCACCTGCCCCGATCGCGACCCCTGCTCCGATGCCCGCCAGCACCGATCGACGTGTGTACTGCGCCATGACTGGTACGGGGGAGCCGAAGCGCAATAAAACACGTCGATCCGAACGGTGTAAGTCCGCCGAGCGAGTGATGTTCTCCAGATATGCCCAAGATAAGCGTCGAAGTGCCCCAGGAGCTTCTCGAGGACCTCGATTCGCACGTCGGCGACGAGGGGAAGTTCGTCAACCGGAGCGAGGCGATCCGCGCCTCGATCAGGAAGACGCTCGACCTGCTCGACGAGATCGACCAGCGCCAGGGACGCCTCGAGGATGAGCGGTAGGGCCGACGCGCCGCGGCTCGCGCTCGCGGCGCTGTTCGTCACCGCGCTGGTGACCGCCCAGCTGCTCGCGGTGAAGATCCTCGCGTTCGGTCTCCCCTTCGAGCTGCCGCTGGTCGGACGCGAGGTGATCGTCCCGGCAGGGGTGCTCGCCTACGCGATCACCTTCCTCGCGACGGACTGTTACGCCGAGCTGTACGGCCGCCGGCCCGCCCAGACGCTGGTCAACGTCGGCTTCGCGATGATCCTCGTGATGCTCTCGCTGGTGTGGCTCGCGATCCTCGCGCCCGGCTCGCCCGCGGGCGTCGATCCCGATCTGTTCGCACGGGTGCTCGCGCCGAGCACGAACGTCGTCCTCGGAGGACTGTGCGCCTACCTCGTCAGCCAGAACTGGGACGTGATCGCCTTCCACCGTATCCGCGAGCGCACCGGACGGAAGCTGCTCTGGGTGCGAAACGTCGGCTCGACGGCGACCAGCCAGGCGATCGACACCGTCGTCTTCGTGAGCGTCGCCTTCCTGCTCGCGCCCTCGCTCCTCGGAATCGGTGACGCGCTTTCGTTTCCGGCGATCCTCGGGCTGATCGTCGGGCAGTACCTGATCAAACTGCTTATCGCGCTGGCGGATACGCCCCTCGTCTACGCGGTCGTCGGGCTGGTACGCTCTCGGGGTCTCGCTCGGACGGCGCCCGCCGACGCCGACTGACGATCGATCACTCCACTCGTTTCGCGAACCCGAAGCGCGGCTTTACGTCCTCGATCTCGATCTCGACCTCGTCGCCCCTCCCGGCGCCGGGAACGAAGACGGTGTAGCCCTCGATCCGGGCGATCCCGTCGCCCTCGCGCCCCTCGTCCTCGATCTCGACCGTCAGTCGATCGCCCTCCGAGACGGGCGCGGTGAGATAGCCCTTCGCGATCAGGTAGACCTCCGAGGACTGCTTCCGAGAGGCCTTCGGACTGGTGGTGCGGACGTACTCGAAGGTCTCCTCGAGGTCCTCCCTGAAGGGCGCGAGGTCCTGTCCCTCGAACACCTTCACGACGAAGTCACCGCCGGGGGCGAGCACGTCGCGTGCGGTCTCGAACGCCTGGCGAGCGAGGTGGACCGAGCGGGCGTGATCGAGCGAGTACTCGCCGGTCATGTTCGGCGCCATATCGGAGAGGACCACATCGGCCTCGCCGACCCGCTCGGCGATCCGCTCGCGGGTCCGCTCGTTGGTCATGTCGCCCTTGATCGTCTCGACGTCCTCTAGGGAGTCGATCCGCTGGAAGTCCACTCCCAGGACGGTGCCGGTGCCGACGCGCTCCTTCGCGACCTGGAGCCAGCCGCCCGGCGCGGCGCCCAGGTCGACCACCCGGTCGCCGTGCGAGAGGACGTCCTCGAGATCGTCGAGCTGTTTGAGCTTGTACGCCGCCCGGGAGCGATACCCCTGCTGTTTCGCCTTGTTGTAGTACTCGTCCTTTCCGGACATTCTGTTGGTGGAACGTACGCGAGCGACCCGTAAACGCCCTTCGCTCCCCGTCTACCGATCGAATCCGCTCGGATCGATTAGAACGACCGCGGGAGGCCGAGCACGTTCTCGCCGACGTAGTTCAGTGCGAGCTCCTGGGTGATCGGCACCAGCCTCGTCAGACGGGCCTCCCGGAAGTAGCGCTCGACGTCGTACTCGCGGGCGACGCCCCGGCCGCCGTGGGTCTGGACCGCCGCATCGCTCGCCTCGAACGCCGCCTCCGCCGCGAGGTACTTCGCGACGTTCGCCCAGGTGCCGATCGTCTTCGGGTCGTCCTCGTCGGTCCGGCCGGCGGCCGTGTACACCAGCTGTCGGGCCGCCTGGACGCGCGCATAGGCCGCCGCGAGCGGGTGCTGGATCGCCTGGTTCCTGCCGATGGAACGGCCGAACACCTCTCGTTCGCCGGCGTAGGCCGCGCCACGCTCGATCGCGAGTTCGCCGAGGCCGGTACACTCGGCGGCGATCACCAGCCGCTCCTCGTTGAGCCCGTCGAGGACGTGATAGAAGCCGCGGTCCTCCTCGCCGATCAGGGCCTCCGCGGGCAGTCGAAGGCCGTCGTACTCGACTCGGAAGGAGTGGACGACGTTGCTCGCGGTCTTCTCGATCTCCTCGAGGTGGATGGCGTCGGCGTCGAACGCCTCCTCGAGATCGACGAGGAAGAGCGAGATGCCCTCGGTCTTCTTCTCGACCGCCTCCTTCGGCGTGGTCCGTGCGGCGAGCACCGCGTAGTCGGAGACGTCGATCCGCGAGGTCCATAGCTTCTCGCCGTCGATCACGTACTCCTCGCCCTCCCGCCTCGCACGGGTCTCGATGGCGGTCGACTCCGAGCCTGCCTTCGGCTCCGTCAACGAGAAACACTGGATCCAGGCGTCGCCGCTCGCCACCCGCGGGAGGAGCTCCTCCTTCATCTCGTCGCTGCCGTGCTTCACGAGCGGCGAGGAGTTGTAGACCGCGGCGTGGATCGTCTGTGCGCCGCTGAAGCCCGCGCCGCTGGCGGCGATCGTCTCCATCATGACGACGGCCTCCGTCGTCCCCAGTCCCTTCCCCCCGTACGCCTCGGGGACGAGCACGCCGAGCCAGCCCTCGTCGGCGAGCGCCTCGACGAACGCGTGGGGGTACTCGCCTGCGGCGTCCTTCTCGCGCCAGTACTCCCGGTCGAACTCGGCGCAGATCGCCTCGATCTCCTCGCGGACCCGTCGCTGGCGGTCGGTCAGCTCGACCGCTCGTTCGGAAAACGCTAACATGCTACTCCCTGGCTTCCCGGCCGTGTTAAGCCTGTAGTTCGCGGCGAACTCGAGTGCGAATCAGCCGCCGGTCGCGACGGCCATCAGCTCCTCGATCGACCGCTCCGGAAGCTCCGCGACCGCCGTCGCGAGCGCGTCGGGATCGACGTCCACCTCGGAGGTCCCTACGAGCCCGCGGGTCTTCTCCGTGACCCGATCCCAGGACATCGGATCGTCGGGTTCGCCGTACGGGACATCGACGAACCGCTCGTATACCTCGTCGGCCTCGACGCTCACCCGAGCACACCACCGTTCGGGGAAGGCGTCCTGCACGTCGGCATCCGTATCGACGCTCGTCGCGTCCATGAGCCGGCGGAACCCCTGGTCCTCGAACCGCGGCGACTCGTCGAGCCGGCCGGCGGTCCGAAGGAACGGTTCGGCGCCCGCCGCCCCCTCCACGAGGGCGAGCGCCGCCGCGAACGGCATGCTGAACTGACAGTCGACGAAGTTCTCCGGGCGTCGTTTCGACTCGATCGGAGCGCCCGTCAGTCGTACCCCCGCCTCGGGAAGCGCCACCTCGACGTTCGTCACCTCGTCGGGATCCACCGAGGTTGCGAGTTCGCGGAGGGCGTCGATCGCGGGGTGCATGTACCGACAGCACGGATAGGGTTTGAGCCCCGTCTCCTCTACCGCGTTTCGGCCGGCCAGCCGCTCGATCGCCTCGGGGCGGGCGTCGTGGGTGTACCCTTCGAAGAAGCCGAACTCCCCCTCGATCGGCTCGGCGGCCCCCTCGAAGCCCGCTGCCGCGAGCTCCACCGCCGTCACCGCCCGCCGGGCCGCGAGTCCGGGGTGGAGGCGCTTGTTCCAGGCGCCGTTCTCGAGGAACTGCAACGAGCCCGCCGCCTGGCTCCCGTTGACGCCGAACGCGTTCTCGACCTCCTCCTCGGAGAGTCCGCGGACGACGCCCGCGGCCGCGGTCGCGCCGAACGTCCCGCAGGTCGCGGTGATGTGGAACCCCTGCGCGTAGTGGGCGTCGGGGTTGACCGCCTCGCCCACCGTGCAGGCGACGTCGTAGCCGGCGGCGACGCCCGCGAGAAACCGTTCAGAGGAGGCGCCGGTCGCCTCGGCGGTCGCGAGCGCCGCCGCGATCGACGGTGCGCCGGGGTGCAGCGACGAACCCAGATGCGTGTCGTCGAAGTCGAGGCTGTGAGCCAGGGTGCCGTTTACGAGCGCCCCAGCGTCCGGCGAGACGCGTTCGCCGCTGGGTATCACCGTCGCGGCGCCGCCGCCGGCGAATCCCGTCCCCTCGAGGAGCGCAGGCGTCGAGTCGGCGTGGGCCGCCCCGCCGATCGCGACGCCGAACCAGTCGAGGACGTGCTTTCGGAGCGTCTCGTCTGCGCTCACCGTACCGTCGAGGCCGGCGCAGTACGCCGCCAATCGGTCCGTGAACTCGGCCATCGATTACGGCTACGGATCCCCGAGATAAGTATGCACGTGACACGCGGATCGCGTCGTCGAGCGCCCTTCTTCGCGGTGCGCGCACGCGCGTAAACGGCTGGGTTTTTACCTCGCGGTTTCGTAGCTCGCGACATGTTCAACGCGATCGTGAGTGCCGACACGTTCGGGACGGCGCTCGACTCCGTGAGCGCGCTGGTGGACGAGTGCAAGATCCACCTCAACGAGGAGGGGCTGGCGATCCGCGCCGTCGACCCCGCGAACGTCGGCATGGTCGATCTCACCCTCGCTTCGGACGCCTTCGAGTCCTACGAGGCCGACGGCGGCCAGATCGGCGTCAACCTCTCGCGACTCGAGGACATCGTCGGCATGGCCGACGCCGGCCAGCTCGTCCACCTCGAGCTCGACGAGGAGACGCGCAAGCTCCAGATCCAGCTCGACGGCCTCGAGTACACCCTCGCGTTGATCGACCCCGACTCGATCCGCCAGGAGCCCGACATCCCCGATCTCGATCTGCCCGCCCGGATCGTCGTCGAGGGTCGCGACATCAATCGCGCGGTGAAGGCCGCCGACATGGTGAGCGACCACATCGCGCTGGGCGTCGACGAGGAGGAAGAGCTGTTCCAGGTCGAGGCCGAGGGCGACACCGACGACGTCCACCTCGAACTCGACCGCGACGACCTGATCGACCTCACGCCCGGGCCCGCCCGCTCGCTCTTCAGCCTCGATTACCTGAAGGACATGAACAAGGCGATCCCCACCGATGGCGAGGTCACGCTCGAACTCGGCGAGGAGTTCCCCGTGAAGCTCCACTTCGAGATCGCCGAGGGCAACGGCCAGGTCACCTACATGCTCGCCCCGCGCATCCAGAGCGACTAAAGCCCCTTCTCGTAGCGATACGCTCTATACTCATCACCGTCGAACTCGGCTGTTTCTTCGCCGACTCGCTCGAATCCCTCATTCTCGTAGAAGTCGATTCCCACCTCGTTTTCGGCGAACACGGAGAGCGTGAGCCGGTCGTATCCCTCGATCTCCGCCTCGACTGAGTCGAGCAGTCGCCCGCCGATTCCCTCACCCCACTGCTCGGGCCGGACGTATATCCGAAAGAGCTCTGCGACGTGCTTGTCACCCGGGGCAGGACCGACATGGACGAATCCGGTCGGATCGTTCCCGACCACGTGGACGACGTGCTCCGGCCGCCCGATCGCCTCTCGTAGCCCGTCAGGGTCGTACCACTCGTCGATCGTCCGCTCTACCGTCTCCTCGCCGAGCAGCCCGTCGTAGGCGGCGTGCCACGAGGTACGCGCGATCTCGCGGATCGACTCCGCATCCTCCGGAGTCGCCTGTCGAACGTCGCTCATACTCGTTGTACGGTCCAGGAACTCATAAACGAGGCCGGGTACCCACGTTTTTATCTGCGGGGCCGACGAACCGACCCGCCAGTCAATGCGCGCTCTCCACGCCCGATACCCGTTTCTCTCCGCCGCCCGTGAGACCGTCGAAGAGGCCGACGTCGACCTCGTGAGCCTCGTCCGCGAGGACCGGACGGTCGTCGAGCGCGCGACCGAGCGGGTCGCGGGCTCGCTCCGGGAGGGGAGCGTCGGCGATCCGCATCGGAGCACCCGCGTCGAACTCCTCTCCTATCCGGTCGCGCGGGTGCTCGTCTCGCTCGTGGACGAGCGGATCTGTACCCGGAAGTACGCCCGCGCCGAGGCGAAGCGTGCCATCGCGCAGTTCACCGACGAACGCGACGCGAGCGCCGAACTCAAGAGCGCCCGGACCGAGAAGCTCTCGGTCGCCGACCTGCTCGCGGAGTTCGACCTCGAGGAGGCCATCCGCGAGACCGACGCCGGCTATCGGGTCGCCGTCGGGACCTATCTCGGGCTGACGGCGGACGTCCGCGGCGAGGAGTGGCGCCTGGTCAACCGGACTCTCGCCGACGGCGACGTCCACATCGAACGTGCGGAGCTCGACGCCCTACTGGAGGAGGCGATCGCCAAACGGGTCGAGCGCGGCCTTCCCCTCGGGGTTCCCGATCCGATCGCGGACGAGCTCGACGAGGAGGTGGCGAGCCTGCGCGAGACGCTCGCCGACCTCGACCTCACCCGCGAGATCGACACCGTCGTTCCCGAACGGTTCCCGCCGTGCATGAAGGCGCTGCTCGACTCGATCCAGAAGGGCGAGCACCTCGAACACCACTCCCGGTTCGCGATCACCGCCTTCCTCACGAGCATCGGGATGAGCACCGACGAGATCATCGACCTCTACATGGTGAACTCGAGCTTCGGCGAGGAGATGACGCGCTATCAGACCGACCACATCCGTGGGGAGACCAGCCCGACGGAGTACTCGCCGCCGAGCTGTGCGACGATGCAGTCCTACGGCGACTGCGTGAACAAGGACGATCGCTGCGAGACGATCTCACATCCGATGGCCTACTACGAGAAGGCGCTCGACGAGGCCGACGAGGACGAACTGATCGACTGGCGCGAGGAGGAGGGGGACGGAAACGAGGGGGAGGCCGCCTAACGGTTGAGGTAGTACGCGAGACCGAGCCCGAGAACCGACATCAGGACGACGAAACCGGTGATCGCGCCGACGAGCGCCATCCCGCCGTCGGTCGAGAGGCCGCCTCGGTTGTAGACGTCCCCGATGACGACGATCACCGCGATGAACAGCGCCACCGCACCGACGGAAACGGCGATCTCGACGACCGTATCCCGGTCTACGTCCATGACCGGGCGTTTTCCGCCCCGAACTAAAAGCACTTCGAAGCGCGCTTTCCCGACCCCTCCTTCGAGTGGAAGACTTAGGTTGCTCGGGCACCTACTCCGAGTGTAGTCGATTCGGGAGTTCCACCGGAACTCCCGGTGATTCCATGACGCAAGCCAGAAACACACCAGCGTCACCAGCGCCGCTTCCGGCCGCCGAGGCCGAACTCGATCGTCGCTCGATCAGAGCCCGGACCGAGCCGATGACGGTCACCGCGCTCGGCGACGCCATCTACGAGATCGGAACCGAACACAGGACGACGTACCTCGTCGATCTCGCGAGCAACCGCTGTAGCTGTCCCGACCACACCTACCGCGACGTCCGCTGTAAGCACCTCCGGCGCGTCGCCATCGAGATCACCGAGGGTCGCGTCCCGCCGCCGGGGGAGCTGGCGGTCGGATGTGCCGTCTGTGGCGAGGAACTGTTCGTCAACGAGCGCGAGGTCGACGGGGGATCGCACTACTGCGAGGCCCACACCCTGAGGCCGGGCGCGATCGTCCGCGACCGCGAGACGGGCGACCGGCTGCTCGTGGTGAGCGTCTCCGACCGGCAGGCCGACCACGTCCGCATCGGCGAGTCAGCCTACAGCGTCGCGACCTACCCCAACAACCGCTCGTACGACCCGACCGATCCGGTCGTCGGCGCGGTCTACCCCCAGTCGGTCGAGATGACCGATCGGGGTCCCGAACCGGACGCGCTCCGCGTCTACTCGTTCCCGCGTTCGCGCCTCGAGCGGATCGCCTGATCCATCGGGCTCGTCGAATCAACCCAGCCGGCTCTGTTTCGACCCGCCGACGAACGACTCGAACCCCTCCCCCTCCGCGAGCGCCGTCTCCTTCTTGACGCGGTAGTTGCCGCCGTCGGTCGTGTAGAGGTCACCCGGGTGGAAGAAGTACCAGTCCTCGCGGTCGAACCGCACGCCGATACGGGCCTTCGCGCCGAAGTTCCGCGCGAAGTAGACCAGCGCCTCGACCTCCTCGCCGGTGAGGTAGATCGGGTCGCCCGCGCTCGATTTCGCCTCGATCGCGTAGAACGCCTCGCCGTTGCCCGCGAGCACGTCCGGAAGCTCCCGGGTCGTGGCGCCGCCGCTCGCCGGCGCGCGCATCACCGCGAAGCCCGCCTCGTCGAGCCGGTTGACGAGCTCGCGTTCCCGGCGGTCGCCTTTCCTGTTTGCCATCTCCGTCCGTCGGTTTTCCCCGTGTACACATAAGCGACGTCCTGTCCGTCTACCGGCCGAGTCCTCGGAGAACCTTCACGAGATCCGAATAGGAGCTCTCCCCGTCCTCGCGGTCCGCGTCGTATCCAATGGCCGGTCGATCGTCAGTGATGCTCGCGGCGTTCTCGACCGTCAGCGCCGTCGTCAGTTCGCCGACGCTGAGTTCGTACTCCCCTGACTCGAGGACCTTCGGCAGAATGCCGGGAACGTCGCCGGGGACGACCTCCAGTCTAGAGAGGTCCGCCTCGACCTCGACGGTGGTCGACTCGCCTGCATCGAGGGCGACCCGTTCGGAGCCGACCAACCGGCGGTCGGGCTGGAGCACCGACCCGTAGGACTGGGTGTTGTAGACCTCGACGATGTGCTCGCCGGCCTCGTCGCCGACGTTCTCGACGCCGACGCCGACCGTCACCGTGGACGTGTTCGCGGGATTCGAGACGGATCCGGGCGAGACCGAGACGTCGGAGTACTCGAACTCGGTGTAGGAGAGTCCGTGGCCGAATGCGTACAGGGGCTCGTGGGGCTCCGCGAGGCTGCTGTCGGCCAGCGGCGGGTAGGCGTCGTAGTTGTTCGGGACTTTCCCGACGCTCTCGGGCCAGTTGAACGCGAGCTTTCCCGAGGGGTTGTTCTCCCCGAGCAGCGTCTCGGCGATCGCACGGCCGCCGTCGCTGCCGGGCTGGCCGGCGAACAGCACGGCGTCGAGCGCGTCGAACGTCTCCGCACCCCCGCGAGGGCTGCCCGCGAGGACGAGACCGATCACGGGCGTCTCCGGCGTCTCCTCCTCGATCGCCGCAACGAGCTTCCGCTGTGCGGGGTCGAGTTCTAGCTCGTCGCGGTCGCCGAAGTCCTCGTTGTGGGGCCCCTCCCCCAGAACGACGACGACGGCATCCGCGGACCCGGCGGCCTCGCGGACCTCCGCCTCCTGCTCGTCGGTGAGGGCGAAGTCGCCGTTGTCGTCGGACGTGTCGGGGTTGTAGGGCTGGGCCCGGAAGTCCGTTGGGACGTGGGTCAGCCCTCCGTCGAGGGCGTCCGCCATCGCGTCGTGGACCGTCTCGCCGCGCGGCCGAGGGCCACCCTCGGTCGGGGCGCCCTCCTCGATGCCCTGCCAGCCTAGCGTCCACGCGCCGTACCGCATCAGGAATCGGTTCTCGATGTCGAGATCCGGATCGTAGCCCGGCCCGGTCAGTAGGACGTTCTCGCTGCCCTCGAGCGGAAGGGCGTCCTCGTTCTTCAGCAGCACCATCGACTCCCTCGCGAGTCGCTCGGACTCCTCGCGACCTCCGCCCAGAACCGACGAGATCTTCGACTCGTCGACGGTCGGTTCCTCGAACAGGCCGAGCTCCTCTTTGAGTTCGAGGACGCGCCGGACTGACTCGTCGATGCGCTCCTCCGACAGCTCGCCGTCCTCGACGAGGCTCACGGTCGTCTCAATGAACTTCGCCGGACCGGGCGCCTCGCCGCCGTTGCCGATCATGTAGACGTCGATGCCGGCGTTGAGCCCTTCCTTGACCGCTCGCCGGAAACTGTCGGTGTAGTCGTGGTTGGTGAGCATCCGGTAGAAGTCGTCGTAGTCCGAGATCACGACGCCCTCGAAGCCGTATCGCTCGCGCAGCATCTGGGTGAGCAGCCACTCGGAGGCGTGTGCGGGCTTGCCGTTGAGCGCGCCGCTGTTGACCATCACCGTCGCCGGCTCGGCCTCCAGCGCGGTTCGGTAGGGCGGCAGGACGCTCGTCCGAAGGTCGCGCATCGAGGTTCGGGCGTGGGCCCGGTCGTTGCCGTTCTCGGGGATCGAGTACGCGGCGAAGTGTTTCACCGTCGAGCAGAGCCGGTCGTTGCTTTCGAGCCCCCGGACCCGTGCCTTCGAGACCTCCCCCTGCAACATCGGGTCCTCGCTGATTCCCTCGAAGAAGCGCCCCCAGCGCGGGTCGCGTTGGAGGTCCGTCGTCGGCGCGAACGTCCAGTGGGCGCCCATCGCCGCCGTCGCGTCCGATGTGTGATGTTCGGCCTCCTCGATCAGGTCGACGTCGCGGGTCGCACCCATGTTGATGCGCTGTGGGAACGAGGTCGAACCCGCGAGCAGCGTGTTGCCGTGCAGCGCGTCGACCCCCCAGAGGAACGGGATGCCGTGTTCGGAGTTCTCGAGGTTGTACTCCTGGAGCGCGTTGATTCCCTCGACGGTCTCCTGGGCGTCGAACGTCGGCGGCGACGCCCCGCCCGAGAGGATCGAGCCGAGCCCGAGCTCCGAGAAGTACTCCCCGAGCGTCTCGACGCCGAACTCGTCGGGGATCTCCTCCGACTCGGGGTCGAACGTTCCGACGTCGACCTGGGTCATCTGGCCGACCTTCTGCTCGAGCGTGAGGTCCGCGAGCAGCGCGTCGACCTCGCAGTCCGCCCTCGAGTCCTCCGACGCGGCGCTCGCCGTTCCCGTTCCGAGCGCTGTGGCCGTCGTCGTGGCGCCGGTCGCCTTCAGGAACGTCCGCCGGGAGGCGTTCATGCTCTGCTTCGTTTCGCCCGCTTCGTTTACCATTGGACGTGAGACACGGGACGTGGAACACTAATAGATTACCACTGTCTACGTGAATTTACTAACGTAAAACCGAGGCGGCGAGCCGTTCGGCGGCGGGAACCGACGTCGAACCGGTCGGAGTCGTCGAGAGGACTTACGTGCCGTGCTCCCAGCTGTCCATGTACTCCGTCTGCTCCTCGGAGAGCGAGTCGATCCCGACGCCCTCCGCGTCGAGTTTGATCTCCGCGATCTCCCGGTCGAGTTCGTCGGGCACGTCGTGGACGCCCGCGTCGTACTCATCGCTTCCCTCGACGAGTTCACGCACGCAGGCGGCCTGCACGCCGAACGACTGGTCCATCACCTCGACCGGGTGGCCCAGCGCGATCGGCGCCGCGAGGTTTACTAACCTTCCTTCGGCGATCACGTTCAGCCGCCGGCCGTCGTCCATCTCGTAGGCCTCGACGCCGTCGCGGGCCTCATACGAGCTGACCGCGAGCTCGTCGAGCGCGTCGAGGTCGATCTCGATGTCGAAGTGACCCGCGTTCGCGAGCAGGACGCCGTCCTGCATGGCCTCGAAGTGTTCTCGGACGATCACGTCCCGGTTCCCGGTGGTGGTGAGGAAGACGTCGCCGACCTTCGCGGCTTCTGCCATCGGCATCACGTCGTAGCCCTCCATGTGGGCCTCCAGGGCTCGGCGGGGCTCGACCTCGGTGACGATCACGTTCGCGTTCTGGCCCGACGCCTTCTTCGCGACGCCCTTCCCGCAGTAGCCGTAGCCCGCGACGACGACGTCCTTGCCCGCCCACGAGAGGTTCGTCGTCATCGCGATGCTCGCGAGCGAGCTCTCCCCCGTTCCGTGGACGTTGTCGAACAGCCGCTTCATCGGCGTGTCGTTCACCGCGAACACGGGGTAGTCGAGCGCGCCGTCGGCGTCCATCGCGCGGAGGCGGTGGACGCCCGTCGTCGTCTCCTCACAGCCGCCGAGGATCGAGTCGATCAGCTCGGGGTAGTCGTCGTGGATCGCCGCGACCATGTCCATCCCGTCGTCCACCGTAACGGTGGGTTCGTGGTCGATCACCGCCTCGATCGCCGCGTAGTACTCCTCGTCGCCGACGCCCCGTACCGCGTAGGAGGTGATGTTCTCGTGGGCGTCGAGCGCCGCGCTCACGTCGTCGTGCGTCGAGAGGGGGTTACAGCCCGTGATCGCGACCTCGGCACCGCCGTCGGCGAGCGTCTCGACGAGGTTCGCGGTCTTGGCCTCGACGTGCATCGCCATCCCGATGCGCTGGCCCTCGAGGGGTTTCTCCGCCTCGAACTCCTCGCGGATCGCGGTGAGGATCGGCATATGCTGGAACGCCCAGTCCATCTTGCGCCGGCCCTCCTCGCGAGCGCCCTCGACGTCGTCGAGATGCTCGCTGATCGGGGGGTACGCCGTCTGACTCATGCCCGAGAGTCGGAGAGGCGCACCCAAAACCCTACCGAAGCCCGCGTCGTCGCTCGCGGTAGTACCGCCCCATCTCGTCGACGAACCACGGTTTCGGCGTGAACGCGCCGGCGATCGTCCGGAGCGGGTTCCGGGGGGTCGGTGCGACGGCCCTACGCCCGATCGGTCGTCGGATCAGGGATCGCTCCACATCGCTGTACGCCGTGGACGTATGCGCCGAGCGAAGGGCGACTGGGCAGGCCGCAGACCTTTCCGTCTCGCTCCGTGAGAGGTCCCATGAGCTATCGAAACTCCGGCCACCGGACGACGATCGGCTGGTCGCTGCTCTCCTCGGGCCTGGTGACGTTGCTACTGAAGGTGCTCCCGTACGACTCGCTGTGGTGGGGACTGTTGCTCATCGTCGCCGGCGCCGCCGTGATGTACTACCGGTAGTCTACCGGTTCGCGCGTGCGACCGCCTCCGCGGCCCGCCGCTCGGCCTCCTCGCGCACCCGATCCTCGTCGAGCGTCAGCACCTCGCGGTCGCGCATCACCACTCGTCCGTCACAGACCGTGTGGCGCACGTCCGAGCCGCGGACGGCATACGCGAGGTGGCTGAGGAGGTCGTGTGCGGGCGTGAGGTGTGCGTGCTCGAGGTCGATCACCGCGAGGTCGGCGTTCGCACCCGTCTCGATCCGTCCCGAGTCGATCCCCAGCGCCTCGGCGCTCCCCGCTGTCGCCATCTCCACCGCGGACTCGGCGGGGACGGCACTCGCGTCGTCGGCCGCGAGCTTTCCGAGCATCGCGGCGTCGCGTAGCTCGTCGAACGCGTCGAGGTCGTTGTTCGAGGCCGCGCCGTCGGTGCCGATTCCCACCGTGACGCCGGCGTCCAACAGCTTCTGCACCGGTGCCATCCCGCTCGCGAGCTTCATGTTCGAGGCCGGACAGTGGATCACGCTCGCGCCCGTCTCCGAGAGCAAAGCGATCTCACGGTCGTCGAGGTGGACGCCGTGGGCGAGGAAGTCCCCCTCCTCGAGCATTCCTACCTCCCGAGCGTACTCCAGCGGCCGAACGCCTCGCTCGTCGACGATCGGCTCGACCTCCTCCGCGGTCTCGTTGGCGTGGTAGTGGATCGGAACGCCGGCCTCGCGGGCGCCGTCGACGAGATCCGCGAGATGCTCCTCGCCGACGGTCGTGAGGCTGTGGGGCATCACCGCCGTCGAGATCCGTCCGTCCGCCGCGCCGTCGAACTCCTCGGCGATCGCGACGCTCTCCTCTGCGTCCTCCCGGGCCGCCTCCTCGTCCTTCCCGACGGTGACGACGCCGTGGCCGAGTCGGGCACGGGTTCCGCTCTCCTCGACGACTGCGGCGACCTCGGGGACGTGGAAGTACATGTCCGCGAACGCGGTCGTCCCCGATCTGATCATCTCCAGGACGCCGAGTTCGACGCCGGCGCGGACGTCCTCCGGGGTCAGCGCGCCCTCGACCGGCCAGACGTCCTCGCGGAGCCACGTCTCGAGGGGTTTGTCGTCGGCGTACCCCCTCAGAAGCGTCATCGCGGCGTGGCCGTGGGCGTTGACCAGCCCCGGGATCACGAGGCCGCCCCCGGCGTCGAGTCGTTCGTCGCCCACGGGCAGTTCGTCGGGGTCGCCGACCGCGAGGATCTCGCCTTCCTCGCGCTCGACGAGCACGTCCGCCCGTTCGACGCTCATGTCCGGCAGGAGGACGCGTCCGCCATCGATCCGTAGCGTGCTCATGACCCTCGGTTCCGGATCGGGCCGCCTCAATCTGCCGGTGTGCACCGCAAGGCAGTTGCCCTCGCCGCCGAACGGGGAGGTATGCGCATCGCCGTCCCGAACAAGGGTCGCCTGCACGAGCCGTCGATCGAACTGCTCGAGCGCGCGGGGCTTCACGTCGACGAGGCCGCCGAACGGAAGCTGTACGCCGACACCGTCGATCCCGAGGTGTCCATCCTCTACGTCCGTGCCGCGGACATCCCCGGCTACGTCGCCGACGGCGCGGCCGACCTCGGGATCACGGGGCTCGACCAGACCCGCGAGTCGGGCCACGACCTCGACGACCTGCTCGATCTGGAGTTCGGGCGCTGCCGGCTGGTGCTCGCGGCCCCCGAGAACGGCGCGATCGACGCCGTGGAGGACCTCGCGGGCGGAACGGTCGCCACGGAGTTTCCCCGCATCACCCGCGAGTACTTCGCCGAGCGGGGCGTCGACCCCGACATCGTCGAGGTGACGGGTGCAACGGAGCTCACCCCGCACGTCGACATGGCCGACGCCATCGTCGACATCACCTCGACCGGCACCACGCTCCGGGTGAACAACCTCGCGGTCGTCGACGAGGTGCTCGAGAGCTCCGTTCGGCTGTTCGCCCGCGAGGACGTCTCCGGAGAGCCGAAGGTCGAACAGATCCGCACCGCCCTCGAGTCGGTGCTGACCGCCGACGACAAGCGCTACCTGATGCTCAACGTCCCCCAGGATCGCCTGGAGGAGATCCGCGAGGTCCTCCCCGGGCTGGGCGGCCCGACCGTCATGGACATCGCGGGAGACGGCATGGTCGCGGTCCACGTCGTCGTCGACGAGCGCGACGTCTTCGAGACCGTAACGCGAGTGAAGGAACTCGGCGCGAGCGGCATCCTCGTCACCGAGATCGAGCGACTGATCGAGTGAACGCAACGCCGACGCGATCACGGAGCCGTCGCGACGGCGGGACCGTCGTCGATCCCGAGATCACAGGTTGACCGTCGTCCCCCACTCCGCGGGGATCTCCTCGACGCGGCTCGGATCGGCGTCGTGGAGCGACCCGTCGGCGGTCGCCAGCGCCGCGACGAGCAGGGCCTCGGCGGTCAGCTGGATCCGATACCCGATCCCGCCGCGCGTTCCGGTACTCATCTCGAACAGGACGCTCCCGTGGCCCGCCAGCGCGTGGGCGTTTCGAGCGATTCCGGGATACTCTCCCGCCGCCGTGAACTCCGTGAGATGGCACTCCTCGACCTCCGGCAGGCGGTCGTAGAGGACGGTCGCCAGCTGCTGGGACCGTTTCTGGGCGTCGGCAGGAACGTCGGGATTCTGTGGCCAGCCGATGGAGGCGTCGATGAGGTCACCGTTCGAGTCGACGTGCGGTCCCTGTCGGTGACAGTCGAGCACCCACTCCGGATCGATCTCCTTCGCGAGTTCGACCACGTATCGGGACTCGGGGACCGGGTTCTCCGGGTACTCCTCCGGACGGTTGCGATACAGCGTGCTCTCCTCCCAGTCGTAGCGATGATACCGGTTCGGGTCCCACCCTCCCTCCCGGGTGTGGAGCCCCGCCTCGGGATCGTTCTCGGGTGCGTCGGGGGCGTGGTTGACCCGCTGTCGGGCCGCGAACCCGTCCGGGTTCACCCGCGGAATCGCGTGGAGCGTGATCCGTCGTCTGAGTTCTCGTACGTCCGACCGATCGGCGGTGCCGAGGTACCCCAGCGCGGCGACGTGCCCCTCCGCCTGAAACGGCTCGTGGCCGTGCTGTTCGGCGATCGCGAGCACGTCGACGTCCCCCTCGCCGACCCGCGCCGAGTGGATCTCTCGACCCTCGTTCGACTCGCCGACCACCTCGACCGAGACGGCGCCGTCGCTCTCCCTCTCGAGTCGTGACAGCAGCTCGCCGAGCTCATCGTTCGCCAGCAGGTCGTGTGCGCCAACCCCTACCAGCTCGTGACCGACCTCCCCGCGCCGGAGTCTCTCCTCCCCTTTCTCGTTCCGGCTCGGTTCGGGCGGGCTCTCCTCGTCGGTCCGCTCCGGCCGAGGGGGTTCCTCCGCCTCGTTTCCCATCGTCGACGCGCCGAACACCGCCGCACCGGCCGCGCCGCCGACGAGCTTGAGGACGCCGCGTCGTTCCATCGGTTGCTACCCTAATTCTGGACCCTCCAATAGTAATATATCGATATCAGATCTTGATTCATAATGTAGATCTAATGAACAGATAGTCTCCCGAACCAACGAGATCGACGCTGTCGAACGATCGCCGGACCGATCATCGATCGCGCAGCTCCGGACGAGCGACGCCGTCGTCGAGTGCGACCCCGCCGTAGCGGTAGCGAATCCACGCTACCGTCAACAGACTACCGACGACCATCGCCCCGAAGCCCAGGAGCCCGGCCTCGGGCCCGAACTCGCCGCCGGTGATCAGTCGCGGCCCGGTCGTCTCGACGGCGACGACGCTCGATCCGAGCTCCAGGCCGCTGACGGGAAAGCCGTAGACGGTGCCCTGGAAGAGGTTCCAGGTGACGTGCAGGCCGATCGGGATCGCGAGCTCGCCGGTGAGCACGTAGCCAAGCGCGAGCATCACGCCGGCGATCGAGATGGAGAGGACGCTCACGAGCGTCGCGTTCGGGTTGCCGGCGTGGAAGGCGCCGAACGCGAGCGAGGAGACGAGCATGGCGAAGAGGACCGCACCCCGCTCGCCGAGCGTGCCTCGTGCGCCCTCCGCGAGGTTCGTCAGCAGGTAGCCCCGGAGCAGGAGCTCCTCGTAGATCCCGACGAGGACGAAGACGACGACGGCCACGACCATCCACGTTAGCAGGTTCTCGCCGGCACCGACGCTGGTGACGGTGGTCCAGCCCGCCGCGATCGCGATCGCGAAGATCCCCGTCATCAACAACGCGCCGAGCGCTAGCCCGAACCCACAGTCGAGCCACCAGTCGCGGTCGATCCGCAGGCCGTAGTCGGCGAAGCGTCGACGGTCGAGGTAGCGACCGGCGAGCCACACGCCGGCGACGGTCGCGATCGCGCTCGCGGTGATCGAGACGACCGTGACGAGCGTCGTCGAGACGACGAGCGCCGTCGATCCGGCCAGCAGCGCCATCGGGAGGACCGCCACGAGCAGCGTCACCACGCCGAGGATCGTCGCGCCGCCGGCGATCCGAACGGGGGTTCGGAGCCGCTGCTCCTCGGCGTGCCAGACGAGCTCTCTGGCGTTCGATCGAAGGCTCATGTCGGGGCGGTCTCCAGCAGCGACAGGAGGTTCCCGAGCATGAGGCCGAGGAGGAAGCTCACGGTGAAGTGGACGACCGTCACCAGCGCGGCCCACCGATACGAGATCCCGTAGACCGACCGGATCGCGATCAGGTCGGCGGCGATGGCGACGGGAGCGGCTACCAGCGGCCGGTCCGCCAGCGTCAGCGTGAAGACGATCGCCGCCGGGACGACCCCGATGAGCGAGTTTCGGATCGGCACGTCTCCCAGCGCGTACCGGGCCGCGACGTGGAGGGTCAGACAGAAGCCGAGCGCCACCAAGAGAAAGGTGGTGCCGAGCATGACCGCAGCTCCGAGAGCCATCCCCTATTCGAGCAGGCCGAGGTCCTCGAGTCGGGAGACGATCTTGTCGACGGCGTGTTCGGCGTCGACGGGCTGTTTCCCACCCGTGATGACGAGCTTGCCCGAGCCGAACAGCAGTGCGACTACCTTGGGCTCGTCGATCCGGTAGACCAGTCCGGGGAACTGCTCGGGCTCGTACTCGATGTTCTCGAGGCCCAGCCCGATCGCGATGGCGTTGAGGTTGAGGTTCCTCCCGAGGTCGGCGCTGGTGACGATGTTCTGGACGACGATCTCGGGGTCCTCCTCGACCTGGATCTCGAGGTCACGCAGCTTGTCGAAGACGATCTGGAGGCTCTCGTGGACGTCGTCGGTGCTCTTCGCGCCGGTGCAGACGATCTTGCCCGAGCGGAAGATCAGTGCCGCCGACTTGGGATTCTGGGTTCGGTAGACGAGGCCGGGAAACTGTTCGGGATCGTAGTCCGCCCCCTCGAGGTCCATCGCGACGCTCTGGAGGTCGAGTTCCTGACCGATTCCCGTTGAGGCAACCACGTTCTCGATGTTGATGGTCTCCTTTGGGTCCATGTGTCGCTTTTAAAGACGTATTTAACCTTTATAAATGTTGGTACTTAAACGAAAGCGGGAGCGAACGCGGAGCTCCGAAGCGTAGATCCGCGTTCACACGTTCTCGCGTCCCGGACGTCGATGGCGTCCCGGTAACGACGCGACTCACCGTCGAGGAGTTCCCGCCCGCGACGAGCGAGGAACGTTTCGAGACGAGCGGTCGGCGTCGATCCGGACGCGCCGAACCTCGCGGATAGCTCCACCTCCCGTAGCCCAATCCATCTGACACCATCCAGCATTCTTATTGATGACGTAACTGTACTCCGGCACCGTCGAGCATGAACGTGTTAGAGGTACTCACGGTAACGACGGTCCTGTACTTCGTCTGCGTCGCCGTCTGGGTGTTGAAGATCGAGGACCTCCTCGAGGAACGGACCGAGCGCCGTTCGCGCCGGCGCGGGGAGGAGCCGTAGATGACCGCAACCGACGCGGTCGTCACGTACGGTTGGGTGTTCCTCGGAGGGTACGTCCTGTTGATCCTCGGACTGGGCTACTGGGGGTGGCGACGGACCGACACCCAGGACGACTACGCGACCGCCCGTGGGGGGTTCGGCTTCCTCGCGCTGGCGTTCGCCTACGCCGCGACGGTCGCCAGCGGCTCGACGTTCATGGGGATCCCCGGGATGGCCTACGACATGGGGTTCAAGGCGGGCTACTACGCGCTGATCTACCCCATCGGGATCTACCTCGGGATGATGATCGTCGCCCGGATCACCAAGAAGGTCGGCGACCGCTTCAACTCCCAGTCGATCCCCGACTTCCTCGGCGACCGCTATCGGAGCCCGCTGTTGCGGCTGCTGGCCGCGAGCATCGCGCTGTTCCTGCTGTTCTACGTGATGGCGCAGATCGTCGCCGCCGGCTGGATGTTCGACGCCATCCTCGGGTTGCAGTACGAGTTCGGCATCTGGTTCGCCGGCGGGCTGTTGTTGCTCTACCTGGTCGCTGGTGGGAGCCACGCCGACATCATCACCGACGCGGTACAGGGCGCGATCATGGTCGCGATCACGGGTCTGATCGTCTTCATGTTCGCCACGGGCTGGGGGCTCGACGGCGGGATCGGCGCCGTCAACGCGGCGCTCGACTCCGGCCAGCAGTGGGACACTCACACCGATCCCGAGAACCCGATCTTCGCCAGCTGGTGGGTGATCGTCCTGCTGTTCGTCGCCCACATCGGCTTCACCGCCCAGCCCCACCTCGGCAACAAGTTCTTCGCGATCAAGGGCACCCAGTACATCAAGAAGTTCATGGTCGTCGCCTCGGTCGCGGGCATGGCGCTGCCGTTGATGTTCCTCGGCGGAGTGCTCGGGGCGGCCCAGGGGATCCGGATCGAGAACCCCGACGCGATCATCCCCGTGCTGTTCGTCGAGACGATGCCCGCGGTCGTCGCTGCCTTCCTCGGCGTCGCGATCCTGAGCGCGATCATCTCGACCGCGGACGGGCTCATCATCTCCGTCTCGCAGGTGTTCGCGAACGACCTCTACCGCAAGACGTACGTCCCGTGGAAGGGCGGGGATCCCAACAGCGAGGCGGTCGGCCAGAAGGCGCTGTGGATCTCGCGGGCCTCGACGGTCGTCGTGACGGTCGTCGCCGTCGCGGCCGTCACCGTTCCGCCACAGTACCTCTCGATCTTCATGTGGGTCGGGATCGGCGGCATCATCTCGGCGTACAGCGGGCCGTACTTCGTCGGTAGCTTCGAGGAGGCGACCTCGAAGAAGGCCGCGATCGCCGGGTTCGTCCTCGGGTTCCTCGTCTACTTCACGATCCATCTCGGGCCACAAGCCGGGCTCTACGCCGGCTGGTATCCGTACAACGAGAACCCGTTCGCCGCGACCGGCATCGGCTTCCTCGCGAGCTGTCTCGGAACGTTCCTTGCGAACCGGTTCACGGAGCCGCTTCCGGCCTCACACGTGAACGAGGTGTTCGGCCGGGAGGCGAGCACCGACGGCGGCGATCCGGACCGGACCGAATAGCCCATAAGGGACGCCGGGCGTTCCCCGACGATGGAGATCCGGTCGTTCGAACCCCGACTCGGGGAGGCCGAGGCCGTCGATCGGACCGATCGACTGACCCTCCGGACCTATCTTCGCTCGAAGGTCCGCGAACTGATGGGCCGCTCCGGCGAGCCCGAGACCGTCATGCGGCTCTACTATCCGGACTATCTGGCGTACACGACGGTCGAGCTCAGACGGCTCGCGCGGGCAGAGCGGACCGTCAAGTTCCTCGCGGGCATCGACGCGGTCACCGGCCGCGTCGGCGAGGTCGACGTGGACCCGCCAGGGCGGGAGACGGTAGACGTGCCCGAGGCGCAGATCCTCGAGACGGCGGTCCCGGAAGCGGAGGCGACCGAGCAGTGGCGCGACTGGATCTTCCCCTATCTCGACCGGACCTATCGTCCGCTCAAGCGCCCGGAGTTCACGCTCGACCGGCTCGAACTCGTCTACACGCCCTTCTGGATCGTCGACTACGGACGAGACGGCGAGTGCTACGCCGTCAGCACCCTCACCCGGCAGGTCGAACTGATCGAGGACGTCGAGGCGCTCTCGGATCACTACCGCTCGCTCGCGTAGCACCGCACACCCGGCGTCGGTGCTCGCCTCACGAGCCGATCGGCGATCGCCCCGACGGAGCCGTCGCCCCCATCTTTATGCTCGATTCTGCCGATTCTTCGGCCGATAGTATGTGTGCCGACGTCGAGTATCTCAAGCGGACGGAGAGCGCGTCGATCGAGATCGATCCGGAGGTAACCGAGTCGGTCCAGGACATCCTCGGGGAGGTCCGCGACCGCGGCGATAGGGCGGTCCGCGAGTTCACCGAGAAGTTCGACGGGGTCGAGCGCGAGCAGTTCCGCGTGAGCGACGACGAGATCGAGGCCGCGAGCGACGAGCTCTCGGACGAGGACCACGAGGCGATCGACAACACGATCGCGAACGTCCGTGAGTTCCACGAGGAGCAGCGCGAGCACGTCGAGGGCTTCGAACGCGAGTTCGAGGAGGGCGTCACACTGGGACAGCGGATCGTCCCCGTCGAGTCCGCCGGCACATACGTCCCCGGCGGGCGTCACCCACTCGTGGCCGCGCCCGCGATGTCGATCGTCCCCGCGAAGGTCGCGGGCGTCGAGCGCGTGATCACGTGTGCGCCGCCCCAGGAGAACGGCACGATCCAGCCCGCCCAGCTTTACGCGATGGACCGGGCCGGCGCCGACGAGATCTACTGCATCGGCGGCGCTCAGGCGATCGGCGCGATGGCCTACGGCACGGATTCGGTACCGGAGGTCGCGAAGGTCACCGGTCCGGGCAACGTCTTCGTCACCGAGGCCAAACGCCAGGTCTTCGGCCACGTCGGCATCGACTTCCTCGCCGGGCCCAGCGAGGTGCTGGTCCTCGCCGACGAGACCGCGGATCCCGAACTCGTCGCGACGGACCTGCTCGCGCAGGCCGAACACGACCCTAACTCCCGGCCGATCCTCGTCTCGACCGACCGGGACACGGCCGAGGCGTCCGTCGACGCCTTCCACGACGGGCTCTCGGAGATCCGTACCGCCGACGTCGCCGAGGAGTGCTGGGAGAACAACGGCGAGGCCGTCGTCGCCGAGACGATGGACGACGCGATCGAGGTGGTGAACGACTACGCGATCGAGCACCTGCAGGTGATGATCGAGGAACCCCGCTCGGTCATGGACGATCTCACCAACTACGGCTCGCTCTTCCTGGGCGATCACTCGCCGGTCGTCTTCGGCGACAAGGCGGTGGGGACGAACCACTCGCTGCCCACCCTCGAGGTCGCGAAGTACAGCGGCGGCATCTGGGTCGGCACCTACACGAAGACGCTCACCCATCAGGAGGCGACCGAGGCGGGCGCCGCCCGGATCGCGCCGTGGGCCGCGAAGATCTGCGAGCTCGAGGGGACCCACGCCCACCAGCTCTCCGCGGAGGCCCGCCTGCGCGACGACGTCAGTCCGGACTACGGCCCCGGGCGCTGAGATCGGGAGACGGATAACGGCGAGCCGTCCCGAGGATCGGCATCCTGATACCGCCGACACTCGTGGCATCGAGCGTGTATCTCCTCGAACTCGGCGGCGAGGACGACGCGCTCGCCGCGTGTGAGGCCCGCAGTGCGGCGAGCGGTCTCGAGGAACTCGCGCCGGGACTCGCCGTCGCCCGGGGTATCGACGAGGAGCGCGTCCGTGGGCTCGCGTACACCCACCGGGCGAGCCGGCTGATCGGCCACGGCGACGCGAGCCTCGCGGCGGCCCGGGCGATCGTCGAGGCGACGCGGATCGATCGGTCGGGCTCGGTTCGCGTTCGTGCCCGACGGGTGCGCGAGACGACCGGGATCGACACCCAGCGTGCCGAGCGCGAGCTGGGCTCGATCCTGGTCGAGGAGGGGTTCTCGGTCGATCTGGAGGACCCCGACCACGAGCTTCGTGCGGTCTTCTCCGACGACGTCTGTGCGCTCGGCTGGCTCGCAGCCGAGAGCGTCCGGGACTTCGGCGCCCGGAAACCCTCGCGAAAACCGTTCTTCCAGCCCGGCAGCATGGATCCGCTGCTCGCGCGTGCGCTCGCGAACGTCGCGGGGGCCGGGCCCGGCGCCACCCTCCTGGATCCGATGTGCGGGACGGGCGGCGTGCTCGTCGAGGCCGGCCTCGCCGGGAGCGACGTCGTCGGACTCGACGCCCAGTGGAAGATGGTGCGGGGTGCTCACGAGAACCTCGAGCGCTACCTCGACGACGGTTTTCACCTCGTGCGCGGCGACGCCACCGCCCTGCCGTTTCCGGATGGCGCGATGGACGGCGTCGTCTTCGACGCGCCCTACGGCCGCCAGTCCCGGATCGAGGGCGAGCTCGGCTCGCTCGTCGCCGGCGCGCTTTCGGAGGCTCGACGGGTCGCGCCGCGGGCGGTGGTCGTCGCGGATCGCTCCTGGACGGACGCCGCCGAGAGGGCGGGCTGGACGGTCGAGGCGCGCTTCGAGCGCCGGGTCCACGGATCGCTGACGCGCTACGTCCTGGTGCTCGTCTAGTCCTCGACGCTGCGGGCCTCCTCGCGTAACCGGCGCTCCTCGCCGGTCTCGACCGTCAGATCGGGTACCTCGACCGGCGAGCCGTCCTCGCCGATCGAGACGAACGTGAAGACCGCCTCCGTCGTGGGCGTCGACTCGCCGGATCGGGGGTCCTCCCGCCAGGCACGGAGCCGGGCCTTCACGCTGGTTCGTCCCGTCTCGTAGACGTACGCCTCGATCCGCGCGATCTCGCCAATCGGCACCGGCCGCTGGAAGTCGAGTTCGGTCACGCCCGCGGTGACGCAGGACTCGCCGGCGAGACGCATCGCAGCCATCGCGCCGACCTCGTCCATCCACTTCATCAGGTTGCCGCCGTGGAGCGACTCGTAGTTGTTCGCGTGGTTGGGCTGTACTCGATACCTGTTCTCGATTCGCGTCTCGCTGAGCGTCACCATGGGCGTCGTTCGAGTTCCAGAACCAAGAGCGGCGAGTTCAGTTCGCGCCGAGCTCCGCGAGGAGGTGGCCGAGCTGGATCCGGTCGCTCGTTCCCTCGACCAGGTCGAGGTCGACCTCGCCGGCTCGCCGATGGAACTGGGCGAGCGTGCGGCCGTTGTAGCGCGAACGTGCGACCGACAGCAGGTCTTCGAGGACGTCGTGGCCGGTGTAGCCCTCGTCGATCAACAGCTCGTCGAGCAGCTTCCGGGCGTCGGTGAACTCCCCCGACTCGGCGGCGTCGAGCATCTCCCCGATCCGGTCGTCGACGCCGACCTCGCCGAGCGCCTCGTAGGCGCTCTGCATCGTGATCTCGCCCGCGCTCTCGGCGGTCGTCTGGGCGCCGAGGATCGCCTTTCGGAGGTCGCCGCCGGCGTAGCCCGCGACGTACTCGAGGCCCTCCTCGTCGTACGCGACGTCCTCGCGCTCGGCGATCCGCTCGAGCACCTCGACGACCTCCCCGGAGGTGGGCGCGCGCACCGGCACCGGGAAACATCGCGAGGTGATCGGCGGAATCAGCGCGGAGGGCTGGCGGGTCGTGATCACGAACTGGGTCGCCTCGTGGTGGCGCTCCATCACTCTCCTGAGAGCTTGCTGGAAGTCCTCGCGGATCGCCTCGGCGTTGTCGAGCAGGATCGTCCGGTACTCGCCTGACACCGGCGGATAGCTCGCGGACTCCTTCAGGACGTGGTTGATCAGCGCCGCCTTCGAGGACTCGCGGCGGCGTTTGGGCGTGATAAACGAGGAGAAGCGGGGGTCCTCGCCGAGCTCCTTCTTCGTCATTCCGAAGAAGTCCGCGACGTTGATCGTCACCAGGTCGTCCTCGGAGCCGTGGGTCTCGCGTGCGAGCGCCCGCACCGCCGCGGTCTTTCCCGCACCCTTCGGACCGTGGAGCACGAGGTTGATCGGCTCCTCGACCCCCCGCAGCAGGTACTCGCGGACCTCCTCCTGGGGGAGCTCTGACAGCGAGGGCGCGTGCGTCTCCGTCCAGAGCGGCGCGTCCATCGCCCGACGGTTGGCGAGCCCGGAATACAAACCCGTCGCTACGCGCCCGTCGGCACAACGACGCTCCCGGCGAAGAACGCGAACCGCGACGAAACCCGGCGTTCGGTCGCAGGGGCAGGCACCGCTTTTAAGCGGCGTTCGGATGTGTATCGATACCGAGGAGCACATATGTACGAGAGAACCACGAGACGCTCGCGGCCGGACTCCCGGCCCCCGAGCGCCGGCGGGATCGGCGGCACGGGACCGACGGAGCCTACCGGAGACGCCGGGTCCGACACCGACGGCGACGCGATCGATTCCGACGGGACGAACCCATGAGGGCGCTCACCTGGCACGGCGAGAAGGACGTCCGCGTCGAGGAGGTGCCCGACCCCGAGATCGTCAACCCGACCGACGCGATCATCGAGGTCACGGCCACCGCCATCTGCGGCTCGGATCTGCACCTCTACAACGGCAAGATGCCCTCGATGCGCGAGGGCGACGTGCTGGGTCACGAGCCGATGGGCGAGGTGGTCGAGGTCGGACGCGACGTCGAGACCCTGGCGGTCGGCGATCGCGTCGTCGTCCCCTTCACGATCAGCTGTGGCTCGTGTTGGTTCTGCGGACGAGACCAGTACTCGCTCTGTGACAACTCCAACCCGAACGCCGAGATCGCCCGCAAGATGATGGGCCAGTCGCCGGCCGGCCTGTTCGGCTTCTCGCACATGCTCGGCGGCTACGCCGGCGGCCAGGCGGAGTACCTGCGGGTGCCGTACGCGGACGTCGGACCCGTAAAGGTCGACTCCGATCTGCCCGACGAGCAGGTGCTCTTCCTCTCGGACATCTTCCCGACGGGCTACATGGCCGCCGAGAACGCCGACATCGAGGAGGGGGACACGGTCGCGGTCTGGGGCTGTGGGCCGGTCGGGCAGTTCGCCATCCAGAGCGCCTGGATGCTCGGCGCCGGCCGGGTGGTCGCGATCGACCGGGTGGCCGAACGCCTCGAGATGGCACGACAGCACGGCGACGCGGAGGTCATCGACTACGAGGAGGAGGACGTCTACGACCGACTGATGGCGATGACCGGAAACCGCGGGCCGGACCGGTGTATCGACGCGGTCGGGACCGAGGCCCATGGGACGGGTCTCGACGGCTTCTCCGATCGGGTTCGGGAGGGAGTGAAGCTCCAGGACGATCGGCCGTACGTGCTCCGCGAGGCGATCAAATGTTGTCGGAAGGGCGGCACGCTCTCGGTCCCTGGCGTCTACATCGGCCGCGCGAACGTCCCGATGGGGCCGCTGATGAACAAGGCGCTGACGGTGAAGACGGGCCAGACGCACGTCCAGCGCTACCTCGACCCGCTGTTGGAGCGGATCGAGTCGGGCGAGATCGACCCCTCGTTCGTCATCAGCCACCAGGTCTCGCTGGAGGACGGACCGGAGATGTACGAGACCTTCAATCGGAAGGACGACGACTGCATCAAGGTCGTGATGACCCCCTGAGGGGCCGAGACGGGGGCGCCCTCGGTCGAACGACGCGGGAGCGCCGCCGGATCGGTCCGCGGACTCCCTACGGCCCCGCGGGTCCCCGCGCTCACGACGGTCCCTCGCGTCCGGCGGCGACCGCGTGCTCGCGGATCGCCGGCGATCTACCCCCGTCGTTCCCGTTCTAGCGTCTCCTCCACCGCCTCGAGACGGTTCGCGAGCCTGAACTCCCCGTATCCCGCGACGGCCATCCGCGCGTCGCGAACCGTCGTGATCATCTCGTGGACGGTCATGTCATCCATGTATCCGTTCAGGCGCGACGGGGTTACTAACCTTCCGTCGGTGGCTGCTCCCGCGGGACGAGGCGACACCCGTTTAGGCGCGCCGGCCACAGGTCAGCCATGAGCCTGCGCGTGACCTTTCTGGGCACTAGCGGCGCGGTCCCCACAGCCGGTCGCAACCCCAGCGCGATCCACCTCAAGCGGGAGGGCGAGGAGTTCCTGTTCGACTGCGGCGAGGGGACCCAGCGACAGATGATGCGCTTCTCGACCGGCTTCTCGATCTCGCGGATCTTCCTCACCCACCTCCACGGCGATCACGTCCTCGGTCTGCCGGGCCTGCTCCAGACGCTCGACTTCAACGACCGGGTCGAACCGCTGACGATCCACACCCCCCGCGGGACGGCGGGGAACGTCCGCCGACTGATCACGGCGCTCGACACCGCGCCGGGGTTCCCCCTCGAGATCGAGGAGGTTCGCGCCGGCGAGGTCGTTCACGAGGGCGAGGCCTACGAGGTCCGCACCTTCTCGACGGACCACCGCACCCACTCGGTGGGCTACGCGCTGGTCGAATCCGAGAGAAAGGGCCGGTTCGACCGCGAACGCGCCGAGGAGCTCGGCGTACCCGTGGGCCCGGCGTTCGGCCGGCTCCACGCGGGCGAGTCCGTCGAACTCGAGGACCGCGTCGTCGAGCCAGAGGAGGTCGTCGGGCCGCCCCGGCCGGGCCGACGGGTCGTCTACACGGGCGACACCCGGCCGACCGACGCGACGCTCGAGGCCGCCGCCGGAGCCGATCTGCTGATCCACGACGCGACGTTCGGCGACGACTGGGCCGAGCGCGCCCGCGAGACGGGTCACTCGACGGCCCGCGAGGCCGGCGAGCTCGCGAGCGAGGCGGGGGTCGAACGCCTCGCGCTGACCCACGTCTCCTCGCGCTACGCGGGCGACGTCTCCCGGCTCGCGAGCGAGGTCCGCGAGGCGTTCGACGGAGCGTTCGTCGCCGAGGACGGCCAGCGGATCGACGTGGCGTACCCCGAGTAGCCGCCGGTCGGACTCGCCGTATCGTTAATGTGGGTCGCCCCCCTACCACCGGTCGTGAGCGCGCGAACGAGTGCCCTCGACACGCTGATTTTCGGCGTCGACGTCCAGAGCGGCGACGTCCGCGGCGACGCCCCCTCCTACGCCGTCGTCGCCTTCGACGGCGAGAACCTCGACCGCGACGTCGTCTCGCTTCGAAAGCTCCGCCGGCTGATCGACCGCGAGGAGCCCGCGATCGTCTCGACCGACAACGTCTACGAGCTCGCCGCCGACAAGGACGCGCTGGTCCACCTCCTCCGAGAACTGCCCTCGGGGACGAAGCTCGTCCAGGTCACCGGCGCCGAGCGCCCCGAGCCCCTCTCACGGGTGGCCTCGCGCCACGGCGTCCCCTACGGCAAGGAGCCGATGAAGGAGGCCGAGGCCGCCGCACGGCTGGCAGCGGGCAACGTCGGCCACGAGGTGAGCGCTTTCACCAACACCACGCGGGTGAAGGTCGCCCGCGGCCGCTCAACCGGGAAGGGCGGCTGGAGCGAGGACCGCTACACTCGCCGGATCCAGGGGGCGGTGAAGCGGGCGGCCCGCGAAGTGGAGTCCGCGCTCGAGGAGGCGGGACTGGCGTACGAGGCCGACGTCACCGAGAAGTACGGCGGCTACTCGAACGCGATCTACTCCGTCGAGGCAACTCCCGACGAGATCCCCGTCTCGACGCGGCGCTCGGGCGACACGCGCGTCGAGATCGAGCGCGAGCGAACGGACGGCATCGAGTTCGAGCCGCTCGCGAAGCGGCGCGACTACGTGCTCGTCGGCGTCGATCCCGGCACTACCACCGCGGTGGCGATCGTCGGCATCGACGGCGAGGTGCTCGACGTCCTCAGTACCAGAACGGCCGACACCGCCGCGGTCATCGAGTGGATCGTCGAGCGGGGCCGGCCCTTTCTCGTCGCCGCGGACGTCACCCCGATGCCCAACACCGTCGAGAAGCTGCGCCGGAGCTTCGACGCCGCCGGGTGGACGCCCGAGACAGATCTGCCGGTCGACGAGAAACAGCACCGAACCCGCGAGGTGGGCTACGACAACGATCACGAGCGCGATGCGATCGCCGCGGCGCTGTTCGCCCACGACGCCAACGCCGAACGGTTCGAGCGCATCGCGCACAAGACCCCCGCGCGGATCGACCGCGGCGAGGTCACCGCCCGCGTCGTCGGCAACGACGAGCCGATCGAGCGCGTGCTCGACTCCTACCGCGAGGACGACGAGCCCGACGAGGTTGAGGAGGACGGGTCCGAGGAGCACGAACGGAGCCCCGAGCGGCGGCGGATCGCGGAGCTGGAGACGCGCCTCGAGCGCCTCCAGTCACACCTCTCGGAGGTCCGCGAGACGGTCGAGCAACGGGACGAACGGATCGACGAGCTCGAGACCGAGCTCTCGGCGGCGCGAAGCGAGGAACGAAAGGAGGTCCGCGAGCGCCGCGCGGTGACCCGGCTGGAGCGCGAGAACGATCGTCTGGAACGCGAGCGCGACGAACAGCGCGAGGCCCGCGAGGCGCTCGAGGAGAAGCTCGAGCGCCTCAAGGCGCTCTGGAAGCTCGATCACTCGAACTTCTCGGACGTCGACGGCGAGGAGCGCGATCTGGTGGCGGTGAAGCCGATAGAGAAGTTCACCCTCGGCGCGATCGAGGACGCGGAGGAGAGCTATGGGCTGGCGAGGGGCGACGTGATCTACCTGCGCGATGCCAGCGGCGCGGGCCGGCGGACCGCCGAACGCCTCGCCGACGTCTCACCGCGGGTCGTGCTCAAGGAGGGCGGTCTCTCCGAGGTCGCCGACGAGGTGCTCTTCGAACACGAGATCCCCGTCGGACCGGCCGACGACGTCGCGATCCGCGAGGTGGACGAGCTCGCCGTTGCCCGGGAGAGCGACGTCGAGCAGGTCGTCGAGGACTGGCACGAACGCGCCGAACGGCGCCACCGCGATCGGAACGCCGAGATGGTCGACCAGCTCATCAGCGAGCACCGCGCCGAGAGCGGTTAGAACGGCCCGCCGCCGCCCATCCCGAACGTCGCGAGCATCCCGGAGACGAGCGACTTCGCCGCGAGGCCGAGACCGGCGAGCACTAGCGCCAGCCCGCCCGCGACGAGCAGGCTCTCGACGGCGATGAGCGCCAGTCCGGCGATCACCAGGACGATTCCGACGACTCCGAGCGCGCCGAGTCGGTCGAACATGTCGGTGCTGGACGCGCGGCGGCCATAAGCCCGCCGTTCGTGGCGCGTCGCGTCGGTCGCGTCCTCCGGCGGATTTAACAGTCGGCCGACCGAAGCTCGATCCATGAGCGACGACGGAAGCGGGGGGCGGAAGAACCTCCGAATGCCCGACGACGACGAGGTGTTCGCCACCGTGGAGAACATGCTCGGCGCCAACAGGATCAAGGTCCGGTGTGCCGACGGCAAGGAGCGGACCGCGCGGATCCCGGGTCGGATGCGAAAGCGGATCTGGATCCGCGAGGACGACGTCGTGCTGGTCGAGCCGTGGGACTGGCAGGACGAGAAGGCCGACGTCACCTGGCGCTACGAGAAGAGCGACGCCGACCAGCTCAGGCGGGAAGGCCACATCCAGTAGAGCAACGGGAGGCCGACGGTCGAACCCGTCCGATGCCGCTTGCCTCACGTGGACGGCCGGCCGGGGCTCGTCCGACGGGCCACGAGCGCGCCTCGGTGTCGCGCACTTTTATCGCTGGGTCCCCACACGTTCACCATGAGCGACATCGAGGGCGAGTTCGGCCTGCTCGATCCTGAGGGGGCGGAGGGCGTCGGCGACGAGTGGGAGGAGATCGACGTCAGCGATACGGAGGCGGACCGCGTCGCCCGAAAGCGCGACCGGAAGTTCGACACGTTCAGAAAGCGCCTGAAGGACGCCGACCAGTTCAAGGTCGAGGCGTCGGTGTTCGACGACGCCACCCTGGGGGCGCTCTACCGGCTGGTCCAGCACGGCCACGTCCAGGCGTTCGGCGGGCCGATCTCGACGGGCAAGGAGGCGAACGTCTACACCGCGATGGGTAGTGAGGAGCGCGGCGAGGTCGCGGTAAAGGTCTATCGGATCAACGCGAGCGACTTCAAGGACATGCGCGAGTACCTCGTGGGCGACCCCCGGTTCGAGGAGCTCGGCGGCGATAAGAAACGCGTCGTGCTCGCCTGGACCAGAAAGGAGTTCGCGAACCTCCAGCGCGCACGCAAGGCGGGCGTGCGGGTACCCGAACCGATCGCCGTCGAACGCAACGTGCTGGTGATGGAGTACATCGCGACCGACGGCGATCGGGCGAGGCGGCTCAACGAGGTCCACATCGAGAACCCCGCCACCGCCTACAACGTCGTCCGCGAGTACATGCGCCGGCTCGACGACGCCGGGCTGGTCCACGGCGATCTCTCGGAGTACAACATCGTCTTCCACGAGGGCCAACTCGTCTTCCTCGACATGGGGCAAGCGGTGACGGTTCACCACCCCAACGCCGAGGAGTTCCTCCGCCGCGACTGTCGCAACGTCGCGGCCTTCTTCGCTCGACAGGGCCTCGAGACCGACGCCGACGACCTCTACGCCTTCGTCACCGGCGAGAGCGAGTAGCGTTGCGCTCCTCTCGACCCGGACCCATAGATACTCCTACCTCGCAGTGATACCCCATCACATGTTCGACGCGACGCGAACGTCACGGGCCGACGGACGACTCCAAGAGGGGGTCGAAGCGTGAGCGACGAGACGTACCTCGACCGACTGGTGAACGAGGAGGCGCTTCGGTCGTACCTCGAGGAGGCGTTAGGGTCGACCGACGAGTTCTCGATCCAGCGCCACGCCGAGGGCCACTCCAACGAGACGCTGTTTCTGACGTGGGGTGAGCGAGAGCTGGTGCTCCGCCGGCCGCCGCCGGGCGAGACCGCCGACACCGCACACGACGTCCTGCGCGAGTACCGCGTGATGGACGCCCTCCAGGACACCGAGGTGCCGATGCCGACGACCGTGCTGGCCTGCGAGGATCACGACGTGCTGGGCAGCGACTTCTACCTCATGGAGCGGCTCCCGGGCGACGTCATCAGAGGCGAGGAGCCCGAGCGATTTGCCGATCCCGACCACCGCGAGCGGATCGGCGAGGAGCTGGTCGACACCCTCGCGGCGATCCACGGAGTCGACCACGAGGCGGTCGGTCTCGACGGGTTCGGCCGGCCCGCCGGGTTCACCGAACGCCAGGTCGAACGCTGGGGCAAACAGATCGACTGGGCCGCCGAGACCACCGCAGAGCGCCGCGAGGTGCCGGAGCTGGATCGGGTCGGCGAGTGGCTCGAGGCGAACGTTCCTGACGACTACCCCCACACGCTCGTCCACGGCGACTACAAGCTCGACAACGTCTCCTTTGCGCCCGGGACCCCGCCCGAGATCGGCGGCGTCCTCGACTGGGAGCTGAGCACGCTCGGCGATCCCTTCACCGACCTGGGCTGGATGCTCTCGTTCTGGCACGACGCCGACGACCCCGAGCCGGCGATCCCCGAGCTCTATCCTACGTTCATGGCCCACGAGGACTACTCGACGCGCGAGGAACTCGTCGCGCGCTACGAGGACGCAACCGGTTACGAGTTCGAGCACGACCGGTTCTACCGGGCGCTCGCGGTCTACAAGATGGCGGGTCTGGGCGAGATGTTCCTCGCGCGCTACATGAACGGCGACAGCGACGACGACCTCTATCCGCAGATGGAGGAGGCGGTCCCGCGGCTCGCGGAACGGGCGCTCGAGATCATCGAGGACGAGGACTGAGGACGGGGACGAGCGAGAACGTTTAAACCGGCCCAGCCAGTAGGAATCCGTATGAATCACGTGACGATTCCGCAGGACCGCATCGGCGCACTCATCGGTGCGGGCGGGGAGACCCTGCGCGAGATCGAACGGAAGGCGGAGGTTCGCCTCGACGTCGATTCGGAGAACGGGTCGGTTCGCATCGAGAACGTCGGCGACCCCCTCTCCGGGCTGAAGGGTCCCGAGATCGTCCGCGCCATCGGTCGCGGGTTCCCCCCCGAGGACGCCCTCTCGCTGCTCGAGGACGACATGATGATGCTCGATATCATCGACGTGGACGCCGCGAGCCGGAACAAGAACGACCTCCAGCGCAAGAAGGGCCGGCTCATCGGCGAGGGCGGGCGGACCCGCGAGCTGATGGAGGAACTCTCGGGCGCGCGCGTCGTCATCTACGGCTCGACGCTCGGCGTCATCGGCACGCCCGAACGGGTCTCGATGATCCGGGAGGCCGCCGAGATGCTGCTCGAGGGCGCCCCCCACGGTGCGGCCTACTCCTTCCTCGAGCGCAAGCACAACGAGCTCAAACGCGAGGAGCTCGACTACCACCGGTTCTCCGGCGGCGAGTCCGCGTAGTGTAGTATATAAAACTATGTGGCATTCTATGTCACGACGCGACCTCGTCGGTAGCGTGACCGTTCTCGTACCTGCCTTCGTTACTTTTATATAGAATACCAAACAATCCTCTCCTGTCATGGCACAGCAGATGGGTAATCAGCCCCTCATCGTACTCTCCGACGACAGTCAGCGTACCTCCGGACGCGACGCACAGTCGATGAACATCACGGCGGGCAAGGCGGTCGCCGAGTCCGTCCGTACGACGCTCGGCCCGAAAGGGATGGACAAGATGCTCGTCGACAGCGCGGGCTCGGTCGTCGTCACCAACGACGGCGTGACCATCCTCAAGGAGATGGACATCGAGCACCCCGCCGCGAACATGATCGTGGAGGTCGCCCAGACCCAGGAGGACGAGGTCGGCGACGGCACCACGTCGGCGGTCGTCGTGGCCGGTGAGCTCCTCAAACAGGCCGAGGACCTGCTCGATCAGGACATCCACGCGACCACCCTCGCGCAGGGCTACCGACAGGCCGCCGAACGCGCGAAGGAGGTCCTCGACGAGATCGCGATCGACGTCGACGCCGACGACACCGACATCCTCACCCAGATCGCCGCGACGGCGATGACGGGCAAGGGTGCGGAGAACGCCCGCGACGTGCTCGCGGAGCTCGTCGTCGACGCCGTCCGCAACGTCGCGGACGACGACGAGATCGACACCGAGAACGTCAAGATCGAGAAGGTCGTCGGTGGCGCGACCGAGGACTCGGAGCTCATCGAGGGCGTCATCGTGGACAAGGAGCGCGTCCACGACAACATGCCCTACTTCGCCGAGGACGCGAACATCGCGCTACTGGACACCGCCCTCGAGGTGAAGGAGACCGAGATCGACGCCGAGGTCAACGTCACCGACCCCGATCAGCTCCAGCAGTTCCTCGACCAGGAGGAGAAGCAGCTCAAGGAGATGGTCGAGCAGGTAAAGGAGACGGGCGCGGACGTCGTCTTCGCCGGCAAGGGCATCGACGACATGGCCCAGCACTACCTCGCCCAGGAGGGCATCATCGCCGTGCGCCGCGCGAAGTCCAGCGACCTGCAGCGGCTGGCCCGCTCGACCGGCGGCCGCGTCGTCTCGAACGTCGGTGATCTCGAGGAGGACGACCTCGGCTTCGCCGGCTCGGTCGCCCAGAAGGACATCGGCGGCGACCAGCGCATCTTCGTCGAGGACGTCGAGGACGCGAAGAGCGTCACCCTCGTCCTCCGCGGCGGCACCGAGCACGTCGTCGACGAGGTCGAGCGCGCCATCGAGGACTCGCTGGGCGTCGTGCGCGTCACCCTCGAGGACGGCAAGGTGCTGCCCGGTGGCGGCGCCCCCGAGGTCGAACTCGCGCTCCAGCTCCGTGACTTCGCCGACAGCGTCGGCGGCCGCGAGCAGCTCGCCGTCGAGGCGTTCGCCGACGCGCTCGAGGTCATCCCGCGCACGCTCGCGGAGAACGCGGGCCTCGACCCCATCGACTCGCTGGTCGACCTGCGCAGCCAGCACGACGGCGGCACCACGCAGGCCGGCCTCGACGCCTACTCCGGCGACGCCATCGACATGGAGAGCGAGGGCGTCGTCGAACCGCTGCGCGTGAAGACCCAGGCCATCGAGAGCGCCACCGAGGCCGCCGTGATGATCCTGCGCATCGACGACGTCATCGCCGCGGGCGACCTCTCGGGCGGTCAGGTCGACGCCGACGACGGCGGCGACGACATGCCCCCGGGCGGCGGTGGCATGGGCGGCGGCATGGGCGGAATGGGCGGCGGCATGGGCGGTATGGGCGGAATGGGCGGCGCGATGTGAAGTAGGCTCACGCCCTACCACCCAGTCGACCGACGAACCGACTTCTTCCCGTTTTCACCCGAGCAGCGACGCGCCCGTCACTCGAGACGTGCGTTCGTGGTACGTCCCCGGTCCCAGAATGCGACGTTCAGCGGCGCAGCGAAGCACCGATCAGCACCGCGCCGAGCAACAGCAACGCGACCGGAACTCCCGGCACGGCGGCGTGGGTCGTACACTCGTTGATTCCGCCGTCGGGCGTGTAAACGACCTCGCTGCCCTCGAACGCGTAGAGCGCGGGTCCGTCCGCGAGTCCCGCGTAGCCGACCTCCGTACATGCCGTCAGCGGAAGGGACGGGAACAGCGCGACGAAGGCGAGCAGCACTGCCGTCGCGAGCAACAGGGCGGTGATTCCCGTCTGGAACGTCAGCTCTCCCATGGGTCGTACGAACGGTCCCCGGGGACGTGTAGCTAGGGGGATCTACTCGTCGACGTCGAGCGCGAACTGGCGGTTCTCGATCGCCGCGTTCAGGACGACGCTCGTGTTCGACTCGCGGATGTCCGGGTCGACCAGGAGCGACTTGATTCCCTCGTTCATCTCGTCTGTGTCCCTGAACTTCCCGATCGCGATGATGTCGTAGTCGCCGGTGACCTCGTAGACGCTGAGCATCTGCTCGTGTTCCCGCAGACGATCGGTCACGTCCGGCAGCGCGTTACCCTCGACCTTCAGCTGGAGGATCGCGGTCACGTCGTAGCCGAGCATCCCGTAGTCGATCTTCGGGGTATACCCCGTGATCGCGCCTTCCTCCTCGAGCGCCGAGAGGTGGTTCGAGACCGTCGTCACGGAGACGCCGAGCTGCTCGGCGAGGCTGCGGAGGCTCGCCCGGCCGTCGTCCAGTAGAGCGTTCACCAATTTCGAGTCGAGATTTTCGTACGTCATACATCGACTCTACCTCCCTACTCATTAGAAGTTTACGAATATCCAGTTACGATCGTCCATCGGAATACTTGCGCAGAGCGATAACGTTTTAGTATAAACGATATACAGTCAAGGTGTCGAGAACGATGGCAAACGGAAATCTAACATCTGAAGAGGAATCGGTACTGGAGCGCATCGACGAGGAGAACGTCAAGTTCCTTCGGCTTCAGTTCACCGACATCACGGGTACGGTCAAGAACGTCGCGATCCCCGCGAGCCAGGCCGAGAAGGCCTTCGACGAGGGGATCTGGTTCGACGGCTCCTCGATCGAGGGGTTCGTCCGGATCCAGGAGTCGGACATGCGCCTCGAGCCCGACCCGACCACCTTCGAGATCCTCCCCTGGAGATCGAACGGCGACGACGACTACGCGAGCGCACGGCTGATCTGTGACGTCGTCAACACCGACGGGTCGCGCTTCGACGGCGGTCCGCGCCAGGTGCTCAAGCGCGTCCTCGAGAAGGCCGACGAGATGGGCTACACCGTCAGCATCGGCCCCGAACCCGAGTTCTTCCTGTTCAAGACCGACGAGGAGGGCAACGCGACGACGATCCCCCACGACAAGGGCGGCTACTTCGACCTCGCGCCGAAGGACCTCGCGAGCGACGTCCGCCGGGACATCATCTTCGCGCTCGAGGACATGGGCTTCGAGGTCGAGGCCAGCCACCACGAGGTCGCGGAGGGCCAACACGAGATCAACTTCAAGTACGAGGACGCGCTGGCGGCGGCCGACAACATCGCCACGTTCCGTTCGGTCGTTCGGGCGGTCGCCGCGCAGAACGACCTGCACGCGACGTTCATGCCCAAGCCGATCGCCGAGATCAACGGCTCGGGGATGCACACCCACATCAGCCTGTTCGACGAGGACGGCAACGCCTTCGCCGACGAGGACGACGAGTTCAACCTCTCGGAGGTCGCCTACCAGTTCATGGGCGGCATCCTGAACCACGCCGAGGCGTTCGCCGCCGTCACCAACCCGACGGTCAACTCCTACAAACGGCTGGTTCCGGGCTACGAGGCGCCGGTCTACATCGCCTGGTCGGACGTCAACCGCTCGGCGCTCATTCGGGTCCCCGACGCGGCGGGCGCGAGCTCGCGCTTCGAGGTCCGTAACCCCGACCCGTCGTGCAACCCCTACCTCGCCCTCGCGGCGATCATCGGTGCGGGACTGCACGGCATCGAGACGGACGCCGATCCCGGTTCGCCCGTTCGTGAGGACATCTACGAGTTCGACGACGCGAAGCGCGAGGAGTACGGCATCACGACGCTGCCGCCGAACCTCACCACCGCCGTCGACGCCCTCGAGGCCGACGAGGTCATCACCGACGCGCTCGGCGATCACGTCACCGAGAAGTTCATCCAGGCCAAGCGCGCCGACTACGCCGACTACAAGACCCACGTCAGTAGCTGGGAGACCGAGAAGTACCTCGAGAAGTTCTGAGCTGAGTCCCGACCCTCCGAATCGTCCCCCTGTGCTCTCCTCCGTCGTGTTCCCGTCCTCGACCGTCGGTTGGTCCACCCCGCCGTCCGGACGACCTCGGCGTCCCGAACGTACACCGTTCTAGAGAGGTGACGTCGTCCACGGCGGTTCACTCACCGCCGGTCGGATCGGAAGCGCGACTGTATCACGTGCGACCGGAGTCCGATCCCGTGGCGGATCCGTTCGTCGTCGGAACACGGACCATACAGGTGCTAGATTTCCAGGTGACTCGAACGGGCATCGTGGACGCCGAGGTGGCCCGTGAGGCGGGCTTCGATCCCGTCTCAGCGTTCGTCACGACCATCGCTCGCGTCCCCTACTACTCGGGCTGGTCGCGTATGGTGGTCCACGCGACCGCCGACGTCGACACCGGCCGGCTCATCGGTCAACGCCGTCGTCGCCCGATCACCGCGGGGATGACGGCACGGGAGGTCGGCTCGCTCGACTTCGGCTACGCGCCGCCGTTCGGGCCGGTGTGGGATCCCGTACTCGGCGTTGCGAAGGTGCTCGACGAGAAGCCCACGTGAGCGACTCACCGGTCTCCAGAACGGGAGGTATACGACTTCGGCCGTCGGGTCGCCGACCGATCACTCGCCGCGCCAGGTGAGGATGGCGTCGCGGACCCGTCCGGGGACGCCGAGGACTCCGAAGCCGGCCCCGACCATCACCATCAGCACGTAGAGGCCGAGCGTCGAGAGCCAGAGCACGAGCATCGCGGCGATCGCCCAGCCGCCGGCGAGGAAGTAGAAGGCGCCGAGGGTCATTGCGGTGCCGTACAGCAACACGAGATACGGTCCCCAGCCACGCGCGTGGCCACGGCGCATGCGCTTTCTGACGTAGCTCTTGAGGTCCGACTCGACCTCCTCCCTGTTCATCGTTCTGTCCTCGACGTCGGACTGGAAGTCGTCGAGGTCCGTCCGGAGCGAGCGGAGTTCGTCCTGGAGGCCGACGACGTCGGGCGCGGGTCCGCGCTTGCCCGTCCCGGCCTCGTCGTGGGCCGTGCGGGTCGAGTCGGTCGCCTCCCCGCTCTCTCCGCCGATATCGGGGCTCGACCCCCGCGGCGAGTCGGTCGTCTCCTCGCCCTTGCCGATCCCGCGGTCCGTCTCGTCCGTCGCATCGGACGTCACCGCACTCGCCGCGTCGTCGGACTCCAGTGGCGTGCGTTCTGAGGCCTCTACTTCGCCGTCGGGTGCGTCGTTGTCACGAACCATGAGTACGTAGTTGAGCACTGCGCCGAGGATGATGACGATGCCGCCGATGTAGAGCCAGGTGAGCAACAGGAGGATCGCGCCGACGACGCCGTAGGCGTCGTACTGGCCGGCGTTCGAGGCGTAGATGCCGAACAGGGACTGCAGGATCGACCAGCCGGCTCCCGTGAGAACGGCGCCGGGGAGCGCCTGGCGGACCGTCAGCCCGTCGACGTCGGGCAGGACGTAGTGAACGGGCAGGAAGACGACCGAGAGCGCGATGAGCACGAGAAGCGGGGTCAGCGAGATGAAGGGGAGATCCGGAATGAGGACGGTGAGCGTTCCGAGCGCGAGCATCCCGAGCACCGCGATCAGGATCGCGCCGAACACCAACAGCGCGTTCACAAACTGCCCCAGGATCGACTTCTCGAGTCCCGAGCCGTAGACGATCGAGAACGCGATGTCGAGCCCGCGAAAGAGCTTTAGTGCGCTCCAGAGCAGGACGACGAACCCCGCGACCGTCGCTCCGGCTCGCCCCTCCTCGCCGGTGATCGCACCCCTGATCGCCTCCTGTCCGGCCGGCGCGAGGTACGTGCTCGACTGATCGACGACCTGGTTCGCGAGCTCCTGGCCACCGAAGATCGAGACGACGAGAAACAGGAAGAGCAACAGCGGGATCAGCGAGATGAACGCGTAGTAGGCGATGCTCGCCGCCAGGAAGGTGATCTCGTCTTCCTGCGCCTCTTCGACGACCCTCCGTCCGATGGCGACACCGCTCCCGACTCGACTCACACCCGCACTGCGGCCGGCAGCCACATATACCCACGGGTGTCACCTGCAAGTCATTCGATCGCCTCACGCATCTCCTCGACGGTCGCCGGCGTCTTGAACGCCGTCCCGTGATAGTGAGCACGAGAGGCCTCGAAGCCGGCCTCGTGGAGCGTCCCGAGGAACTCGTCCATCGACTCCGCGGGCCGGCCCCACTCCTTACAGAGGCGATGGTGGTCGTAGTGGGTCGGTTCGTCGAGTTCACCCTCGAGCGCGTTCGCCAGTCGACACGCTCGCTTGGCGGTCCCCATCTCCTCGTCGACGTGCTCGCCGACCCGTGCGGCGAACTCGCGATCGCGGACCGACCCGAGCCAGACCGGACCCGCCGTCAGGACGCGCTCGCTCCCGCAGTTCGGACACGCTTTCCAGGGGTCGGCGATCAAACCCCGCGTGGCCTCGCGGTGGAGGCAGTCCTCGCAGTGATCCAGATACCCCAGCCTCTCGATCGCCTCGTTGCCGTCCGTCGCGCTGTGTTCGAGGTCGAGGTACGTCCGGACGTAGTGGCGCGTCGCGTGGCTAAACACCGGGACGATCCCGACGTCGTAACGTGTCGCGGTTCGAGCGAGCGCCGACAGCAGGATCCGAAGTCCCATCTCGGGGTGGTAGTCCGTGTTCTGTGGGACGGCGCTGTACTTCCTGACGCCGCTCTCGAAGTGGGCGCCACAGAGCGGGGCGGTGTCGGTCGCGGTCACGCAAACGAGATTTCGCACGTTGGCGAACGCGGCGTCGGCGTAGGGGATCGGCGTGCCGTAGGGATCGAGGTCTACGACGTCGAAGACGCCCCGGTCGTGGAGCAGCGCGTTGACGTTTCGGTTCTCGACGTCGGCCGCGAGCTCGTTTCGCGCGAGGTTCTCCCGGCAGCGCGCGACGGCGTCGTCGTCCCAGTCACAGAGCGTCGCCTCCCAGCCGTCGCTTGCGGCGCGCACCCCCCGGATCCCGGTCGCGGCCATCGCGTCGAGGTAGCTCTCGGCGCGCGGCTCGCGCTCGCGGTAGGCGCGCAGGACCGCAACGGTGAGGTCGCGGTTGAGCTCCTGGTCGGGGTTGAAGAACACCTCGTCGTCGGGGGCCTCGATCTCGACGCCTCCCTCACGGACGCGCATACGACCTCTCGCCTGCCGGCGAGCAAAAGCGGCGCGATCCCCTCTCCCGACCGCCCTCGGAACGACCGCGAACGAGGCGCGCTCGCTCCGGATCGAGACGGGTCCCACGGCACGGACGGCGGCCGGCACACCCGCGTCGAATCGAACCGAACCGGTTTAGCCCCCTCCGTTCCAACTCCGAGCGTGACGGATTCGGTCGAGCCGTGGGAGGACGCCTTAGAGGAGGCCGGCGCGATCACCGGCCCGATAGCCGAGCGGCTCATCGACGTCCACGACGACCGGGGGGTGCGCGCGATCGACGCGGTCACCGAGGGGCGGGTGAAGCGCTATCGCGACTTCGTCGTCGTCGTCGGTCACGAGGACGAGTACATCGTCGAGGGGCGGGGTTGTACCTGCAAGGACAGCGAGTACAACCTCGACTCCGAGGACCCCACCCAGCGCTGCTGGCACGTGCTCGCGGCGACGATCGCCGACGCGACGGGTCGGGTCGACGACCACGACATGTGGTACTCCGAGGTCCGTAACTTCCTCTGAAAGCCCTCGGCGCTCCCTGGCGATCGCGCCTCGCCCTTTTCATGCCCACCAGGACCGCACCGCAGCCGCTCGATCGAGCGGCTGCTCCGAGACCAGCCCTTCCCCGCCCCGCTCGCGCGGGCGGCACGTGTGCCGCCCGCCCTCGCGCCGGCCACCGATTCCCAAGTCCGGCCAACTGGCGCACATCACTCGGACTCGCCGAGAAACGACGTCGGAGTGGGCTGGGTCGACAGGTGGGCGTCCCTAAAACCCAGACCCGAATTTGAGCCCGTAGCCGAACGCCCGGTCGGCCCCCATGTGGCCGATCCAGATGAGGACGACGAGCAGGGGGAGCCGACTCCCGGCCCGGAGTCCCGCGGAACCAAGGGCGAGCGGGAGCACGTAGGTGTGGACGACGTTGTACGTCGGGCTCCCGACGTGGGGGCCAGTGAGATCCCTCCGCATCGAGAGCTCCGGCGCCAACGTCAGAACGGCCAGGACAGAGCGGTCCGTCGACTGCGACGTAGTCGCCCACGCGGACACGGACACGAATACGGCGACGCCCTCGAACCGAGGAAGCGACGCGGTTCCATACCCGCGCATCGATCGCCGGACCCAAATCAGCGCCGAACTCGGTAAGGGTGAAGCGTCCGCGTCCCCTGCCCCCGATATGAACCCGCGGCTCGCACGGATCGCACTGTTCCCGGTCAAGTCGCTGGACGCCCACGAACCCGAACGCTCGAGGATCACCACCGCCGGCCCGCTCGAGGGCGACCGGCGCTACGCGATCGTCGACGGCGAGGGCGAGTACGTGAACGGAAAGCGCACCGCCGCGGTCCACCGACTGCGTGCGGCGTACGACGGACCCGAACGGGTTGCGCTCTCCGAGCACGGGAGCGACGCCTCGCGCGAGTTCGCGCTCGAGGAGGACCGCGAGGGACTCGAGGGCTGGCTCTCCGGGTACTTCGGCTACCCCGTCGAGGTGGTCCGCGATGAGATCGGCATGCCGGACCGCACTACCCTTTCCGGGCCGACGGTGATCAGCACCGCGACGATCGAGGAGGTGGCGTCCTGGTTCGACCTCGCACCCGAGAACGTCCGGCGGCGCTTCCGTGCGAACCTCGAGATCGGGGGCGTGCCCGCCTTCTGGGAGGACCGGCTGTTCTCGGATCGCGGCCGGGTCGTCGAGTTCTCGGTCGGCGACGTCCGGCTCTCGGGGGTGAGTCCCTGTCAGCGCTGTATCGTCCCCGCGCGCGATCCCGACACGGGCGAGGAACTCGCCGATTTCCGTGAGCGGTTCATAGCGAGGCGCCGCGAGACGCTTCCCGAGTGGACCGAGAGCGATCGGTTCGATCACCCGTTCCGGTTGATGGTGAACACGCGGGTTTCGGAGTCCGGATGGATCGAGGTGGGAGATCCGGTCGAGATCCGCGGCGAGCGGACGAAGGGTGATCGGTAGCCGAGCGGGGACGATTCACCCGATGTCGGCCCGATCGGGCGCTCGTTTCCACGGACCACCCTCCGTAGCCGAGGACGGGTGCGTTCGCGACCGCGACGACCCGGGTGAACGTCCTGCTCATCGCTCCCTCGAGTCGGGACCGAAGAAGAAACGTCGTGGGAGCGACGGATCGTCGGTGAGCCAGGGAGCAAGCAACGATGCCCCGGCGCGACCGAAGCGAGGACCAACGCGACGAACGGCAACCCCGCGACCGGGCCGGTTACCGCTCGGCGCAGATCCCGACGAAGTTGCGCAGGATCTGGAGGCCCGTTTCGCCCGACTTCTCGGGGTGGAACTGCGTGCCGAAGACCGTTCCCGACTCGTCCGCGACGATCGCGGGGAACTCCACCTCGTAGTCGGCCGTGGCCACCACGCTCTCGTCGTCCTCCGGTTCGGCGTAGTAGGAGTGGACGAAGTAGGCGTACTCGCCGTCGATCCCCTCCACGAGCGGGTGGTCGCGCTCGACCGAGAGCTCGTTCCAGCCCATGTGGGGGACCTTCTGCCCCTGGGAGAAGCGGACGTTCCGACCGGGGATGAGGTCCAGTCCGGTCACGTCGCCCTCGCCGGCGTGTTCGGCCTCCTCGCTCTCGGTCAGCAGCATCTGCATGCCGAGGCAGATGCCGAAGACGGGCTGGCCGCGTTCGGCGGCCTCCAGCAGCGGCTCGCGATACGGACCGGCGTTCTCGATGCCCTCGCGGAACGCCCCCACGCCGGGGAGGACGATCCCGTCGGCCTCGGGGAAGTCGTCCGGATCCTCCGTGATCTCCACCGCGGCGCCGGCGCGCTCGAGCCCCCGCGTTGCGCTGCGGAGGTTCCCCAGCCCGTAGTCGACGACGACGACGTCGGCGAGCGTCGATGGAGCGTCCGCCGCCCGGGTGTTCATGCTCATACGTTCACGGAGACGGCCAGCGGGGAAGTTCGTTTCGCTGGTGAGTTCTCTTCACGCCGGTCCGGAGCGAACTCGCCGTTCACGCTCGTCCCGGTCGTCCTCCCGAACCGTCTGAACCGACGTCGAGGTGGTCGGAGCGGCCTCCGCTCCGTTCGAGGCCGCTTCTCGCCTTCGTCCGGCGAGCGTCCGGCGAGCCACGCACTCGCCGCGGTCGTCGGCGGATCCCCGGCCCGTTCAGCGGATCGAACCGGCTCGGAGACCGTAGACGAACCCTCCGAGAACCGACGCGAAGACGGCGCAGCCGACCCCGTAGACGAGGATCACCGCCAGAAACGGGTTGAGGCCCCACGCCAACAGCGCGGGGTCGCCCGCCGCGAGCGCGAGTCGAACGCCCGTCCCGAGTCCGAACACGACGGCGAAGACGACTCCGGTGATCCCCCCGGCGCCAGCGCCGTGAAACAGCGCCGCCGCGAGGTCCGGACTCGCCCTTCCGACGACCACACCCGCCGTCCCGCCGCCCAGGATCCATCCGTCCGGGCCGAACGCCGACGCTGCTGCGATGCCGACCGCCGAACCGACGAGCACTCCGATAGTCAGGTTTCGACCTCCCTCGTTCATCTGCCGCCTCCCATTTCGCCTCCGTCGCACGTGGTCCTCCTCCCGGCATAGCTCCTCTGGGGGACCGGCGGCCCGATCACGACGGATCCGTACGCGATCCCGCGGCCGCCGTTCCCCGCACGTGGCGGATCCGATCCCCACGTCGCGGACGACGGGGCGCTAGAACGAACCCAGCCGCGACTGGCCGCTCTCGCCGTCGCCCGCGCCGATCAGCGAGGCGACCTGCTCGACGGTCGCGTCGAACGTCTCCTCCTGGCTGCGGTCATAGAGCATCGCCGCGGGGTGGACCGAGATCAACACCCGCCGACTCGCCCCGCCGAGGCGACAGTCCTCGACGGTGCCGGCCTCCTTCGTGACGGCCACGTCGCGCCCGAGGAGATGTTCGCTTGGCACCTTGCCGACGGTCATTATCAGTTCGGGATCGACGAGTTCGATCTCGCGCTCGAGATAGCCTCGGCAGTTCTCGAGTTCCTCCTTCGTGGGGTCGCGGTTCCCGGGCGGGCGACAGCGCACACAGTTGGTGATCCGGACCGCCTCGCGGTCGATGCCGTGATCGCGCAGCTTCTCGTCGAGTTCGGCGCCGCTCCGGCCGACGAACGGCTCGCCCTCGCGGTCCTCGGATTCGCCGGGGCCCTCGCCGACGATCAGTAGCTCCGCGTCCTCCGGGCCGGTCCCGTTGACGATCCGCGTCCGCCCCTCCACGAGCTCGGGACAGCGCGTACACTCCGTCACGACGGGGCCGTCCATGTTCTCCTGGTCCTCCATACGTCCCCTTCGATCACGGGGTAGAAATTCCCTTGGCCTATCGGTGGGCATCCGCGGCCCGGGCGGCGATCCGCGCCACCCGGAGCGGCTCGGGTCGGCCCCCCTCCGGCGTGAACGCCGAGAGCAGTTCGCGGGCCCCTGGGCCGTCCAACCCGAGCGCGCGCCAGTAGAGGTCGTGGCCGTTCACCTCCGTTCGGCGTCGCGTGGGCTGGCGCTCGTAGGTCGCCAGTCGGCGCTCGAGCGCCTCGCCCGAGAACTCGCGGCGGAGCGCGTCCTCCAGCCCGGCGCTCGCCTCGAAGCTCACCGAACAGACCGGGCGTGAGACGTGTTCGTGGATCCGATGGAGGTCGAGGAGGTTGTACCAGGCGGGCGCGATACCCGCCACTAGTACGTAGCGGACGTCCTCGCGATCGAGTGCGGAGAACAGCTCACAGACGGCGTCGGTCGCGTCGCGCCCGCCGACGGTGCAGGAGCCGAACGCCAGCCCGTCGAGTGCGCGATCGGCTCGGACGACCGCGCCCGCGAGCGTGCTCGCTGATCCGCCGTCGTCGTTCCGGTAGGACTCGGCGATCCCGAGCGCCCGGGCCCCGGGCTTCATCCGTTCGTCGGGCCGCCTACTCCTCCTCTTCTTTGATCTCTTCGAGCTTGGAGAGCAACTCGTCGTTCGAGGCCCCGTTCTCGAACGTCATCGCACCGTCGTGGGTGTTCTCGTTAGTCTCGACGCCGTCCTCGTCCTCGAAGTCGGTGTCGTAGTCCTGATTCTCCTGTTCGGATTCGTCGTAGCTCCCAAAGCCCATACGAATCATTATAGACGGGACAGACACTAAAAGTCCACGGCCGGTGTCGAAGTCTTGATGACGGAGGACACCCAGAGGTGGGCCATGACGGTCCACGGCCTCACGTCCGACGCCGAGACGTTCACCTGTAACGTCTTTCTCGCCACCGGCGAGACTACCACGCTCGTCGACGCCGGGGCGATGCCGGGTATCGAGGAGCGGGTCGCGGAGCACACGGAGGAGCTCGATCGGGTCGTCCTCACCCACCAGCACGGCGATCACGTCGAGGAGCTAGACGGCGTCCTCGACGCGTTCGACGCCGATCTCTACGCCTACGCCGAACACCCCCGGCGGACGCACGCGCTTTCGGACGGCGACGTGCTGGCGATCGGCGACGAGGAGTTCGAGGCGGTCTACTCGCCCGGTCACGCCGCCGATCACCTCGCGTTCGTCGGCGAGACGACGATCTACAGCGGCGACGTCGTCGTCCACGACGACGGGGCGTTCGACTACGGCAGCTTCGGCCGAACGGACATGCCCGGCCAGTCGCGCGAGCGGCTGATCGAGAGCATCGCGACGATTCTCGAGCGACTCCCCGACGGCGTCGAGCACATGTACCCCGGCCACGGCGACGAGTTCCACGGTGACGTCCGCGACGTGATCGAGACTGCCCTCGACCGCGCCGAACGGCGCGAACCGAAGTACCCCGAGTAGGTCACCGAAGCTCGTCCCACGTCGCGTTCACGACGTCGACGATCCGATCGACCGTCCCGTCGTCCAGTCCAGCGTGGACGGGCAGGTTGAGCACGCGATCCGCGGTCCGATCCGCCACCGGACACTCCCCCGGCGCGGAGACCGTGTAGGAGTAGGACTTCGAACAGCCGATTCCACGCCGCTGGAGCGCACGGTAGAGCGGATCGCGCCGCGACGCCGGGACGCGCAGGCTGTAGCGGAAGTAGCCGTGTCCCGGAACCGACGGCGGCCGCTCGAGCCCCTCGACCAGCCCCTCGTCGTAGCGCGAGGCGTGACGTCGACGGGCCGCTACCCGGTCTGCGAGGCGCTCGTACTGTCCCGCGAGCAGCGACCGTTCGCGTTCGGAGAACGACTGGGGGGTGACGTCGGTCACCCGGCCCGCGCTGGTCCGGAAGTACGGATCGAGCAGCCGGTTCCGAAGGGGGTGATACAGCTGCCCGGGGATCGAATCGAGGACGCGGCTCAGCGCCAGGACGCCGCCCAGCTTCGCCGGGGAGAGCCGATCACACACCCGTTTGCGTGGGGCCGTCGAGCCCGCCGGCAGCAACAACAGCCCGCCCTTGTAACTCGTTACCTCCTTCGTGAACCGGAAGCTGAACAGACAGTAGTCGCTGAACCGTCCGACCTGCTCGCTCGTGTAGGTCGTCCCGAGCGCGTGGGCCGCGTCCTCGACGACCAGTAGGTCGTGCTCGGCGGCGAACGCCGCGACCGCCCGCATGTCGATGGGTTCCCCCCACAGGTGGGTGGGGACGATCGCCGCCGTCCGGTCGGTCACCCGGCCGCGGGCGTCCTCTAGGTCCAGGTTGTAGCTGTCGGGTTCGACGTCGACGGGGACGGGTCGGGCCACCATTCCCACCGCTCGTTTGACCGATAGATCCGTGAACGACGGAATCAGGACCTCGTCGGCCTGCTCGAGCCCCGCGTCCCGGAGGGCGTACCACAGCGCCGCCCGCCCCGACGGTAGCGCGACGGCACGATCGAACGCCGTCTGCCGGAGGAGCGCGTCGGGAAACCGTTCGGCGTCGCCGTCGGGGCGGACGATTCCGTTCGATTCGAGTGCGATGTACTCCGTGACTGCGATCATCGTCGAGTTCTCCTCATACTGTCTCTCTGGTGTCAGATTACCGGACACGGTTAACACACATAATTCTGTTGACTCCTTTGAGCGGTGTCGTGTCGTCCGTTCAACGGGAGTTCGATCGACGTCGGACCGGCGGCGCCGATCGATTGCGGGTGGACTTATCGGGCTCGCCCTCGAACCCTCTCGTATGGAGATCAACGAGGCCAGTGCCGACGACGGCGAGGAGATCCGAGACATCGCGGACCGCTCGATGGCGGCGTCCTACGCTGTCAGTCCGGACACGATCGAGCTGATCCTCGAGGAGCGTTTCAACGAGGACAGGATCTCGCAGCTGGTCGATTCCGAGGAGGCGATGTTGCTCGTCGCCGAGGACGAGGGGCACGTCGCCGGGTTCCTCGAGGCCGAACGCGACGGCGATACGGCGACGATCACGTGGCTCCACGTCGCCCCCGAGTTCCGAGGGATGGGCGCGGGGACCGGACTGTTCGAGGCCGCGGTCGATCGGCTCCACGAGGGGGGTGCTGAGACCGTCGTGGCGCGCGATCTCAGCGATAACGCCGAGGGCGAGGGCTTCTTCGAGAAGTTCGGCTTCGAGGAGGCCCGCCAGGACCGCATCGAGATCGGCGGCGAGGAGCACGTCGTCGAAGTGCACGCGGAGACCGAGGCGGAGGCGGAGGACGAGGGCGAGGACGAGACCGACAGTCCGGCCCAGGAGACGGTCACCACGGAGGACGGTGAGACGGTGTACGTCGACCGCGACGAGGAGCTCGCCGGCGAGTCGGGCCCCTTCTTCGTCGCCTACACCGACGAGGACTACGAGGAGCAATACAGCTTCTACTGTGGCAACTGCGAGTCGCTGGTCGAGGCGGTCGACAGCATGGAACGCGTCGAGTGTGGCACCTGCGGGAACCTGAACAAGCCCCAGGAGTGGGACGGCGGCTACCTATAGTCGCGGCTCGGATTCCAGTGACGAGAATCGAGAGCTGAGAAGCACCGTCACGACCGCCGATCCCGCCGTTCGGTCGTTCGATCAGACGCTGCGGCGTTCCTTGGCCTTCGGACGGAGCTTCCCGTAGCCGCACTTACGACAGCGGTCCGCCTTCTGTGGGTTTCGCGCGTTGCACTTCATGCAGATCTGCTTGTGGAGCGTCCGCCGTTCCGCGGTATCGAACGATGCCATACTCCCGGTTGCGTAGCGGCGCATTTAACGCTTCTCACCCTCTCTCGGCGCCGGGGAGATCGAAACAGACGGCGGTCTCCTCTCCGCCGGCGGGGGCGGTGAACCGCGAGACGCCCACCGTGAGGACGAGCCCGAGCGCCATTCCGACGAGCGACGCGCCCCAGCCGCCGTAGGCCATCGGCAGCGCGGACAGGAAGACGCTCGCGAGGTAGAACGCCTGGCTCGTGGCGATACCCGCGGTGATCCCCGCACGGGTGGTCCCCGTCCAGTAGAGCGCGACGATCACCGGCAGCGCGAGCTGGGCGAACCCGCCGAACGCGGTCGCGCCGACCTCCAGCAGCGTGCCGGGGCGCCCGAGACTGGCGAAAAAGGCGAGGACGGCGAAGACCACCACTCCGACCCGCCCGAGGAGGTCCTCGCGGCGCTCGCTCGCCTCGGGGTCGACGAACGGCCGGTAGAGATCGCGGGTGAAGTACGCGGATCCCGAGAGCAGCATCGAGTCCGAGGAGGACATCATCGCCGCCACCGCGCCGGCGATCACGAGCGCGGCGAACCACGCCGGAGTGTACTCCGCGAGCAGGAGGGGAAGGACGTTCGCGCCCTCCGCGGCCTCGATTCCGAGCCCGCGTGCCCACGCGCCGAGCATGAACGCGGGAACGAACAGCGCGAGCACCAGTACCGGCCAGAGCGCGAACGTCCGCTTCAGAACGGTCTTCGAGCGCGCGACGAAGAAGCGCTGGTTCACCTGGGGGAACATCGCGACGCCGAAGGCGATGCTCACCGCCTGCGTGATGACGAACGCGGGTGTGTAGTAGTCGCCGCCCAGCGCGAGGAACCCCGGCTGCGTCGCGGCGAGTTCGCGCGTGGCCGCCGCAGGGCCGCCGACGGCCAGCAGGATCCAGGCCGTCGCGAGCCAGACCATCCCGAGCATGAACGCCCCCTGGAGCGTGTCCGTCCAGGCGACGCCGCGCATCCCCGCGAGGACGACGTAGAGGATCATGAACAGCGTGATCAGGCCTGCGCCCGCCCAGTAGGGGACCGCGCCGTCGGTCAGAGCGGCGAGCGCGGTGCCCGCGCCCATCTGCTGGAGCATCACGTAGGGAAAGAGCCAGAAGAGGCTGATCGCGGCGACGAGCCCGCGCAACCCGGGCGAGCCGAAGCGGTCGCCGAGCATCTCGCCCAGCGTGAGGTAGCCGCGCTCGCGCCCGATCAGCCACTGCTTGTAGCCGACGAGATACCAGAGCACGGCGAACAGCACCCCGTCCATGACGCCCATGACGAGGATCCACTCCGGGCCCTCCCGGTAGGCGGTGTTGGGACCGGCGAAGAAGGTGAACGCCGAGAGCAGCGTCGCGAACGTGGTAAAGAGCAACACGACCGTCCCGAAGGTGCGGCTCGCGAGGTAGTAGTCCTCGGCGGTTCGATCCGTCAGGCGGTAGGCGGCGACGCCGATCAGCAACGCGAGGACGAGGTAGCCGACGACGATCCCCAGCTGGAGCGTGAGTCCGCTCGCGGTCATTCGCCGATCCCCTCGATAGCCAGTCCCCACGCCTGCCGGGTGAACAGCCAGAAACAGAGCGAGGCGAGCGCCATCCAGCCGACGTGCCACCACAGCCAGACGGGGAGCCCGGCGACGACCGAATCGACCCCCCAGAGAAACCACGGTACGGCGAGGACGATCAGCACCAGAAAGGTGATCCCCCAGCCGTATGCCTCGGCCCTCGAGACCATTACTAGCCCTATTCGCGACGGCCGATAAGTAACACCGCCATCCACTCGTCCGGTTTCGAAGGGCGTCGTCACCGGGTCCGAGAACGACGCCGGACGTCAGTCAGACTCGCCGCGATCGAGGTACTCCCCCTGCACCTCGACGACCTCCGTCGAGTCCTCGCAGGCGGCGTAGCGCCGGAGCGGCTCGTCGTTGAGTTCGAGGAAGGTGTGGCCCCAGCGGAACTTCGAGAGGATCTCCTCGGCGAGCGCGCGCTCGCCGAGGACGATCAGTCCGGCGGCGAGCGCCTCGACCGTCGTGAGCTCGAACGGTCGGCCGTAGTTGATCGGGTTGGCGGCGACGAGGAAGGGCAACGCGCGATGCTTCCCGGCCATCGAGAACAGCGACTCCTCCGCCGTCTCCCACGAGCAGTCGAGCGCCACGAGTCGGTCGGTCTCCTCGCGATCGGCCGGCGAGAGCGCCCGCTCGGCGTGAGGGTTGAGCACGATTCCGTAGGGCGTCGCCCGATCGCTTCGATGGAGTTCCGCGAGATCGAAGCGCGCGAGCTTTCTCGCCGTACACTTCTCGGGGTCGTCGTCGCCCTCGTAACGGACGTGAAGCTGCACCGCTCGTCGAGAGGGTCCCGCCGGACAAAAGCCCCCCGCCGGCGCGTTCCGCGGGAGCGTGACGATACCCTCTTGGCCCGACCGTCCCTGGATCCGGCATGAACGGCGTCGATGCGGCCCGCGCGTACTACCGCGCGCTCGACTCCCACGCGTACGACGACCTCGCCGCGCTGCTCGCATCCGACTTCACCCACTACCGGCCGGACCGGACGCTCGAGGGCCGCGAGCGTTTCGTCCGGTTCATGCGCGAGGAGCGTCCGATGACCGACACCACCCACGAGCTGTGCTCGCTCTACCGGGCGATCGAGGGCGACGGGGTCGCGGCTCAGGGTCGGCTGCTCGACGCCGACGGCGAGGCGCTGTTCGGCTTTCTCGACGTCCACGGGTTCGCGGACGGGGCGATCGTCTCGATCCACACCTACACGCGGTAGTCGACGGGTCCAGGAGGAGGAGGCCAACTATTCGGAGACGCGCCTCCCGAGCCCTCTCCGGGACGACCGTGCCGGACGCCCCTCAGGGGTCGAGTGCGTCCAGGACCGGCGCGTTCCGACAGCGTTCCTCGTCGGCCGGTCCCGCCGGGCCGAACGGCTCGACCGTCTCCGCCTCCGTGACGACGAGGAACGCGTCCCGCGTCTCGTGGCCGTTCGACACGAGCGGGAGGTCGAACGCCTCGCCGGTTCGCTCGAGCCGGGCGAGCACCGCGTACGCTCCGGCCGGCTCATCGAGCAGACAGCCGATCCGATCGCCGGGGATCACGTCCCCGTCTCGCGCACGGAGGTCGTGTCGGGTCCAGCTCACCGTCTCCCCGTCGCGGCGAAGCAGTAGGTCCACGGTCTGATCACGATCGCTCCGGTTCGAGACGGTGACGAGCCCGAGCCGGATCTCCTCGTAGTCCCCGCGTCCAAGCGACGAGAGACAGCCGGCCGAGCCCGTCGCGGTCGCCGCACAAACCGCCGAGAGGAGGTCTCTGCGGTTCATTCCTTCACCCTCGGAACGGGACGTAATGGGTCTTCCCGTCGCCACGGTCGACCGTGACCGGACGAGGCTCGGGACGGCCGGGTGCCCGGAACGTCGGCCGACGTCGGCAGCCCCGACGGCCACGGGCCCACGAGGGGATCGGGACGACACGCCCGCCGTTCGCGTGCGATGGGAACCACCGGAAGGGCGCTCAACGCGCGCGCCACATCGCCCCGATGGTGAGGGCCGCCCCCACGATGAGGGCGACCGGGACGAGCATCGCGGTCCCGATCCCGTATCGCCCCGTGATCACGCCCATCGCCGTCGGCACGGCCGCCATGCCCACGTAGGTCGCGCTCGTGGAGATCGCGTTGACCGGGCCGCTGTACTCGCTCGCGGCCTCGGCGCCGACCGCCGAGAGCAGGGGGAACTGCCCCGACATGCAGAGCCCGAGGCCGAACACCGCCACGAGCATCGCGTACCCCTCGGTCGCGACCAGCGCGACGTACATCGCCGGGATCGCGGGGACCGCGAGCGCCAGCGAGAGGGACGCGTAGCCGACCCGTTCGGCCAGTACGGTGTAGATCACCCGGCCGGGGACGTACGCGAGCAGGTACGCCGACAGCGCGAGCGGCGCGAGCGCCGCCGGCAACGACGTGTCGGCGTAGTAGGGGAGCCAGGTGAAGATCGCGCCCTCGATCCCGCCGATCAGCAGCAACGCGCCGGCCATCCCGAGAACGACGGGGTCCCGAGCCAGGCCGGCGGCCCCCTCCAACGAGATCGGGCGTTCCTCCTCCATGCGTTCGGGCAGCGAGAGCCCCCGCATCGAGAGCGCCACCGGCAGGAACCCGAGCCCGAGCAGCACGAAGACCGCTCGCCAGTCGGCGACGCTGATCACGAGCGCCGCGAACGCCGGGCCCGAGACCGCGCCGATCGCCCAGGCCAGCCCGTGAAGGGTGAACATCCGGCCCCGGCGATCGGGGTAGAGGTGGCTCAACAGCGCGCGATCGAGCGCGCGGACCCCGCCGAGTGAGACCCCGTGGAGCACCAGCGCGCCCAGAAACAGCGGGTAGACCGGCGCGGCGCTCATGACCAGGAGCAGCCCCCCCGCCCCGACGACGCCGACGAGAAGCGTTCTATGCACCTGGATCCGGCCGGCGGCGAGCCCGACGACGAGGACCGTGAGGAAGAATCCGGCCGTGCCCGCTGGGGCGACGAGTCCGAGCAGCCCCGGCGACACCGAGAACGCCGTCTCGAATCGGGGGAGGAGCGCTCCCCGGATCTGGAGGCTGGCGGCGTCGAGCGCAACGAAGGCGAAGATCGCGACCGTCCAGCGAGTTCTCGCCTCCATCGGGACGACCGGTTTCGCTCGCGGTGCCAAATACGTGGGGTATCGCGTCGGCTCTGTCGTTGCCCCAAGCGCGCCTCACCCCGGCGGTCGATCAGTCGCGCTCGCCGGCGCCCATCGCGCTCTCGCCGACGGGGTCGTGACCCTCGATGCGCTCCTGGCCGTCCATGTACGGACGCAACGGCTCCGGAACGGTGACGGTGCCGTCGTCGTTCTGGTAATACTCGAGGATCGCCACCATCACCCGCGGGAGCGCGAGCCCCGAGGCGTTGAGCGTGTGGAGGTACTCCGCGGACTCGTGGTGCTCGGGTCGGTAGCGAAGCCCCGCCCGCCGTGCCTGGAACTCCTCGAAGTTCGACGCCGAGGAGACCTCGAGCCACCGGCCGCCCTCCTCGGGGCCGTCGTCCATGTCGTCGGCGGGCGCCCACACCTCGAGGTCGTACTTCCGCGCCTGTGTGAAGCCCATGTCGCCGGTACACATCTCCAGCACCCGGTAGGGAAGACCGAGCCGTTCGAGCACCTCCGCGGCCTCGTCGACGAGTTCGTCGAGTCGCTCGTCGCTCTCGTCGGGCTCGACGAAGTTGACGAGTTCGACCTTGTTGAACTGGTGGACCCGGACGATCCCCCTCGTTTGGGTGCCGTGCTCGCCCGCTTCGCGCCGGAAGTTCGGCGAGAACGCCTGGTGTTTGAGCGGGAGGTCCTCCCGTAGAAGGATCTCGTCGCGGTACATGTTCGTCACCGAGACCTCCGCGGTCGGACAGAGCCAGAGGTCCTCGCCCTCGACCTGGTAGGCGTCCTCCGCGAACTTCGGGAGCTGGCCGGTGCCGGTCATCGAGTCGCTGTTCACCGGAACGGGCGGGAGCACGTCGAGGTAGCCCTGTTCGCGATGCACCGAGAGCATGAACTGCACCAGCGCGTGTTCGAGGCGAGCGCCGTCGCCCTTCAGGAAGTAGAAGCCGCTGCCGGTGGTCTTCGTCGCACGCTTCTCGTCGATGATCTCGAGGCGCTCGCCCAGCTCGTAGTGGGGAACGAGCTCTGTGGGGAGGTCGTGCTCGCGGTCGAACCCCTCGCGGCGCACCTCGACGTTGTCGGACTCGTCCTCGCCGACGGGGACGTCCTCCTGGGGAACGTTCGGGAGTTCGAGCAGTCGCTCCTCGAGTTCCGACTCGAGGTCGTCGGCACGGGACTCGACGCGCTCGAGTTCGGCCTTGAGCTCGCTCGAGCGTTCGATCGCCTCCTCGGCGGCCTCGTCGTCGCCCTCGCGCTTGAGCTCGCCGATCTTCTGGCTGGTCTGGTTTCGCTCGTGGCGGAGCTCGTCGCCCTTCGCCTTGAGCTCGCGCCACTCCTCGTCGATGGCGAGCACCTCGTCGAGATCGACGTCCTCGACGCCCTTGACGTCGAGCGCCCATCGAACGCGGTCGGGGTCCTCGCGAAGAATCGTCCGGTCGAGCATTCCTGCCGGCGGGTTTCCCCCGCGGGGAAAAAACCGTGTCGGCCTCCGATTTCGGAACACGCCGTTCGCGGACCACCCGTGGACCGTGCAAGCGTACGACGTTATGTGGGTTCGTATCGACGGTCCGCTGTATGGTCGACATCCGTACGTTCCCACGCGGCGAGGTCGTGGCGGCCGAACGCGATACGACGGCCGCTGATCTCGCCTCGCGCATGGCCGAGGAAGGCGTCGGAAGCATCGTCATCACCGAGGACGACCAACCGATCGGCATCGTCACCGACCGCGACCTGACGGTCGAGGTGCTGGCCGGCGGCGAGGACCCCACGTCGGTCACCGCCGAGGACGTCATGACCGAGGACCCCGTCACCGCGGACCTCGAAGCCGGCATCTTCGAGGTGCTCTCGCGGATGGAGGAGGCGGCGGTTCGCCGGGTCCCCGCCGTCGACGACGACGGGAAGGTCGTCGGCATCGTCTCGTTCGACGACTTCGTCGCGCTGTTCGGCCGCGAACTCGAGAAGCTCGGAAACATCGCCGAGGCCGAGTCGCCGGCCTACGAGTAGCCGCCGCCGGATGACGAACCGTTTTTAGCCCTCGGCGTGGCCCTACGCGTATGGCAATCGGTGACTGGTACCCCGTCGACACCGCCCAGGGCGACTACTACTACCTCGACACCGGGATGTACGACACCGAGCGCTACGGCGCGGTCTACGTCCTCGACGCCGAGCGGCCCGCGATCCTCGATACGGGGATCGGGACGAACTACGAGTTCGTCCTCGAGGCGCTCGAGGGGATCGGCATCGATCCCGAGGAGGTGGGGGTCATCGCGCCCACCCACGTCCACCTCGACCACGCCGGCGGCGCGGGCTACCTCGCCGAGGCCTGTCCGAACGCCGCCGTCCACGTCCACCGGATCGGCGCGCCCCACCTCGTCGATCCCTCCCGGCTCGTCGAGGGCACGAAACGGGCCGTCGAGGACCAGTGGGAGTACTACGCCGAACCTCGGCCGATCGACGAGGAGCGGATCGTCGCTCTCGAGGACGGCGACACGATCGACCTGGGCGACCGGACGCTCGAGGTGCATCACGCTCCCGGCCACGCTCCCCATCAGGTGGTCTACTACGACCCCGACGCCGACGTCCTCACCGCTGGCGACGCCGCGGGCATCTGGGTGCCCGACCTCGAGGAGGTTCGCCAGACCTCGCCGCCGTCGAACTTCGACCTGGAGCAGTGTCTCGAGGACGTCGACGCGATCCGGGAGATCGACCCCGAGACGGTCCTGTTCGGCCACTTCGGTCCCGTCACCGCGAGCGACGACCTGCTCGTCGAGTACAAGGACGTGCTCGCCGACTGGGTCGACGCCGTCGAGACCAAGCGCGCCGAACTCGAGGACGACGAGGCCGTCATCGAGCACTTCGAGGACGAGACCGAGATGGCGGAGGTCTGGAGCGAGCGTAAGGCCCGCGCAGAGGAGCGCCTGAACGTCCGCGGCGTGCTCGCCTACCTCGACGAACGCGAGGAGTGATGACGCCGCCCTCTGGCCGTACGGCGACCCTCACGGTCGATGAGTCGGATTGACGGCAGTCTTTTTATTCGATCGCGGACACGTGGGGATCATGCACTGGCGCCAGGCCGAGCGCGAGTACACCGACGAGGTGATCGGGGAGTCGACGCTGGCGCGGATGTTCGAGGAGGGCGTCGCGCGAAACGGGGATCGGACCGCCCAGCGCTACAAGGGTGGCGTCCACGATCGGTCGCTGGCCGACGCGGCGCTCGTCGAGGCGCCCGACGACGAGTTCGCGACGCTCACCTACGACGAGACGGCCGACGTCGTTCGCAGCCTCGCGGCCGGCTTTCGCGCGCTCGGCGTCGAGCGCGGCGACCGGGTCGCGATCTTCGCGAACACGCGCATGGAGTGGGCCCAGGCCGACTTCGCGCTGTTGGCTGCGGGCGCGGTCGTCACCACGATCTACGCCGGTTCCTCACCCCGACAGGTCGAGTACCTCCTCTCCGATCCCGGCGCGACCGGCGTCGTCGTCGAGGACGAGCAGCGACTCGAGCGGGTGCTCTCGGCTCTCGGGAGCGATGACGGGGAGGTGCTCGACCTCGAGTTCGTCGTCGTCATGGACCGGATCGAGGGCGAGCCCGGGTGCGACGAGCCCGAGGTCGAGGGTCTCGAGGTCCTGACGCTCGGCGACCTCTACGACCGCGGGGCCGAGGCGTTCGACCGCGAGGCCTACGAGGGCTGGATCGACGCGACCGAACCCGACGACCTGGCGACGCTGATCTACACCTCGGGCACGACGGGCCGGCCGAAGGGCGTCGAACTCACCCACCGTAACCTCCGCTCGAACGTCAACCAGGTCCGCCGGCGCTTCGCCCCCCGACCCGACCGCGAGGGCGGCGCGATCGACGTCGACACCCGTACCGTCTCCTTTCTGCCGCTGGCACACGTCTTCGAGCGCCTCGCGGGCCACTACCTGATGTTCGCGAGCGGGGCGAGCGTCGCCTACGCGGAGAGTCCCGACACGCTCCGCGACGACTTCCAGAGCGTTCGCCCGACGACGGGGACGAGCGTCCCGCGGGTCTACGAGAGGATCTACGACGCGATCCGTTCGCAGGCCGCCGAGTCGGACGTCAAACGGCGAATCTTCGAGTGGGCGACCGACGTCGGACGCGAGTATCACGAGACGCCCTCGCCGGGAATCGGCCTCCGGGCGAGGCGGAGGCTCGCGGACCGGCTGGTCTTCGAGAACGTCAGGGAGGCGCTCGGCGGCGAGATCGACTTTCTCATCAGCGGCGGCGGCAGCCTCTCGCCCGAACTCTGCTCGCTGTATCACGGGATGGGGCTGCCGATCCTCGAGGGCTACGGCCTCACTGAAACGTCGCCGGTGATCTCGGTCAACCCGCCCGAGGCGCCCGAGATCGGCACGATCGGCCCGCCGGTGGTCGACTGCGAGGTCGCACTCGACGGCTCGGTCGTCGGCGAGCGCCAGCACCGCGAGGCCGACGGCGAGGTGGGCGAGCTACTGGTTCGGGGACCGAACGTCACACGGGGCTACTGGAACGACGAGAAAGCCACGGAAGCGGCGTTCACCGAGGACGTCCCCACGAACGATGCGAGCGGGGCGCCGGAGGACGGGTCCGAGAGGTGGTTTCGCACCGGTGACGTGGTCGAGCTCCGGGCGGACGACTACGTCGCCTTCCACGAACGTGCGAAGCAGATCCTCGTCCTCTCGACGGGCAAGAACGTCGCGCCCGGGCCGCTCGAGGACGCGTTCGCCGCGAGCGACGTCGTCGAGCAGTGTCTGGTGATGGGCGACGGTCGGAAGTTCGTCTCGGCGCTGATCGTCCCCAACGTCGAGGGTCTCCGCGAGTGGGCCGCGAGCGAGGGGATCGACCTGCCCGAGGACGACCGCGACCTCCGTCGGGATGACCAGGTCCGAGAGCGGATCGAGGAGGAGGTCGACCGGGTCAACGAGCGCTTCGGGTCCCACGAGCGGATCAAGCAGTTCCGTCTCGTCTCCGAGGAGTTCACCGAGGAGAACGGCATGCTCACGCCGACGATGAAGAAGAAACGCCGCAACATCCTCGATCGATTCGCCGACGAGATCGAGTCGACCTATCAGAAAGAGTAGGTGTGTTCAGTGACTCACCGTCGGCGTTCTTGCCGAACGGCACGACAACTCCACGGGCGACTTCCGGAGCACGACCCGTTTCCGTCCTGCGCCCTCGACGGTCGTATCGGAGAGGACGACCGTTGCCCCGTACCGGCCTGGCGGGCGTTTCTCGGTGCTCTGATCGCTTCTCGCCGAGGACCTCCCGAACCGGTGTCTGATTCGCGCTGGTGGGACGCGACGGCGAGAACCGGGTTCCCGACGCCGACGACACGCCCCAGTACGGCGACCACGTCACCTTCCTCGGCCAGATCGAGGCGGTCCGGGAGGCCGTCAGTTGGCTTCACCCCTCCCCCCGACTGACTCCTCATCACTCCGATCGACTTCCCTCACCGGAGGGTACTGTCAACGTAATACCGTGTCATATGATAACATTGATGTAGACGGTCGGTGAAGAGCAACGCGAACGGCCGCCGACCAGTCAACGACCACGAGCGAGACAACCCATGCCTGACCAGAATTCCGGCCCACTGACGAACGTGTTCGAGCTTCAGCGTACCGCCATCGAACAGAGCCGCGACGCCTTCGAGCAGATGATCGACTTCCAACTGCAGTTCACCGACGCGGTCGTCTCCGGCACGGAGGCGACCAGTGAGCTCTACTTACAGGGTATCGAGACGAGTCGGAAGGCGCTACACAGCTATCTGGACGCCGTCGACGCAACGCTCCCCGGCTCCGACGACGCCGTCGCCCAGATCCGGGACACGATCGACGAACAGTTCGACCGGCTAGAGGACCAACAAGAGGAGGCGATGGCTGCGATGGAGGAAAGCATCGACGAAACCGAGGACGCCTCGGAGGTCTACCTCGACTCGCTGGACGACCAGCTCGACGTTCTGATCGACGCCCACGAGCAGACCGAGGAACGGACCGTCGAGGCCCTCGAGCAGATCGAAACACAGGTCGAACGGATTCAGGAGGAAGGCCAGGAACAGGCCGCCAGACAGGCCGAAGAGCTCCAGGAACGCGTCCAGGACTTCCAGGAGCAGATGCAGTCGACCAGTTCCGAGGACTGAGACACGGAGCGGGTTCCCCCGATCTACCCAATATGACGGGAAGTTCTCCCACGGTAACGGACAACAGCCGCGCACTGGCTGGAGTGCTCTGGATAAAGCTGGCGCCTGAGACGGTGCCTACTCCAAAAGCCGCCGAATCGTCGTCTACGAATCCGTTCTCCGAGAAGACAGAGTGCGACTCGTATCCCGTCTACGACCGTCTTACAGCGGTGAAGGAACCGTTAGGCGAACTTCGCTTCGAGAAGCGTCACTAACAGATAGGCCGCCAACCGTTGTGTGCCCTCCGTGGAATCGTAGGGCGGCGAGACCTCCATCAGGTCGACCGCGCCTACCGCGTCGTGGCTTCCGAGCACGCGCATCGCGGCGAGCGCCTCGCGCGCGGAGAGGCCGCCGGGGACCGGCGTACCGGTACCGGGGGCGACGGACGGGTCGACCCCGTCGATGTCGAAGGTGACGTACACCGCGTCCGTTCCGTCGGCGGCCGCCGAGACCGCTCGCTCGACGACCCGTTCGATCCCCGTTTCTCGTACTTCGTCCATCGTGAAGAGGTTCAACCCCACCTCGTCGGCGAACTCGAAGAAGTCGGGACTCTCGTAGCCGCGGATCCCGACCTGGCTGACGTACTCGTACTCCGTATACGAGGACTCGGCGGCGTGGTGGGTGCTCGAGCCATGGAAATGCTCGCCGAAGACGGCACTTTCGGAAACGGTGTCGGTGTGGGCGTCGATCTGGACTAATCCGACTGAATCGGCGCCGCTTCCCTCAGCGAACCCCTCGAAGGAGGGGTACGTACAGTAGTGGTCGCCCCCGAGGAGCACGGGAAACGCCTGCTCGGCGACCGTCGCGACGTGCGCCCGGACGCTCTCCGCGGTCGTCTCGTGGTCCATCGGAAATATCGGAACGTCCCCGCAGTCGGCGATCGAGAACGAGGAGAGATCGACCTGCTCTCCCGTGCTCACGTTCGTCAGCCCGCCCTTGTAGCCCGAGAGGTACGCCCACCAGCCGCTGGCCCGGCGGATCGCCTCGGGGCCGTAGCGCGCGCCGGGGCGGTTGCTCACCGCGCCGTCGTAGGGCGCGCCGAGCACGCCCACGTCGAACGCGTCGAGCGTCTCTACCCCGTTCGGCTCGCCCTTCAGGAACGTGTTGAGGCCGGCGTACGCGAGCTCGACGTTCGATCCCGACACCCGATTACGGAACGCGGCGGCCGGCGAGCCGTCGCTCATCGTCCGCCACCCCTCTGCTCTCCGCCCCGTTCGCGTTCGATGTCGTCGCGGGAACGTGCCGCTCGGTCGGTCCCGAACGAACCGGCGGCGCCATCGGCTGGCTCTGACATGGTTCGAACGGCGTGGAGTGACCGTTTATACGTTGTGCGCGGATTCCGGAGCGTTCGATCGTCACGGCCCACCGATCAGTCGACCGGCCGTGCGCCCGGCCGCTTGCTCGACCGTCCTCAGCGTCACGGTGGTCGTCGCGGAGCGTGGCGGTCTACGACTTCGGCTCGGATTTCTCCTTCCTCTGGACCGGCCTCGAGCCTCGCGGGTTCGCCGTCGCAAGAGAAGCTCGAACGCTGGCTTCGAGCATCGAGTCGGACAGCCCGAGCACCTTTATCCGCGAACGTCGTGATTGATACGCATGCTCCACGCCGAGGGCCCGCTCCTGTCGATCGACCTGACCGAACGCACCGTCGAGACCGAGGAGATCGACGACGTTCTCGAGTCGTTCATCGGCGGCCGCGGGGTAGCGACCGCGCTCGCACACGACCGCCTGCCGTTCGACGCCGACCCGCTCGGCCCGGAGAACCGCCTCTATCTCGCGACCGGCCCGATGCAGCTCTCCCGGATGAGCTTCACCGGCCGTACGAACGCGACCGCCATCTCGCCGCTGACCGGCGGGCTGGCCTCCTCGAACGCCGGCGGCTTCATCTCGCGTAACTTCGCGGGCGCTGGCTACAGCGCCGTCGAGATCAGCGGCGAGAGCGACGAGCTCCTCGTGGTCCACGTCACCGACGAGGTCGACGAGTCCGACTCGTCGGGCAGCCAGACGGAGTCTGGTCCTCGTGTCGAGTTCGAGGCGGTGCCCGACCTCGAGGGAGCGGAGGTTCCCGCGGTGACCGACTACCTCCGCGATTCGCACGGTCTGGGCGCCGAACACGTCGCGGCGATCGGCCCCGCCGGCGAGAACCTCGTCAGGTTCGCCTCGATCATGACGAGCGAGAGCCGGGCGTTCGGCCGCGGCGGGCTGGGCGCCGTCCTGGGCGCGAAGAACCTGAAGGCGATCACGTTCGACGGCGAGTCGCATCCCGAGATCGAGATCGACCCCGTCCAGATGGAGGTCCACGGCGAGGCCGGCCGGAGCGACCACATCATGAAGCGCCAGGGAACGACGAGCGTCACGGACCTCGCCAACGAGGTGAACGGGATGCCCACCCGCTTCTTCTCGGAGCAGTCGTTCGAGGGGATCGAGGGGATCAACGGCGACGCGGTCGAGTCGAAGAAGTTCAAGAAGGGCACCTGCTCGTCGTGCGCGTTCGCCTGCAAACTCCCGACGAAGGACGAGGAGCGCGGCGTCGAGACCGAGGGCCCCGAGTTCGAGACGGTGATGGCGTTCGGCTCGAACTGCGCGGTCGACGACATCGTCGACGTGATGCAGTCGAACGAGCTCTGCGACCGGCTCGGGATGGACACGATCTCCTGTGGCAACACCGTCGCGGCGTACCTCGCGAGCGAGGAGCGCTTCGGCGACGTCGAACTGATCCACGAGACCGTCGAGAAGATCGCCCATCGCGAGGGGATCGGCGACACCCTCGCCGAGGGGATCGCGCGCTGTCACGACGAGCTCGGCGTGCCCAACTGGACGACCAAGAACCTCGACTTCGCCGCCCACGAGGGCCGAACCCTCCACGGCCAGGGGCTCGCCTACGCCGTCGCGAACCGCGGGGGCGATCACATGTACTCGACCTTCTACGCCTGGGAGTACCCGCTGGTCGACAAGAGCGAGGCGTTCCCTCAGGACGGCTTCGAGGGCAAGCCGCCCGCGGTCGCCGAACAGGAGAACACCCGCGCGCTCGAGGACTGCGGCGTGATCTGTCGGTTCTCGCGCGGAATGATGAACCCCGAGCGCTACGAGGCGCTGTTCGGCGCCGACTACGACGAACTGCTCGACGTGGGCGCCCGGATCGTCGAACTCGAGCGCCACTTCAACAACCGGCGCGGTTTCGACCGTTCGGACGACGAGCTTCCCTACGATCTCGAGGGCATCGAGGAGGCGATCTCCGAGTACTACGAGGTCCGCGGCTGGAACGACGACGGCACCGTCCCCGGGGGTACCGTGGGGGACACGCCCGCCGACGACTGAGGACCGTACGCCGCTCCACGGAAGCGCAACCGGGCTTTCGTGACCGCAACTGCGCTTTGATAGCACGGGGCGAACGGTGAAGTGCACGCCTCGCCTACCCCTCGGGCGAGATGTCGACAGAGCCGATTTCGAAGGGAACGGGGGAGTTCGACTCGCTTCGAGCGGTGTTGGCGAAGGCGAACGAGCGAAAGACCGGCGACGAACTCGCTGGAATCGCGGCGGACTCCGACGCCGAACGAGTCGCCGCCAAACGCGCGCTCGCCGGAACCACCCTCGAGACGCTCCGGGAGAACCCGGTCGTCCCCTACGAGGAGGACGAGGTGACCCGCGTCATCCAGGACGCGGTCCGCGAACCGGTCTACGAGCGCATCAAGGAGTGGACCGTCTCCGACCTCCGGGAGTTCCTGTTGAGTGCGACCGATCGCGAGATCCGCGCGATCCGTGCGGGGCTCACCAGCGAGATGATCGCCGCGGTGACGAAGCTGATGTCGGCGATGGACCTCGTGCTCGCGACCTCGCGCATGACGGTCACGGCACGGTGTAACGCCATGGTCGGCGAGCAAGGGACGCTCTCGTTTCGCCTCCAGCCCAACGACCCGTCCGACGACGTCGACCGGATCCTCGACGGCGTCCGCGAGGGGCTCTCCTACGGCGTCGGCGACGCGGTGATCGGGATCAACCCCGTCGAGGACGGCGTCGCGACGACGACCCGGATTCTGGAGGCGACCCACGAGTTCATCGAGGCACACGACGTGCCGACGCAGAACTGCTGTCTCGCACACGTCAGTACCCAGCTCGACGCGATCCGGGAGGGTGCGCCCGCCGATCTGCTCTTTCAGAGCCTCGCGGGCACCGAGACCGGAAACGACGAGTTCGGCGTCGACGTCGCGCTGCTCGACGAGGCCCACGAGGTCGCCCAGCGCCACTGTACCTCGTCGGGACCGAACGTCACCTACTTCGAGACCGGCCAGGGCTCGGAGCTCTCGGGCGACGCCCACCACGGCGTCGATCAGCTCACCCTCGAGGCGCGCTGTTACGGCCTCGCGAAACGCTACGACCCGTTTCTCGTCAACACGGTCGTCGGGTTCATCGGCCCCGAGTACCTCTACGACGGCAAGCAGGTGATCCGCGCCGGCCTCGAGGACGTGTTCATGGGGACGCTCCACGGAATTCCGATGGGGATCGACGCATGCTACACCAACCACATCCAGGCCGATCAGGACGACGTCGAGGCGCTCTCGATGCTGCTGAGCGCGGCGGGGGCGAACTTCTTCATCACCGTCCCGATGGGCGACGACGTGATGCTCAACTACCAGTCCAACAGCTACCACGACGCCGCGGCGCTCCGGGAGCTGTTCGATCTGCGCCCGGCGCCCGCGTTCGAGACGTGGCTCGAGGAGCGTGGCTTCCTCGAGGACGGCCGGCTGACCGATCGGGCGGGCGACCCGACGGTCCTCGCGGGACCATGAGCGAACAGCGGGCGCCGGACGATGAGGACGACGCACTCGAACGGATCGCGTCGCGCTCGCCCGCTCGTCTCGGCGTCGGCCGCGCGGGTCCCCGACCGCGGACCGAGACACTGCTCGAGTTCCGCGAGGACCACGCGACCGCCCGCGACGCCGTGCTCACGCGGGTCGATGACGCGCTGCTCGAGGAACTCGGCCTCGTTCGGGTGCGAAGTCTCGCAAGCGACAAGGAGGAGTTCCTCGCACGGCCGGATCGCGGCCGCGAGATCTCCCCGGAGACCGCCGAAACCCTGCGTGAGTGCTGCGAGCACGACCCGCAGGTGCAGATCGTCGTCAGCGACGGGCTCAGCTCCACCGCGGTCGAGGCGAACCTCCCCGACCTGCTCCCCGTCCTGCTTGAGGAGCTCGGGGATGGAGAGCTCGACGTCGGCACGCCGGTGTTCGTCGAGTACGGCCGCGTCGACGTGATGGACGCGATCGGCGAGGAGCTCGGCGCCGAGAGCTGCGTGATCCTGATCGGCGAGCGTCCCGGGCTGGCGACCGCCGAGAGCCTGAGCGCCTACTTCGTCTACGGCCCCGAGCGGGGGACGCCCACCTCGCGAAAGTCGGTCGTCTCCAACGTCCACCCCGGCGGGCTCCCGCCGGTCGAGGCCGGCGCACAGATCGCCGACCTGCTCGCGGAGATGTGCGAGAAACGCGCGAGCGGGCTCGAACTGCGCGAGGACGACCGTGAGTTCGCCACCTGAGACGTCCGAGACGCTGACGAGCGTCGGGATCGACGTCGGAACGACCACGACGCAGGTCGTCGTGAGCGACCTCAGGGTTCGGACGACCGGCGCCGGCGGCGCGGCCCGCCCCGAGATCGTCGAGCGGACGGTCCGCCACCGGGGCGCGATCCACGGGACGCCGCTCTCGAGTCCGGAGACGGTCGACGTCGAGGCCGTCGCCGCCCTCGTCGAGGGCGAACTCGAGGCGGCCGGACTGAGTTCGAGAGGGATCGACACTGGCGCGGTGATCGTCACCGGCGAGGCGGCGCGCAAGCGAAACGCCGAGGCGCTCGCGAACCGGCTCGCCGACGGGAGCGGCGACTTCGTCGCCGCGAGCGCGGGCGCAGCTCTGGAAGCGATCCTCGCCGGGCGGGGCTCGGGCGCCGCCGCGCGAGCCGAGGAACGCGGTGAGACGGTCGCGAACGCGGACGTCGGCGGCGCGACGACGAACGTCGCGATCTTCGAGGGCGGGGCGGTCCGCGAGACGCGCTGTCTCGACGTCGGCGGGCGACTCCTCACGCTCGAGGCGGGGGTCGTGACCGACCTCACGGAGCCCGCCCGCCGGCTCTGTGAGGCGATCGGACTCCCGATCGAACCCGGCGACGAACCCTCGGCCGACGAGCTTCGAACGCTTGCCGGCGCGATGGCCGATCGGATCGTCGACTCTCTCGTCGGCCCGCCGTACGACGCGCTTACCCGCGAGCTCGCGATCGGGATGCTGCCCGACGAACCCGTCGAGTACGACGCGGTGGTCTTCACCGGCGGCGTCGGGCGGCTGTTCGACGCCGATGTCGACTCCGGGGAGTACGGTGACGTCGGCCCCCTGCTCGCGTCGGCGCTCTCGGATCGGATCGCCGATTCGGGGCTCCCCGTCAGACGGCTCGCGGAGGACATCCGGGCGACGGTCGTCGGTGCGGGCAGCCACGCGACGACGCTCAGCGGGCGGACCGTCCGCTTCGATCCCGATCGGCTCCCCCTTCGCGACCTGCCGGTCGTCTCTGCGGGCGACTGTTCGGAACTCGAGGATGGCGCGCTCGAAGCACGTTTCGAGGCCGCCGCTCGGTCGGCTGCCGAACGCCACCCGGGGACGGCGTACGCGCTCGCGATCGACGACGTGGGATCGCTCTCGTACGACCGATTGGGCGCGCTCGCCGACGCGCTCGTGCGCGTCGTGGACGACGCGATGCCGGCGGTGCTCCTGACGCGTCAGAACTGCGCGAAGGCGCTCGGCGGCGCGGTCGCCCGTCGCCTCGACGCCCCCGGACCGATCGCGATCGACGAGGTCGGCGCGGCGGACGGCGACTACCTCGACGTCGGCGAGCCGATCTCGGGCGGGGAGGCCCTCCCGGTCGTCGTCAAGACGCTCGCGTTCGGCGCATCGTCACGGTGAGTCGTCGAGGCGGATATCGCCGGTCGTAGTGATTTCGTGCCGGCTCGTTCGACGGAGGAGCAACGATTATAATCCGGGATACAGAATCCCGGATCGATGTCGAGAACCGACAACGTATCTCACGGACGTATCGGTCGACGCGCGTATCTATCCGGACTCGGAGCCGCGGGGATCGGGACGTTCGCCGGCTGTGTTGGCGACCTGGAGGGCGACGAAGAGGAGTTTCCCGCACAGGACATCGAGATGATCTGCCCGTGGGACGCCGGCGGGGGGACCGACCAGACAGGCCGGCAGCTGGCGGATCTCGGGGAGGACCACCTCGACACGTCGTTGTACGTGAGCAACCAGACGGGCGGGAGCGGTAGCGTTGGCTTCAACGAGATCGCGAACGCCGAACCGGACGGCCACACCGTCGGCGTCACCACCGTCGAGATCTGTACGATCTCCCATCTCGGGATCGCCGAGGTCAACCACGAGGACCTCGACGCCGTAATGCAGTACAACTTCGATCCCGCCTCGCTCACCGTCCACGAGGACGCACCGTACGGCAGCCTCGAGGAGTTCGTCGACTACGCCGAGGAGAACCCCGGCGAGATCAGCGTCTCGAACTCCGGCACCGGCGCGATCTGGCACCTCTCCGCGGCGGGGTTCGCCCAGGAGGCGGGCATCGAACTCGATCACGTCGGCTACGACGGCGGCGAACCCGCCACGCAGGCGGTCGTCAGCGGCGAGGTGCAGGCGACGACCGCCAGCGCCGCCGAGGTCGCCCCGCAGGTCCAGGACGGTCCCCTCGAGATCCTCTCGGTGTTCGGTGAGGAGCCGGTGAACATCTTCCCCGACGTCCCGACGCTCCCCGATCAGGGCTACGACTTCGTGATGGGCGCGTGGCGCGGGCTGACGGTCCCGTCGGGAACGTCGGAGGACCGGATCGGAACCCTCGAGGACGCCTTCACCCAGGTCTACGAATCCGAGGAGTTCCAGTCGTTCATGGAGGAGCGCGGGTTCGGGCTGGTCTACCGCGACGCCGAGGAGTTCGGCGAGTTCATGGACTCGGAGTACGACCGCTTCGGCGAGGTCATCGACGAACTCGGGTTGGCCGGCAGCGAGGGTGACGGGTAGCGACTCCGAATGGTTCGTCGACTCCCACATTCGGATCTGATCGCCGCCGGGGCGTTGCTCGCGCTTTCTGCGGGCGTCTTCGCCGTTAGCGCCGGCTTTCCCGGCGGCCGGAGCGGCGATCCCGGCCCGGCGTTCTTTCCGCGGCTCGTCGTCGGCTCGATCGCGCTGCTCGCGGTGGTTCAGGCGGTCCAGTACGCCCGAAGCGACCGTCGAACGGTCCACGAGATCGACGCCGCCACGACCCGGCGGGTCGCGCTCGTGGCGGCGTTTCCGGTGGTGTACGTGTTCGTCATGCCGTTCGTCGGCTTCCTACTCACGACGATCGGCTTCCTCGCGGCGTTCATGTGGTACTCCGGAGCGCGATCGATCCCGGCCATAACGGGGGGTTCCGTCGGCGTCACGTTGGTGTTGCACTACGTCTTCGCGGAGTTCTTTCGCGTTCCGCTTCCGGAGGGGATCGTTCCGATCGCCCGGCTGTTGCCGTCGCTCTGGATCGGGGTGATCTGACGTGGGGGTCGTCGACTTCTTCGCCGCGGGCGCGCAGCTGGTGTTCGAACCGGTCGCGCTCGCGATGATCGTGATCGGCGTCGTCGTCGGACTAACGATGGGGTCGCTTCCGGGCATGACCGCCACGATGACCGTCGCCGTGCTCGTCTCGTTCACCTTCGGGATGGAGCCCGCCCAGGGGATGATGCTGCTTTTGGGCATCTACGGCGGCGCGCTGTACGCGGGGTCGATCCCCGCGATCCTCATTCGCACGCCCGGCACTCCGAGCGCCGCCGCGACGGTGTTCGACGGCTTCCCGCTGGCCGAGCAGGGAAAGGCAGGCCGCGCGATCGGCATCGCCACCGTAGCGTCGTTCGTCGGCGGCGCGATGAGCGTGGTGTTCCTCGCGCTGCTCGCGCCCCAGATCGCCACCGTCGCGCTCGCCTTCGGATCACCGGAGTACTTCGCGCTCGCGGTCTTCGGACTGACGATCATCGCGAGCATCAGCGGCGATTCGGTCGTAAAGGGGCTGCTCTCGGGGCTGCTCGGCATGTTGCTCGCGACGGTCGGACTCGACCCGAACCTCGGTTTCCCGCGCTTCTCGCTCGGATTCGAGGCGCTCACCGCCGGGATCCAGTTCATCGCCGTGATGATCGGACTGTTCGGCATCGCCGAGGGGTTGAATCGCTACCGTGCGGGCATCGAGACGACCGAGGTCGAACAGGACCTCACGAGCGTGCTCCCGACGCTCGAGGACCTGAAGAACATCCGCAACGTCACGCTCGGATCGGGACTCGCGGGCACGTTCATCGGCTCGATCCCGGGTGCGGGCGGCGACATCGCCTCGTTCGTCACCTACAGCGAGGCCAAACGCTGGGCGAGCGACGCCACTCCGCCCTTCGGCGAGGGGAACGTCCTCGGGGTGGCTGCGGCCGAATCGGGTAACAACGCGAGCACCGGTGGCGCGCTCATTCCGACGCTCACGTTGGGGATCCCCGGCGACTCGGTGACCGCGATCCTGATCGGGGCGTTGTTGGTTCACGGCCTCCAGCCCGGCCCGGGGCTGTTCCGCGACGAACCCGGACTGGTGTACGCGATCTTCATCGGCTTCTTCCTCGTCTACGTGCTGATCCTCGTCTTCGGGTTGATCGGCGCGCGCTACTGGGCGCGGCTGATCGACTTTCCCGCGATGTACCTCTGGCCGTGTATCTTCGTCCTCTGTGTCGTCGGCGCGATCGCCCTTCGAGGAAACCTGCTCGACGTCTGGGTGATGCTCGGCGCAGGCGTGTTAGGATATCTCATGCGAATGGACGACTACCCCCTCGCGCCGATGGTGCTCGGGCTCATCCTCGCGCCGATCGCCGAGTCGAACCTCCGCCGGTCGCTACAGATCTCCAACGGCTCGCTCGACGTCATCTACACGAGCCCCCTCGCGATGGTGATACTCGCCCTCGCCGTCCTCTCGCTGTTCTCGCCGTTCGTCCGGGAGCTCGTCGGCCGCTACCGGGCGTGAGGCCTCGGACGACGTGAAGGTTTTTCCACGTCCCCTCCGTCGATCGACGCGATGCGAGTCGTCGTCACCGACTACAACTTCGAGGACCTGGGGATCGAGCGCGAGGTGCTCGAGTCGATCGGCGCGGAGGTCGTCGGCGCGGACGCCGAAAGCGAGGCGGAGGTCCGCGAGGCCGTCGAGGGCGCCGACGCACTGTTGAACCAGTACGCTCCGGTCGGTCCCCCCGTCTTCGACGCCGCTCCCGACCTGCGGGCGGTCGGCCGGTACGGCGTCGGCGTCGACACCGTCGATCTCGACGCCGCGACCGACCACGGGGTGTGGGTCCTCAACGTTCCGGACTACTGTGAGGACGAGGTCTCGACGCACGCCCTCTCGCTGCTTCTTGCCTGCGAGCGCCGGGTGGCGCGGTTCGATAGCGCGATCGAGGACGGCGAGTGGGACTGGAAGGGCGGTCGGCCGATCTACCGCCAACGCGGCCGGACCCTCGGACTCGCGGGCTTCGGGAAGATCCCCCGCCGGCTCGCGGCGAAGGCCTCGGCGCTGGGGATGGACCCCGTCGCCTACGACCCCTACGTCGACCGCGAGGAACTCGCCGACCACGGCGTCGAGAAGGTCGACTTCGAGGCGCTGCTTGAGCGCTCGGACGCGATCTCGGTCCACACGCCGCTGACCGACGAGACCCGCGGCCTGTTCGACCGCGAGGCGTTCGAGGCGATGGACGAGGAGAGCGTGATCGTCAACACCGCCCGCGGCGCGGTGATCGACGCCGAGGCGCTCGCGGACGCGCTCGAGGCTGGCGAGATCCGAGGGGCGGGCCTCGACGTCCTTCCCGAGGAACCCCCTGATGACTCGCCGCTGGTCGGTCGCGACGACGTCGTGCTCACGCCCCACGTCGGCTGGTACTCCGAGGAGTCGATCGTCGAGCTTCGACGGACGGTCGCCGAGGACGTCGCACGCGTCCTCGAGGGCGAGGAACCCGCGAACCCGGTCAACGAACTCTGAGGTCGAAGCGACCCGTCTCAGGACTCGACCGACGCGCCTCGCGCCGCCGCTGTCGTCGGATTCGGTCGTGGGTTCGCCGCTTCCCCGGGACGGCTCGAACCGCCTCGATGACCGCGAACGTGACTCGGTCTCGCCGTTCTCCCGCGGACGTCTCGAAGTTCGGTACGATCGTGGCCGACGGAGCCGCCGTTCGTCGGGTTCAGGACTCAGGAGACGTGATCTCTCCTCCGGTCTCCCGGTATCGATCGAGATGCGCCCGCGCCCACTCGGTGGCGCGATCCGCCTCCAGCGTGATCGAGCCGCGGACGTCGCCGTCGTCGTGGACGCCGATCCAGACCACCCGTTCGTCGAACAGCGCGAGCACGACGCCCAGGCCCCGTTCAGGCGGGATCCGCCGAAGCGTGGCGTTCTCCGCCGCGAGCGCGTCTCCGAGCTCGTCGTCGTAGTTCGCCCGGAGCCGATCGACGAGGGGGCCGTCGAGGAACAGTTCGACCTCGGTCCCGCCCGTGGTGATCCGCCGGTGGAGGACGGCGATCGACGAGGGGAACGCGACCGGCATGTAGCAGCGCGTTCGATCGTGGGTCTCGATCAGCTCCTCGAACCGGTCGAGCGGTTCGTGAGGGATGGGTCGTTCGGCGAGGACGACCTCCGCGCCGTCGAGGACCTCCGGTTCGATTTCGAACCCCGCCGGGAGTAGAACCAGGAGCTCGCGGGCGCGATCGAGCGTCTCGAACCGATCCACGAGCCGACGGAACTCCGCGTAGGCGAGTTCGCCGAACAGCGTCAGCGCGTACCCCTCGTCGGTTCGCTCGAGGACGTCGGCCGATTCGAGCTCGCGAACCGCACGGTCGACCGTGGCTCGGGAGACGTCGAGCCGCTCGGTGAGCTCTCGTTTCTCGACGATTCCCTCCCCGACGCGCTCGATCAGCTCCGTGCGCCGAAGGAGCTTCTCGAGGAGGGTTCGTTCGGAGCTACTCATGGAGGCGATTGAATCCCCATCCGCAAAAGTCTATTCCTTGACATTTGTCTCCCAACCGAAATCCGGGACGTCTACGGAGCCCCGAATCACGTCCTCAGATGAACTATTTACCTTTCAGGATGACTAAATCATCCATGACATGTCTCTCAGTTTTGTTTTTAGTCCTACTGTTTCAAGCATCACCGTGCGGGATCGCGAATCGGGCGGGACGGGTCGACGGCGTTAATATTCTGGGACCGTAACGCTAGTGGGAATGAGTGATTCGGCGCTTTCGGTGGTCGAGTTCTTGCTGACGGCTCGCGTCTACAGCGACGACCAGCGCTTCGACGAGAACGACCTACCGTCGTCCTACCGAAAGGTGTTCTGGGAGGGCGGCTCGATTGATCGCCCGCTCTCGGTGACCGAGAAGGGTGCCCGTGAGGCGACCGGGGTCGACGAGCCGTGGGCGGCGGTCTCGGACCTGATGTTCACCCAGCGAGAGGAGTTCTCGGGCTCGATCTCGCTCAACCAGCCCGAGATGGCCACCGAGTGGTTCGCGACCCGGACCGACGAAGAACGCCTGGCACACAACCCGACGCTGGCGGCGTACTTCGAGGACGGGGAGTTCGACGTCGAGGCCGACTACGAGGCTGCCCGCGAGAACGTCAGGCCGATCCAGGCCGATCGGATGTGGATCGACAACCTGCTCGAGACCTACTTCGACGCCGACGACGAGGAGGAGGCGGAGATGCTCGATCTCGTCGACATCCGCGCGCCCGAGGAGATCGAGACCACGCTCGATGACCTCGTGCTGACGACGAACCAGGAGAGCGAAATCAACAAGATCGTCAAGGCGATCGAGCACCGCGAGTATCTCGCGCAGATCGGACTTCGGGAGATCGGCAAACTGCTGTTCGTCGGTCCGCCCGGCACCGGCAAGACGACGACGTCACGGGCGCTCGCACACGACCTCGACCTGCCGTTCGTCGAGGTGAAGCTCTCGATGATCACCTCGCAGTACCTCGGCGAGACCGCGAAGAACGTCGATAAGGTGTTCGAGGTGGCGAAACGCCTCTCGCCGTGCATCCTCTTCATCGACGAGTTCGACTTCGTCGCCAAGACCCGACGCAGCGACGAACACGCCGCGATCAAGCGCGCGGTGAACACGCTGCTCAAGAGCATCGACGAGGTGAGCCTGATCCAGGACGACGTGCTGTTGATCGGCGCGACCAACCACCCCGACCAGCTCGACGCCGCCGCCTGGCGCCGCTTCGACGAGATCGTCAACTTCCCCAAGCCCGACCACCGGATGCGTGCGGACATCTTCTCGGTGATCACCCGCGAGATGGAGATCTCGGGCTACGATCCCGAGGAGATCGCCGAACGCACCGACGGCCTCACCGGCAGCGACCTCCGGATGGTGCTTCGCGAGGCCGTCCTCGAGGCGCTCACCGAGAACCGCCGCACGCTCACCCAGCGCGACCTGCTCGACGCGATCGACGACTTCGAGGAGCGAAACACGTTGAAGGACCTCGACATGATCGAGGGCGACCACGAGGCGCTCGTCGCAGGCGGCACCGGCGGCGACCACGGTCACGACCACGATCACGACCACTGACGCGGTCACTTCTCGCGTTCTACCGCCGTTCTCGAACCGCGACGAACCGCAGTCGGCGGTAGGGCGCGACCCACTCTCCGTCCCGAAAGTACCTCCCGCGCAGCATCCCTTCGACCTCGTCGAGTATCTCGTCGCGCTCCGTCTCGGACACCGGTTCGAGGAACTCCGTCGCGAACATTCCGATCCAGTTTCGGAGGCCGGCCTCGCCGTCGTCGAGCGCCGTCGGCCGGTCGAACAGCGTCGCGTAGCGAACCTCGAACCCCGCGGACTCCAGGCGCGGGGCGTACTCGCCGACGCTCGGGAAGTACCACGGCGACTCGACGTCGTAGCCCCGCTCGGCGCACGCCGATCGGATGGCGTCAGCGAACGGCTCGACGTTGCCGGCGCCGCCGAGTTCCGCGACGAACCGGCCGCCGGGTCGCAGCGCGTCGTGAACCGACGAGAGGGTCGCGTCGTGATCCGGTTCGGGGATCCAGTGGAGCGCCGCGTTCGAGAAGGCGGCGTCGAACGGCTCGTCGAACTCGGAGGCGAACGATCGTGCGTCGGCACGAACGAACCGCCGGTCGGGGTAGCTCTCCCGAGCGCGTTCGATCATCTCGGCGGAGGCGTCGAGCCCGACGGCGTCCGCGCCCCGCTCGGCGATGGCCTCGGTGAGGTGGCCGGTGCCACAGCCGATATCGAGGATCCGCTCTCCTTCCGCGGGGTCGAGTAGATCGACGACGCCCTCGCCGTACTCGTAGACGAACGAGTGGTCGTCGTCGTAGGCGTCCGCGCTCCACCCGCGATCCGCGCGTTCCTCGCGGTTTCCGTTCGAGTCCGTGCCCATCGTCCGGAATTGTCCGGCCGACCGGTTAGCCGTTGTGCCGACCGCGAACGGAGCATCTATTGTCCCGACGTACGAGGCTCGAACCGAATGCGGATCACGCTCCTGGGCACCGGCGACACGACGGGGACGCCGACGCCGGGCTGTGACTGCGAGACCTGCGAGCGCGCCCGCGAGCGCGGCGTCGAGCGCAGCCGGTTCTCGGTCCACGTCGGAAACGAGCGGACGGGCGAGTCGCTGCTGGTCGACGCCAGCCCCGACTTCCGCCACCAGTTTCTCACGGAAGGGGTCCCGCTGCCCGACGCGACGGTGATCAGCCACGTCCACTTCGACCATCTCGACGGGCTGGGCAACGCCTACCGGCTGTTCGACGACCTGCCGGTCCACGCTGCCGACGAGGTCGACCCCGTGACGGAAGAGAGCGTCGCCGACACGATCCGCGATAAGTACGCCTACCTCGATCGGATCACCGTCCACGATCGCACGCCGTTCGAGCCGTTTCGGACCTGCGGGCTCGACGTGACGCTCGTCCCGGTCGATCACCCGCCGATGATCTGTTACGGCCTCGCGATCGAGGACCCCGAGACGGGTGCGAAGCTCTCGCTGACCGGCGATACGAGCTACGACGTCCCCGAACGCTCGCGGGAGGCGCTCGCCGATCCCGATCTGTTGTTGGCGGACGCGATCGCCCCCGCCTCGCTCTGTGAGCACCACCCCGTCGGCGGCAGCCACCACGATTCGGCGGGCGTTCCACGTACCTTCGGAACCAAGCACATGACGCGCGAGGGGGCGCTCTCGCTGGCCGATCGGCTGAACGCCGATCGCACCCGGCTGGTCCACCTGTCGCATTTCTATCCGGTCGAGGAGGCCTTCGAGGAGCCGCTGGCGATCGACGGGGAGCGCTACCGGCTCTGAGTCCTCGGAAACGGACACGCCCTCCCTTATCCGGATTGACGCCGATCGAACCGATTCCCGGCTCGATCGGTACGAGGATCACCTCGATCGCTACGCTGCGGGCACCTCTCGGGATGCGAGCGGTCGTAGTTGCAGCGTCAACCCTTTTCGACGGTGATGTCGTACCTCGGGGACGATGGATCGGAGGGACTTCCTCAGAACCGCCGGAGCCACGGCGGTCGCCGCCGGCGCCGCGGGCTGTTCGACCTCGGACTCCGGGACCGACGCCGACGGGGACGGCAAGTACCCCTATCCCTCGATTCCGAAGCGCGCGCTCGATGGCTGGACGCTCTCTGACAGGCGCGCCGAGGACGAACGTCGCTGGTTCGGAGGCGTGGGGCTCGATCAGCACACCCGAACGGAGGTCTACGAGTTCTCGCGGCTCTCCGAGGAGGTGGCGGAGAAGACGCTCGAGCAGTTCGAGGGCGACCTCGGGGCGTTCTTCGCGTCACGGGTGACGTTCGAGGGCTACGCCTCGTATCTGGCCGACGCCGAGCGGGTCGCGGACGAGGGTCTCGAGGAGATGACTGCGGAGATGGAGACGATGGGGATCACGGACGTGCGAGGGACCGATCCGAGCGATCCGCGGCCGGCCGTGGCCGACGGGCAGGCGTTCAGGGAGGTGATCGGGACGTATTCGGTCGAGAACCTCTCGCTCGAGACGGAGCTCCCGGGAGATGCCCGACAGACGTTCGAGGTCGAGGGCGGGGAGGTGTCCTCCGGGGCTTTCTTGCCGCCTGGAAGCCCGGCCGGCGGACGGCGTACGTCGCAGGCGGTGCGTACCCCGACGGCGACTTCGCGCGCGAGTCCGCGGTGAGCGTCACCGGCGACGGACGGGGGGACGGCATCGACGTGACGGTGAACGTCGACCTCAACCTCGAGCCCGAGGCGTACCGCACGGAGCTCGTCGATCTCGTCGAGCGCGTGGAGTGACCCGTCATCGACCCGATCGCGGCGACGGGGTGGTGAAGGAGACGTTCCACGGCCGGTTCGAGTTCGCCACCCTCCAGGCGACGCCGTGGACGCAGTCGTGTTTCCCTGAGAGCTATTGATAATGGTTTAGGCTCGCCGAAAAACGGAAAGGCCTTTATGCCTTTAGGCGAGCCTAAATCCCATGGCACACGGTTCGCAAGGGAGGCTGACGCGACGAAACGTACTGGTATCGGGCGGGTCGGCACTGGGGCTCTCGCTCGCCGGGTGTACCGGCGGCGGCTCCGAGGGGAACGAGGACGCCGGGACCGACGGCGGCGGGGACGGGGGAGACGGAGGGAATGGTGGCGACGGTGGGCCGTACACCGTCTCGATGGAGCCGGTCGGCGAGGTCGAGTTCGAGTCGGTTCCCGAGACGTGGATCGCCAACAACGGCAGCTGGGCGGACATGGGGGTCGCCCTCGGCTACGAGCCGCCCGAGGCCCTCTGGCTCACTGGCCGCTACCACACCCAGTATTACGACGAGATCCCGGACGTCTCGGTGGACACAAGCGGGATGACGGACCTCTTTCAGGACGGCGTGAGCAAGGAGCTGTTCTACGAACTCGACGCGGACGTTCACGTCATCGACCCCAACTTCCTCCTCAACCGTTACGAGGGTTGGGAGCAGGCTGACGTCGACGAGATCACCGAGAACGTCGGCCCCTTCTTCGGCAACAGCATCTTCTCGCGAGGGTACGAGTGGCACGGCTATCGGTACTACACGCTCTACGAGGCCTTCGAGAAGCTCTCACAGGTCTTCCAGCGAGAGGAGCGCTACGAGGCCTTCGACGAGCTGCACGGGGAGTTCCAGGGGCGAGTCGAGGAGGTCGTCCCCCCGGAGGAGGAGCGCCCCGAGGTGGCCGTTCTGTGGGCCGATGGCGACCAGCCGGAGTCGTTCCTGCCCTACCTGATGAACGAGGGGACGAGCTTCAAGCAGTGGCGCGACCTCGGCGTGCGCGACGCGCTCGCGAGCTTGGACGTACAGGACTTCCACAGCAGCCGCGGCCAGATCGACTACGAGACGCTGCTCGAGGTCGATCCCGACGTCTTGCTCCTTCGCGGCCAGGAGGCGAAGACCGCCTCCGAGTTCCGGGAGACCGTCGTCTCGTTCATGGAGGACCACGACGTCGCGAGCTCGCTGAGTGCCGTGGAGAACGGCGAGGTCTATCGGGGCGGCCCGCTCTATCAGGGCCCGATCACGAACCTCGTCCTCACCGAACGTGCCGCGAATCAGGTCTACGGCGTCGAGGAGGAGCTGTTCGATCGCGAGCGCGTCTCGGAGATCGTCAACGGACGATGACGACCTACGTCGGGCGAGCGCGCACGCGCGTCGAACACGAACGGGACGAGGTCGAGGCGAAACGCGGCGCCTACGATCGGTTCCGAGCCCGCATCGAGTCGATCTCGCCGCGGGCCGTCCCTGCCGACGGAGGCGCGACGCTCGTCTCCGCGGCGAGCACGACGACGGCCGGACCGATCCGCGAGGCGTTCGCCGAGACGATCGCGCCGGTCCACGAGGAGCGCCCGCTCGTGGAGGTGCTCGCGACGGAGCTCGGCGAGGGGATCGCGACCGCGCTCACCACGGACGGCGCGTCGTCGGCGATCCATCGCGCGACCCGCTCCGAGGCCGACCGACGACGCGCCGAACTCGCCGCGATGGATCGAGCGCTCGGAGCGGAGGCCGACTCGCTGGCTCGTGCGGACGACGTCGTCGAACCGATTCGCGGGTGGCTGGTCGAGACGAACGAGACACCGCTTTCCCACTGTGGGTTCGAGGAGCTTCGTGCGTACCACGAGCGTCTCGCGGGGTTCCGCGAGGACTGTGCGGCGCTGCTCTCCGATCGCCAGGAGCACTTCGGGCGGACCACGAGCGCCGACGGACGAGCCGGGCTTCGCCACCGCGACCTCGTCGCCCACCTCTACGAGGGGTTTCCGATCGACCACCCGGTGCTCGTCACGCTCGTTCGTCTCGACGAACTGTGTATGGAGTGCCAACGGACCGTCCGGGACCACCTCGTCCGTCGGGCGTAGCCTCGAAGCGCGTTCGATCGCGGCTCCGACCTCCTCTCTCGTCGCCGAGACGTCGCTCGTCCCGTTCTCCGTCCCTCGTGCCTCCGTCCGACGGTCGGTTTAGGTCTACCGAAAAGTCGAAATCGCTTTATGGGTTTGGCGCCCCCACCTTCCATGGCACGAGACGCGGCCGAGCGCGGGGGGCCGCTCGACGCGATCGACGGGACGACCCGCGAACGCGCCGGAATCCACGTGCGTGGGACACGATGAGCGGCGAATCGAGCCTGGGTTCGAGGACGGACTCGCTCCTCGGGGACCGACGCTTCGCGTGGCTGTTGGATCCGAAGCTCGTGAGCGTCGCGATCGGGAGCGTCGCGGTGGTCGTCGTCGCCGGACTGATCCAGGTGAGCTTCGGGTCCTACTCCATGACGCTCTCACAGGCGTGGGCGGCGGTGTTCAACCCCGAGGTGGTGTTGAACCGTCAGGCCTGGAGCGCCTTCCTGTTCGGCGGTGAGATGCCCGAGATGAGCCGCGAGAGCCTCATCATCTGGAACATCCGCCTCCCCAGGGTGTTCGTCGCGATCCTCGTCGGCATGAACCTCGCGGTCTCGGGAGCGATCTTCCAGGCGGTGACGCGAAACGAGCTCGCGAGCCCGTTCATCCTCGGGGTCTCCTCCGGCGCCGGACTCGCGATCCTGCTGACGCTCGTGGTCTTCGGGAGCCTGACGGCGTTCCTGCCGCTGATCGCCTCGCTCGGCGGCGCGGGCGCGTTCCTGCTCGTCTACGCCATCGCCTGGAAGGGCGGTACCTCGCCCGTACGGCTCGTTCTCGCGGGCGTCATCGTCGGCACGGTGTTCGGGAGCCTCCAGACGGCGCTGTTCTTCTTCGCCGAGGACGTCGTCGTCGTCCAATCGGCGATCGCGTGGACGACCGGCTCGCTCACGGGCACCGACTGGCAGCAGGTCCGTCTGGCGCTGCCCTGGACGCTCGTTTCGATTCCGCTCGCGGTCGCCGGCTCGCGACAGTGTAACGTCCTGCTGCTCGGCGAGCGGACCGCACGCTCACTGGGGATGTCGATCGAGCGGGTGCGATTCGCGCTCTCGGGCGTCGCCGTCCTCGCCGCCGCGGCGAGCATCGCGGTCGCGGGGATCGTCGGCTTCGTGGGGTTGATCGTCCCGCACGTGGTGCGCAACCTCGTCGGGAGCGACTACCGGAAGCTGATGGTCGGCTGTCTGTTCGTCGGCCCGGCATTGATGGTCGGCGCGGACGCCGGCGCACGCCTCGGCATGAGCGTGCTCGTCGGGACGGAGACGCAGATCCCCGTGGGGATCGTCACCGGGCTGATCGGCGGGCCGTACTTCCTGTATCTGATGCGCAGACAGCAGCACATGGGTGAGATCTGATGTCGAGAAACGCCATCGAACGCGGCGAACGACGGCGGGAGAAACGAGTCGAATCGCTCGATTCGGGGAGCACCGAGTCGACGCACGCGAGCACCCTCGCCGGCGAGGAGCTGGTCCTTCGCTACTCGGGTACCGAGGAGCCGGTCGTCGACGGCGAGTCCCTGGTCGTTCCGTCCGGCGAGGTGACGGCGCTCGTCGGACCGAACGGGTCGGGAAAGAGCACGCTCTTGAAGGGGCTTGCGAACCAGCTCTCGCCCGATTCGGGATCGGTGCTGCTCGACGGCCGTGACGTCCAGTCGCTCGGGACGAAGGAGCTCGCACGCGAGCTCGGCCTGCTCTCCCAGGAGAACGTCTCGCCGGAGTCGATCGGCGTCGAGGAGCTCGTCCACCACGGCCGGTATCCCCACCGGGGGTTCTTCGAGGGCGTGAGCGAGGAGGACGAGTGTGCGGTCCGCGACGCGCTCTCGCTCGCGGGCGTCGCCCACCTCCGCGACCGCGAGGTGAGCAGCCTGAGCGGCGGACAGCGACAGCTCGTCTGGATCGCGATGGTACTGGCCCAGGACACCGACGTCCTCCTGCTCGACGAGCCCACGACCTTCCTCGACCTGCACCACCAGCTCGAGGTGATGGAGATCGTCCGAACCCTCCGGAAGGAGCGCGAGGTCACGGTCGTGCTCGTCCTCCACGACGTCGAGCAGGCCGCCCGGTACGCAGATCACCTGATCGCGCTCAGGGACGGGACGATCCACGCTCGCGGCCCCCCCGAGGAGGTCGTCACCGAGGAGCTGCTCGCGGAGGTGTTTCGGGTGGAGGCGACCGTCGAGCAGGACGCCGAAGGCCCGCGGGTCACGCCGCACGGGCCCCTACACGAGGGTTAGAACCAATCTAAGCCGACCTGCCGTCGCCTCCGCCCCGTCGGATTCCGCACCCACGGCGTCCGGCGATCGCGCTCGGCCTCGGGGTCCACTTCGGGCGCCTCCCCGCTCTCGTACCCCGGACACGACGGGCCACACCCGCCCGGGTCGACGATCCGGTCGTAGTACGAGCAGTAGGGGACGCTCGCGCCGGCGACCTCGCCGATCGCGGCGTTCGCACACGTCGGCGGCCCGACCCGCCAGCCCCTTCCGTAGGCTCGTTCGGCGATCCGCCGGCGTTTGCGGGCCTTCGCCGCCGGCGAGACGAACGAGACGTCCGTTCGGAGGGGACGCCGCTCGCCGAGTTCGACGCCCCACCCCTCGGACGAGAGGCGGGTCGGTTCCTTGACCACCTCGCGTTCGCCGTCGACGAACCGCCAGACGCCGACCTCCTCGGGGAGCCGGTTGAGGTGGGCGCGGGTGACGTAGCTCTCCGTCGCGAGCACCACCTCGTCGACCAGCCCGAGGCTCACGTCGAAACGAAGCTGGCGCTCGAGGTCGCCCGGGTTCGAGAGGTCGGGCTTGTTCTCGATCGCCGTAATCGTCGAGAACCAGTCGGGATATCTCGTCGCTCGGCGGACGAACTCGCGTCCGTCGCGGCGCTCGCGTTCGAAGAAGCCGATCTCGACGGCGCGGTCGACGGCCTCGCGCGCCCAGTCGGGGTCGGCGTCGAGGGCGTCCCGCCAGTAGCGCGCCCGTCCGGTTCCGACGTCGGACTCGATCGCGAGTCCGGGGATCGAGTCGGCGGTGATCGCCGCCCGCTCGTCGAACTCGGGGCCGGGCTCGAGGCGGACGACGTCGAGGATCCGGCTTCCGGGGGAGCGGACCGCGCCGCCAAGCTGTCGGGCGACGATCCCACCCTCGCGCTCGAGGCGGGCACAGAGGGACAGCTCGAAGGCGAACTCGCGCACGGGTTCGGTAGGCGTTCGAGCGACAAAAGCCCGCCGTGGAGCGACAGGTCTAACCGCTCGCTTTCGAAGTAGGGGGTATGCACCAGCCATCTCGACGAACGTTCCTCGCGGCCGCCTCCGCCGGCGTCGCGGGGCTCGCCGGCTGTCTCGGCGGTGGCGGCGGCGAGAGCGAGGGACGCGACTGCTCGGACGAGCAGCGGAGCGTCGAGGTGCCGGCCGCGGGCGACCCCGACAGCGACGTGACCGTCGCGGCCTACGAGGACTTCGCGTGTCCCGGCTGTCGGGAGTACGTCCTGAACGTCCTTCCGCGGATCGAGGACGAGTACGTCGAGCCCGGGGAGATCGCCTACGAGCATCGCGATCTCCCGATACCGGTCGACGAGGAGTGGTCCTGGAAGGTGCCCAACGCCGCCCTCGTCGTCTTCGAGGAGGCGGGACAGGAGGCGTACTACGAGTTCATCCCGAACGCCTACCAGCACCAGGGCGACTACTCCGAGGAGACGGTCGTCGACGTCGCCACGGATCTCGGCGCCGACGAGAGCGCCGTCAGGGACGCTCTCGAGTCGGAACCGTTCTGCGAGCAGCTCAACGAGAGCCGCTCGGCGGCGCTGGATCGCGGCGTCGAGGCCACCCCGACGGTGTTCGTCAACGACCAGCAGTTGGAGTCACCCGACGAGCAGGAGCTCCGCGAGGCGATCGAGGCGGAGCTGGGCTGATCCGACCGGCCAACCAACGAGGCTAACTGTTCGCCCACCCGAGCGAGCGTATGGACCGGCGTACGTATCTCCGCGGGGCCGCCGTGACCGGGGCGGCGCTCGTCGCCGGCTGTCTGGGGCGGGCCGACGACGAGACCGTCCTCGACGAGCCCGACGACCAGGGTACCGACAGCGAGAACCTGCCCTACCCCGCCTACGGCGAGACGTTTCCCGAGTCGACGCTGCCCGATCCGCTCCGCGACCGGGAGGTCTCGACCGCGGAGTTCGAGGGCGAGCGGGTCGTCCTGATGACGTTCCTCTTCACCCGCTGTCCCGACGGCGTCTGCCCGGCGCTCACGCAGGTGCTCCGCCACGCGCAGGCCGACGCGATCGAGAACGACTACGCCGACGAGGTCGCGCTGCTCGCGACCACCTTCGACGTCGAACGCGACACCCCCGAGGTGCTCCGCGAGTACGGCGAGGCCCAGGGCGTCGACTACGAGGCCGAGAACTGGCACTTCCTGCGTCCCGAGAGCGAGGAGCGCGCCCGCGAGGTCGTCACGGAGACCTACGGGGTCGAGTATCAGCGCGTCGACCCCGAACAGCTCGAGGGCGACCACTCGGACCACGAGATGGGCGAGTACAGCTTCAACCACTACCCGATCACCTACCTCGTCAACCGCGAGGGCTACGTCGAGCGCGCCTACGCCGGGGTGCCCGAGACCTCGCGCGTCGTCGAGGACGTCGGGACAGTCGCCGACGGCTGATGCGTCGGCGTGATCTCCTCGCGGGCGCCGCGAGCGCGGGCGTGGTCGGGGTCGGCGCGTGGGCGGTCACCGCCGGATCGCTCGGTAGCGGTCACGAGCCGGTGACCCTCGAGACGATCGAGGTTCCCGGGAGCGAGTCCGGCGAGGTCCGGGTGCCCGAACCCGGGAGGGTGAGCTTCCTCGACTTCTTCGGCACGTGGTGTGGCCCCTGTGAGACACAGATGCCCGCGCTCGCGGCGGCCCACGGCCGGGTCGAGGGGACGGACGTCCAGTTTCTCTCGATCACGAACGAACCGATCGGTCGGACCCTCTCCCGGGAGGAGGTCGCGGCGTGGTGGGCGGAACACGATGGCGCCTGGACCGTCGCCCACGACGCGGACCACCGGCTCACCGAACGCCACGACGTGACCCGGCTGCCGACCGCCGTGGTGCTCGACGGCGAGAACAGCGTCACGTGGTCGCACGTCGGGATCGCCGAGGCCGACGAACTGGTCTCGGCGATCGAGGACGCCCGCTGACGCGATGGTCGCCCTCGAACTCCTCGGAACGACGGCGTTCGCGTTCGGGGCCGGGGTCGCGACCTTCTTCTCGCCGTGTGCGTACCCCTTGTTGCCCGGCTACGTCGGCTACTACGTCTCCCGGGCCGACGCCGACGCGAACCCCGTCGGCGGCGCGCTGGTGAGGGGGCTGGCCGCCGGCACCGGCGTGCTGGCGGTCTTCGGTACGCTCGCGGCGCTCGCGCTCGCGGTCGGCCAGGCCGGCTTCGAACGGCTCGTGTTGCTCGAGCCGCTCGTTGGCGCGGCGCTGGTGGCCTTCGGCCTGCTCGTAGCCCTCGATCGGGCCCCCTCGTTCCGGGTCGCCCTGCCCGAGCGTCGAACGAGCGTCCTCGGCTTCGGAGTGTTCGGCGCGGTCTACGCGCTCGCGGCCGCCGGCTGTGTCGTGCCGATCGTGCTCGGGGTGTTCCTGCGGGCGATCGCCGCGCCGCCGCTGGAGACGGCGCTCGTGATGGGCGCGTACGCGGGCGGCGTGAGCCTGCTGATGGTGGCGACGACCGTCGCGACCGGCGTCGGCGTGGCGCTCGGCACGGCGCGGTTCGTCGGTTACGGCGCCCGGCTGACGCGGCTCGCCGGCGCGGTCATGGTGCTCGCCGGACTCGGCCAGCTGTATCTCTCGGTGTTCGTCCTCGAGGTGCTCTGAGCCGGTCAGCGATCGAGGACGAGAAGCGACGAACACCAGCACGCCGACGAGCGAGAGGGGTTGCGTCTACATCCCGTTCCGCACTCGTCGGACGGGGGCCATCCCCCTCTCGGTCCGTTCGTTCGGCCCGACCGGCCCGCGGTTACGACGCACTCGCCTCTCGAACCGGAAGCGTCTTGGGCCCGAGACGGGTGGCTACACGACGATCCGAATGGAGCCCGAACGATCGATCGGTCGTCGCCGATTCGTCTCGCGCGCCGGTGTGCTCTGTCTCCTCGCGCTCGCGGGCTGTACGGACGACGGCGAGGACGGCGGTGACGAGAACGCCGACACCGAGGTCACCGCGACGGAGGACGGCAACGGGGAGAACGGAACGGAGGAGGGGATCGAGGCGGGTGACGAGAACGAGACGGAGGCCGTAGAGGAGGAGCCGCCGGTCCCGGAGATCGAGGGGGCGAACGTCTTCGTCGAGGTCGTCGACGAGGAGGGGGTCCCGGTCCCCGGCGCGACGGTCACCGTCACCGGCGGCACGTACGACGGGGCGACGTTCGAGACCGACGCCGGCGGCGGCGTGATCCTGCAGGACGTCGAGCCGGGCGAGTACGTGATCGCCGCGACGACCGACGCGGGCGAGGACGAGCGGGCGGTCTCGATCGAGGAGGAGGAGGACGCGCACGTCACCCTGACGGTTCCGACCCCGAGAGCGGCGGACAACGAGAGCGACGGGGGGAACGAAACCGAGGACGACGCCTGACTCGTCGACCGAACTGCCCGTCGATCCGAGCGGGACCTGCGGCCGGTTCGGCTCTCGAGGGAGCCTCGACGGGCCGGCCGAGGGACGCGACGGTCGTCCCCGCGGTGAGGGATTTAATGACACGATCGGGACGTTCGTCCGCCGGAGGCAGGTGAGAACAGTAGGTTTATCAAGCGTTCGAGGCAAGGGTGAGCAAATTACTCCATGGAGGCAACCTTGACGACACAAACGCAACAACCGGAGGTGAACATCGGACTCGTCGGCCACGTCGACCACGGGAAGACGACGCTCGTGCAGGCGCTTTCCGGGTCGTGGACCGACCAGCACTCGGAGGAGATGAAGCGCGGTATCTCGATCCGGCTGGGATACGCCGACGCGACGCTCCGGCGCTGTCCGGGCGTCGAGGAGCCCGGGTGTTACACCATCGAGGAGACCTGCCCCGACGGCAGCGAGAGCGAGGTCCTTCGGACGGTGTCGTTCGTCGACGCGCCGGGCCACGAGACGCTGATGGCGACGATGCTCTCGGGCGCGTCGATCATGGACGGCGCCGTGCTGGTGGTGAGCGCCACCGAGGACGTCCCCCAGCCCCAGACCGAGGAACACCTGATGGCGCTCGACATCATCGGAATCGAGAACATCGTCATCGCCCAGAACAAGGTCGACCTCGTCGACCGCGAACGCGCAGAGCAGAACCACCAGCAGATCCAGGAGTTCGTCTCGGGAACGGTCGCGGAGGACGCCCCGATCGTCCCGATCAGTGCCCAGCAGGAGGTCAACATCGACCTGCTGATCAACGCGCTCGAGGAGGAGATCCCCACGCCCGAGCGCAACCCCGGCGCCGACACCCGGATGCACGTCGCGCGGAGCTTCGACATCAACCGTCCGGGAACGACCTGGCAGGACCTCACCGGCGGCGTGATCGGCGGCAGCCTCGTCTCCGGCCGCCTGACGGTCGAGGACGAACTCGAGATCCGCCCCGGCCGCGAGGTCGAGGAGGGCGGCCAGTCGGAGTGGCAGTCGATCCACACCGACGTCCGGTCGGTGCAGGCCGGCGGCACCCAGGTCGACGAGGCCACCCCCGGCGGCCTGCTCGGCGTCGGCACCGGCCTCGATCCGAGCCTGACGAAGGGCGACGCGCTCGCGGGCCAGATCGCGGGCACGCCCGGCACGCTCCCGCCCACCTGGGAGTCGTTCACCATGGACGTCGACCTCCTCGAGCGCATCGTCGGCGCCGAGGAGGGCGAGACCGTCGAGGAGATCAGCACGGGCGAGCCGCTGATGATGACGATCGGCACCGCCACGACCGTCGGCGCGGTCACGAGCGCCCGCGAGGGCGAGTGTGAGGTCAGCCTCAAGCGACCCGTCTGTGCGCCGGACGGCGCGAAGATCGCGATCAACCGCCGGGTCGGGACGCGCTGGCGGCTCATCGGCATCGGGACGCTGAAGGAGTAGATGGGCGCGGTCTGTATGGACACCAACGCGCTGATGATGCCGATCGAATCCGGCGTGCGCGTGTTCGAGGAGCTCGAACGCCTCGTCCCCGAGGCCGAGCCGGTCGCACCCGAGGCGGTGGTCCGCGAACTTCGCGGACTGGCCGGGGGCGCCGGCGAGGAGGCGGTCGCCGCGAGCGTCGGACTCGACCTCGTACGCGAACACTGTCGGATCGTCGAGAGCCGGGAATCACACGCTGACGACGCCATCGTCTCGCTCGCCGCCGCGGGCGAGTTCGCGTACGTCGTCACGAACGACGGCCCGCTGCGCGGGCGCCTGCTCGACGCCGGCGTTCCAGTAATTGGTTTAAGGGGCCGGAACAAACTCGAAGTCACTCAACCATAACATGTACAAACGGGTTACACTCAAGGACACGGTCGAGGTGCCGCCGGAGAAGCTGGCGGACGTCTCGACCGACATGGTCCGCAAGCTGCTTCAGGACAAGCTCGAGGGTCGTATGGACGCGGGCGTCGGGTCGGTCGTCTCGGTCGTCGACGTTCGGGACATCGGGACGGGTGCCGTCCTCCCCAACCGACCCGGCGTCTACTACGAGGCGGAGTTCGACGCCGTCACGTTCGACCCCGAGATGCAGGAGGTGATCGACGGAACGGTCGTAGAAGTCGTCGAGTTCGGCGCGTTCATCGGGATCGGCCCCGTCGACGGGCTGTTGCACGTCTCGCAGATCTCCGACGAGTATCTCTCCTACGACGCCGAGAACCAGCAGCTCGCCTCGACGGAATCGAACCGAACGCTGGGCGTCGACGACGCCGTGCGCGCCCGGATCGTCACCAAGAGCATCGACGAGCGAAACCCTCGGGACTCGAAGATCGGGCTTACGGCCAAACAACCCGGCCTCGGCAAGCACGGCTGGCTCGAGGAGGAACGCGAGAGACGCCAGCAGGCGGCGGGTGACGACTAGATGGCGCGGACCCGACTCGTCTGTCGTGACTGCCATCGGGTGCTCGACCCCGACGTCAACACCTGTCCCAACTGCGGATCGACCTCGCTCACCGAGGACTGGGCCGGCTACGTCGTCATCGCCCACCCCGAGGAGAGCGAGATCGCAAAGGAGATGCAGGTGACCGAACCCGGCGAGTACGCGCTGAAGGTCCGGTGATGGGCGCCGGCGGCTCCGATCCCGACGCCGACCCGGAGGCTGCGGTCGTCCTCTCGCTGCCCGACTCCCTCCGGGGGGCGTTCAAGGACCCGCTGGGACCGATCGAGACCGACGCCGAACGCCTGGCCGGCGACGTCGTCGGCCCGCTCGTGACGGTCGGCGACGTCGTCACCTACCACTTCGAGCGGATCGGCCACACCCCGGACGTCGCGGTGGTCGACGGGCTCACCGAGCGCGATGCGGTCGACGACGACGTCGCCCGGACGCTCGAGGCGAGCGACGCCCGTCCGCGGGAGGCGACCAACCCAGCGGCGACCCTCTCGGCGTCGATACTCCGGACCCTTCGGGCTGCGATGGAGGCGCCCGAGCCGACCGTGATCGACGTCGACGGCGAGGAGGACCTCGTGACGCTGCCCGCGATCGCGATCGCGCCCGAGGGCGCGAGCGTCGTCTACGGTCAGCCCGGCGAGGGAATGGTCCACGTACGGGTGGACGAGGACGTCCGCGAGCGGGCGCGGGGGCTGCTCGATCAGATGGACGGCGATCGAGAGCGGGCGTGGGAACTGCTGGAAGGATGACGTCCCCGTAGGCGGTTCCGAGGACGATTCGGATCGTATGCCGGCGTCGTCACGGACGCCGACCGTGAGGAGATCGCACTCAGTGACTGCAGGGAATCAGCACCGCCCGGACGGGGAGGAACGCGACGACGGGGAGCCGACGGGCCGGACCGTCACGTTCGACCGTCACGGGGTTCGTGCTGGCTTTCTCACGACGCTCCCGATCGCCGTCGGAGTCGGCGGCTACGGGATCGCCTTCGGCGTGCTCGCCGCCCGGGCCGGACTGAGCGCCGCGGAGGCGGCGCTGATGAGCGCGACCGTCGTCGCGGGCGCCTCCCAGATCGTCGCCGTCGAACTCTGGGCCGAGCCGATCCCGATCGCGACGATCCTGCTCGCGACGTTCGCGATCAACCTCCGCTACTCGCTGATGGGCGCGGCGCTCCAGCCGTGGTTCAGCCAGCTCTCGGCGAAGCAGGCCTACGGTAGCCTCTTTCTCATGGCCGACGAGAACTGGGCGCTGACGATGCGCGATCTCAGGTCGGGCAGCGGCCGGGGGGCGTTCCTCCTCGGGAGTGGCATCGCCGTCTGGACGTTCTGGGTCGGCTCGACGGTCCTCGGAACGATCGCCGGCGGGGTGATCGGCGATCCCGCGGTCTACGGCATCGACTTCATCCTGGCGGCCGTCTTCGTCGCGCTCGCGGCCGAACTCTGGAAGGGTCGTTCGTCGCTCGTCCCCTGGACCGTCGCGCTCGTGACCGCGCTGCTCGCGGCCGAACTCCTCCCTGGCCAGTGGTACATCCTCGCCGGTGGAGCGGTCGCCGGCGCCGTCGAGGTGATCCGCTACGATGAGTGAAGCATTATCGCTCGACCCGCTCGTCGTCGGCGTCGTGCTCGCGATGGCCGTCGTGACGTTCGTCACGAAGGTCGGCGGGCTGTGGCTGCTCAGCCGATTCGAGGTGAGCGATCGGCTCGAGAGCGGTATCTCCGTGCTTCCCGGCGCGATCGTGATCGCGATCCTCGGACCGGAACTCGCCGAAGGCGGTCCGGCGGAGTGGGCCGCGGCGGGCCTCACGCTGCTGGTGATGTGGCGAACGGGGAACATCCTGCTCGCGCTGATCGCCGGCGTGGTCGGCGTCGTGGCATTCAGGGCGCTCGCATAGTCGGGCCCGGGGCTACCGATCGACGTTTCAGGATCCCGCCAGGAAACGGGTGATGTCGATACCGGATCGCCCTCCGACCCGAACTCAGATCTCGTTGAGCTTCCGCAGGAGCTGACCCTCGTACTCCTCGTCGCTCTGGATCCCCTTCATCTCGAGGACGTTCCGTTCGAGCTTATCGAGCGCGACGTGGAAGGCGGCGTCGGCGCCGTAGCCCTCGCCGCTTCCGGCGACCTGTCCGCGGTTGGTCCGAACGCGGATCTGACACTGGATCAGCGGCGTCCCGCGGAGCTTCTCCTTGTGTTTCTGGAAGCGAACGTGGGCGTGGTGGACCTGCATCTCGCGGTACTTGTCGGTGACCCGGGCGATGTCCGTGCGGATGTCCTCCCGGGAGATGGCGTCGAGCAGGTCGATGTTGGTGATCTGGACGTCCATCGCCTCCTCCTCGGTGAACGTGAGCGCACGAAGCACGTCCGTCTTGGTGACGACGCCGCCGACCTGGCGGTCGTTCGCGTCGAGCGTGACGACCAGCCCGTTGTAGTCGTCGTCGAACATCCGCGAGACGGCGGCGCTGACGGCCTCCTCGGGATCGGCGGTCCCGACGGGGCTGTTCATCACGTCGTAGACCGGAATGTCGAGGATCCGTTCGATGTCGCCCGCCCGGTCGCCGACGGTCGCCTTGTCCATGTCCCGGATGATGACGTCACGGAGGTCGTGAGTCGTGACGATGCCCTCGAGCCGGCCGTCGTCCGAGAGCACCGGCAGCCGGGAGATGCCGTGTTCGCGAAGCATGTTGATCGCCTGCCCGACCGTGGTGTCGCGGTTGACCGTGACGACGTCCTCGGTGTAGATCTGCTCGACGGTGATCGCGTCGAGGTGTTCGAGCACCGCCTCGAGGATGGCGTCGGCGGTGATGAGACCCGAGAGATCCTCGCCGTTGAAGACGGGCGCGGCCTTGGTGCCGCCCTCGACGAGCATCCGCGCGACCTCGCGGATGTCCTCGGCGCGGTCGATACGCGGTGCCGAGCGCATGAACGCCGAGGCCTTCGTGTTGTCTTCGACGTGGGACTGGAGGATCTGGCGCTCGGTCACGATCCCCGCGTACTCGCCGTCGTCGGTGATCACAATCGCCTTGGGGTTCGATTCCTCGAAGGCGGCCCGGATCTTCCCGAAGCGTTCGCCGACGTCGGCCTCGGTGTAGTCGGTAGTCGCAATATCAGCGATATCCATCGTAACGGTCTCACTTCATCGTCCTCCGTAATCAACGTTAGTCATTCCCACGGTATCTCCGCCACCGTTTAGGCGGTTCCGACCCTCGACCGGAGCATGCGACCCGACATCACGGTCCTCGGGCAGTATACGTATCTCGCGACGATCGTCTTCTGGGGCTCGATCGCCGCCGTCCTCCTGCGCCGGGCCGGCGCGCTCCGCCGAGCGGCGAAGACCGTCCTGTTGCTCTACCCGGTCGCGTACGTCTGGGACTGGTACACCCTCGAGGTCGGCGTCTTCGACATCATCGAGCGCACCGGAATCGACGTCGCGGGCATCCCCCTAGAGGAGCACTGCTTCATCGTGGTCGTCCCGTCGCTCACCATCGCGTTCCACGAGACTGTTCACGGCGAGCCGGGTTCGTCGTCGGACTGATCGCGACTGACGACGAACACCGGTACGGACGTCGCCTGGAGCAGCCGCTCGGGGCGGTCCCCGACGAAGAGATCGCGAAGCGACGGTGCGGCCTCGCCGATCACGACCGCGTCGTGAGTCGAGGCGATCTCCGCGATTCGCGGCACCGAACGTTCGCCGATCGCGACCTCGAGTTCGAACAGCGACGGGTCGAGGCCGCGCTCGACCAGTCGTTCGCGAGCCCCCCGAAGGAGGAGCTCGCTCTCGTCGCGGTACTCCTCCTCGCTCGCGACGTGGACGAGCGTTACCCCCACCGTCACCTCGCGAACCAGCGTGACGACGAACTCGACGATCCGATCGAGGGCGGCGTCGCCGTGAAGCGGGACGAGCACCCGTTCGAGACGTTCGATCGGTCCCGGCCTGAGGACCGCGTCGGTTTCGTGTTGATCCCGCACCCGATCGATCGTCTCCTCGTGGTCGGGCGTGAACACCAGCATCGACTCGATCGACCGCCCCTCGGCGACGAACGGCGCCGCGAGCGTCTCGACCCGTGCGGTCGCCTCCTCCTCGCGCTGCTCGCGCGCCTGTTCGACGGGCGTCTGTTCGGGGATCGGAAAGTAGCCGAGCAACAGGACGTCGAACGGCTCGAGAAGGGTCAGGAGCTCGGGCGAGGGTTCCGGGTCGCTCGAGACGTCCACCGGAACGAGCACTCGCGGACGGGACATGGATACCCTTCAGTTCAGCCGGCGCGGGTATGAACGTTCGGGAGCCTCAGTCGTGGGCGCCCTTCAGCCGGACGTCGCGGCCGTACGCGAGGTACCAGCCGGCAGCCCCCAGTAGCACGAGGAGGCCGACGACCTGCGAGAGGGGCGCCATGAAGGCGATCAGTCCGAAGCTGGCCGCGGCGCCCACGAGCGGCAACACCGGCGAGCCGGGCGCGCGGAAGTCGGGATCGTACCAGTCGGGATCGGTTCGGCGAAGCTGGACGAGCGTCACGCAGATCAGCCCGTACATCACCAGGTGGAGAAAGGAGGCGACCTCCGCGAGCACCTCGACTCGTCCGGTCAGAACGAGCAGGGCGATCGGCCCGCTCGCGAGCAGCACGGCGACGTGGGGCGTGTTGTAACGCCGGTTGAGCGTTCCGGCTTCCCCGGGGAGCAGGGCGTCGCTGCTCAGCGCGTAGATCGCCCGCGACGCCGAGAGGATCGAGGCGTTGGCGCTCGAGACGGTCGCGAGTAGGCCCGCGACGAGGATGGCGAGTGCGCCCGCGATACCGACGTAGCTGCGTGCGACCTCGACGGGTGCGGTCTCGCCGAGCTCGGCGAGCCGCGCGCTGCCGAACGCGCTGGTCGAGACGTAGATCATCGTCACGTAGAGGACGCCGACGACGAGGACGCTCCCCACCATCGCGATCGGAAGGTTCCGACCCGGATCGCGGATGTCGCCGGCGACGGTCGCGACCTGGACGAACCCCAGATAGGAGGTGAAGACGAGTGCTGCGGTGGTGAAGACTGGGGCGATCCCGTAGGGGATGAACCGTTCCGGAGGGCTGGGCGCCCCGATGACGCCCAGCGAGTCGAGCATGCCGTAGGAGAGGAAGGCGACGAGGATGCTCAGCAGGAGGGCGACGATGACGTTCTGTAGCTCGCCGGCCTTCTCGGTTCCGCCGATGTTCACCGCCGTGAGGAGGACCGCGCCCGCGAGCGCGATGGCCGTGACGACCGTACCGCCGCCGCCGGCCCCCAGCAGGGCGGCGGCGTACTCGCCGAAGCCGACGAGGTAGAACGCCGAGGCGAAGACGAGCCCGATCCAGAGGCTAATGCCGACGACGCAGCCCGGGAGCGTGCCGAACCCCCGCGAGATGAAGTAGTAGCCGCCGCCGCTCTTGGGCATCGCGGTCGCGAGCTCCGAGGCCGGAAGCGCGACCAGCAACGCGATGAGCGCGCCGATCCCGAACGAGACGGTCGCGGCGAGCCCCGCCCGTCCGGCCGCGATCCCCGGGAAGACGAAGATGCCCGCGCCGATCATCGTTCCGATTCCGATGCCGAGTGCCGCGCCGAGCCCGAGGGTGCGTTCGAGTTCGGACTCGGTCTCGACGGTGATCTCCGGGGCCATACCGACGTGAGTGTCGGTCAGTCCTTATAGTTCGTCGGTGCCGAGGGTCAGAGGGTCCTGCCGCACTCGTGACAGGCGTCCATCCCGGCGGCGTTGATCGTCCCACAGGAGGGACACCGGAGGACGTTCGATTCGGTTCCGGTGACCTCCTCGACGAACGACGCAAGCGAGTGCGAGCGCTCGACCTGGCGGAGTTCCTCCTCGGTCAGCAGGCGATAGATCAGCTCCTCGTCGCCCATCGCCTCGAGCAGGCGGACCAGTCCGAGGAATAGGAGCGTAGGCATGACGATCACGAAGACCGCGACCGCCAGCCGGAAGGCCATCGTCAGGCCGCTCGCCTCCTCCATAGGGACGTGTTGGCGTGGAACAAGTAAGCGGTGTCGCCCCGAAGGGGTGGATATTACCGTGCCGAGCGCCGAATCGACGTATGCACACGAATCGAGGAGCCGTAGCCGTGCGGCGAGCGGGTGATGCGGAATGAACGCGGGACGCGTCGACGCGCTGGTCGACCTCGCCTACGGCGTACTGATCTTCGTCTCGGTGGTGCTCATCGTCTACGTCGGGACGACGGTGGGCGCGGCGTTCGGATTCGGCGTCCTCGCCTCCTACGCGATCCACGTCGTCTGGAAGATGGCGCGGTTCGATCCGGAGTGGATGACCCAGGAGGTCACCGAGGAGGTGACGGAGGAGGTCACCGAGAACGTCGAGCGGACGGTCGAGGGCCAGCTCGACGAGGTCGCGAAACAGCTCGAGAGGGTCAACGAACGGATCGACCGCCGACCGAAGAGCGAGGAGTTCGAGGAGAAGATCGACGAGGTCACCGAGAAGGTCGAGGAGGAAACCCAAGACCCGAATCGCGGCTCGTCGACCGACGGGGAGTCCTCGAACGGATCTAGAGCATAGGACGCCGGACTGTCCTCTGAGCGACAATGCCGCGAGCGGTAGAACGGCTCGACCATCGGGAGAGCCGTTCGCTTTTGCTCCATCTTTTACCAGCGTTCGCAAGACGCAAAGCGTCTTGCGCGCCAATCAGAACGCATCGCGTTCTGATGACGACTGAGCGAAGTGAAGGAGCACAGCAGAAGGTGGCTTAGGGCGGATTTGAACCGCGAGGACTCGCTCCGCTCGCCCTCTGGATTCAAACCGCCCACCGCCTCGATTCACCGACACGGCGTTGCTCACACACGCTCGCTATCGCTCGCGGTATTCGCAGGGAGGTGCCGGAGAAATCTCGGTGGGTTGGGGCGGATTTGAACCTCGGTCGTTTCGCTCACTTCGTTCGCTCCACTCCCTGCTTCAAATCCTTCGTACCCATTTCGGCAGTACAGACTCCTCGCTTCGCTCGTCGTATTGTACTGCCAGAAATGGGTTGGGGCGGATTTGAACCGCCGGCCTCCTCCATGTCAAGGAGGTGTCATAGCCTGACTAGACCACCAACCCTCGCCACTGCGTGCAGTTTCGGATATCCCTTCCGAGTAGTTGAAGGTTTCGAAACGGAGAACTGAGGACGACACGCTTAAGTTGATGTACTAGTTTGTTCATTATAAGACGAAACCGTACATCGAGGATCACTCATGCAGAACACAATCGAGCGCGTGACGGACGGCGAATCGCTGGACCAGGAGCAGGCACGGGCCGCCGCGACGGCGGTCTTCGAGGACGCGACCGAGGCACAGATCGGCGCGCTGCTCGCGGCGCTCCGTGCGAAGGGCGAGACCGAGGCGGAGATCGCGGGGTTCGCGGAGGGGATGCGCGACGCCGCGCGGACGATCGCGCCCGACCGGAGCCCGCTGGTCGACACCTGTGGGACCGGCGGCGACGACTACGACACGATCAACGTCTCGACGACGAGCGCGATCGTCGCGGCGGGCGCCGGCGTCGCGGTCGCGAAACACGGCAACTACTCGGTCTCCTCCTCGTCGGGCAGCGCGGACGTGCTCGAACGGCTGGGCGTGGAGATCGACGCCGAGCCCCCGGCGGTCGAGCGGGCGATCGAGGAGGACGGGATCGGGTTCATGCTCGCTCCGGTCTTTCACCCCGCGATGAAGGCCGTCATCGGCCCGCGGAAGGAACTGGGCATGCGGACGATCTTCAACGTGCTCGGCCCGCTGACCAACCCGGCGGGCGCGAACGCCCAGATCGTCGGCGTTTACGACCCCGACCTCGTCCCCGTACTCGCTCGAGCGCTCTCGCGCATGCCGGTCGAACGGGCGCTGGTCGTTCACGGCTCCGGGATGGACGAGATCGCGATCCACGGCGAGACGACCGCCGCGGAGGTCTCCGGCGAGGAGATCGAGGAGTATACCATCGCACCCGCCGATCTCGGCCTCGAGGAACGACCGGTGAGCGCGGTCGCGGGCGGTACGCCGGAGGAGAACGCAGCCGATCTCGAGGGGATCGTGACCGGCGACGTCGACGGGGCGAAACGCGAGATCGTCCTCGCGAACGCCGGCGCGGCGATCTACCTCGCGGGCGAGGCCGACTCGCTCGCCGAGGGTGCCGAGGTCGCCGCGAACGCCATCGACGAGGGCGGGGCCGCGACGAAGCTCGAACGAATGCGTCGGACGATCACGCAATGACGCGGGTGAAGCTCTGCGGACACGCCCGCGAGGCCGACGTCGAGGCGTCGGTCCGCGCCGGCGCCGACGCGATCGGCGTCATCAGCGAGGTGCCCGTCGACAGCCCTCGGACGGTGGGCGCGGATCGGGCCGCGACGCTGCTGGACGCCGTCCCGCCGCTGGTGACCGGCGTCCTCGTCACGATGCCCGCGACGCCCGAGGAGGCCGTCGACCTCGTCGAGCGGACCCGGCCCGACGTCCTCCAGATCCACGGCCCGTTCTCCCCCGAGGACCTACGGACCGTCCGCGAGACGATCGCCCGCCCGGTGATCAAGTCCGTCGACGCCGCCGATCCCGACTCGGCCCACCAGTTCGACGGCGTCGCGGACGCGCTGCTCGTCGACTCGACCGACGCGGCGGGCGCGGGCGGCACCGGGCGAACCCACGACTGGGAACGCACCCGCGAGCTCGCGGCCGACCTCGACTCACCGGTGATTCTCGCCGGCGGGCTCACCCCCGAGAACGTCGCCAGGGCGGTCGGGACGGCGCGACCGTTCGGCGTCGACGTCGCGAGCGGGATCGAGCGCGAGGGCGGCGTGAAGGACTCCGATCTCGTGGAGCGCTTCGTCCGTGAGGCGACCGGTCGGCGGGTGATCGCGGAGTGATCTCCCGCGAGGCGTTCCGCGGGCTCGTCGATCGTGAGGAGCCGGTCGTCGTCCACGTCGCGGCCGAACTCGACGTCGGGACGACGCCGCTCGCCGCCTACGCCGCGCTCGCCGCGGACGGCGAGTACGGCTTCCTCCTCGAGAGCGCGGAGAAGGTCGCCTCCTCGGATCCCGACGGGGCGTTCCAGCCGGCGGACGCGAACCCCGGTCGCCACGCCCGCTACTCGTTCGTCGGCTTCGACCCCGAGGCGGTCGTCACCGTCGACCCCGACGACGTTCGATTGGAGCTGCTCGGCGACGACCGGCTCGAGGGGCTGATGACCGACGGCGGGGGCGACACGCTCGACGCGCTCCGCGGGGCGCTCCCCGACGTCCCTCGGGTCGGATTTCCCCGGGGCGGTCACCTCCACGGCGGACTCGTCGGCTTTCTCGCGTACGACGCGGTCTACGACCTCTGGCTCTCGGAGGTGGGCGTCGAACGCCCCGACTCGCCGACGCCCGACGCGCAGTTCGTCCTGAGCACGCGGACGCTCGCCTTCGACGAGGTCGAGGGAAGCCTGACGCTCTCGCTCACGCCCGTGGTCTTCCCCGAGGACGATCCCGACGACGTCTACGAGACGCTCACAGAGGAGGTCGAGCGGGTGCGTTCGGCCCTCGACGACGCCGTGGTCCCCGAGAACGGCGGGTTCACTCGGGAGGACTCGCGGGCAGGTCCGCGCGAGGAGTACGAGGACGCCGTTCGCCGCACGAAGGAGCACGTCCTCGACGGCGACGTCTACCAGGGCGTGATCTCCAGAACGCGCGAACTCCGCGGCGAGATCGATCCTCTGGGACTGTACGAGTCGCTCCGGGAGGTGAACCCCTCGCCATACATGTACCTCCTGAACTACGGCGAGCGGACCGTCGTCGGCGCGAGCCCCGAGACGCTGGTCTCGGTGCGCGACGGCCTCGTGACGAGCAATCCGATCGCCGGCACCTGCCCTCGCGGGACGAGCCCCGTCGAGGACCGTCGGCTGGCGGGCGAGATGCTCGCCGACGACAAGGAGCGCGCCGAGCACACGATGCTGGTCGATCTGGCGCGAAACGACGTCCGCCGGGTCTCGGAGCCGGGATCGGTTCGGGTCGAGGAGTTCATGAACGTGCTCAAGTACAGCCACGTCCAGCACATCGAGAGCACCGTGACGGGCGAACTCGCCGCCGAGGCCGACTGTTTCGACGCGATCCGGGCGTCGTTTCCCGCGGGGACGCTCTCGGGTGCGCCGAAGATCCGCGCGATGGAGATCATCGACGAACTCGAGCTCGAGCCCAGAGGGCTGTACGGCGGCGGGGTCGGCTACTGCTCGTGGACCGGCGACGCCGATATGGCGATCGTGATCCGGACGGCGACGATCGAGCACGGCGACCCCGACCGGGTGACGGTGCGCGCGGGTGCGGGCATCGTCGCCGACAGCGACCCCGCCGCGGAGTACGAGGAGACCGAGTCGAAGATGGACGGCGTGCTCGAGGCGATCGAGCGGATCGAGCTCTCGGAGGTGGCCCAGTGAGCGCCGCCGTCGCCCGCGACCGGCGCGTGCTGTTCGTCGACAACTTCGACTCCTTTACCTACAACCTCGTCGAGTACGTCTCCGAACACGGCGCGGAGACGGAGGTACTCATGAACACCGCGTCGCTCGAGGACGTGCGCGCGGTGGATCCGGACGCCATCGTCATCAGTCCCGGACCGGGCCACCCCGAGAACGACCGGGACGTCGGCGTGACGGTGCCCGTGCTTCGCGAGGTGAGTCCCGAGGTCCCCACTCTAGGGGTCTGCCTCGGGCTCGAGGCCGCCGTCTACGCCTATGGCGGGAGCGTGGGACGCGCACCCGAGCCGATCCACGGCAAGGCGTTTCCCGTCGCTCACGACGGGAAGGGGGTCTTCTCGGGGCTCGAACAGGACTTTCCGGCCGGCCGGTATCACTCGCTGATCGCCACGGAGGTTCCCGACTGCTTCGAGGTGACCGCGACGACCGATCACGAGGTCTCCGCGAGTAGCGCGGAGCGTGGCTCCGCGGACCGTTCGAGCGGGCTACGCCCGCTCGAAGACGAAGCGAGCGGAGGCTCGTCGGACTCGTCCGACGGTGGGAGCGAACTCGTGATGGGGATCCGTCACCGCGAACACCCGATCGAGTGCGTGCAGTTCCACCCCGAGAGCGTACTCACCGGCGTGGGTCACGACGTGATCGAGAACTTCCTACGTGCCGTGTAGAAGGGTTGGGAGGACGACGGTTCCGAGGTAGAAGGCCACGATCCCGACCACGGTGAGCGTGACGAGACGCCAGGCGAGCTTGAGTAGAAACCGTCCGAGGAGGACCACGACGGCGAGCACCGCCAGCACCAGAAACAGCAGGCCGGGATCGGTGGTCAGCGCTGCCTCGTACGGCATCGGCGATTCCATGAGACGTAGTTATCATAACAATAAATAAGTGTTCGGGCTCCGAAACCGGACGGCCAGCCAGACCGGATGTTTCGTTAGAGGAGTTAACGGAGACGCGCTCGCCCCGAGGTTCGAACGACCCGTCGCGAGTGGACCGAGCGTCAGAAGGGATTCTGAATCGCCAACTCGGAGGTGACCTCGATACCGATCTGGCGAAGCAGGTTGCGGGTCATCACGTCGTGGAGAAACGTCTGTTCCCGGAGGTCGAGACCGGTACGCGTGACCTCGGTCAACCACAGGTCCATGTTCCGGTCCGCCGAGGCCTTGTGGGTGAGGGCGGGTCTGTCCTCCGGGATGATGATCCCGACCCGGAGATCGTGGTGCGGGAGGCCGGATCGCCGGCTCAGGTAGTTTTCATTGACGTGTTTAACCGCGTTCGTGGCGTAGCCGACGGTCCCATCGGTGGGGAAGACCGCCTGGCCGATGCCGCCGCGTCCGTAGATACCCTCAGCGGTGTGCATATCGAGCAGGTAGTCCGGTTCGACTCGGAGGACCTCGTTCCAGATCGCTCGTGCGATGGGCGTCGTCGGCTCCTCGCCCATGGGGAACTGGCGGTTCAGATCGCCCCTCGGCCCGTGGTTGGTCCCCTGTTCGACCGCCACCTTGTTCGCCTCGGGGATCACGACCAGCGTGCCGCGATCGATCGCGTACTCGTTCGCGAGATGCGCAGCCTCCACGCCGGCCCGCTCGTTGCCGTGCATGCCGCCGACGACGAACGCCGTCGGCGACGGGTTCGGCGCCTCGATCGTGTATACCTCGGTCTCGTAGTTGGTCGCCCCGAGGAGCGTGTGGCGCTCCCGGTCCAGCGTTTCCTCGTCCTTCTGGCGTTCCTGGCGGACCTCCCGACCGTCCTCCCGGTCGTCCGGCGACGAGGCGGGATCCTCGTCCAGCACCGTCGATCCGAGGACGCTCGCCCCGGCGGCGACGCCGACCGTCCGAAGGAATCCTCGTCGCGAAGGCCTACCGATCATCATACTCGCTAGTGTCTACTGACTCATATAATCCCGCATCCAGAACGCTCCGCCGATTCGACCCCCTCTCGAAACCGGTCCTCGCCCTCGATATCCGCATACACGTCAAAACTGACGAGAGCGACGGTACACCGTCGTCGATACGCCTCCGAACCCTCGTTCCGACGAGGATCGCACACCTGCGAAACCGGCCGCGAAGAGCGTCGTCGACGGTGTCCGGGGCGTTCGGAGTAGGTGTATCAGCTCCACGACCACTTTCACCCCGTTTTGAATGCACTATCGTAGGTCCGTCGCGTCGTATTAGTCGGTGGATCGGATGGGAGAAGCCCGACACACGAACTAAATGAACCTACACTCAATATTTCTAACTATGTTTGCGCGAAAGAAGTAAACTTATACTCCCGCGAGCAGAGGGAATTGTCGCCGAAACAGGAAGGAAACATCTCACTTGACGACGTTGAACAGCTCATCGTTGTCCTCCCCCACAATCACACACTGTGTGGCGGGCAACGTTCCAATAGCTGCGACTCTGTCCTCTAGGAGGACACCAAAACGACAAAATTCAAATCAAACATGACAGGCTCAAACGGCGATCAACTCCGTGATCAGGATCGATCTCATTCAGACTCTCTACCACCGACTCATTCCGATGACGATATCCCAACCTATTCGCGGGGATGGAAGAACATCGGACCGGGAGAGGTGATTTTAATCCTACTGTTGCTCATCGTTCTCCTTCAAATGGTGTAGCAGCAGCTCTTTATGATTTAAGCCGGGCGGAACGACGCGAGTCGCTCCCCCACAATCACACATCACCACCGTCGTGAACTAACGTAATGAGCGTTGTGGATTAGGCATTGAGCATCGTGTTTGTATTTAGGTATCAGCTCCACGACCACTTCCACTCCGCTTTGGACACATTATAGTAGGTCCGCCGCGTCGTATCAGTCGGTGGAACGGATGGGAGAACGCCCAACACACGGACCAGACGGATCTATATCGAATGTTTCTAACTATGCTTGCGCGAAAGAAGTAAACTTATACTCCCGGGGGCAGAGGGAGGTTCCGTCACAAATGGGAGTTTCTCAACCCCAGTTAGAACCACGAATCGCTCGCTCGATGGGCCCTAGCGTAGCCGAGGTGGTCCGCGCGTGAGCCGCGCCGACCTCTCCGCCGAGGAGGTGACCCTCCCGGTGAAGCGCACCGAGGGCGAGACCCTCCAGGAGCGACTCACCGCCAACGCCTACGACAACATCCTCCCCGCCCGATATCTCCGGAAGAACGCCGAGGGCGAACTGATCGAGACCCAGGAGGAGCTCTTCGAGCGCGTCGCGAGGAACATCGCGCTCGCGGAGGCGGTCTTCGAGGCCGAGAAGCGCGACGTCGAGCTCACGGTCACGCCCGACCAGCTCAAACCCGACCACCCCCGGCGCGACGAGCTCGCCGCCGAGGTGTTCGGAGCCGGAACGACGGTGGAAGACGATACCGAGACCGAACTCTCCGTCTACAACGTCAGCAAGTTCACCTACGAGACGATCGTTCCCGAGCTACCCGAGGAGATCCGCGAGCACGTCGAGGAGACGGCCGAGGAGTTCCAGGAGCTGATGGAGCAGCTCTCTTTCATCCCCAACAGCCCGACGCTGATGAACGCGGGCGACGAGCTCCAGCAGCTCTCGGCGTGTTTCGTCGACTCGCCCGACGACGACATCAGCGACATCCACCAGACCGCGAAGGAAGCGGCGGAGGTCTTCCAGTCCGGCGGCGGGATGGGGTATGCGTTCTGGCGACTGCGGCCGTACGGCGATAGCGTGGGAAGCACGGGCGGGATCGCCTCGGGCCCGATCACGTTCATGCGCACGTTCGACCAGATGTGCGAAACGATCGCCCAGGGCGGCACCCGCCGTGGCGCCCAGATGGGCGTCATGCGGGTCAGCCACCCCGACGTCATCGAGTTCATCCACGCGAAGAACAAGGACGTCTCGCTGGCGCACACGCTGCGGCTCAACGACCCCGACGACTACACCTACACCACCTTCTCGGAGGCTCTGGAGGAGGCCCGCGGGCTGATCGACGACGACGGGCGAGTGCCCAAACACCTCAGGAACGCCGTCGAGGGCCACCTCTCGAACTTCAACATCAGCGTCGGCGTGACGGACGGCTTCATGGAGGCGCTCTACAACGACGAGGAGTTCACCTTCGAGAACCCCCGGACGGAGGAACCCCACATCGCGACCGCCGAGACCAAGGAGATGTACTCCCGGTACGGACTCGGCGAGCACGTCACGGTCGGTGAGGAGCTCTCGATCCCCGCCGACGTCCTCTGGGATCGCATGGTCGAGGGCGCCTACGAGAACGGCGAGCCCGGCGTGATCTACCTCGAGCGAGTCAACAAGGAACACTCGTTCGACGTCGAGGAACACCCCGACCACCGAATCCTCGCGACCAACCCCTGTGGCGAACAGCCCCTCGAGGAGTACGAGGCGTGCAACCTCGGTCACATCAACCTCTCGACGCTCGCTGCCATGGACGCTCCCGACTGGCGTGTCTGGTACGACGAGCACGAGAGCGAGTTCGACTCGTTCGAGGCGGCCGTCAGCGCCTACCTCGAGGAGGCGATCGACGTCGAGGAGTTCGACACGCGCATCGCCATGGGAACGCGCTTCCTGGAGAACGTCGTTACGATGTCGGACTTCCCGGTGCCCGAGATCGAGGAGAAAGTGAGAGAGATGCGAAAGATCGGCCTGGGCATCATGGGGCTCGCGCAGCTCTACATCCAACTCGGCGTACGCTACGGCTCCGAGACGGGCAACGAGATCGCCCGCCAGCTGATGACCCACATCAACCACGAGTCGAAGTGGACCTCCCACGAACTCGCCACCGAGCGGGGCGTCTTCACCGACTGGGAGGACTCGAAGTACGCGAACCCCACCGAGTACGCCGAGTGGTTCGAACACCACACCGGGCTCGACGCGGAGGAGTGGGCCGACGGCTTCCCGATCCGCAACCACAACACGACGACGATCGCCCCCACCGGCACCACGTCGATGGTCGGCAACACCACCGGCGGCTGTGAGCCCATCTACAACGTCGCCTACTACAAGAACGTGAGCGACGACGTCCAGGGCGACGAGATGCTCGTCGAGTTCGACGACTACTTCCTGCGCGTGCTGGAGGACAACGCGATCGACGTCGATGCCGTGAAGCGCGAGGCACAGGACCAGATGAGTAGTAATGAATTCGACGGCGTCGAGGGCCTCGAGACCGTCCCCGACGCGATCGGCGAGCTGTTCGTCGTCACGAGCGACCTCGCCGGAAAGGACCACGCCGCGGTGCAGTGTGCCTGCCAGTCGGGCGTCGACAGCGCCATCTCGAAGACGTGTAACTTCCCCAACTCCGCCTCGCGCGAGGACATGGAGGAAGTGTACAGATATATCTACGACAACGGCGGCAAGGGCGTCACCGTCTACCGCGACGGCACCCGGTCGAAGCAGGTGCTCACCACCCGCGCGGACAACGCGGAGTTCGCCGACGAGGAGGAGGCCGCCGAGGCGTTGATCGAGCAGATCTCGGAGGTCTTCGGTGGGATCGACGAGTTCCTCGACCACGAGGAGGTCCGCGCCACCATCGAGGGCGAGGTCAGCTTCACCCCCGAGTCGGGCCAGTACGCGAAGAAGCGTACCCGTCCCGACGTGCTCCACGGCGTGACCCAGCGCATCGACACCGGCTACGGCAAGCTCTACGTCAACATCAACGAGGACGCCGAGGGCCGGCCGTTCGAGCTGTTCGCGAACATCGGCAACTCGGGCGGGTTCACCGCGAGCTTCACCGAGGCGCTCGCGAAGACTATCTCGACGGCGCTTCGATCGGGCGTCGATCCCGAGGAGATCGCCGACGAACTTCAGGGCATCCGCTCGCCGAAGGTCGCCTGGGACAAGGGCCAGCAGATCAACTCCATCCCCGACGCGATCGGCACCGCGATGCGCCGATATCTCGACGGCGAGATCGAACGCGCCTACCCCAAACAGCAGAACCTCACCGAGCTGGAGGAGACGGCGGAGCCCGAGACCGACGGCGGAGCGGCCGCCGCGATGGGGGACGCCGACTCCGACGCCCATCAGGACCTGATCGACGCGGGCGAGAGTCCCGAGTGTCCGGACTGCGGGTCGATGTCGCTCTACTACTCCGAGGGCTGCAAGACCTGCGAGTCCTGTGGCTGGTCGGAGTGCTGAGCTCCTAACGCCTTCTTCGTTCTCGCTGCGTTCTCCGTCTCCGTATTCGTCAGCGACGGCGCCGGCTCTCGCGTCCGATCCATAACAAGAGTTAATAACGATGTATACGGTTCCTGTGTATGGATCGCGAGAGCGCGGAGCCGAGCGTTCGGGGGCTCCCCGGGGAGCGGACTCGAGAGTGGATCGAGTACCACCATCGCTACTCCGCCCCGAGCGAGCACGCCCACGAGTTCGCCTGGGACGTCTCCGGGGAGGCCGAGGGCCCCTTCTGTACCGATCTCGACGGCAACGTCTTCCTCGATTTCACCTGTCACATCGGCGCCGCGCCGCTCGGCTACAACAACCCGAAGCTCACCGAGCGGATGGCCGAGTTCGACCTCGTCGACCCGCTGAAGATCGCCGGCCAGGACTTCTACGCCGGCTCCCGCGGCGGCCCCGAGAACCCCGACATACCGGGGGCCGCCCAGCTCATGGAGCGCCTCGTGGAGAGCAGCTCCCAGTACGACATGGACACCGTCTTCCTCTCGAACTCCGGCGCCGAGGCGATCGAGAACGCGATGAAGATATCGTATGCGAACACGCCCGAGCGCAAGTACGGGATCACCTTCCTCGGGGCCTTCCACGGTCGAACCCTCGGAACGCTCTCGATGACGCGCTCGGGCGACGTCTACACGCGGGCGTACCCCGAGGTCGCCGGCACCCGGACGGTGCCGTTCTGTGAGGACCGCAACTGCGAGCGGTCGACCTGTTCGTGTGGCTTCTTCGCGGGTGGACGCTCCCAGCTCGAACGGATGCTCGACCCCGAGCGGGGCTATCTCGATCCCCGGGAAGTCGCCTTCCTGATCCTCGAACCCGTTCAGGGCGTCGGCGGCTATCGGTTCCCGAGCGATGCGTTCATGGAGGAGGTCCAGCGGGTCTGTGAGACCCACGACGTCCACCTGATCGTCGACGAGATCCAGTCCGGGATGGGCCGGACCGGGGAGATGTGGGCGGCGGACCACTACGCCATCGAACCCGACGTGATCTGTAGCGCGAAGGCGCTGCGGTCGGGGGCGACGATCTCCCGATCCGAGATATTCCCCGAGGAGAAGAACCGACTGGGCTCGACCTGGGGCGGCGGCGACCTCGTCGCGGCGGCCCAGGGGGTGTTCACGCTCGACGCGATCGACGACTACGACCTGCTCGAGAACGCCATCGAGCGGGGACGGCAGGTGAAGGAGCTGATCCGGGACGCCGATACCGACGGCGTGGAGGAGGTCAGGGGGAAAGGGCTGATGCTCGCCGTCGAGTTCGACTCGAAGGAGCGGCGCAACACCGTCGTGAAGGGGGGACTCGAACGCGGCCTGCTCACGCTCGGGTGTGGCTACAAGACCGTCCGACTGTTACCGCCGCTCGACGTCACCGAACGAGAGATCGATCTCGGCGTCTCGCTGTTTCTCGACGCGATCGAGGCGGCGTAAATTAACGGATTTCGTTCTCACGATACACGAAAACCATAAGTGGCGGGGTGGAGAGTCCCTTCTCGTTAGTGATTACCGTGCACCCGTTCGAGCGATCGGAGTACGAGCGACGACTGGAGCGGACGAAGGACCGAATGCGTGAGGAGGGCCTCGAGACGCTCTTCCTCGCCGATCCGGCGAACATGAACTACCTCTCGGGCTACGACGGCTGGTCGTTCTACGTTCATCAAGGGTTAGTGGTCTCGCTGGACCACGACCAGCCCGTCTGGATCGGCCGAAGGATGGACGAGAACGGCGCGAAAGCCACGGTCTGGATCGACCACGAGAACCTCCGGTCGTACAGCGACGATCACGTCCACTCGCCGGTCGACAAACACCCGATGGACTTCGTCGCGCGCGTTCTCGAGGAGATGGATCGGGACGACACCCGGATCGGCGTCGAGATGGACGCCTCCTACTACACCGCGAAGTCCCACCAGCGTCTCCAGGAGAGACTCCCCGAGGCGACCTTCTCCGACGCGACGCTGCTGGTGGGCTGGGTCCGCATCAAGAAATCGGACGCAGAGCTCGAGCTGATCCAACAGGCCACCGAGCTCTCGGAGGCGGCGATGCAGGCGGGCATCGACGCGATCGGCGCCGGAGTACCCGAATCGACCGTCGCCGCGGAGATCTATCACACCCTGATCGAGGGGACCGACGAGTTCGGCGGCGACTACCCCGCGATCGTCCCGCTGATGCCCTCGGGCGAGCACACGGGGACGCCACATCTCACCTGGTCCGACGAGCCGTTCGAGGAGGGCGATCCCGTGATCATCGAACTCGCGGGCTGTCGCCACCGGTACCACTCGCCGCTCGCGCGGACCGCCGTGGTCGGCGACGTCCCCGAGGAGATGGGACGGGTCGGCGAGGTCGTCGTCGAGGGGCTGAACGCGGCGCTCGACGCCGCGGAACCCGGAGTAACGTGCGAGGCGGTCGAACGGGCCTGGCGCGAGACGATCGCGAGACACGGCATCGAGAAGGCCGATCGGATCGGCTACTCGATGGGGCTGGGCTACCCGCCGGACTGGGGCGAGCACACCGCGAGCCTGCGCCCCGGCGACGAGACGGTGCTCGAGGAGAACATGACGTTCCACATGATCCCCGGGATCTGGACCGACGAGCTCGGCGTCGAGATCAGCGAGTCCTTTCGCGTGACCGCGACCGGCGCCGAACGCTTCTCCTCGTTCCCCCAGCGGGTGTTCTCGGTCTGACCGGCGGGCCGGGCCGCCCGAGGTGTGACATGGTACCGTTTCCATCGCCGGATACCGACATGAAAAAGTAGTCCAGTTCCCAACCGACCCATGAGAGCGGTCCCGGACTCGGAGGATTTACTCATGGTAGACCAATACGACCTCGTCATCGTCGGCGGAGGAATCAGCGGCGCATCGCTGCTCTATACGGTGTCGAAGTTCACCGACATCGAACGGGTGGCGCTCCTGGAGAAGGAGGAGGAGATCGCGGCGATCAACTCCCACCACACCAACAACTCCCAGACGCTTCACTTCGGCGACATCGAGACCAACTACTCCCGCGAGAAGGCGGAGGAGGTGAACGAGGGGGCCCAACTGCTCGCCGGCTATCTCGAGGAGGAGGATCCCGACCGGGAGATCCACAGCAAGCGAAGCAAGATGGTGCTGGCGGTCGGCGAGGAGGAGGTCCGGGAGCTCGAGACGAGATACCACGACGAGGGCTTTTCGGACCTCTATCCGAAGCTCAGGCCGATCGGGCGCGAGGAGATCGCGGAGATCGAGCCGAAGGTCGTCGAGGGACGGGACCCGGAGACGGAGATGATGGCCCTCCAGACGTCCGACGGCTACGTCGTCGACTACGGCGAGACCGCGAAGTCGTTCATCGAGAACGCGTGCGCGGAGGCCGGGGTCGACGTCTACACGGGCGCAGAGGTGAAGCGGATCGACGAGACCGACGACGGATTCGTCATCGAGTCCGACGCGGGGTGGTTCGAGGCGGAGACGACCGTGGTCGCCGCGGGATCTCACAGCCTCCAGGTCGCAAGGGAGATGGGCTACGGCGAGGACATGTCCCTGCTCCCCATCGCCGGAAGCTTCTTCCTGGGCGACGACCTCCTGAACGGCAAGGTCTACACGCTCCAGATGCAGAAGCTCCCGTTCGCCGCGATCCACGGCGACGCGGACGTCCACGACGATAGCGTCACCCGCTTCGGACCGACGGCCAAACTCGTTCCGACGCTCGAACGGGGGCGGCTCTCGACCGTCGAGGACTTCCTCGACGTGTTCGGGCTGAACGCCGATTCGTTCCTGAGCTACGGCAACGTCCTCGCGGATCGGATCCTGTTGCCGTACGTGCTCAGGAACCTGGTCTACGACGTCCCCGTGGTCGGAAAGCGGGCGTTCCTCCCCCACGTCCGGAAGGTCGTCCCGAGCGTCGAACTCGACGACATCGAACGGGCCACGGGCTACGGCGGCGTGCGACCGCAGATCGTCGACACCGAGGGGAAGACCCTCGACATGGGGGAGGCCAAGATCGTCGGCGAGGACGTCATCTTCAACGTCACCCCCTCGCCGGGCGCATCGACGTGTCTGAAGAACGCCATGCGCGATACCAGGACCCTGATCGAGTTCCTCGACGGGGAGTACGAGTTCGACGAGGCGGACTTCAGGGCGGAGACGATCGAGAACTTCCCCCGAGAGGAGATGGCGGCCGTCGGGGACGACTGAGGTTACTCCGGCGCGAACACCACGTTCTCCAACCCCTCGAACGAGTCGGTCTCCTCGAAACGTTCGACGTTGTCGGCGACGATCTCCGCGAGCCGATCCCAGTGTCTCGGCGTGTGGCCGCCGGTGTGCGGCGTGATCAACACGTTCTCGAACCCCCACAGCACGTGGTTCGGGGGAAGCGGCTCGGGATCGGTGACGTCGAGCGCCGCTCCCCTGATGCCGTTGAACTGGATCGCGTTCACGAGCGCGTCGGTGTCGACGATGGGCCCGCGCGCGACGTTGATCACCACCGCCTCCGGGGGGAGGGTCGCGAACTCCGCCTCGCCGATCAGCCCCCTAGTGGTGTCGGTCAGCGGGCAGGCGATCACGAGATACTCGGTTCGTGCGAGCGCGTCGTGCAGCGCCTCTTCCTCGAAGCCGATCACCTCGTCGGTGGGCCCGCCCTTCTCGGGGGAGTATCGGACCCCGATCGTCTCGACCTCCATGCCCTCTAGCCGCTGGACGAGCGCCCGGCCGATCGAGCCGAGGCCGACGACCGTCACCGTACTTCCCGTCAGCTCGCCGGACTGGAAGTGACGCCACTCCCGGTTCCCCTTGCGCCGCCAGCCCTCGTGGAGCCGGCGGGCGAAGACGAGCACGTTGCCGAGCGCCCCCTCCGCGATCCCCGGCGCGTGGATCCCGCCGGCGTTCGTCACCGTGATTCCCCGTTCGCGGAGCGCGTCCATCGGCAGATGCTCGGTCCCGGCGAACGCACAGGCGAACAGCTCGAGACGGTCGGCGTGCGAGAGCAGCCCCTCGTCGATCCGGACGCCCGTGACGACCCGCGCGTCCGTGATCAGGTCGCGCTCCTCGCCCGGCGTGCGTGCACGCCGAACCTCGTGGTCGGGCAGGCGTTCGCGTAGCTCCGCGGCGTACGGCTCCGTGGACAGGCCTTCGGTCCCCTCGCGGAGGACCAGGACGTCGTATGCGTCGTCGGTCATGGTAACGCTTGGCTCGATCGCTGGCTCGCCGCTAAAGTCTTCGTGTTCGGCTTCAACGATTCCCGTGTATGTTTTAAGTAGATGGGGCGACGAGGACGCGTGAGAATGTCACGGAGCGCACGGGAGCGGACGATCGACCGCCGCCGCACCCTTCATCGGTATCCGGAGCCGGCCTGGCGGGAGTTCTACACGACGAGCCTGCTGGTCGACGAGCTCGAGCGGATCGGGGTCGATGAGCTCGCGGTGGGCCGCGAGGCGATGGATCCCGAGAGACGGATGGCCGTTCCCGCCGACGAGGAGCTCCGGCGGTGGTTCGAGCGAGCGCGGGAGAAGGGTGCCCGCGGGGACGTGCTCGAGGCCTGCGAGGGTGGCTACACCGGCTGTGTGGCCGTCCTCGACCGCGGCGAGGGACCCTCGATCGGCCTCCGCGTGGACGTCGACGCGCTGTTCATCGAGGAGGAGACCGACGACCACCGGCCGGCCCGGGAGGGGTTTCGATCCGAGCACGAGGGGCTGATGCACGCCTGCGGCCACGACGCCCACATGGCGATCGGTCTGGGGACCCTCGAGGCGGTGAAGGAGAGCGACTTCGAGGGGCGGCTGACGGTGTTCTTCCAGCCCGCCGAGGAGGAGGGTGGCGGCGGACGGCCGATGGCCGAGGGCCCCTACATGGCAGGAATCGAGTACCTGCTCTGCGTCCACGTCGGGCTCGATCACCCCTCGGGCGAGGTGGTCGCGGGCATGGAGAAGCCGCTCGCGATGAGCCACCTGAACGCCGAGTTCCGAGGACGGTCGGCCCACGCCGGTAAGGCGCCGAACGAGGGGGCGAACGCGATCCAGGCGATGGCGACGGCGGTCGGGAACGTCTACGGGATCCCGCGCCACGCGGAGGGCATGACGCGCGTGAACGTCGGCCGGGTCGAGGCCGGTACCGCGAGCAACGTGATCGCCGAGGGTGCGACGGTCGCCGCGGAGGTGCGCGGCGAGACGACCGCGCTGATGGAGTACATGCGCGAGCGCCTCGAACGGACCTTCGAAGCGGCCGCCCGGATGCACGACTGCGAGGTCGATCTCCACGTCCATAGCGAGTCGCCCCGGGCCGATAGCGATCCCGAACTCCGCGACGTCGTCCACGGGGTCGCCCAAGGGGTAGAGGGGGTCGACAGCCCGATCCGGAGCGCCGACTTCGGCGCGAGCGAGGACGCGACCTTCCTGATGCGGGCGGTTCAGGAGGCGGGGGGACTCGCCTCCTACGTCATCGTCGGTACGGACCACCCCGACAGCCACCACACGCCCCACTTCGACGTCGACGAGGAGAGCATGGAAACCGCCGTCTCCGTGCTCTCGGGATCCATCGACCGGATCGCGGCCGACCGACCCGTGCGGTCCTAGTCGGTCAGCTCCTCGACGTGCCGGTCGCGTTGGACGGCGGCCTCGGCCGCCCGCTCGACGAACGTGTCCATCTGTCCCTTGATCTCGTCGCGCAGCGGAACCGGCGAGAAGTCCTCTGACTCCGCGAGCAGCCGGGCGAACGCGCGGAGCTCCCCGTCGGTGATCTCGTCGAATCGGCCCTGGTCGAGCTTCTCGACCACCTCGTCGACGTCGATCCGGCCCACCGGGTCGACGTTGAACTCCACGTTCACCATCCGGTAGTCCGAACCGGCGAGGGCCTGCTCGCCCTTCGAGACGCCCTGGGCCAGCATGTCCTTAAAGGGCGTCGAGTAGCCCATCGTCCCCAAGTGGAGGAAGGCGAGCATGTCGACGATCCCCCGGGTGTAGGCGTCACGCTCGGCGTCGTCCGGATCGAACACCGTCTCGCGGTCGCGGTCGTCGAGGTGGTCGAAGAGGATGGTGAAGTCGAGGATGGCGTTTCTGACCCGGCGTCGAATCCGGTTTCGTTTCTGCTTCTTCGAGTGCTCGGTGTAGTCGGTCTTGCGACCGAGCAGGAACTCCCGGTCGCTGGGCGTTAGAACACCCCGGTCCCGGTTCGGATCGAGCGCGAGTTCGCCGGTCGATGCGGCGCTATCGGCGTCTTCCATACACAGATTCCGTGTACGACCTTGGATAACCCTTATGCTTGCTTGTATCGGGACGACGACGCGAACACGGGGTTCAGTCGTCGTCGTCGGCGACGGGCGGCGTGTCCGCTGGCGTGCGTCGTTCGGGCCGCGAGCCGATCACCCAGGCGTCGTCCTGGAGGATCACGCGGCCGTGGGTCGCGCTGAAGTGCTTCGCGAGCCCGAGCATCGCCAGGAAGCAGACGAAGGCGAACGGAGCACCCGTGATGATCGCCGCCGACTGCAGCGCCTCGATGCCGCCGATGATCATGAGGATCGCCGCGGTCATCCCCAGCACGACGCCCCAGAAGATGCGGTTGATGTTCGACGGCTGGGCCTTGCCGCCGGTGGTCATCATCGAGACGGCGAGCGTCGAGGAGTCCGCCGAGGTGACGAAGAAGGTCGTGACGAGGATCATGAACGCGATCATGAACGCCGTCCCGAGCGGGAACGCCTCGAAGAGGATGAAGCCGGAGACCTCCGCACCGGCCTCGCCCGCGATCACCGCACCGAAGTCGGCGACGCCGTTGTGCTGGGCCCAGACCGCGGTCCCGCCGACGAACGTGAACCACGGGATGGTCGCTCCCGACGTCGCGGCGATGCCGGTAAAGGCGACCTCTCGCACGGTTCGGCCACGGGAGATCCGCGCGATGAACACGCCGGCGAAGGGCGACCACGAGAGCGCCCACGCCCAGTAGAAGACCGTCCACGCGTTCGCCCACTCCGTACCGCCCTCGACGCCCGCGCCGGTGAAGAGGCTCATCGAGACGAAGTCGGTGATCATCCCCCCGACCGCCTGCGTCCCGATCAGCAGCAGGAAGGCCGATGGACCGACGATGAAGGTCGCGATCATCAGGGCCACGAAGAGGATCATGTTGAAGTTCGAGAGTCGCCGGATCCCCTTGTCGACGCCGAGCACCATCGAGATGGTGAACAGCAGCGTCATCATCGTCACCACGAGCAGGATGCCCGTGTTGCCGAGGTCGATCCCCCACTGGTAGCTCAGCCCGCTGATGAACTGGCTCCCGATGAACCCGAGCGACGTCGCCACGCCGCCGATGGTGGCGAACACCGCGAGGACGTCGACCGTCTTGGCGATCGGCCCGTCGAGGTTATCGGCCCCGAGGATCGGCGTGAGCGCCGAGGAGACCCTGAGAGGGACGTCGTAGTTGTACGTGAAGTAGCCGATCGCGAGCCCCATGATCGTGAACACCGCGAGTTGGGGGAGCGCCCAGTGGAACAGCGTCTGCTGGATGGCGATGGTTATCGCCTCGGCCGATCCCCCCGAGACGTCGAACAGCGGCGAGGGCTCGGCGTAGTAGAACAGCGCCTCCGTCGGCCCCCAGAACACGACGCCCGCCGCGAAGCCCGCTGAGTACAGCATTGTGAAGAAGGAGACGAAGCTGTACTCGGGCGGGTCGTCGCCGAACTTGATCTTCCCCCACGGACCGAGGATCAGGAAGATCAGAAAGAGGACGACCAGGAAGACGATCACGAGAAGCGCCCAGTTCAGGTACTGGAGCATCCCCTGGTTGAGGTACGCGATACCGTTCTCGACGGTGGTGGGACTGATGAAGTAGAGCGCGATGACGCCTACCGTCAGGCCGGCACCGAAGAGGAAGACGATCGGATCGATCTCCTCTCGGAAGCGTCCGACCGCCCCGAGGTCGTCGCCGTCGGACACGGTTAGCTCCCCCCGTGACGGCCGTCGACCCGACGACGCACGCTCTTCTCCCCCGCCCCGACCGGGACGTCGTCCGTCTCCGCTCGACTGTCACTCAGTACCTCCTTTCGTGTGGTGCGTGGTGTCATCTACCGATCACACTGACAGGAGCGTGCATAAGAGTTCCGCTTACTGTAGATGGCACACACATATTACGTATATTCGCTCTCGGGACGAGGAAAACGCGACGAACGTCGAGACCCCTCAGACCGCCCGCGTCGGGGCGACGTGTTCGATCGCGTCGCAGACGACGTCCATCGCGGTCTCGGCTAGTTCGTGGGTGAGCACGAGCGGCGGCAGCAGGCGCAGGACGCTCCCGTGTCTGCCGGCCGTCCAGACCAGCACCCCGTGCTCGTAACAGTAGCGCTGGATCGCGTCGACGACCCAATCGGCGGGCTCGCCGTCGAGCGAGAACTCCGCGCCGATGAACAGCCCCCTCCCGCGGACCTCGGCCAGAAGCGGGTTCGCCTCGCCGGCCTCGCGCAGCCTCTCGCGGAGGTACTCGCCGAGCTCGCGGGCGTGGGCCAGCAGGTCGTGCTCCTCGACGTACTCGATCGCCCGCGTACCCGCGCGCATCGCGACGACGTGGCCCCGGTAGGTACCGGCGTGGTCGCCCGGTCCCCACGTGTCGAGCTCCTCGCGATACATCGTCGCCGAGAGGGGAAAGCCGGCTCCCCCCAGAGCCTTCGCCATCGTCATCGCGTCGGGCGTGACGTCGAAGTGCTCGCAGGCGAACCACTCGCCCGAGCGCCCGAGCCCCGACTGGATCTCGTCGAACACCAGCGGCAGGGCGTTGTCGTCGGCGATCTCGCGAAGTCCCGGAAGGAAACCCTCAGGGGGGACGACGACGCCGCCCTCGCCCTGGATCGGCTCGACGAAGATGCCCGCGGGGTTCGCGAGCCCGCCGTAGGGGTCCTCGACGATCGCCCGGACCTCCTCGAGGGCGTCCTTGGTCGCCTCGTCCTCGCTCTTTCCCTGTCGGAACGCGTAGGGGTAGGGCGCGTGGACGACCTCGGGGAGCAGCGGCGTGTAGTGGCCCTTGAACTTCCTGTTGGAGGTGAGGCTCATCGCGCCGCTGGTCGGGCCGTGGTACGCCCCGCGGAAGGCGATCAGGCCGTCGCCGCCGGTGTTGTACTTCGCGAGCTTGATCGCCGCCTCGATCGCGTCGCTGCCGGTCGGCCCGCCGAACACCACCCGGTTGTCACCCGCCAGCTCGCCCGGCGCGATCCGATCGAGCGTCTCGATGAGCTCGAGGCGTGCCTCGGTGGGGAAGTCGACGGTGTGGACGAGCTTGTCGGCCTGCTCGTGGACCGCCTCCATCACGTAGGGGTTCGCGTGGCCGACGTTGAGCACGCCGATACCTGCAAAGAGATCGATGAACGTGTTGCCGTCGGCGTCGCGAAGCGTCGCTCCCCTCCCCTCCTCGAACGCCAACGGGACGTCGTTGGGGTAGGCGACGGCGCTGCTGTCGATCCGCCGTTGCTTCTCGACCAGTCGCCTCGATTCGGGTCCCGGCACGTCGCCGACGTCCGGGGCGTCCGTGAAGTGGAGCTCCTCGATCGGTGGTCCTGCCATACGACGACGATGCCCACCATCGATAAATAAGTTAACGATTATCGCAATCGTCATACACAGATTGCGATAACCTCTCCTCCCGATTCGACTCGGTTTCCGTTCCCGTAGCCGCCACATCGGTATCTGTGTGCAGTTAAGTGGGTCGGCGGAGATCGGACACGTATGTCACTGTCACTTCTCGCCCGCTTGTTCCGGAACGGGAACGGAGGGATCGCCGTACGCGTGCCGATGACACGAGTGCACGTTCCGACGTTCGGGACGACCGACGACCGATGAGCGAGGACGTCCCGCCGGTGTCGCTGGCCGACGTCGAGTCCGCCCACGAACGGATCACGGACGTCGTGAAGCGGACGCCGCTCGATCGATCGCGGACGTTCGCCGAGGCGAGCGGTGCGGCCTCGGTCGGACTGAAACTGGAGACGTTCCAGCGGACGGGCTCGTTCAAGATCCGCGGGGCGTACAACTGCATGGCACGGCTCTCTCCCGAACAGCGAAAGCGCGGCGTGATCGCGGCGAGCGCGGGCAACCACGCACAGGGGGTCGCGCTCGCGGGACGGCTGCTCGACGTCCCGACGACGATCGTCGTCCCCGAAATCACGCCGGCGGCGAAGATCGCCGCCACGCGCGGCTACGGGGCGGAGGTCGTCGTCGAGGGCGAGATCTACGAGCGATCCTACGAACGCGCGCTCGAACTCGCGGAGCGCGACGACCTGGCGTTCGTCCACCCGTTCGACGACGAGCACGTCATCGCCGGTCAGGGGACGATCGGGCTCGAACTGCGCGAGCAGTACCCCGAACTCGACACCGTGCTCGTCCCGATCGGCGGCGGCGGGCTGATCTCGGGGATCGCCACCGCGCTGAACGAGGACGTGCGGGTGATCGGCGTTCAACCTACTGGCGCCGCCCACGCCGCCCCCTCGCTCGAGAAGGGCGAGATCCACGAACTCGCCGACGTCGACACCGTCGCCGACGGGATCGCCGACACCCGACTGCTGGAGACGACGTTCGCGGTGATGCGCGAACGCGTCGACGACGTCGTATCGGTGAACGACGGGGAGATCGCCGCCGCGATGGCGCTGCTCGCCGAGCGGGAGAAGGTGGTCGTGGAGGCGGCGGGCGCGGCGTCGCTCGCGGCGTTGCTCTCGGGAACGCTCGACGTCGGAGACGAACACGTCGGCGTGGTGATCTCGGGCGGCAACGCCGACCTCACCGACCACGCCGACCTCGTCCGGACCGGATTGATCGAACTCGGTCGGTACGCGACCGTCCGGCTGGCGGTCGACGGGCTCTCGAAACGAGTGCCGTCGATCACGAACCGCCTCGCCGATCACGGCGCGGACCTCGATGACGTTCGGCGCGGCCGGCGCGCCGGCGGGGACGATCCCAATCGACGGACGCTCGAACTCGGCCTCGAGGGGAGCAGCCCCGACCATCTCCGGGACGTGATCGATGCGCTCGGCGACCTGGACGGCGTCTCGGTCGTCGACCACGATCTGCGGACGGACGGGCCGTCCGGTCGCCCTGAGCGGACGTGAACCCACGCGATCCGGCCCGTCAGCGGGGTAGCCTACCGGTGGTCGTCGAGCGAGCATCGCCGTCCGAACGCTTAGCACGTCGGGTCACTTCCACCCGGTATGGCCGAGACCGCCGGTCGTCCCTGTCCGGTCTGCGAGGCGCCCATGTACAGTCGCCACTGTAAGTACGTCTGTCCGAACCACGGCGTGGTCTACGACTGTTCGGACACCTTCTACTGAGAGCCACCCCGGAGCGGAGGTCCGGATGTCTCGCCGACGGCGGACGGCTCACGCTCAACGGCGGTGCGCTGCTCGGCCCGCCCGCGTTCGGCCTTCTCACGGACCTCGCCGGCTACGGCTCCGCCTGGATCGCGCTCGGTGCCGCGGCGCTGATCGCCACTGCCCTGCTCGCGTCGGTCGAACGGCTGGTCCGGCGAGGGGAAGCGCTTTGATGCCGGATCGGAAAGACTGAACGATGGCGGAGGATCCGATCGAGCTGGGCTGTGAACTCCTCGAGAAGCTCGAGGTCCAGGAGCTCTCGGTCGCCGAGGCGGTCGACCGGATCGAGACGATCACGGCCGATCCGCACCTCACCCGTGAGATCCTCGATACCGCCGAGACGCGTGGGATCATCGAACGAGAGGACGGGCTCGTCCGTCCCCGAGGCGGCGCGTTCGTTCGCTTCGAGAGCGAGGTCGTCACCAAGGAGGGGGAGTTCACCTGTCGTCGCTGTGGCGCAGGGCTCTCGACGGGTCACTTCATCCGACTCGAGGCGGGCGAGCTCGGCCCCTTCGGATCCTCGTGTATTCGGAAGGTCACCGGTCGCGATCGCGAGTGACGGTCTCCCGGATTCGCTCGATCGTTCTGCGCTGTTTCTCGAGCAACGCCTCCTGTCTCTCGAGGGCCTCCGAGAGCGCCTCGAGTTCGCCCTCGATCGATTCCGGCTCGGGGGTCAACTGACCGTTTTCGCCGGGTTCGGTCGGGCGTTCCCCGCGGTCGTCCGTCTCGGAATAGACGACAGCGAGCGGATCGACGCTCGCGAGCGGGGACGCGTCGACGCCGCTCTCGTTCTCTTTTCCGACGTGGTTCTCCCTCTCCTCCTCGTCCGCCAGATCGTCGATCGACTCGACGCCGTGGTATGCGCGGATCGCCTCGCGGAGACGCTCCTCAAACGGGCGTGCCCGATCGTTGTGGATCTTGATCCGCTTGCGGCGATCGCCCGTGGAGAGGACGATTCCGGTTGCGACGCGCCCTCGTTCGACCTCGAGCCCGGTGACGTCCTCGAACGGGAGTTCCTCGTACTCGCCGTCCCAGACGGCCGCACCCACGTGCTCGATCAGCCGGCGGTCGGTCACCACGGCGGTGAGCTCGTCGAACCGGAACGCCTCGATGAGCCGCTCGTCGGCGCCGATGACGTCGTCGGCCGAGAGGATCCCTGCGAGAAGCGGACCGAGGACGGTCTCGAGTCGGTCCGGCGGCACCGAGAGCACTCGTTCGTCGCCGGCGTACTCGAGGGTGATCGCGGTCGTCCGACGCCTCTCCGAGACCGAGATCCGGTCGGCGCTGCGGGGGACCTCCTCGACCGATTCGTCGCTGAGCAGGCTCTCACCTCGATACCGGAGGAGGCGGGTTGGCGTGACGAACAGCCGGTCCTCGCCGCCCAGCGGGATGCGATCGACCACCGGCTCGCCATCGAGGTTCGTTCGAACGACGTCGGGGAGGGTCATATCCGAATACATCTCTTAGAAAACATAAGTTAATTGGTGTTTAGTGGGTGGAGATGAGAACCTTCAAGGTAGCCAGCCGACAACCTCGAACCGAGCCCGGGTGGCTTAGCTGGACATAGCGCCGCACTCATAGGGTTACTGAGATTCGGTGCGGTACGCCTTGGAAGCCTCCCGTTCCCACGGGGCCCGCCGAGCCTCGAACCTGGGACATGCGGAGATCGAGGGTTCGGAGCCCTCCCCGGGCACTACTCCTGGCTGGTAGCGGATCATTTCCCTAAACGGTCTCTCGCGAGCCGATCGAGCGGCTTCGAGGGTTCGACGCTTTCGACGAGTTCAGCGACTTCGAACTGGCAGAAATTTATCCATATAGAAAATACCATAAATTATTAGTTAATCCATCTATGATGATGTGCTACAGAATCACTATCCGTTATGCTGACGGCCGTGATACTGAGCTACACCGACCTGCAAACGCCGCCGACGTATAACACTCATCCTCACATTCATGCCAGACCGATACACCACACCTTCGAAAGGTAGCTCTGACTGGGACGTACCGATAAACGAAAATTTCGAACGCCTCGATATCGACGTCGAACATCGCGGTTCTGACGATGATCGATCAGATATTGTCCCCCAAACCGGAGCTAAATACCTAGCGACGGATACGGGCAACGTATATATCGGAAACGGGACTGCCTGGGAACAGATCGGCACATTCAGCGGCACGAGTGGTGAAGGGAGTGGGGATAGTGTTCAGCAACTTCGTGCCGACGGTAACGTCGTTGCTGTCTACAACGGTGGCGTTGACTCGTTTGATATGAACAATGAATCGCCCGTTCAAACCGCGCTTGACAGATGTGGTGAACACGGCGGTGGTGACGTCTTCTTACCCTATGGTACGATCACTGAGGGCAATATCACGTTCCACACCAACTGCAACCTGTATGGCAAGTGGGGAGTCAGCGGCAAGGACGCGACGATCAGGACCTGATCCAACGTCCTCCCCCATCGGGACGATGCGGTTCTGCATCCCATGACTCCGACGGGGACATCGTCATCGAACGTGGAGGTACAGTCAGCACGACGGCCGGGTCGGCGAAGATCGCTCTCCCAAATAAAACGATGAAAACACGGATAGGCGAGTCGCTCGACGTAGAACTATGGACCTGACGGACGGTCGATTACTCATCACCGGGGGTGCCGGCTTCATCGGTACCCATCTCACCGAACGACTACTCGCGAACGGAAACGACGTCGTCGTCGTGGACGACCTCTCGAACGGCCGCGAGTCGTGGGTTCCCGACGGCGCGGAACTGATCGAGGGCGATCTCACCGATCCCGAGACGATCGACGCCGCGATCGATGGCGAGATCGACGGCGTGTTCCACCTCGCCGCGCGCAAGTCCGTGAAGGACGCGAACCCGCGCCGGCAGTTCGAGGCCAACACCGCGATGACCTACAACGTTCTGGAGGCGATGGACGACGCCGGCGTCTCCGAGATCGCGTTCACCTCCTCGTCGACGATCTACGGGGAGGCGCCCCGCCCCACGCCCGAGGACTACGCGCCGCTCGAGCCGATCAGCGTCTACGGCGCGAGCAAACTCGCCGTCGAGAGCCTGCTCTCGACGTACGCCCACACCCACGGGATGACGGTGTGGAACTTCCGCTTCGCCAACATCGTCGGGCCGCGGCTTCGCGGCGCGGTGATTCCCGACTTCGTCGAGAAGCTCCGCGCGGATCCCGAGACGCTGACCATCCTCGGCAACGGGCTCCAGGAGAAGTCCTACATGTATCTCGAGGACTGCCTCGACGCGATGTTCCACGTGATCGAACACGCCGACAGGCCGATGAACACATTCAACCTCGGGACGCGGACGACGACGTCCGTCGATCGGATCGCCGACATCGTCAGCGACGAACTCGGGCTGGAGCCCGAGTACGAGTACACGGGCGGCGAGCGCGGCTGGACCGGCGACGTCCCGAGGATGCGCCTCTCGATCGAGAAGCTCTCCGGACTGGGATGGGACCCCGAGTTCGAGAGCGATCGGGCGGTACGGGAGACCGCACGCGATCTCGTAGCCGAGGCGGACTGAGCGGCGCTGTCTGAGACGGTCCGGATCGCTCGGTTGAACGGTCGATGGCACCGGCCACGGCGATCCCAGTGTACGTTCGACCCTATACGGATCGCGTGCTCTACATCGCCTTAGCGCTCAAGGCGTTCGGAAACCGGCGTATCAACTACCGACGATCCGATGCTCTCTCAGAGCGACGACCCGCCGGTTCCAGCGAGCAACTGACGCGCTCGATTCGCCACTGGTCGACCGCCTCGGAGCGGGCGACTCAGAACAGTGACCGGAGCCGGTCGACCACGGAGCTCGAGGAGCCGGAGCGGAACGACGGTCGGGTGACGACGCTCCCGGGGAGCTTCAACAGCGGCGGACCCGACCCGTCTCGACGTTCGTACTCGGCGACGACGGCCACGAGGTTGCCGACCGCCTCCTCCTCGACCCGCCCGACCCCGGCACACTCCGTCGCGGGGTCCTCCGCGAACCACATCGGCTCCTCTATGTCGTCGATCGGCGGGCGCCTCTGCTCCACCCAGGCCCGATCGCGAACGTCGTCCGGGTCGGTGTGCATACCCTCGCCTGGGCCCGGCGGCTGATGTAGCCGTGGGTCCAGGTCACGAGGGTCGTGCTCCGATCGTAGCCGCTCCGTCGACGCGCCCTGGCCGAGAGCCCGTTGATGGCGTCGCCGTCCGCGACCGAGCGGTCGAAGGATCGGAGCGACGCGTCCCCGAGGAACCACTCGACGCTCCGGCGTCGATCCCGTACTCGTCGCTCGTGGAGTTCGTGACTTAGCGGGCGAAATGCGACGGCGGGACGTCTTCGAGCGGGCGCTCCACGTGATCGACGCTGGCGTATCCGTCGCGTATTCGATCCACCGTGGCGACGAATCGATCTCCGCTAGTAGCCCGACTTCCGAACCGGCGAGGTCGGCCGCCGCCTCCGGAACGAGGCGATCGATTCGAGCGTTTCCGTCGGCCTTTCGTCATCGATCCCGGGCTCGACGCTTCACACGTGTTTCGTAGACCGTTTCACCGAACGGCGAGAACGGTACGCCTAATATCGTGTATGTGTATGTACATAGTATGGGGACCAAAACGATCTCCCTCACCGAGGAAGCCTACGAACGGCTCAAGGCGGCCAAAAAAGAGGGTGAGAGCTTCTCCGACGTCGTCAATCGGATCTCGCCCGGCGTCCGTCTCGAGGAGTACTGGGGTGTCCTCGACGACGACGCTGCCGACGAACTACGTGAGACGGTCGCGGAAGGGAGAGATCGCCGAGGAGCCGTACGGTCGGAGCGCCGCGAGCGGATCACGAGCGAACTTTCCGACGACGCCGAGCAGTGATCCTCGATACGACGTTCGTCATCGACGTCCTGAACGGCGACCCCGGTGCCGAACGACGGCGGATCGAGCTCGACGAACGGGGAGACGCGGCGGTTTCGGCGGTCTCCGTCTTCGAGTTAGTCGAAGGTGCGTATCTCTCGAACCGAACTGACGACGAGTTGGCGGCGATCCTCGAATTTCTCTCCCGTCTGCGCGTTCTGCCCGTCGACGGGGAGATCGCGCTGTTAGCGGGTGAACTGAGCGCGGAATCGATCGGTCGCGGCGAGCGGGTCGAGGCCGAGGACGTGCTGATCGGGGCGACGGCAGCGAAGAACGACGAGTCGATCCTGACGCGCAACGTCGATCACTTCGACCGACTCGAGGACCTGACTATCGAAACGTACTGAACGGCACGCGCTCCCGAAGCTACCATCGGTACGTCTGATTACCGGCTCTTCGTCCGATGCACCGTGGATCGAGAACTCGTCGCTCGGGTGCGGTAAACGTCGTATCCAGGTTACATCCGGCCCGATTTACGGCATGACGTACGGATCACGGATCCCATGACCGGGACTCCGGTAGCGCCTCCATCGCCAGCCAGACGTTCGTCAGCGGGTGGTAGCCGGGCTCGACCGCCACGCCGCGGTTCGGATCGTCCCGGTCGTGGTCGCGGGCGAGTCGTTCGTACCAGTTGCCGTACTTCGGGTTGATCAGGTGCTCACGGGCGTACGACCACAGCCGGTCGTACCACTCGATATACGCCTCGTCGTGTGCCGAGAGCAGCGCGCTCGCGCCGATCGCCTCCGCGTGGACCCAGCCGTACTTGTCGGCGACGACCGGCTCGCCGTCGTCAGTGACGGTGTAGTAGAAGCCGTCGTGCTCCTCGTCCCAGCCGCGCTCCACCGCGCTCTCGAACAGCTCCCGGGCGCGCTCGAGCAGCCACTCCCGCGGTCGGTGCTCGTGGAGGAGCAATAGCAGCTTCGCCCACTCGACGTGGTGGCCCGGCTGGTAGCCCCACGGTCGGAACTGGTGGCGCGGGCTCTCACGATTGTACTCCAGATCGGGCTCCCACTCCTCGGTGTAGTGTTCCCAGAGCAGACCGTCGGTCGCCCGGGTGACCTCGCGGGTGAACGTCTCGGCGACCGTGAACGCCCGGTCGAGATACTCCTCGCGATCGGTGGCCTCGTGGGCGGCGATCAGCGCCTCACAGGCGTGCATATTCGCGTTCTGGCCCCGGTAGGACGAGTGCTCGCTCCAGTCCGCGTTCGCCTCGTCGGCGTAGAGGCCGTGTTCGGGCTCGAAGAACCGCTCGTCCATCACCCCGTAGGCCCGCTCGAGCGTTCCGAGCCCGCCCCGGACGCCAGCCTGGTGGGCGCGCGCGCCCGCCAGCAGCACGAACGCGTGGCCGTAGCAGTGACGAGTGGCGTCGGCCGTCTCCCGGCCGTCGAGCAGCCAGTCGTAGCCCTCGTTCTCGGCGTCCCAGTGGGCGTTCGAGAGGAAGCTCAGTCCGTGTTCGGCCGCGAACCGACACCAGTCGGGGCCGTCGGCGAGCACGCCGAGGCCGAAGTTCGCCACCCCGCGGGCCGTCGCGACGAGGTGTCTGGTTCGGGTGTCGTAGACGTGGCCGTCGCGCTCGTCGAGCTGTGCGACGTAACCGCCGACGTCCGTGTCGATACATCTCGGGTAGTAGAAGTTCAGGACGTCGCGGAACTGGTGGCGAAGCCCCGTCTCGGTTCGGTAGACGTTCACGGTGGTGGTGGGTATCGCGGGCGACATAGAGGTTCAGGTCCACGACCGACGGGCGGCGAGCTCCTCGACGGCGAGGTCGATACGGGATCGAGGACGCGGTCGTGATCCCCCTGATGGAGTTCGGACGTCCTGTAGACCCGCCTACGAAAACCCGTTGACGATCCAACCCGAGACGCTTCGGTCGAGCACCGTCTATCGACGATCGGGTGCCGACGACCGGGAGAGTGGACGAACTCCGATCGGGTCCGGTGTCCGGGTGTCTCTGACAGTACCCCTTTCGAAGCGCACGTTCTTCGGACGATCGACCTCGAGAGCGTCGACGCTCTCCGTCGACGGTCCGAGTTCTTCACCAGAGTCGACTTCGTCGGAACCGTAGATACTGCGCTGCGACCCACTCCGTGACCATCAGGCCGGCCACGAGGGGGAACAACAACGCCACCGTTCCTACGGGAACCATCGATTCACCTCCGATGTCGGGTTCCGGGACGGCGAGTAAAAGCGTTCGGACACCCTCCGGTAACGGCCTCGGTCACCTCGAGACCCGTTTCGCTACTCGCCCGCCTTCCGTGGGGCGAGGCGTTTTTGAGGCGTGGGGGCGACCGTCCGGTATGCAAGTCGGCATCGTCGCCCAGAAGGACAACGCCCGTGCGGCGAACCTGGCCGACGAGCTACGCGGAACGCTTCGAGACGAGGGAGTCGACGTCCTCGTCGACTGCGCGACCGCGAGCGAACTCCCGCTCGACGAGGGGAGCGGGGTCGATCCGACCGCGATGGCGGACTGCGATCTCGTCGTGAGCATCGGCGGCGACGGCACCTTTCTCTTCACCGCGCGGGGCGTCGGCTCGACGCCGATCCTCGGGGTCAACCTGGGCGAGGTCGGCTTTCTGAACGCCGTCTCGCCCGCCGACGCCGAGAGCGCGGTCCGCGAGGAGCTCGAACACGCCCGGCGAACCGGCAGCGTCCGCTCGCACCCGGTGCCCCGACTCGAGGCCCGTGGGGACGGCTGGACGCTCACGCCCGCGGTCAACGAGATCGTCGTCCAGGGACCACAGCGGGGTCACGGCCAGGGCTGTACGGTGGAGGTGCGCGTCGACGGCACGCTCTATACGGGCGGGCACGCCGACGGCGTCCTGGTCTCGACGCCGACCGGCAGCACGGCGTACAACCTGAGCGAGGGCGGGCCGCTGGTCCACCCCGCCGTCGACGGGCTGGTCGTCACCGAGATGTGTGCGACCGAGTCGATGCCCTCGATTGTCGTCGGGAGCGACCGGACGCTCTCGGTTCGGGTCGACGACGCGGCTCGGTGCTACGTCATCAGCGACGGCAAGGGAACGCGGACCGTCAAGCCGCCCACGCGGATCGAGATCGGCGTCGCGGACGAACCGGCCCGACTCGCCGGCCCGCCGGTCGACTTCTTCGAGGCGCTCGGCAAGCTCGACTGAGGCGGAATGGAAAGCGTTGAACGGCTCCGAGCCCAACCACGGCCAATGAGTAGGCAACTTCCGGACGTACAGGCGGATCGGCCCGACGTCACCGTGGGCCTGAATCAGGTCGGCGTCACCGGCGTCGAGAAGCTGGTCAAGATCGCCCGCGCCGACGACCGACCGATCGTGCTGATGGCCGATTTCTCGGTGTTCGTCGACCTCCCCGGTTGGCGCAAGGGCGCCGATATGAGCCGGAACATGGAGGTCATCAACGAGATCCTCGAGGAGGCCGTCGACCAGCCGACCTACCGCGTCGAGGACGTCTGCGGCGACGTCGCCGAGCGGCTGCTGGAGCGTCACGACTACACCACCCGCGCCGAGGTGGAGATGGAAGCGGAGTTCATGACCCGCGATCGGACGCCCGCGAGCGACCGCGAGACCCAGGGCACCGTCGACATCATCGCCGGCGCGACGGCGACCGGGGAGGGCACCCGCGAGAAGATCGGCACCCGCGTCACGGGGATGACGGTCTGTCCCTGCTCGCAGGGGATGTCGGCCGCCCGCGCCCGCGAGACGCTCGCGGATCTGGACGTTGACGAGGGGACGATCACCGAGTTCCTCGATCGCGTCCCCCAGCCGGGCCACTCCCAGCGCGGTCACGCCACCGTCACGATCGAGAGCGAGGGCGCCCCCGAGGTCGACCTGATCGAGCTGATCGACGTCGCCCGCGACTCGATGAGCGCGCGCATCTACAACCTCGCGAAGCGACCCGACGAGGACCACATGACCTTCGAGGGTCACTCGGACGCGAAGTTCGTCGAGGACTGCGTCCGCGCGATGGCCGAGGGCGTCATCGACCGCTTCCCCGACCTGCCCGACGACGCGGTCGTGACGATGAAGCAGTCGAACGACGAGTCGATCCACCAGCACAACGCTCATGCGGAGCGGGCCGCCGAGCTCGGGACGATCCGCGAGGAGTTCAACGGCGAGTGAGCGGCGACACACGGCGTCGCCGCTGGTAGACCCGACCCGCCGTGGGTCGACCTCGACGGGATGAAGAACGCCTTCGAGAGCCCGGCCACCGACTACCGCGGCGGCTCGCTGGAGCGGTGAGTTCCGCGGTCCCGCTTCCCTCAGAACGACAGCGGCTCCGCGTCCTCCCAGCGCGGACGAAACGCCTCGTGAACGTCGTCCACGAAGGCGTGGTCCTTCAGGTCGATGGCGGCGAACGCCTCGCCGGGACGGAGCGGGTTCGACACCTGCAGGACGATCTCGACGCCATCGATCAGGTTGAACGTCCCGTCGAGGTCCTCGGTGGTACGAACGGCGAACGAGGAGTGGTCCGAGAGCCGCGAGCGATAGCGCTCGCCGACGCTCTCGGGGAGCTCCGCGACCACCGTCGGAGTCATCAGGACCGAGACGTCGACGCCACGCTCGACGGCCGCCTCGAGGCGCTCGGTGACGGCGTCGCCGACGCGACCGAGGTCGAACTGCGGCGTGCGGTTGTCCGCGACGACCACGATCTCCTCGTCGGCCGCGGCGAGCCGTTCGAGCAGGAGGTCGATCGTCCCCTCCTCGCCGACCGCGGCGGTCCAGAACTCCTCCTCGACGGGGCCGGCCGAGCCGAGCTCCTCGGAGAGCGTGTCGACGATCTCCTCGTAGCGCTCGACCGTCTCGCGAGCCTCGCGGCGCCTGTCCTCGAGCAGCCGGTCGAGTGCGGTCTCGGGCTCGACGGCGGCGTACTTCTTCGGTCGGCTCGCCGCCTGGCTGCGCACGAGGTCGTCCCCCTCGATGCTGCCGAGCACGTCGTAGATGCGTCCCATCGGAACGTCGCTCGCCCGAGACAACTCCTTCGCGGTTGTCGGGCCGGTTCGGAGAAGCGTGCGGTAGACTCGTGATTCGTACTCTGAGAGGCCGAGATCCCTGAGGTTCGCCATGTAACGTTCTGAGGATTGACACGCATAAACGCACCGACCGTTGTCACTCACCCCTCGGCGAAGAGCTGTGAGATCTGCCGTTCGAGCGCCGCCGGCGTTCTCGCCGTTCCCGACTCGCGCTCGCCGACGCGAGCGAGCGCGACGCCGTCGAGCTCCGGGGCCTCGGGAACGACGACGGCCTCGTGGTCCGCGATGCGTAGCGCCGCCCGGTGGAGGTCCGAGCCGGCGGGCGTGCCGACCCGAACGACGAGGTGGTCGTTGAGACGCGAGGCGACCGTTCCATAACTAGCTACCTCGGCGCCGAACCGCCCGCTCGCGGCCGCGAACGCCGAGACGGCACCGCGAGCGTGCTCGCGGTAGCGGGGTTCGTCCGCGAGCACCGCGAGGTCGATCAATGCGTCGGCGAGTTCGATCGTGGTGTCGAGCGGGTAGAGCGGCCGCGAGCAGAGGCCGGGGCCCGACGCCGGACCGTCGTGAAACGCCGTCCCGTCGTGGAGCGTCTCGATCGTGTGGTCGGCGACCGCGCGCGCGGTCGTGAGCGCCTCCTCGTCGCCCAGCACCTCGCGTGCGGTCGTCAGCGCCTCGATCGTCCGGGCCTGATCGGCGAGCACGTCCCGTTCGCCGCCGTCGTAGTGGGCGACGCTCCCGTCCTCGATCAGCGCCGAGAGTCCCTCGAGGGCGCGTTCGGCGAACCGCCGGGCGGTCTCGTCGTCGGTGTAGGCGTGATACGTGAGCAGCGCGTCGATCGCCATCGCGTTTCGGTCGGCGAGCACGAGGTCGTCGACCGGCGGGGCCGACCCCTCGCGCGTGCCGGGCGAGCCGTACGAGTCCCCGGCTCCCGGTGCCTGGCTCGCGGCGAAGGCGTCGCCGGTCCAGAGCGTCGTCGTGAGGTAGCCGACGGTCCGGGCCGCGGGTTCTCGGTAGTACTCCTCGCCGGTCGCGAGGTAGGCGTTGGCGAACGTCCGACACAGCGCGGCGTTGGTGTCGAGCAGCTTCTCGCGGGCGACGTCGCTCCAGTCGCGGCCCGCGGCGTACCGGAAGAACCCTCCATCGTAGTCGTCGAAGAGATGTCTGCGGATCGCGTCGAGCGTCCGGGTGGCCTGCTCGCGCTCGCGTTTGAGCGCGAACTCGACGGTTCGGGGAAGCGGGAACTTCGGGTCGTCGCCCCAGCCGCCGTGTTCGGCGTCGAACGACTCCTCGAGCCGGCCGACCAGCCGGCCCTCGACGTCGGGACGGAGCTCGCCGGCCGGCGGCGTCCCGTCGCGAAGCGCCCGGGGGACGCGGCCGGCCTCCTCTCCCCGGTCGGCCCACACCTCGAGGACGCGCTTGAGCACCTGGCGCATCCCCTCCGGACCGAGCGCGGTCGCGCCGGTGAGGATCCGGCCGTCGGGCGTACAGAACACCGTCGAGGGGAACCCGCCCATGTTGTACCGATCGCGCACGCGCGGGTGTCGGTCGACGTCGACGCGGACGGGGACGAACCCGTCGTTGACGTTCGCGACGATCTGGGGGTTCGCGTACGTCTCCTCGTCCATCTCGTGGCAGTCCTCACACCACGTCGCCGACAGCGAGAGCAACACCGGTCGCCCGGCCTCGCTGGCGGCCGCGAACGCGGGTTCGCCCCACTCGCGCCAGTCGACCGGGCTCTCGGCGGCTGGATCGTCCATGTGCCCGTTTGGGGGAGCGACCGGTTAAGCCCCACCGGTCGCGGTCAAGGTAAAGGGTTTTGAGCGCGGACCCAGTAGAAGCGGTCATGTGGAAACGGCTGCTGGCGGTACTGCTGCTCGTTCCCCTGCTCGACGCGATCTTCCTGATCGTCGTCGCCGACTGGCTGTCCTGGCCGGCGACGGTGCTTCTGGTCGTCTTGACCGCGCTGCTGGGGACGCTGTTCGTCCGGGCGGAGGGCCGCCACACGGTTCGGCGGTTCCAGGGGGCGATCGGCGAGGGCCGCCTGCCGGCCGACGAACTGCTCGACGGCGGCTTCCTGATCGCGGCGGGCGCGCTGTTGCTCACGCCGGGGCTGCTCACCGACGCGATCGGCTTCCTGTTCGTGTTGCCGCCGTCGCGCTACGTCTTCCGGGGCGTGCTCAAACGGTGGGTGATCACCCCTTACCTCGAGCGCAGGACCGACGGGTTCGTCAGCGGCGACGTCTATACGTTCGGCTTTCCCGACCCGAGCGAGAGCGACTCCGACGGCGGGGGGACCGTCGACCTCGGCTCCGACAGCTACGACGTCGACGACGGCCGGTCGTGAGCGAAGAGAAACCCTTAAACGGCACACCGAAGAACGATTGAGTGCGGGGGCCGATAGCTCAGTCAGGTTGAGCGCTCGGCTGATAACCGGGAGGTCCGCGGTTCAAATCCGTGTCGGCCCATCCCGATACCTAGGCCGTTGGCCGAGAGGAATTCGGGATCATACCTCCCCAGCCAACCAATCTCTGCGGTTTCACTGAACCCACCAGCGGCGCCTTCCGGAAGGCTCATTCTACCCGACTTCCGCGTAAGCGGCGTTCAACGTCGGTCACTCGACGACCCTGTAGCGCTCGCCAGTAACGACGTTCGACGATTCGGAGTTCCTGATCTACACAACATTGGACAAAAATACGACGAACGTCCATAGTTAGCGAGAGCGAGTTCTACACTGTCCTAGTGATAATAGGATAACTAGCTCGTATCCACAATACTTTTAATACGAATGAGAGAGAGTACCTACCATGATCGAACTGACCGTCGGAGACCTGCCGATCGACTCCGCTCCCAGTCTGGCTCTCGAGACGCCGGCGACCGAGGCGGCCCGGGTCCTCCGGGACCCGAACGTTTCGGCGCTCGTCGTCCTCGAGGACGACGAGACCGTCGTCGGCATCGTGACCGAGTCCGACTTCGTCGCGCTCGTCGCCGAAGGCTCGGGCGATTACTCCACGGACGTCGTCATGTCGACGCCCGTGGTCGCCATCCCGTCCACCGCTTCGATCACGGCGGCCGCGAAACGGATGCGTGAAACGGGCGTGAAGCACCTCCCCGTCGTCGACGACGGGACCTACTGCGGGCTCGTCTCGGCGACCACGCTGCGTCCGTACCTGTCTCCCCACCGCCTCGAGATCGACCGGCAGCGCGAGCCGTCGCGCCTCGAATCGACGGACGAGCGCCGGATCCCTCCCGGGGAGCGACGCACTCGAATGGAAACGACGTTGCGGCCGTAGCACCGTCGACGTGGCTTCGAGCCCCCCAGTTCGGTTTCTCAGTCGCTCGATGAGTTCTCGAACGCGGCCGCCGGTCGCGTCGCTCTCATCGCCGAAGTCGGCTACCTCTCGCGAAGACGGTTGCGAGTCCGTTCGTCCGATTCTGCATCCAACGCTGGACGACTCACGTGTTAGTCCGCGTGAACCGTTCTCCGAGCCGGTTCGCCTGGATCGCACCTTGGACGAGGAGCGACGCCTTCGACGATTCGAGCACGAGCAGCGAGACGCCGAAGAACGACGGCACCCATCGGTCGTCCCCTCATTTCACCGCGTAGAGGGCCTGTGCGAGACGGCGGTCTCGATTACCCCTCGACGTTCTCGTCGTCGAACCGGCTCTCCGCTCGATACCGCTCGACCAGCTCGTAGTATCGGCGCTCCTCGACGGCGGCGGCGAGTTCGTCCAGTCCGGCCTCGCGGGCCAGTCGGCCGACCTTCGATCGGTTCAGCATGTTCGTTCCCTCCCGCCGACGGAGGGCCACGAACTGTCGCATCGCGGTCTCGGGTTGCCGTTCGTCTCGACCCTCGTCCACGTTCGTCATGGGCCTACTCTCGTGTTACCACCTGCCACGGCTTAATCGGTTCCATCGACCCCCTCCCGATCGAGATCGGTTCTCCGAACCGTGTTCTCGGCTTCCCGTCTCCGACCGATCGGCTGACTCGCGATCGATGGGCACCCGGCCAGACCGTCCAACCACCATTCTGGACAGTCGCCGTCAGGGCGGCTACTGTGGCCTTACTCATATCTTAACGCGACGCCCGAGACCGTTCGCTTCGATGTACCGAATGATTATTTCGGTATATCGTTACCGGGAGATATGCAAGAATGAGACTTAACAAACTGACCCCTCTTATTTAGTTTGATAGCGATGGGGGGGACTTCAAGGATGAATCCGAACATCACTGGGTACAGGGGTATCGTTAGTAGGGGGGTTCGCACGCGACGCGAGGAGAGCTGAATCGTGCTGGTCGCAGCGCTCATCTCGATCATCGGGATAGTTCTCGGCATCGCGATCGTGGAGAAGACGGGACTTCGAATGGGGGGCGTCATCGTGGTTCCGGTTCTCGCGGTTTACTCCCTGTACACGTTCACCGCGCTGCCGCTGTTCCTGCTCAGCGCTGCCATCGCGTACGTCCTCGTCGGGCTCATCCGACAGCGGACGCTCATATACGGACGCCAGCTGCTCATCGCGAGCCTCGGCGTCGGCGCGATCGTGCCCGTCCTCGCGACCCTCACGTTCGATCTCTGGACTGCCGTCGACTCCGTAGTAGAGATCGCCTTCGTCGGGACGATCCTTCCCGGCATCGCGGTCTACAACTACCACAAACTCGACGAGGACCAGAAGACGACGGACATCGCGATCAGCCTCGGCGCACTCGCCGGACTGATCGTCCTCGGCGCCGCGCTCGTCAACCCGACGCTCGCGACCCGCCTGAGCCCGGGCGCCGCGAGCGTCCTGTTCACGCCCGGCTCCGACATCGCGGCCGTTCGTGGCGCGGTCCAGGGCGAGGTCGTCATGACGACGCACCTCTCGCGCAGTGTCCTACTGGCGCTCATCGGGCTGGGCGTCGCCCTCTCCGAAGCGGCACAAGGCCGGTGGGGGATCCGGATGGGGGGCTGATCGCCATCCCGTTGCTGGTCGTCTTCGCGCTCACGAACTCGGCCACCGTCCCGGTCTACGTCGTCGGCATCCTCACGGCCTACGCCGCGGCGACGGCGACCAACCGACTCGCGCTGGTCTACGGCCGCGTCCTGCTGAGCCTGGCGCTCGTCGTCTCGATGCTCTATGCGAGCCTCGTCGCGGTGGTGATACCGGTGATCTCCGGATTCCTGCTCTACTTCGTCGCGATCCTCGCCGGCGTGGGAGCGTACAACTTCCATCGCGTCTCTCCGCCCGAACGCCTCGAATCGGTCGCCGTCTCGGTGGGGCTGTTCACCGTCCTCCTCGCCGGGACGCGCCTGGTGTTCGAGCCGACGAGCGCGGGCGTGCTCGGCTCGGTCACCCCGATCCACGGCGTGCTGTTCGTCGCGATCCTCGCCGCCACGGTCTACTCCGGATACGATCTCGAACGACGCCGTAGCACTGCCGCAGATCGCTACGCACGAGGGGTGAGTCTCTGATGAGTCAATCACACGTTCGACTGCCGGATCGACTGGATGCGGTCGGTGAATCGATCAAGGATACTGCGAGGTCGGTCGTTCGGATCGGGCTTCGAGGCTGGTTCCACCAGCGCCGTCTGGACGGGATCGACAACAAGATCGTCGTCTCGGGGACGAGGGGCAAATCCAGCCTCACGCGCTGGCTGTACGAGATCCTCCACTCGCGGGATCACGACACGCTCGCCAAGATCACCGGCAACCACCCCGTCTCGCTCCACTCGGGCGAGGAACACCCCATCGAGCGCGACTACAGCCGGGTCACCCTCTACGAGAACGAGACGGAGATCCGGAAACACACGCCGGAGGACGCGATGATCGTCGAGAACCAGGCGATCTCCGCCTACACGACCCGGATGGTCAACGACGTCTTCACCGACCCGGACGTCATCGTCCTCAGCAACGTCCGCGAGGACCACCTCTCGACCCTCGGCGGGGACCGACACAAGGTCGCCCGCGGGCTCGTCCGGGCGATCCCCGATGGGACGCACGTCGTCAACGGCGAGCGCGATCCCGCCCTCCGGAAGTACATCGACCAGGAGATCGACCGCCTCGAGACGACCGTCTCGCACGTCACCGTCCCGCCGGAGGAGTCACACATCCCCGGCATCGAGTCGATCTACGCCCTCAACCACGTTCTGGCCACGATCGGCGAGGAGCCGCTCGACGACGACTCGCTCAAGGCCTACCGCGACGAGATGCGCGTCGAGTGGACGCTGCTTCCCGAGGGCCTGATCTACAACGCCGCAGAGGTCAACGACGTTCAGAGCACGGAGATGATGCGCGAGTCGCTCACCCAGGGGTACGACGGCCCGATCCAGCCGTTCCTCTACCTCCGAGGCGATCGGCGGGGCCGAACGGTCTCGTTCCTCCACTACCTGACCGATCTCTACGAACGCGACGAGGAGATCTTCGAGGAGGTCCACGTCGCCGGGCCGATGGCGGACGTGTTCGCGCGCAAGGCCGAGTTCCCCGTTCGAGTGCATGACGTCGAGGAGGAGTCCGCGGCGGCGGTCTTGGACTCCCTCTTCGAGTCGGGGCATCCCGTCGTCCTGATGGGGAACACGGTCGCGTCGTTCATGCGGGAACTGGCTGACGAGATCGACGAGCGCGAGATCCGACCGGACGAGATCGACGAGGAACACGACTCCGACCGGATCCCCACCGAGGCGCTGGCGGACTCGAGAGCCAAGGAACTGGCGGAGGCGACGCCGATCGACTCGAGCGGGACTGACGACGAGGTACCACCACTACGGCGTCAACCGATTGTCGACGCGTTGTGGGGTCTGTATCGGTCAGAATCGATCGGTACGGGAGTCCTACGGCGACGAGATCGCGGATGCGGTCGCCGACGTGCTCCGCACCCGTCTCTGAGAGCTAACGGACGAGGCGGATCGAAGAAGCCACCCCTCGAGAGGAGTCGGGACGTCCCGTTCTCCGACCCTACCGCGATCGCGTGAGGTGTCCCGGAGCCGGCGTCCCGCCTTCAGCTACGCGACTCAGCCGGGCTCGCGCTCCGACTCACGCCCCTCCTCCCCGAACCCCCGCGTTTCGTCGAGGTAGACGACCGTCACCAGCGCGACCAGCGCGACCGCGAAGCAGATCAGACCGGCGTAGAACGTCCACGGCGCCACGGCGTCCGCACGATCGATCGGCTCCAGCATCGGACGGACGATCCAGATCGTCAACCCCAACACCGTGAATAGGACGACCCCCTGGGCGACCCGCTCGCGCAGTACTGCGTCGTTCATCCCCATGTACGTATTCGTCGCACTCGCTTAAAGAGTCTCTCGCGATTCGAGCCGATCAGCCACCCCCTCCGGCCGAAACGGACGACGGCGCCACGACGCTCGTCACGGCGACCGGCCCACCGACCCGGCCGTCGAGGAGACACGGCGTTCGGGATCGAACGCCGGCGGTCGAGATCGACGACGCCCGAACATCCCGTCAGCACCGAGCGGCTCGAGGAGTCGCGTCGGATCGCGAACGCGACTCGAGGGCGCTGTCCGGGATCGGACGTGGATCCGCCGAACCGACGCTTTTCCGTTCTCGAGCCCCGTCGCGGACCTGGAGATTCGCTCGGCTGGAGATTCGCTCGGCTGGCGATTCGCTGGTGACGGCCCGAAACACGATCCCCAAGGCGTAGCCCCGATCCGTTCGAGACGGGACGCGTTCGTAGTTCCCGGCTCCGGACGTTCGGAGCGATACGACGCGCCTGTCGCTTAGAGGATCAGCGTGATTACCGCCAGGACGAGGAAGACGAGCACGAAGATCCGCGCGATCTCCATCGAGATCCCCGCCACGTCGCGGGCGCCGACGGCCGCGGCGACGATCGCGAGGACGAAGAAGACGATCGCGTACTGAAGAAACTCCCCGCTGAACTGTGCCGGAACGAGCAGGTCGGACGGCTGGAGCATGGCCCCGGCTACGCCGACGAGGGAAATATAAAAACGACGAGGGCTCGGCGATGCGACGGCGTGAGGGGTCGGACCCGTCGTCCCGTCGCTCGAACGTCCCCTCTCGGATCCGATCGGACGCCTGAGCGTCCGTCGAGTCACGGGCGTCGGGGGTTCGATGCCGGCGACTCCGTCGAGCGGTCGATCCCTCGAGGAGTTAAGGCGTCGTCCTCACAACGGGAGACATGGAGCTCGCCGCGAAGACCTGGCCCGATCTCGGTGCGTACTTCGACGAGGAATCGCTCGCGCTCGTCCCGCTCGGCTCGACCGAACAGCACGGTCCCCACCTCCCCGAAGGGACCGACCACCTCATCGCTGAGGCGCTGGCCCGCGAGGCCGCCGATCGGACGGGCTATCTCTGCACGCCGACGGTGAACGTCGGCGTGAGCGTCCACCACCGCCAGTTCCACGGGACGATGTGGGTCGATGCGCCGGTCTTTCGCGATTACGTCGAGAGCCTCGCCCGAAACCTCACGTACCACGGCATCGACCGGATCGTCTTCGTCAACGCCCACGGCGGCAACGTCGAACACCTGCGCGAGGTCGGACGCCGCCTGCGCGACGTCGGTGACGCCTACGCGATCGAATGGATGTGGGACGAGAGCATCCCGACGCTCGTCTCCGAGCTCTTCGAGCAGAACGGCCCCCACGGCGGTCCGAAGGAGACGGCGATGATCCAGCACCTCGCCGGCGACCTCGTCCGGGGGGACCGACTGGCGGAGGCCCACGAGGGCGGAGCGACGTTCCCGACCGACGACTCCCACCAGAACGGCGCACGCACCTTCTACGACGCGATCGACAACTCCCCCAACGGCGTCTTCGGCGACCAGACCGACGCGACCGCCGAGAAGGGCGAGCAGTTGTTCGAGGCCGCCACCGAACAGCTCTGCGAGCTCTGTGAGTGGCTCGCAGAGCGGGAGTTCGACGATCTCATGGCCGAACCACACGTCTGAGAGCCGCCAAATACGGTCGTAGAACTCTCGTAGGAGTGATGTGGCCGGGATGCACTCTTCTTCCCTCTCCGAGGACTTGCCAGCGCATGCCAAAGGATAAGGTGTAGGAGACGCGGATGTCTACTCGCGAAGACACCATGAGTCAAGCAAGACCCAGCACCTCAAGTCTGGCGGAAGTGCTCGACCGGATCCTGGACAAGGGTGCGGTCATCGACATCTGGGTACGCGTCTCGCTGGTGGGGATCGAGATCCTCACCGTCGAAGCCCGTGTCGTGATCGCGTCGGTCGACACCTTCCTCCACTACGCGAGGGAGATCTCGAAGATCGAGGCCGCCGAGGAGGAGGGCGACCTCGACGACCTCGAGGACATCGAGATCGAGGCCTCCGCCGAAGCCCAGTAGCCCCTCGGGTGACCGCTGCGATTCGGTAGGGAGACCGGTGCGCGGTTCGTCGGCTGCTGCGCCGTCGGGCCGACCGTCGACCACGACAGCCGTACGTTTTTCTCGAAGGCGCGTCCGAAGCGAAGCGTGTAGCTCTCGGGTCGTCCGCCGTCGGTGTACTCAGTGCGACTGGTCCGTACGCTCCCGGCACGAGCCGACGCCGAGGGAGAGACCGGTCGATCGGCCGGACTCAGCGCCAGGCGCACAGCGCGACGGCCAGGTCCGTGACGATGACCTCGCTCCCGGTGTCGCCCGCGGAGTAGAACTCGTGTCTCGCCGGCGTCTTCCGGTGGTACACCCGGAGCGGTCGGTGGAGTTCGTGTTCCAAACGGGACCGTTCGGCGTTGCCGGCCGGTGCGAGCAGCGAGGCCGGGACGCGTCTCGGATCGTAGGGGCGACCCTGCGCGTCGCGTGGGTAGGCGTCGTCGACCGCGGGGCCGTCGTCGGCGATGGGGTTCATCGAGGGGAGTGGCTCGCTACGTTCGTCTGGTCACTACGACGACATTAAGCTATCGAAACCCTCGATTCGATCCCGCGTCTCCGTCGAGTCCACCCCGTCTCGGTCGCGCTCTCGCCGAATGACGCCGCCGGTCGCGAGCGGTGACGGCGGTACCCTCTCGTACCGTCGTCACGTAGATGGGGTACGACGTATGTCAATTCGCACCCGTCTCCCCGGAATCCACGAGAACCCCGAGGACGCCGACTGGCTCCATCTGGGCGATGACGAGACGATCCGGTGGATCGGGCGGCCGTCGCGATACACCATCGCGATGGCGCTCGGGACCGCACTCCTGCTCGCGATCGCCGGCATCGTGCTCACCGTCTGGCTGGTCTCGGTCGTGGACGAGGGCGACGCCCCCGTCTGGGTCGGCTACCTCCCGCTCGTCCTCACGACGGTCGGTCTCGTCTGGGCCGTGCGCACCTACCTCGACTGGGTTCGCCTCCTCTACGTCATCACCGACGAGGAGATCTACGTGAAACACGGTCTCGTCTCGCGTGACGTCACGCAGGTACGCCTGAGCCGCGTCCAGAACACGGCCTACTCGCAGTCGACCGTCGAGCGCCTGCTCTCCTATGGGGACGTCGAGATCTTCACCGCTGGGACGGGCACCCAGGACATCGTCTTCGAGACCGTCCCCCATCCGGTACGGGTCACGGAGATCCTCACGACGGTGTTGGGCGAATGGGACCACGGCGACGGCCTTCGCTAGATCCTCATGGATGCGATCGTCAAGAGTGTGATGCTTTCCGTCGATCTATTGATACTGAACGCGATCGTCATCCGAACCCATTGTTCGTCGTGAAGAACGTCTTCAGAATTTGTCCTGAAACAGAGCGTAGACGGCTCCGAGTACCATGCCATACACGACGTGTCTGATCAAACCGTCTACTACGAGGAACCGGACGGCCGGTACGCTCGAAACACCGATCAGTTCTAGGCCGATTGACGCGACCACTGGAAGGGGGATGAACCACGTCAGCAGCCCGTAACCGAAACCGATCACCGTACCCATCATCAGACTGTCAATAGTCACTGAGGAGTTGGATACGATGACCGCGAAGAGAAGCCCCAGCGCGAGACCGCTAGCGAGATCGGGTGCCCATCCCGCGATCTGGTGACTCGGGAGGAGTTCTCCGGTCTGATAGGCTTGTCGACTCATCCGTCCCAATTCGAATATGATCTGTCCACTGATACCACCGATCGTACCAGCGATCCATGCTCGATCATTCGTTTTGTTCAGTATGTGAAAAATCCGTTTCGGTATCATAGCTCTCGAGAGAAGCCGAAATCGGTAGCCACTTCAGGTTACCATCGATGGTTACTCCGTGTCTGTAACGGAGATTCGCACGCCAGTAGTCGGTTTGTGAGTCCTGCCGCTTGTGGTGGCGGGACGGAGCGATACGAACGGATACGCCGCGCCGGGAGGAGAAACTCTTGATCAAGGGTGCTTATGTCAGCCGGATCGGGTTTCAGGAGACGCAGGACAGGATCGCTCCGATCGCACGGGATGCGATGCACGTGCCGAGATCAGGACGATTCTTCCTCGAGATATCCGGAGGCGAGGATACTCGCGGGTAGTGCGACCAAACCGACGCCGATCACGGCGATGATCGCACCGAGGAACTTACCGGCGGGCGTAATCGGGTAGACATCGCCGTATCCGACCGTCGTTAACGTTATTACTGCCCACCAGAGCGTCGCCGGCACGCTCGAAAATGTCTCCGGTTGTGCGTCCTTCTCTAGAAAGTACATCAGGTGGGAGGCGACGGTTATCAGAAGCGACGAACCGGCCGCTGCCAGCAACAGGTCATCGCGCTTCTTCCGGATCACGCGAATGAAGCGCTGCATCGCCTCGGAGTACCGTACGAGCTTGAATAACCGGAGGAACCGGAACAGCTGAAGTGCACGCAAAAACCGGAGATCGGAGACGAAGACGGCGGCGCCGAGATAGAACGGGAGGATCGCGAACAGATCAACCAGCAGATACGGACGACACGCGTACCGCAGACGGTCGATAATGGGTCGTGAGTATCCCTCGAGTACCGACGCGGACCAGAGTCGGAGCCCGTATTCGACCGTGAAGAGGGCAACTGACGTGACCTCGATGACGTAGAACGCGCGGTGGTACTGCTGGAAAACCCCGTCCACCGTGGCGAGGGCGACGGTAATGGTGTTAAGAACTATCAGCCCTGCGATCAGCCAGTCGACCATTCGGCTGAGCTTCCCGCCTTCGTCTACGGTCAGGAGCGTATGGACGTACTCTTTCGTGCTGTAGTGTTCCATTGAAGATGATCTCGGGGTTCGCGGATCGAGAGATCCCGATGAGATGGCCCTGTGTGACTGCAGAGGGGGCGTTCTCGTGCTACTGAGCGTAGCCACGAGTCATAGACCTGAAACGACCGCTTCGACCCTCCTTAGAGGAGCGCCACCGCCTCAAGACGGTTGGTTCCGATCGACGGGTGGATATCGGCGCGGTGGGGGTACTACATACCAAAGGTTATCGGCAGCGGTGGCTGGAGGAGTAGCACGACGAGACCTGCAAGCATTGCGGCGGTTCCGGCAGCAACGGCGACTTCCTTACCCCACGTAGCTGGGATGCGCTCGACGGTAGCGATGGCAGCCAGCGCGATCATCCACAGAAAGTTCATACTGCCGAAGAACGGCATCAAAAGGAAGAAGAATCCGAAACAGACGAGAACACAGTTTCCTCCGTGGTTCACACCTCTCCGAAGCGCTTTCATTATCCTGTCATTATGGGGCTCGATGCGCGAACAGCAGGTTCGCAGTCGTCGCTGTTTGAACGACGACAGCTGGTAGAGACCAGTGAGCACGAGCACACCGCCGATGACGAGATGGGGATACGTCCGCGTGAGATCGTAGATTCCACCAGGGAGCAACCATTGAACGGTTAGCGGAACGACTCCGGTGATTCCCCAGATGACGCTATAACTGGCGAGAAACGCCGCTACAGCCCTCCCAACGGCCGCTGGGGAGCCCTCATGGGCGTCAGCGTAGTCACGAGTGAACCGCATCATTGCTGGATACATCATCGCCCCCATCATCACTCCCCACATCACGAGGTAGTCAACGATGGGTTGGAAGCCATCGAGCCGCAGAGTTGCGAGCTCCATCGCCCCTGGAGCGATCATGGGAAGGCCCTGATCCATGAGCCATGCCATACCTGGCATCGGCACGTGATTGGTGTACAGAGCTGTCCACCAGATCAGATCGAGGACGATCAGGCCGATGACGACTCCGCTCGTGCGAGTCACTGAAACCTCGAAGAGGCTGAATACGGCTCGATTCTTCAGATCGTGCTTTCGCAAAAAACTTGCTATCATAACAAACTCGTGTAAAATACTCGTCAGACGACGGTTCGGCGACGGCTTTACTCTACTCGGCCAGGTTCATATCCGATTTCGGCGACTGTCCTTCGAACCCGATCCCGCGTCTTCGGTTCACCCATTACCGCTACTTCACCCGTGATCGCATCTGCATTGACCTCCATTACGCCGCTGAGACGAGTGAGCTCACGCTCGAGAAGCGTTTCACATCCCTCGCAACTCATGTCGTAGACCTCGATCGTGTACTCTATCATCTGCATTCTCAAGTCATCTCCATAATTAAAAAATTCCAAACAACTAATACAAAGACACTATGTATAGATGAACTAATTCGCGCAATGAAACGCGTCTCGAGGTGACGGTAGCGGAGAGCGAAGACCTCCGTTTACGATCTCACTATTCCTACCTGTAGAGAAGCAAGTCATCGAACGGAGAGTACCTCTGTCCTCGAGGAGCAAGCCGGATCGCGGATCGGTCGATATCGCGATCAGATATGAACTTCCCCGGAAGCGACCATTTGTCAGAGCGCGTGCCAAACGGATCCTCAATATATCTACACTGTGACAACAATTGAATAGCGTGCGTCCACAAGCGAAGATGGCGAAGCAGTATGACCAAACGCTATCACCCAAAACACCACTGCCAGAACTGTGGGGAACGGCTGTTGCTACGACCCTGCCTCAACTGTTCCTGTCGTTCCGAAGTCGATTCGATGTCCTACGCCCCTCGATAGTACCACCCACCAACAACGAGCGGCACCCTCCCTTCTCTCTCCTGAAGCGATATCTCGACATGATCCGCTCCCTCCGGTCGTCTCGATACGCTCGTCTACTTATCGAGCTACGATCGGCACAAGCGGTTGTTCCAATGCCTGTACTTGAGAAACGGATCCGATCAAAGCCGGGTACCACTCCGAAGATGCGAGTGGATCACATGCAGCGCGTGCACCTGAAGTCCGTTTCGATCGGTAATGCCTACTGCTGGTGGGTTTCAATGCTAATCCTCCCGGTCAACCAGATACTGGTTTACGAGGTGGTCAACGAAGATTCCGAAGAGGATGAGTGAACTAACACTCGCCAACAGGGACTGCAATCCCGTCTGCGGTCTAATGACCGCATACTGGTAGTAGAGTGAAAGGAGAATTACGAATTGTTCGGTGAACGTAAACTCCATTAGGATCGGGACCCCGTGTTCGGAATCGATGTCGACATCGATATCCGTCCCGAGCAGTTCGATGTCGAAATCGAACACGTCTCGATCGGAAACGTATGTTCGTACGAGTATAGCGACTATGTAACCACTGAGAACGATGCTCTCTGGTGAAACGAGCGCTGTACCGTTGAAGAAGAACGTCTTTAACATTGATGGTCTAATATGGCTTTGGACTCCGGAACGGCTGAAACGGTTCCTGCTTGAGAGACGCCCTTACAGGGTTATGCGCCGAGAAATGGGACGACGGCTTCGCGTTGGTGGTAATACAGGGAATCGACGAGCCAGGAAACTGATACGGATGACTATCACTACCGGTCGACCGATCCCTAATCCACGGGCTCTGGTGTCAACGTGAGACCTCGTTTAGTCGGACCGCACGTCCGTTCCTACCGGAGGCGTAGACCGCTTCGATGACTCGCTGTACCGTAAGCGCCTGTTCCAGGGTACCGACCGGAGCGGATCTCCTTCCTAACGCTCTATCGACGAACGCTCGCGCCTGATCTCGATATGGATCGTTTGGTTCTAATGACGGCCGGTTAGTGACGTCGCTCTCGGCGTTCCGGCCGCCGTATAGCGTTACCGTCTCATCGTTTAGCTGGAAGTGAGCACCTCCGTCGGTACCGCGAACGATGAACTCCATGCTCGGATCCCGATTCGCCGTCCACGCTACCTCTGTCGAAACGGTTCGTCCACCAGCAAGGCGTAGAAACGCGCTTGCCGACAGCTCGACGCCCGAACCGTTCGGTGAATTCGAGCCGGTACGTGTCGTATTCTCGGAACTGTTCTCCAGGTCCGTTGATCGTTGAGGCCGAGTCGTTCCCGTGGCTTCGACGACGTCGAAAGAGTTCAGGAGATGAAGTGCGAGATCAATGGTGTGAGGTCCGATGTCGGTGAGTGCGCCGCCCCCCGCGAGTTCCTCGTCAGTCATCCAGGATCCGACGGGAGTCCCCTGCTGGCGAACGTAGTTCGCTTCGACGTGAGTGAGACGTCCGAACCAGCCCTTATCTCGATACGACGCCACCGTTCGCACAGCGTTCCGAAACCGGTTGTGGAACCCGACTGTACAGGTGCCCTTCGATCGCCGTCCGGCGTTCGCGATTCGCTCCGCGCTGTCCAGATCGTGAGCTAACGGTTTCTCTATGAACACGTCGAGGCCGCTCCTGAGCGCAGGAACGGCTACGGATTCGTGGAACCTCGGCGGGGTCGTGACGACGACGGCATCGAGGGTGGTCTCGAGCAACCGCTCCGGGTCCTCGTAAGGCTTCGCGGCGAAGGCGTTCGCAAAGCGTGTACGAGCCTTCGGATCAATGTCCGCGCCCGCTGCAACCTCGTGACCTAACCGAGAGAACTGCCTTGCATGGCTCCAACCCATGTTTCCCAATCCTACGAATCCGATTCGCACGACATCGATGGATTCCTTGATAGCGTTTTTCATGGCAGCGTAGATTACGTTGGTTCCGCCACTCAGCCGGTCCGATCGGTCCATAGTTGGTTGACGGTTCGAGTCCGATGCGTCGATTCACGATTCCTTCAACGCTCGAGCACGATACCGCCAGCACCAATGGCAACGTCGACCTCTCCCAGGGCAACGGCCCGCAGATCCGCTTCGGTAGGAGACGATATCGGTTCCCATCCAGCCGAGGGGACCCGGTGATAGATCCGTCCCTCCGCTCCGACCGCGATGGTCTCATCAGTAGACTGATCAATGCCGTGAAGAGCGACGGAGCCCGCACTAACCGGGGTCCAGTTCTCGCAGGGACGATCATAACGATAGATCCGACCATTACCGCCTGCGACCAACAGGGTCTCCTCGTCCGCGTACAGGTCGAAGAAGTTGACCTGTGCGTTCTGGATGCCGATGTCCTCCCAGTCCTCCTCTGCTTCCACGAAGACGTTACCGCTGGTGTCGATGGCATAGGGCGTCCCGCCACCGAAATCGAGCGCCGGAATGGTCGATCCACTGCCCGGTTTTACCGCCTCGCCGTACTGGGAACATCCGTCCCCATCGATCGTGATAGGGAACACCTCTCCCGAGCCGTTGGCTACTCGGAGTCGCTCATCATCATCCGCGTCCGTGACGGCAATCGCCTCCCAGGTGCTCGTCCGCTCTTCAGGTGCGGAGTAATCGTATTTTCGCCCGGTTTCTATGTCGTACATGCCCAACGCACCGCTCGAGCCGGCGAACCAAACCCGCTTGCCGTCGCTCGTGACGTCGATTGCGGTAAGGGTGTTGTGTTTCGTCGCGGGACCGGAATCGATGCGCAGATCCCATGATCCCTCGTTCCGTCGAAATACGTTCCCTTCCGCACCAACGACGTAGGGTCCCTCAACGGTTTGGACGACGTCGTGAAGCGATTTCGAGGTGGGGGTTTCTACAATGCTCCATTCACCGTCTCCGTCGTCATCTGGCGCCTGATTCTCGGAGTCCGAGTCGGTCTCTTGCTGCGAATTTCCTCCGCGAATTCGATGCACGAACGAGGACACTGATTCCTTTAGACTCATTAGTAGATATACATCCGTCACTAATCGAACGATCGACCGTTCTCCCGACGAGGGATCACCTCCCTCTTGAGCGTTAGAAGGCGATGATTCCGACGCCACGATACGCAAGACCGGATGGAATCCATGCCAGCAGGCCGACTACGACCGCAGCCGGCCAGTCAGTGGGTGTATACCGCTTGACGATTACGATCCATGCCAACGGCGGTAGAACTAATCCTATGACAGGAACCCAACCGAAAAAGACGTGGATGATTGCCCATACGAACGTTCCTAGAACTGCTATGGCGATCGCTCGGTATGGTGTTACCGCCTGTTCGTGGGACGTTACCTGCTCAACGGCCAAATAGGAGAGTCCGAAGTAGATTCCTGGCGCCGTCACGACCAACACCGCAACGACGCCGAGAACCGCAGCCAGCAGGAGACTCATCCTCGTCCTCCCTCATATCCGGTCGAAGTCGAACCGGACGGATGAACGGCAAACGCCTTTGTGTGGCTGTCCTCTCTCACCTGTTTTACGGTCCTCTCTGCGACTTTCCAGTCGTTTTTAGGTTTAGCTGCCAAGTTGATATTCTGATGCATACATTGACACATACTTACGTTTCCCGTCCTATACTGTTAGAATCGGCTCGACGCTTCCGATGCGGCCACTGTCTCGCCGAACGCAATAACAACGAGGTGAGAGGCCGCTGACGCCCATCCTTCACGATCACCTCCGTGAGAATTCGTCACAACATCCGCAACGGCGACTGGCGGCGGCTGCCGCCAAAGCCGCGCTCGGGGCTTGATCCCGTACGTCGGCCTGATTACCGAACGCGGTATTGAACTGCGTGTACATGGCTGATCTCGAACGAGCGTTTCCCGGACCTTGAAAGGAGTCGGTTACCTGAGACGCCTCTCGAACCACTGCCATTCACGAGTGAACATACCGTTCTGCTTGAGATTCCAGACATCGGCGTCCGTAATCCTCTCGCCGGTTCGGAGGGATTTGACCATGTTCAAGAGCCAGAGTATCTGTCCGAACCCCATGACGTATGCACCGACCGTTGCGAGCTGTTGGAGTGGCGCGAACTGGAGGGGGTACGTTGCTGATCGGCGCGGCAACCCCTGCATTCCTAGCAGGAGTAGAATGCCGAACGTAACGAGAGCGCCGATCATCGTCAACCAGAAGTGAGCCATCGCTAGGTTACGATCATAGTGCTGACCGGTGAGCAGCGGGAACCAGTAATAGCATGCACCAAAGAGAGCGAAAACGATCATCCCCACTAGAATGAAATGAAAGTGACCGACGACATAGTAGGTGCCGTGGTAGCGGAGATTGACGGGCAATGCCGCGAGAAACACCCCGGTAATACCGCCGAGATTGAAGTTGAAGATCGCTCCCGTACAGAACAGCAGTGGCGGTGTCACCTGAACCCGTCCGTCCCACAGCGTCGCAATCCAGTTGAACACTTTCACCGCACT